>CANJBZ010000024.1 GCA_947473475.1 Alphaproteobacteria bacterium
AATTGATTGTTAGCTGGCAGGATCGCGGCTGAGGCTTATGGCAGCCAGCTTGGTGGCAGCGATCTGCGCCTTGGGGGTAGGCTTGGGGGTAGGTATTTGTATCGTTTATAAGTAACTGATTATATTGTTTATTTTATATTTTATGGCGGACAGGGAGGGATTCGAACCCCCGGTACGGTTGCCCGTACGTCGCATTTCGAGTGCGGTGCTTTCAACCGCTCAGCCACCTGTCCGTCTAACTTTAGTCAACTACTTAAGCTTGCTCGGGAGCGCAAGGTGAGCGGCGTTGGCGCCCGAAAGCCACCCGAGCACGGCCATCGCTCCCGGATGCCCATCGGATAGCACCCCCGGACGCATTTTCAAACAGCGCCCGCGCCGGATAACTCGCGCCTGCCAATACGCGCCCTTAGGACCTTTCGTATTATTGACGGCGAGCGGCCCTTTGTTGACAAACCAGGGCGCTGCTAGGGACAGTCCGGCTTATGGACCTACGATTGCTTTCGATGCGCCGGGCCCTGCCCGGCCTGATTTGCGCCGCTGGAATGGCGCTCTGTTCGCTATCCGTTTCGCGAGCCGCGGTCCCGGAAAGCGCGATCCCGAATTTTGCGGCCGATGCCAATGCGATGTGGGTTCCGGATCGCCCCGCGGGCGATGACTTCCTTCCCCCCGCAAGCGGCGCCGGCCCTATCACATCGGACGCGGCCCATACCTACAGCCCGCTGGCCCAAGCGCAGGGGCAGTTGATGTTCCATGTCGCCGATCTGGGAAACCCGATCCTGCAGCCCTGGGCCGCGGCGCAGATGAAGAAAGCCAATGACGACGTGATCGCCGGGAAATTCCCTTTTACGGCGCGCGACCGCTGCTGGCCGGGCGGAGTTCCCGGATTTGACGTCTACGAGCGCGACCGGCCGATTTACTTCCTGCAAACCCCCAATGAGGTGCTGATCGTCACCGAATACGACCAGCAGGTGCGCCACATCCGCATGAATGTGCCGCACGCGCCCAATCCGCGAACCGCCTGGTACGGCGATTCCGTCGGCCGCTATGAAGGCGATGTGCTGGTCGTCGACACGATCGGGTTCAACGACAAAACCTTTGTCGACAATTACCGCACGCCGCACACGGCCCAGCTGCACGTGATCGAACGCTTTAAGCTGCTGGACGGCGGCAAGACTTTGGAGGCGGCGATAACGGTAGAAGATCCCGGCGCCTTCACCATGCCCTGGTCGGCGGTGCAGCGTTGGAAGCGCAGAGACGGCCGTCCGGTGGTCGAAGTGGTGTGCGCGGAAAACAGCGCCAGTTATTTTCAGTACGATGTGAGGCCGATTCCGGCGGCGGAGAAGCCTGATTTCTGAAGTGGGCCGGATTTCTGATTGGGAGTGATGTGCATGATTGAAACCCGCGCCTTGGCGGTGCTCCTGCTGGCGGCAATGGCGGTTCCGGCTGCCGCGGTTTCCTCCGCGCCCATCCCCGATTTCGGCGGCACATGGGGGCGGAACGCCTTCAATCTGGAAGCGCCCGCATCTGGCCCTGGGCCCCTGCGCAATCTGAGGCGCATCGGCAAGGATGCCAGCACCCCGACGACCGGCGGTGGCGATCCGATTCCCTTGGTCGGGGATTATATGAGCCCGCTGCTCAAACCGCATGCGGCTGAAATCGTGAAGCGCATGGGGGAAGGCTCGGCGAGCGGTCACGATATTCTAGACCCGTCCAACCAATGCCATCCCTATTCGCCGCCTTACCTGCTGGGCATGCAGCAGCGCGTGACGGTCTTACAGACGAAAACGGAGGTGACGCTCGTGTACGGCCAGGATGTGCAGGTCCGGCACGTAAAGTTAAACGTCGCGCATCCGGCGAATCTGCGGCCATCGGCAATGGGCGATTCGGTAGGCCACTATGAAGGCGATACGCTGGTTGTCGACACCGCCGGCGTCGAACTCGGCCCCTATACGATGGTGGACCGTTTCGGTACGCCCCAGAGCAAAGCCATGCACGTGGTCGAGCGCTACCGTCTGATCGACGATGCGGAAGCCCGCGCCGCGCAAGAGCGGCACGAACAGACATCGGGGCGGCTTGGCGGCAGGCAAGGCAACACAACATTTGCGCCGAATAAGAACGGCCTTCGCGTGCATGTGACGATCGAAGACCCGGAAACATACACCGCGCCCTGGTCCGGCGATGTTACCTACCGCTTCACCCGCGATGAATTTGACGAGCGCGTTTGCGCCGAAAACGCATCGCAAGGGCGCACTTTGGGGATCGAGCATCCGCCGATTGCCGAAAGGCCGGACTTCTAATTGCCGCGCCCGGGCGCCCTGCCGTTACGCCGCGTGTGGAAAGAAGAATTCGGCGGCCTCCAATTCGGCTGCTTCATTCTCTAATTCACTTGCGAGCGCCTCGACTTCCACGACAACGTCCGGATTGTAAAATATTTTGGCGAGGTCGCGATACCGTTGGGCACGCTCGCGCAAACTCGCGGCTTTCGCGGATACGGCTTGCTGCCCGTCGAATATGATGGCCCTACAGGGTTCCGGCCTTAATCGCCTAAGATAGTTCACAGGCGCCTCCACCTTGAGTCGCCCCCCATCGCAGGCATCAATATCGGGCCCACCCGTAAACAAATCGTAAACCAAACCTTTAAGAAAACGGGGCGACGTTCACCGTTCCGCGAGCACGTGTACCCGCCCCGATGCGCCGGGACCTTGCGCCAGGTGCTGTTCCAGAAAGGGCATGATCTCCCGCATTGAATCGGCAAAGCCAAAGGGCGGATTGACGACCAAAAGTCCGGTTGCCGACAGGCGCCCTTCGCGCCCTTCAATCGGCGGCAGCCGTCCGACATCAATCTCTATCCGCACCAACGCCTTGATCCCGGCGGTCAGCAATTCGCCCGCCGACGCCTCGACCGCCGGTCTTTCCTTTGCCGGGTACCAGAATAGAAAGATGCCGTTCGCGAAGCGCTGGTGCGCCGCAATCAGCGATTTCGTCGCTTCGGCGAATTCCCCATCCTTTTCGTAAGGCGGGTCAATCAGAACCAAGCCGCGCCGCTGCGGCGGCGGCAGGAGCTTGGTCAGCTCTGTGACGTAATCGCCCTGGATCAGCCGGACCCGGCGGTTGTTGGAAAGAACTGAAGCAAGCGCCGCATATTCCTCGGGGTGCTTTTCAACGGCGACAAGCCGGTCCTTGTCCCGTAGAAGCCGCGCCGCGATCAGTGGCGATCCGGGATAGGCGGAAGGTCCAAACCCGCGCACAATTTCGGCGTAATCCTGCAGCACCCCAGGAAGCGCATCGCGCTGCAGCAGCCGGCCTATGCCGGCATCCGCCTCACCCGTCTTTTTCGCTTGTTCGCTGCCGAGGTCGTAAAGGCCGCGCCCGCCGTGGCAATCGATCACGGCGAAAGGCGTCTCTTTCTTGCGCAGATGCAGCAGCACCGCGACGAGACTCGCGTGCTTCAGGACATCGGCAAAATTGCCTGCGTGATAGGCGTGGCGGTAATTCATTGGCGGCCCTTAAACGGCTGCCGCCAGATTATTCCTTGGCCCGTTCCAAGTACGCGCCGTCTTCCGTCTGCACGACCACGCGCGTGCCCGCGCTGATATGCGGGGGCACCATGGTGCGCACGCCATTGGACAGCACCGCGGGTTTGAACGACGACGACGCCGTCTGGCCCTTCACCACCGGTTCGGTTTCCATGATTTCCAGCACGACGCGGGCCGGCAGCTCGATCGAAATCGGCGTGCCGTCATGCAAGCTCATGCTCACTTCCATGTTTTCCGTCAGATACACATTCATGTCGCCTAGGATATCGCCGGACACATGAATCTGCTCGAAATTATTGGGGTCCATGAAGACGTAGTGCTCGCCGTCCTGATAGAGATAATTGTACTTGCTCTGCTCGATGAACGCCTTCTCGACCGAATCCGTGGTGCGGTAGCGCTCGGCGGTCTTTACGCCATCCGAGATGCGGCGCATTTCCAGATGCGTCACCGGCGTGCCCTTGCCAGGATGGATGTTTTCGGCGCGTATGACGACATAAAGTTTGCCGTCCTTTTCGACGACGTTACCCTTGCGAATGCTGCTGGCGATGACGGAAACCACGCTGTGCCTCTTTTCTGCTGCCGGGAAGCGACGTTCGAACGCGCTCCAGCGTTCGTGGCGTCATAGCAGGTGCCTTCTGCCCGGCCAAGATGGCCTGCTGGGCGGGCGCGAGACGGGCTTCTAAGATGATTGCGCGCTCGCCATGGTGGCGCCCAAACGTCCACGCGGATCGCCGTCCCCTGCTGCTGGCGCGGGGGCGGGTGCGCGACGCCGTCCGCCGCTATTTCACCGAGCAGGGTTTTCTGGAAGTCGTGTGCGGGGCGCTGCAGGTTTCCCCCGGTAATGAGGCGCATCTGCACGCCTTTGCCACGGAGCGGACCGGCCCGGACACGGTCAAGCAGACTTTCTACCTGCACACGTCGCCGGAATTTGCCTGCAAGAAACTGCTGGCGGCAGGCGAGCGGCGCATCTTCAGCTTGGGCGCGGTCTATCGCAATCGCGAGCGGGGCGTTTTGCACGCCCCCGAATTTACCATGCTGGAATGGTATCGGGCGGGCGAACCATACGATGCAGTGATCGCCGATTGCCTGGCGATCCTGAGGCTGGCCGCCGCCGAAGCCGGTAATCCGGTGTTCCGGTTTCGGGAACGGGAAGCGGATGTGTCCTGCGCAGCCGTTCGGACCAGTGTGGTGGACGCATTTCGCGCTTATTCCGGCATTGATCTCCTTGCCACGCTGGACGCTGACGGAGCGCCGGATGCGAACGCCCTCGCAGGCGCGGCGCATGCAGCCGGCATCAAGACGGCGCCGGACGACACCTGGTCCGACATGTTCAGCCGCATCCTGACCGAGCGCGTGGAGCCTCGGCTGGGACTGGATGCGCCAACGATCCTGGACCGCTACCCCCGCGCGGAAGCGGCGCTCGCGCGGGCGTGTGCCGACGATCCGCGATTGGCGGAGCGGTTCGAGCTGTATGTCTGCGGTGTGGAATTGGCCAACGGGTTTGGCGAGCTGACCGATGCCACCGAACAACGCCGCCGCTTCGAAGCGGAAATGGCTGAAAAGCAACGCGTCCACGGCGAACGCTACCCCATCGACGAAGATTTCCTCGCGGCGCTGTCAGAGATGCCCGACGCATCCGGCGTCGCGCTCGGCTTCGACCGCCTGATCATGCTCGCCACCGGCGCCCCCTCAATCGATCACGTCATCTGGACGCCGATGGCACTATGACCTTCGACGTCATCGGTTCCATTCTCATATTGAGACGTTTGCAAGCGGCGCGGCCATACGCGAAATCAGCCGCTTGCGGAAAGTGTATGGCCGGGGCCGATGGCGAAAATGCAAGGGCGTGGCGCGCATTCGATTGGCTGATGGCTCCATCCAGCTGGCTGAGTTACACTGGTACGAAGCTGCCGGAATCGGCCGCAAGGAATTCAAGATCAAGCATTTTCTGGAAGATCATGGCTAAGGGCGAATCCAAACATCTCGTTGTCTGCATCGAAAACGACGGCTATTCCGTCTCGCTCGAGAAGCGGAAAATCTATGTATCCCTCAGCGATACTACCGCGCAGAAGCTGGGGCTTCTTCGGGTTATCGATGAATCCGGGGAAGATTATCTTTACCCCAAGGCATTCTTCCGGCCGATCGATTTGCCGCCAACGGTAAAAAAAGCCGTCCTGGCTGCGGCCTGATCATGCTTGATAGAAGACGCACATTGAGGACGCCCGCCGAATTGGCGGCGGCTGGCTTGATTGCGCCGGAGCGCGTCGATGCGCTGGCGCCGGTTGCCGCCCGTTACGCCGTGGCCGTGACGCCTGCGATGGCCGATCTGATCGATGCCAACGATCCAAACGATCCGATTGCCAGACAATTCGTGCCGACGGCCGCCGAACTGGACGCTCAGCCGTTTGAGCGGGACGATCCGATTGGGGATGAACGTCACAGCCCGGTCAAAGGGATTGTGCACCGCTATCGCGACCGGGTGCTGCTGAAGCCGACGCATGTTTGCCCGGTCTATTGCCGCTTCTGCTTCCGCCGCGAGATGGTCGGCCCCGGCGAAGATCAGATGCTTTCCCCTGGCGAATTGGACGCGGCGCTCGATTACATCGCCGCGGATTCCAATATCTGGGAAGTCATCATGACGGGGGGCGATCCGCTGACATTGTCGCCCCGGCGGATCGCGCAGATCACGGCGCGCCTTGCCGCCATACCACACGTCAAAATTCTTCGCTGGCATACGCGCATGCCGGTCGCCGATCCGGACCGCATAACCGCCGAACTGATCCGGGCACTGAAATGCGCCAAGACGCCATATCTGGCCGTGCATGTGAATCACGTGCGGGAACTGTCCCCCGCCGCCCGCGCCGCGATTGCGCGGCTTGCCGATGCCGGCATTGCGCTGCTTTCCCAAAGCGTGCTGCTGCGCGGCATCAATGACGACGCGGCGATATTGGAAGAGCTGATGCGCGCCCTCGTCGAGCTGCGCGTACAGCCTTATTATCTGCACCATCCCGATCTGGCGCCGGGCACCGGGCATTTCCGCGTCACCATCGCAGAGGGGCAGACGATTCTGCGCGAATTGCGCGCCCGTGCCTCAGGTTTGTGCCTGCCGCATTATGTGCTCGACATTCCGGGCGGCTACTCCAAAGCCAATCTTGGCTTGTCCGATGTAGAAGCAAACGGAGACAGCCACCTTCTGCGCGATGCCGAAGGCACTGTTCACCACTATCCGCATTTATGAATTTCGGCTGAACGCGCTCATCTTCGCGTGAAAATATTCCCGGTCTGGTTGAAATTCCTCGCTTGCGGCTCACCTGTTTCCTGCTTCTTATACTTGACAGTCTGCCCGCCCGGCAGGCGCAAGCGCATTGGAGGATTCGATGAAGACGAAATTTGTCCTTCCCCTGCTACTGGTTGCGGCAGCGTTTGCCACGCCGGCAGCGGCTGGGAACTGGTTTCACAACCCGCAGCAGAACATCAATCGCAACATCGGCTCGGCCCCAAATCCGACGCCGGCCGACATTCGCGAAATGCGGCTTCCCATGGTCACGCAGGCCGAGACGCCGATGCAGGGCTACACCGTGATCGAGCCCGCACAGGCTGGAACGAAACAGGCCAGCAACACCGTTCAGCCGTCCCCGGCTCAGGGCAGCGGACCCGTCCCGGCGGCCTCGCCGTCGCGGTAAGCCGGACTTTTACCTGGACTAACGAACGAAACCTCAAAGGCCATGGCGCTGCCGCCATGGCCTTTGTTTTTGTTAGGCAATAATCCCGCACTCGGCCAAAAAATTTCCGCCAGACCGCGTTTCATGGTGTAAATAGACCTTCGGGAAAAAGGCCGCCCGATTCCTGCGCCGAAAAGTGCGCATGGGCGGCGTTAGCATTGCCGCGCGTGAGGAAGAACAAGAGCCAACCAGAACACGTCGGTGATTCACACGGCCTATAGAGCCAATTTGGGGTGGAGCAGCGGTTACGGACATGGATGGTCAAGCGGCGGGTGTTGAGGCCGGAGAATCGGCGGCCTCACGATTGAGCCCAGGTGTAACGCAAGCGCCGGGGCCTATTTCAGACCCAGGAATGCCTCCCACCAATATCAAGGACCCGAACTACTTTCATAAGGTGGTCGATTGCCAATGGGCATGTCCGGCCCATACGCCCGTGCCGGAGTATATCCGGCTGATCGCGGCAGGGCGTTACAGCGACGCCTACATGATCAACTGGCACTCGAACGTGTTCCCCGGCGTGCTGGGCCGCACCTGCGACCGCCCCTGCGAACCGGCCTGCCGCCGCGGACGCGTCGAGGAAGGCGCCAAGACGGCGCAGCCGGTGGCGATCTGCCGTTTGAAACGCGTCGCGGCCGACAACAAAAGCGATATCCGCGACAGGCTCCCGGTTGCCCCCGCGCAGAAGAACGGCAAGCGCATCGCTTTGATCGGCGCAGGTCCGGCATCGCTGACCGTCGCACGCGATCTGCTGCCGCTCGGCTACACCTGTGTGCTGTACGATCAGGACCCCGGCGCCGGCGGGATGATGCGCACGCAGATCCCGAAATTCCGTCTTCCGGAAGCGGTGCTCGACGAGGAAGTAAATTACATCCTCGGTCTCCAGCCGGAATTGCGGCTGGGCCAGCGTGTCTCCTCGCTGAAAGCCATTGTCGATGAAGGCTATGACGCCATCTTTGTCGGCTGCGGCGCGCCGCGCGGGCGCGAGCTGGAAATGCCGGGCCGTAAGGAAGCGGCCGCCAATATCCATATCGGCATCGACTGGCTGGCCAGCGTGTCCTTTGGGCACACGACCAAAATCGGCAAGCGCGTCATCGTGCTCGGCGGCGGCAACACCGCCATGGATTGCTGCCGCACCTCGCGCCGTTTGGGCGGCGATGAAGTAAAAGTCGTCGTGCGGTCCGGCTTTGAGGAAATGAAGGCGTCACCCTGGGAAAAGGAAGACGCCATGAACGAAGGCATTCCGATTCTCAATTTCCTGGTGCCCAAGGAATTCAGGCATGACAACGGCACGCTGACCGGCGTGGTGTTTGAAAAGGTCAAAGCCGAATACGACGCAAAGGGGCGCCGCTCGCTCGTTGCGTCCGGCGAACCGGACGTACATATCGAATGCGACGATGTGCTGGTCGCTGTCGGCCAGGAAAACGCCTTCCCCTGGATCGAGCGCGATCTGGGTATCGAGTTCGACCGCTGGGACATGCCCAAGGTCAGCGCAACAACCATGCAGTCCACCAATCCGAAGATTTTCTTCGGCGGCGATGCGGCGTTCGGCCCGAAGAATATCATCTGGGCGGTGGCGCACGGACACGAGGCCGCCGTTTCGATTGATCTGCACTGCAGCGGCAACAATGTGAATGTGCGGCCCTCGCCGCTGACCAATCTCTCGAGCCAGAAGATGGGCATTCATGAATGGAGCTATGACAACGGCATCTCGCCGGACAACCGCTACAAGGTCCCCCACGCGCCGCCCGAAGTGACGCTGAAGGATGTGCGGCTTGAGGTCGAACTTGGCTTCGACGTGAAGCAGGCGTTCCTGGAAGCCGAACGCTGTCTCAACTGCGATGTGCAGACGGTTTTTGAAGGACCCAAATGCATCGAGTGCGACGCCTGCGTCGACATCTGCCCAATGGATTGCATCACCTTCACGCCGAACGGTCCGGAGCGCGAATTGCGGCAGCAATTGACCGCGCCGTCCACCCATCCCGAGACCCAGGACCTTTATCTTTCCGAGGCGCTGAAAACCGGCCGCGTGATGGTGAAGGACGAAGATCTTTGCCTGCATTGCGGTCTGTGCGCGGAACGTTGTCCGACCGGCGCCTGGGACATGCAGAAATTCCTTTTCAACACCGCGAAGGCGGGCTGCCATGTCTAAGCCGATCAAAGCCACCAACGACTTTGTCGTCAAATTCGCCAATGTGAACGGCTCGGGCTCCGCGTCGGCGAACGAGTTGTTCGCGCGCGCGATCCTGCGCATGGGCGTGCCGATCGCCACGCGCAATATCTTCCCATCGAACATCCAAGGCCTGCCGACCTGGTTCGAGGTCCGCGTCTCCGGTCAGGGCTGGGTCGGGCGGCGCGGCGGTTGCGATATCGTCGTCGCGATGAATCCCCAGACCTGGGACAAGGACATCGCCTCCATCGATCCGGGCGGGTATCTGTTCTACGATTCGTCCAAGCCGATGCCGGAATCGAAATTCCGTTCCGATGTGAACGTGATCGGCATGCCGCTGACGGAAATCTGCAATCGCACCTACAGCGATCCGCGGCAGAGGCAGTTGTTCAAGAACATCATCTATGTCGGCGCGCTGACCTCGATCCTGGACATGGAATTGCCCGCGGTCGAAAAGCTGATCAGCGACCAATATGGCTCCAAACCGGCGCTGCTGGAGTCCAACATCCGCGCCGTGCGCATGGGGCACGAATACGCGCAGGAACATCTGTCCGGCATTTGCAATCTGCGCGTCGCGAAAGCCGATGCCGTGGGCGACCGCATTTTCCTGAACGGCAACGATGCCGCGGGGCTCGGCTGCGTCTATGGCGGGGCGACGGTCGCCGCGTGGTATCCGATCACGCCGTCCACGTCGCTGGCCGAAGCGTTCATGAAGTATTGCCGGAAATATCGCGTCGATCCGGAAACCAAGAAGAACAAATTCGCGATCATTCAGGCGGAAGACGAAATCTCCGCCATTGGCGCTGTCATCGGCGCGAGCTGGAACGGCGCCCGCGCGTTCACCGCAACGTCCGGTCCGGGCATTTCGCTGATGCAGGAATTTTTGGGCTTGGCCTATTTTGCCGAGATTCCCGCGGTCATTTTCAACGTGCAGCGCGGCGGCCCCTCCACGGGCATGCCGACACGCACGCAACAGGCGGACATTCTGCTGTGCGCCTATGCCAGCCATGGCGACACCAAGCATGTCATGCTGTTCCCGGAAGACCCGCGCGAACTGTTCGAAATGGGCGCATCGGCGTTCGATCTTGCCGAACGCTTGCAGACTCCCATCTTCGTCATGGAAGATCTCGACATCGGCATGAACGACTGGCTCTGCGAGCCGCTTACATGGGACGAATCCCGCGTTTATGACCGCGGCAAGATCATGAGCGCCGAAGATCTCGACGCTGGAAAAACGTTCGGCCGCTATCTCGATGTTGACGGCGACGCCATTGCCTACCGCACGCTGCCGGGCACGCACGCCACCAAGGGCGCCTATTTCACCCGCGGCTCCTCACGCGACCGCTTCGCGAAGTACAGCGAAGACGGCTCGGTCTATGTCGACAACATGCAGCGGCTGCTGCGGAAATTCGAAACCGCCAAGTCGCTGGCGCCGGCGCCGGTGGTGCACAAGGCGCGTGAAAAAGCCCGGTATGGCGCGATCTATTTCGGGTCGACCTCGGCTGCGATGGCAGAGGCGCGGGCCTCTCTGGAGGGGTTGGGGCTGCATCTCGACACGCTGCGCATCCGCGCCTTCCCATTCGCGGACGAAGTCGTCGAGTTCATCAATTCCTACGATCAGGTGTTCGTCATCGAGCAAAACCGCGATGCGCAAATGCGCATGCTGCTGGTGAACGAATGCGCCATCGACCCGGCGCGGTTCATCTCGGTTCTGCACTATGACGGAACGCCCATCACGGCGCGCTTCATCACGTCGGCAATCGCCGAGCGCCTGCACATGAAGGCCAAAGAGGCTGCGGAATGACGTATCTCGCCAAACCGAAATTCCATCATCCCGCGCTGCCCAAGAACGAACATGGTTTCACGCACCGCGACTACGAGGGCTCGATTTCGACGCTGTGCGCCGGCTGCGGGCACGACTCCATCAGCGCGGCCATCATTCAGGCATGTTTCGAGCTGAACATCGAACCGCACCGGCTGGCGAAGCTGTCGGGCATTGGCTGCTCGTCCAAGACGCCGGACTATTTTCTAGGCCAAAGCCACGGTTTCAACTCCGTGCACGGGCGTATGCCCTCCGTGCTGACCGGCGCCAATCTGGCGAACAAGCAGCTGATCTATCTCGGCGTATCCGGCGACGGCGATTCCGCATCCATCGGTCTTGGCCAATTCATGCACTGCGTCCGGCGCAGCGTGAACATGCTGTATGTGACCGAAAATAACGGCGTCTACGGCCTGACCAAAGGCCAGTTTTCGGCCACAGCCGACCGCGGCTCCACGAGCAAGGCAGGCGGCACCAACAACGATTCCGCGCTCGATCTTGTGGGGCTGGCCTTGCAGATCGGCGCTACCTTTGTCGCGCGCAGCTTCTCCGGCGACAAGAAACAGCTCGTGCCGCTGCTGATGGCCGGCCTGTCACATCCCGGCCCCGCATTCATCGATGTGGTCAGCCCCTGTGTTGCCTTCAACAATCACGCCGGCTCGACCAAAAGTTTCGAATTCGTCCGCGCCCACAACGAAGCGGTGAACCGCCTGGATTTCATGGACGCGCGCGAACCGATCACCGTGGATTACGAACCGGGGACCTCCACAGAAGTGGCGCTGCACGACGGTTCGAAATTACGGCTGGCCAAGCTGCATGGGGATTACGATCCGCACAACCGCATCGCCGCCATGAATTATCTGCAAAGCCGCGCGGCGGCCGGCGAATTGGTGACCGGCCTGATCTATCTGGACGACAATCCACGCGACATGCATTCCATGCTGAACACGGTGGATGTGCCGCTCAATGGCTTGGGCGAAAAGGAGCTGTGTCCGGGGTCCGCGACGCTGGATAAGATCAACGCCAGCTTGCGGTGATGATTTGCAGTTGCAGCTACCCTGCGTGCTTCGAGGCGCGTCCGTAAGAACGGCCGCGCACCTCAGCATGACGCGTATTATTAAAGGCGTGGTTCGCCGCGATTGACGAGGAGGCGAGCGAACTGTGGCGCGGATAATTTTTCTTGCCCCCTTTCGGAAGCATGAAATCACCGGCGGCATAAAGGTGTTTCACCGCCATGCGGAACTGCTGGCGGAGATGGGTTTCGACGCCTGGGTGTATCAGCCCGATGGCCAGCCAACCTGGCTGGAAAGCAGTGCCAAGCTGCTGACACGCCTGAATGCCGGCGACGATGACCTTTTGGTCTTCCCGGAAGCGTTGAACGGACCGCTGCTCGATCTGCTGCAATTGCCGTCGCGCAAGGTGCTGTTCTCGCAGGCGCATTATTACACGCTGTTCAATCCGATTGCGCCGGAGCGGTACGGCTCCCTTGGGTTCGAGCGCATAGCCTGTCAAAGCGAGATCGCCAAAGGATTTCTGGAACGCGTTCTCAAGCTTTCGGACATTGCCGTTTTGCCCTGCTTTGTCGATCCGGCCCTTTTCCAGCCGCGAGAGAAGCACAATCAGATTGCGGTCATTCCCAGAAAGCTGCCGCGCGAAGCCGCCGCCATCCAGAAAATCTTCACGCTGAAATATCCACAGCTCGGCACCGGATGGGACATCATCGACAACCGCACGGAACGCGAGACCGCCGAGATTTTCGGGAGATCGATGGCGGTTTTATCGCTGCCATTCTTGGAATCGTTCGGTCTCGTGCCGCTTGAAGCCATGTCGTGCGGCGCCATTGTTGCGGGCTTCACCGGCTACGGCGCAAAGGAATACGCGACGCCGGAAAACGGCTTCTGGTTTGCGCCGGATCATCTGGAAGAAGTCGCGGACGCGCTGGCGCGGATCGTCATCGGCACCCAGCAGAACGATTCTCAAATTGGCCGGATGCGCGAGGCGGGATTTGCGACAACGGCACGATACAACAAAGAGCGGGCACGGGCCGCGTTGCGGGAATTTTACGGGCCCCTTGCCCGGTGAGACCGCCCCCTCATCCCGGCCTTCTCCCCCGAGGGGGAGAAGGAGACGGCGCGTTATCTCCCTCGCCCCCGAAGGGGGAGAGGGTTGGGGTGAGGGGGAGCTCTCTCCGTCACACAGGTTGCCATAATTATCCTGCTGGCAAGATATGCGATAGAAATCAAAACACTCGTACGAGGCTTTTACATGCGACGCGATCCGACGACGCCGGCTGGCGCGGTAAAACGGTTCACCATTGAGAGCGCGGTGCTCAGAGGCAATCCGCTTGGTGACCCCACGGCGCGCACCGTCGACGTCTACATTCCCGCCGGGCATGACGGACGCGGGTTGCCTTTGCTGATCGATCTGGCCGGCTTTACGGGCGGCGGGCCGTCGCACACAAATTGGCGCAATTTCAACGAGAATATCCCCGAACAGTCCGACCGGCTGATCGCGGCGGGGGACATGCCGCCGGCGGTGATTGCGTTTCCCGATTGCTTCACCAAGCTCGGCGGCAATCAATACATCAACAGCGCCGGCGTCGGACGCTGGGCCGATTTTCTACTGCAGGAAGCAGTGCCGTTTGTCGAAGCGCAAGTAGGTTGTGGCGGTCACGGCCATCGCGGCGTTTTCGGCAAAAGCTCCGGTGGATACGGCGCGATCGTACACGCCTTGCTGTATTCGGATTTCTGGTCGGCGGCGGCGTGCCATTCCGGCGACATGGGTTTTGAGCTGCTCAACCTGCCCGATATTCCCCGTGCCCTGCGCGCTATTGCGAAAGAAGGCGGCAGCATTCAGCGCTGGCTGGAAAACTTCTTTGCCAAGCGCAAGGTGAAGGACGACGACGTGCATGTGCTGATGACGCTCTGCATGTGCGCGACCTACGATCCCGACCCCAGCGCATTCCTGGGCGTGCGTATGCCTGTCGATCTGGAAACCTGCGAGTTCATTCCGGAACGCTGGGAAAACTGGCTGAAGTGGGACCCACTCACTTTGGCCAAAGCGCACCATGAAGGTTTAAAGCGGCTGAAACTGCTGTTCATCGATTGCGGTACGGTCGACCAATACAATCTGGTTTATGGCGCGCGCCGTATGCACCGGACGTTAACCGGCCTGGGCGTACCGCACATCTATGAGGAATTCCCGGACGACCATTCCGGAATCGATTACCGGATGGACATCAGCCTGCCGTTGCTGGCGAAGGTGTTAACCTAGGTTAACAAAATTCCCGGGAAAACTTGCGCAATTAACCTTTTGCTAAGCACTTAACAAAGGTTCGGTTAACCAAATTCCCTTAGCTTTTAAGCCATGGGGAAATGGCTTTTTCCGCTCGCATTGGGGGTGTTGCTCGCTTCGGGTCGAGCGGCGCTTGCCACCAATTTTACCGGAGAGGTTGTCGATCAAGACGGCCATCCGGTTCCCAATGCTGTTGTGACATTGGTTCCCGATTCGAAAACGGCGATGCCTGCTGCGTCGACGCGGCTGGCAACCGATAAAACGATCGACCAGCGCAATGAAACATTTCTGCCGCTGGTGACCCTTATTCCCAAAGGCGGCCACGTCACCTTCTCCAACAACGATCAGACCACCCACCAAGTCTATTCGTTCTCGGCCGCGAAACAGTTCGAGATCACGCTGGCGCGCGGAGAAAAATCGCAGCCCCTCGCCTTCGATGCGCCCGGCGTTGCCGCACTCGGCTGCAATATCCACGATCACATGATCGCCTATGCCTACATCGCCGAAAGTCCATGGACGGCGCTGACTGGCGCGGATGGGCGAGCCGCCATATCCGACGTTCCAGCCGGAAATTATCGTGCGGTTGTCTGGCATCCCAAATTCCCGCCGGGGCGCGAACTGCCAAGTTTGCGCGCCGCACTGTCCGGCGATTCCACGCGTCTCATCATCACGATGAAGCTTTTGTCGTCCGCGCCAACGTCCCGCAGCCATGCCGGAAGCTACTGAGCCGATGCGATGAGCTTCCGCAAACGCCTCGCGCTGTTTCTGATTGCAACGCTGGTCGTGCTGCAAGGCGTGACGGCGCTGTTTGCGTATGGCGTGATACGCAGCAAGCTCGTCGAACAGGCAAAAGCCGAACTGCAAGCGACTGCGTCGGTCTTCGTGCGGCAACTCAATGTCTTGTCGGAACGCGTGACCGACGATGTCGAAGTTCTTTCGCTGGATTACGGCTTACGCAAAGCCGTCGCCGAGCACGATGAGGCGACGGCGCTTTCGGCGTTGCGCAATCACGGCAACCGCGTCGGCGCCACACGCATGCTGCTGGTCGGACTCGACGGCAAGATTACCGCCGACACGACGGATGGGCGCGATGTTGGCAATGCGTTTCCGTTCTCGGAACTGATCACGACCGCCAACGACAACGACAAGGGCACTTCGCTCGCTGTGCTCGACGGTGTTGTCTATTGGATCGTGGTCGTCCCCGTCCGCGCTCCGGTTCCGATTGCCTTCATTGCCGCCTGCGTGCCGGTAAATGATGCACTGCTCGAGAAATTGCGCGAGCTTTCGCCCATTCCGCAATCGCTTGCACTTGCGACGACAACCAGCAACGGGGCATGGGCCGTCGTCTCCAAGACTAAAGGCTACCTGCCCACGCTCCAGATTGCCTCTCCGGAAGCGTTGTCCGCCGAAGCGGCGGTTGCCACAGAGCAGAAGGGCGACCGCCTCGCGATGATGGCCCGCCTCACCGCAGCGGAGGGTAGCCGCCCTATTGTGGCGATTCTGGACTATTCGCTTGAGCAAGCGTTGAGCGCCTATCGGGCGGTGATTACCCCGATGCTGCTCCTGCTTGGCGGCGCATTAGTCCTCGCATTGATCGGCGCGATGTTCATTGCGCACAGCGTTTCCCGGCCTCTCGAATCGCTCGCCACGGCCGCACGGCGCATCGCCAAGGGCGATTATCGTCCGATGCCCTACATCAGGCGTGACGATGAAATCGGCGAGTTATCCTCGGCGTTAAACCATATGACCCAATCCATCGCCGAACGCGAAACCGCCCTTAAGGGGGCGGTAACGTCGCTGGAACTGGCACACAACCAGGCGGTCAAAGCCAACGAAGCCAAAGCGCAATTCCTGTCGAACATGAGTCACGAATTGCGCACGCCGCTCAATGCCATCATCGGCTTTTCGGAAATGCTGTACCGGCAATTTCTTGGCCCCCTCAACAACGCACGTTACGTCGAATATGCTGGACATATTCTGGACAGCGGAAAGCATCTGCTGGTTGAAGTCGAAGAGATGCTGGACCTGTCAGAAGCCGAAGCGGGCAAACTGGCGATCGCACGAAAGACGGTGAGCCCCGGCGGATTGCTGTCCGGAAGCATTGAGACTCTGGCGCCTTTCGCCGCGAAGGGCGGCGTGACCCTTGAGGTCATCGGGGATGCAGACTCGTGGCCGCTGATCGAAGCGGATGCTGCGAAGCTGCAGCAGAGCCTCACAAACATCATGCACAATGCCATCAAATTCACGCCGTCCGGAGGGACTGTGAGCATATCGGGCGACTGCGTCGGCGATATGCTGAAGATCACGGTCACCGATACCGGCGACGGAATTGCCGCCGAAGACCTGGATATCGTGCTGAAGCCGTTCCATCGCCGGAAGGCTGTCTTCGATGCAGTGCATCAGGGCGCGGGGTTGGGACTTCCTTTTGCCAAGACAATCGTCGACCTGCACGGCGGCACACTTTCGATTGAAAGCACACAAGGCATCGGCACGACCGTGGTAGTCGAGCTGCCCCTCGCCGCGGATGCGGCGCTCACGGACGCGGCATGAAACCCATGCGGAAAATTCTCGCAGGCCTCTTTGCGCTCTGCCTATCGGCCCCGGCGCAGGCGATCGATTTCCACTTCGACGGCTATGCGGATTTGCGTCTGATCGTGCCCTCGGATCAGGTGTCCTGGCAAAACGGGCAGCTCGGCAAGCTGCGATACGGCGCTGAGGACAACAAACCCGAGCTGCGTCTGGCGGAAGCCGTCGGGCAAGTTGTTGCGCTGATCGCGCCGGAAGTGACCGCCCTTGCGGTTGCGCGTATCGAGCCAGAGCAACGGACCTTTTTCGATTTGCTGGAAGCCTATGTGCGCTATCGTCCGGTCTCGACGAACGCTTGGCGATGGTCGGTCAAAGCCGGCGCCTTCTTTCCGCCTATCTCGCTGGAAAATACGGAAATCGGCTGGACCAGCCCATGGACGCTGACGCCGTCGGCGATCAACACCTGGGTAGGCGAAGAGCTCCGCACCATAGGGGCGGAAGGCGCCCTGGAATATCGCAGCGAGGCCCGCACCATCACGGCGATGGCGTCCGTGTACGGATGGAACGATCCGGCGGGCGTACTGGTCGCCGCCCGGGGCTGGGCGCTGCACGACCGCGTCACCGGATTGATCGATCGTCCGCACCTGCCCGACGCGATTGCCGCCGCGCAACATCTCCCAGCCCCGCTCTACACCTACGAAGTGCTGGAAATCGACGATCGTCCGGGCATGTATGCGGCCGCGTCGTGGGACGAGGCCGGACTCGGCACCATCAATGTTATCTTTTACGACAACGATGCCGATCCGGCTGCCGTTCGCAGAAAAACTATCGCTTGGGAAACCGATTTCTGGAACGTGGGCGCACGCACGCAGATCGGCGATGTCACCCTTCTGGCCCAGGGCATGATCGGAAATACGCTTATTAGGCCAAGCAAATTCTTCTACAGCGATACGCATTTTGAATCCGCCTATCTGCTGGCGGGCTGGACGCTCAACGAAGATTGGCGCATTGCGGCGCGCGCCGATGTTTTTTCGAATGACGAAAAGCGACCGTCCACCAAAAACCTCAGTGAGCACGGAAATGCTCTTACGCTGGCGGTGAATTATCTGCCCTACGACTGGTTGCGTGTTACCGCGGAGGCCATCCGCGTCGACAGCACGCGCAATCAGCGTAAACAGTCCGGCCTTGCAGCACATGCGGTGGAAAATCAACTGCAGCTCAGCGCGAAATTCTACATTCCGTAGGCTCGTTTTGCATTGAGCAAGTGGATATTTCACCATGGCCGGCCTCCGAGCCGACCAACCAGCAGGCGAGCGCCTGTGGCCGGGCTTGACCCGGCCATCCGCGAGCCGTTGACTTCTTTTGCGCCCGCAGGCGCGGGCGCGCTGGGTGGCCGGGTCAAAGCCCGGCCATGGTGAGTGAGTTCTGAGACGACGGATAAACCCAAAGCGAAACGAGTCTAATCGAGCGGGTCACCCTTCGGGCCGCTGACCCGGTAGATGGCGTAGCGGTCGATGACGGCGCCGCCGCGCGTGCGGTCAATGCGCGCGAGCGGGGCAATTTCGCTGAAGCGGTCCTTCAGCAGCGCGGATTGGTCGTTCCGCACTTCCGTCACATAGATGAAGGGCTTGTCGAACAGAGTGCCGTCAAGCGGTGGCTCGTTCAGATAGCGATATCGCTCGTTGAGCTGAACGACCGGCACGTCGCGCGGCATGTAAAACCGGAACCACGCCGCCAGCGCATAGCTGGTCGTGGCGATGGCTTGCGCTTGCTGTTGGGTGCGCAGGTTTTCGAGATCGCGTGTGACGGGGGCCATGTTGAACGCGAGGAGGCGTGACACGGGTTCGCGAATGGGCACGACATCGAACAGCGCCTGCGCATACACAGCGGCAATCAAGACGGCGGCAACGGGAATCGCAGCGGCACGAGAAACACGCAATCCCCAGGGTGGCGCCCTGCCCGCGCGCCGACAGGCGCCCGCAGCCGCAAGTGCCAATGCCGGATAGAGAAACGAGGGCCAATTACCCTGTACCCGATCGTGCAGGCAGTGCCACATGAAATAGAGCATCGCTGGCACAATCATCGCCGCAGCCAACGCGAGCCCTTGCTGCCCGGCAGCACGTCCACGCACGGAAGAGGCAATCCCGATCAAGGCAAGCGCAAGAATGAACGGCGTCGCCAGCCCGATCTGACCGCCGATAAATTCACCCAGGAAGCGCAAGGTGAAGCCGCCGTTCTCGACGCGGCCGAACTGCAACGCAAACGATGCCCAGCTGTGCTGCGCGTTCCACAGGACCACCGGCACAAACATCGACAGCGCAACCGCGCCACCGAGGTACGGCCAGAGGGACAAAAACCAGCGCCGCTCCTTGGACACCGCAACAAGCCAAACCAGAATGCCCAGACCCAGGAAGAACCCCGTGTATTTCGACAGCAGCGCAAAACCGGCCGCAACGCCGGTTGCCAACCACCAGATCCCCTTTTCCGTCGTGGCGATTTTGGCCAGCGCGTAAAGCAGAAACGATGCAGCCGCGATTTCCGGCGAGTCCGGTGTTGCGACAAGCGCCTCCACACCGATCATCGGCATCAGGTTGAAAAACAGCACCGCCAATGCCGCGCCCGCTTCATCCCGTAGCAGCATGGCGCCGGCACGCCACACCGCCCAGCTTGCCGCAAGCGACAGCAGCCACGGCACGAAACGCACGCCTAGGCTTGTGTCGCCGAACAACGCGGTGCCGATCCCGATGACGTAAGCGACCGCAGGGGGATGATCGTAATACCCCGCCGCCAGATGCTGGGACCACGTCCAGTAATACGCCTCATCGAAGGACAGCGGCGTCATGGCCGCCACCACGGCGCGCAATACGATCAGGACAAAAACGCCGAGCAGGGCGCCGCGCACGCCGGACGCACCGTCGCGAAGGATCACTTCACGCGCCACACAAGCAGCGAGGACATGGAGTAATTCCACACCGCGCCCATCACCGCGCCCGCCACGCCGGCCAGCCACCACACGGGCTGATGGGCGTAGAGCCACGACGCCATACCGACATTGGTCAGCGCACCGACGGCGCTGACGGCATAAAAACCAAGCAGTCCTTTGACGAAGCCGAGCCCCGTCAACCGCCTGTCGCGATAGGTCAGTTGATTGTTGAGAATGAAATTGCCGGTCATCGCGACAAACGTCGCCAGGCTCTGCGCCTCGGCAAACTCCAAACCAAAACCGGCGAGCCCGGTTCTCAGGACGGCCAGGTGGACGATCAGGCCGAGCGCGCCCACAAGCCCGAACGATAGGAAGCGCGGCGTCACGACGCCGCCGGTCAGCTTGCCGGCGAGCAGGCCCAGAAAGTCGAGCGCCACTTGCGTGTTCAGCTTGGATTCCCCATGCGCGCGCGCGGCAAAGACATAGGGCTCCTCAACAATCCGCAGCGAGCCTTTCGCCGTGATGACGATATCGAGCAGGATTTTGAATCCCTGGGTGGTTAGCTCGCGCGCCAGCGGTTCGAAGCGGTCACGGCGCATCATGAAGAAGCCGCTCATCGGATCTTTCAGATCGACGCCCGTGAAGCGCCGCGCCATGGCGGTCGCGAAACGGCTGATGAAACTGCGGTGTTTTGAAAATACGTCGGAACTGCCGCCCGCGATGTAGCGGCTTCCCACGACCATGTCGCTTTCGCCCGCCTGCAAAATCGCCAGCATCCGGGGCAGTAGCTTTTCATCGTGCTGCAGGTCGGCATCCATGATGGCGACAAAGGGCGCGCTCGACGACAGCACACCTTCGATACAGGCGCCCGCCAAACCGCGGCGGCTGATCCGCCTCAGGCAGCGTACCCGCGGATCGACGGCCGCGATGGACCTGACCGCCTCTGTCGTCCCATCCGGGGAATCGTCATCGACGAAGATGGCCTCCCAGGCGTGGCCCGAAAGGGCGGCATCCAGCCTCTCGACCAGGATCGCGACGTTCGCCCGCTCCTTGAAGGTCGGGATGACGACGGACAGCTCCGCTGCCCGCGCCTCGCTCTGGGAGTGCGCGGCCTGGGCAAATCGCTGCGGAAAGGGGGTAACCTGAGGCATAGACGGGGCGACTCGCGAAAAACAACGCAGCTACCGAAGCCGTGGTACCGGATGGCAGGAGGCCCCGCAAGCAGGCGGCCAGCCGGGGAGAGCCGGCGCAGCTGGCAAACCCGGCCTTGGATTAATCGGGGCGGCTCCCTATCATCCCGCCCCTCTCGCGGGAGAATTAAGGTGAACGACCAGAACCCCGGCTTCAAACCCAAGAAATCCGTCGCCCTGTCCGGCGTCGTCGCCGGCAATACGGCGCTGTCCACCGTGGGGCGGACCGGCAACGATCTGCATTACCGCGGCTACGATATCCTGGACATTGCGGAGCGCTGTGAGTTCGAGGAGATCGCCTACCTCCTCATCCACGAAAAGCTGCCCAGCGCGGCGGAGCTGATGGCGTACAAGGCAAAGCTGCGGTCCCTGCGCGGCATCCCCGCAAGCGTCCGGACCGTGCTCGAAGCCTTGCCCGCGTCCTCCCACCCCATGGACGTGATGCGGACCGGGGCCTCAGCGCTCGGCTGCGTTGAGCCGGAACGGGACAGCCATAATCTTTTCGGCGCCCGCGACATTGCAGACCGCCTGATGGCGTCTTTCGGCTCGATGCTGCTCTATTGGCACCACTTCGCCCATAGCGGCAGGCGCATCGAGGTGGAAACCGACGATGAGTCCATCGGCGGCCACTTGCTGCATCTGCTGCATGGGAAGAGGCCGAGCGCGGCTTTCGTGCGAGCCATGCACACCTCACTTAATCTGTACGCGGAGCATGAGTTCAATGCGTCCACCTTTACCGCGCGTGTGATCGCCGGCACGGGCAGCGATGTTTATTCCGCCGTAGCCGGCGCGATTGGCGCGTTGAGGGGCCCCAAGCATGGCGGCGCCAACGAATTCGCCTTCGAGGTGCAGAGCCGGTACCCAGGGCCCGATCAGGCCGAAGCCGACATTCGGGCGCGGGTCGCGGCAAAGGAAGTCATCATCGGCTTCGGCCATCCCGTCTACACGGTCAGCGACCCGCGCAACCGCATCATCCGGGACGTGGCCCACAAGCTGTCTCAGGACGCTGGGTCGATGGGGCTGTACAACATTGCCGAGCGCATCGAGAGGGTGATGTGGGACGCGAAGAAAATGTTCCCCAATCTCGATTGGTACAGCGCCGTCTCTTATCACCTGATGGGATGGCCGACGGCGATGTTCACGCCGCTCTTCGTCGTTGCCCGCACCTCCGGCTGGAGCGCGCACATTCTCGAGCAGAGACTCGACAACAAGATCATCCGCCCTTCCGCCAATTATACCGGCCCGGAAAACCGTCCTTTCGTGCCGATCGCAGAGCGCCATTGATGAGCACTTCCTTTGACGCGGCGCGGCCTAAGCCCGACGCCGTCTTTACCGATATTGCCGATTATGTCCTGAATTACCGGGTCGAAAGCCCGCTGGCCTTTGAAACGGCCCGCAACTGCCTGATCGATACGCTGGGCTGCGGACTGGAGGCATTGGAATATCCCGCCTGCACGAAACTGCTCGGGCCGATTGTCCCCGGAACGGTGGTGCCCCATGGCGCGCGCGTGCCCGGTACGCCCTTTCAACTCGATCCCGTGCAGGCCGCGTTCAATATCGGCGCGATGATCCGGTGGCTGGATTTCAACGACACCTGGCTGGCCGCGGAATGGGGCCATCCGTCCGACAATCTGGGCGGGATTCTGGCCGTGGCGGACTGGCTGTCGCGCAACCGGATCGCGGAAGGCAAGCCGCCGCTTCTGATGCGCGACCTGCTCACCGCGATGATCAAGGCACATGAAATTCAGGGCGTGATCGCACTGGAAAATTCGTTCAACAAGGTTGGCCTGGATCATGTCGTCCTGGTGAAGCTGGCGACCACGGCGGTTGTGTCGCAACTTCTGGGCCTGTCGCGCGATGCCCTCATCAATGCGCTGTCGCAGGTGTTCGTGGACGGCCAATCGCTGCGCACCTATCGCCACGCGCCTAATACGGGTTCGCGCAAAAGCTGGGCGGCGGGCGATGCCACCAGCCGCGGCGTGCGTTTGGCCCTGATCTCGGCGACGGGTGAGATGGGCTACCCCACGGCGCTGAGCGCGCCGGGTTGGGGCTTTTACGACGTGCTGTTCAAAGGCAAGCCGTTCCGCTTCCAGCGGCCCTACGGCTCCTACGTGATGGAAAACGTGCTGTTCAAGATTTCCTTTCCGGCGGAATTCCATTCCCAGACCGCGGTCGAAGCGGCTATGACGCTGTACCGGCAGATGGCGGCTCAGGGCCGGCGCGTGGAAGACATCGCCACGATCAACATCCGCACGCATGAAGCGGCCATGCGAATTATCGACAAGCGCGGGCCGCTCGCAAACCCCGCCGACCGCGACCATTGCATTCAATATATGGTCGCGGTGCCGCTGATCTTCGGGCGGTTGACGGCGAAGGATTACGAGGACGAGATCGCTACAGACGCGCGCATCGATGCGCTGCGCGACAAGATGACGTGTGCGGAAGACACGCAATTCACCCGCGACTACCACGATCCCGAGAAGCGCTCGATCGCCAATGGCCTGACCGTTCTGTTCAAAGACGGGACCGCGCTGCCGGAAGTCGTGGTGGAATATCCCATCGGGCACAAGCGCCGGCGTACCGACGGCATTCCGTTGCTGGTCGAGAAATTCCGCACCAATCTTGCGCGGCGCTTTGCGCCGAAGCGGCAGGAAAAAATACTTTCCGTATCGTTGGATCAGTCACAGCTCGAAGCAATGAGCGTGTGCGATTATGTCGACTTGTATGTTGTCTGATTAGGAGCCGAACCGATGCCGTTCCTTGTGGGCGCCGATCTACCCGAAAAGCCAGCCGGTGAGCGGTTCCGCGCGCTGCTGGCGCGGCCGCAAATTCTCCAGATCCCCGGCGCGCATACGGGCATGGCGGCGCTGCTGGCCAAGCGCGCCGGCTTCGACGCACTCTACTGCGGTGGCAGTGCGATGACGGGCACCATGGGCTTGCCCGATCTGGGCATCATCACGGTCGAGGAAGTCTGCTTTTTCATCCGGCAGGTCGCCCGCGCGTCGGGTTTGCCGGTGCTGGTGGACGGCGACACCGGGCATGGCGAGGCGCTGAACACCATGCATATGGTCCGCAGCTTTGAGGATGCGGGCGCGGCCGCGGTTCATATCGAAGATCAGCTATTGCCGAAGAAATGCGGCCATCTGAACGACAAGAAACTGGCGGACGCGCGCGATGCCGCCGCGAAGATCGCCGCCGCCGTCAAAGCGCGCCGGCACTTGTTCATCATCGCCCGCACGGATGCCGCCGATGCGGAAGGCATGGACGGCGCCGTGGCCCGCGCCAAGCTGTATCTGGAAGCCGGCGCCGATGCGATTTTCCCGGAGGCATTAACCAATGCTGAGATGTTCCGCGAATTTGCCTCCCGCGTGAAAGCGCCACTGCTTGCCAATATGACAGAATTCGGACGCACGCCCGTGTTCACCGCGAACGAGTTCGAGGCCATGGGCTATAAAATGGTGATCTGGCCGGCCAGCGCCATGCGCGTGGCGGCCAAGGTGCAGGAAGAACTCTACGCCGCCATCAAACGCGACGGCGGTACGCACAACATGCTTTCGCGGATGCAGACGCGCAAAGAGCTGTACGAGACGATCGGTTATTCCGATTATGAGAAGCTGGACGCGACCATCGTGGCCAGCGTGGCGCCGGAAAGGTCGGGCCGGTGAGCGCCGAACTGGCACATTTGTTCTGGGCCATGGTGCTTTTCCAGGTGAAGCACTTCATCTGCGATTTTGTGATCCAGACGAAGTATCAGCTGCGGAATAAGGGGACTTACGGCCACCCCGGCGGCCTGCTGCATTCCGGGCTGCACGGCATCATGTCGGTACCGGCTGTCGCACTCCTAACAGGGGCGCCGCTGCTGATCGTCGGGCTGCCTCTCGCCGAGGCCGTAGTCCACTATCACGTCGACTGGACCAAGGCCGGGGTCACGCGCCTAAGCGTCGTTAAAGACGACTCAAACCTATATTGGGCCTTGTTCGGTGCCGATCAATTCGTCCACCAGGCGACGTACCTCGTCATGCTTGGACTACTTGTCCGGTTGGCAGCATAGGCCGGCTGTTTAAGCGGCCTGATTACCAGCCTGCGACATGAGATTCCGTAAGCCCTATCTTGACGGCTCGCTCGCACTCCTATCTCCTTTCGCATATGCAGCAAACGCTGTTCGCCGACGCGCAGGACCATGCCCGCTTACCGGGCTCGTGGATGCATTCTGGGCATTATGCGAATTACCGCCTCGGGGCGCCCTAGACGAAATGTTCGCTTCGGACGGTACCGTTCGGCGGCATTATGCCGAGCTATCCGAGCGCGTTTCGGAACTGTCCAGCGACGAATTGCGGCGGCGCCAGCAGGCTTGCGAGCAATCGTTCCTGCACCAGGGCATCACTTTCACCGTCTATGGCGACAATTCGTCGACGGAGCGGATCATCCCCACCGACCTGTTGCCGCGTATCATCACGGCGGCGGAATGGGCCCGGCTTGAAGCGGGATTGAAGCAGCGTATTCAGGCGCTGAACCTTTTCCTGCACGACATCTATGCGGACGGCCGCGTGCTGCGGGACGGCCTCGTCCCGCGCGCACTCATTTACGGCTCGAAACATTATCGCCGCGAGATGCGCGGCATTCCCGTGCCGCATGGCGCCTATGTCAATGTATGCGGTACCGATCTGGTGCGGCGCGAGGACGGCACGTTCGTCGTACTGGAAGACAATCTGCGCGTGCCCTCGGGCGTGTCCTACATGCTCGCCAATCGCGACGTAGTGCGGCGGGCCTTTCCGGCGCTGTTCCGCACGGCGGGCGTGCGCCCCATTGAACATTATCCGCAAGACCTGCTGGCGACGTTGCGGTCGCTGGCGCCGTTTCAGGACGATGTGTCCATCGCGGTGCTGACGCCGGGCGTGTTCAACTCGGCCTATTTCGAGCATGCGTTCCTCGCCCGCCAAATGGGTGTCGAACTGGTCGAAGGCCGCGACATCGTGGTTAACGACAATTGCGTCTACGCGCGGACCACCTCGGGGTTGAAGCGCCTCGACGTGATCTATCGCCGGATCGACGACGATTTCATCGACCCGCTGGCGTTCCGCGCGGACTCCACTTTGGGTGTGCCGGGTGTGTTCAACGCCTATCGCGCGGGTAACGTCGTAATCGCCAACGCGCCGGGCACGGGCATTGCCGACGACAAGGCGGTTTACGCCTATGTGCCGCGGCTGATCCGGTACTACCTCTCGGAAGAACCGATTCTCGCCAGCGTCGAGACCTTTCTCTGCCGTGAACCAAAATCGCTGTCCCATGTGCTCGCCAATCTGGACTCGCTGGTCGTCAAAGCGGTCGGCGAATCGGGCGGCTATGGGATGCTCGTCGGACCGCACGCTTCGACGGCCGAGCGCGAAGCTTTTGCCGAGAAGATCAAAGCCGATCCCGACAATTACATCGCCCAGCCCACGATCCAGCTTTCGACCGCGCCTTGTTTTATCGAGGGCGCCATCGAACCCAGGCACGTCGATTTGCGCCCGTTCATCCTGCACGGCGAACAGACGACTATCGCGCCGGGCGCCCTGACGCGCGTAGCGTTGAAGCGCGGAAGTCTGGTGGTCAATTCCAGCCAGGGCGGCGGTTCCAAAGACACCTGGGTGCTGAGCGCGTGACATGCTGAGCCGCGTCGCCGACAACCTCTACTGGATGAGCCGCTATCTGGAGCGCGCCGAGCACACCAGCCGCCTCCTGGCCGTCAAACTTGAAACACTCCTGGAGCAAACACCGCGCGAAGCGGAGTTGTCGTGGCGTCGCGTCGCGGCCGGTTTATCCGGAGACGAGCATGTGCCGTCCGCGGCTGCCGATGCATTCGAGATTACGCGGGCATTGGCGTTCGACCCGGAAAATTCTTCTTCCCTTATCGCCTCGCTGCAATCGGCCCGCGACAATGCCCGCCAGGTTCGGGAGCAGATTTCCACCGAGATGTGGAATCAGCTCAACCGGCTTTATCTGCGGCTCGCGCCAATGGACCTTGCGACCGTGTGGAACGACCAACCGGGCCACATCTTCCGCGACGCCGTGGACGAATTGCTGATGCTGGAAGGCATTACCTATTCGACCATGCGCCACGGGGAGGGCTGGTACTTCCTGGAGCTCGGACGCTACATCGAGCGCGCCCAGCTGCTGAGCCGTCTGTTGGATCTGCATTTCGGCCGTGCGTCGCGGTCGGGAACGGCGCCGAGTTACCTCGATTGGGTGGTTCTGCTGCGCTTCTGCACCGCGTTCGAGGCCTATTGCAAAGTCTACACGGCCAATATCCGCCGCGACCGCATCGCCGAATTCCTGCTGTTCGATCCGGAGTTTCCCCATTCCGTGCGGTTTGCCGTGGAGCGGCTGACCGACGCTTTGACGCGCGTGGCGTCAGGGGCCCCTGCGCAACGGCGCGCGGCTTGCGAAAGACTGGCGGGACGCCTGAAAGCCAGTGTCGATTTCGGCCAGATCGAGGAATTGATGGGCGGCACCATCGACCTTTTCCTCACCAACATCATGTCGCAATGCGAACAAATCCATGAAGCGGTCCAGGCCGCTTACATCAGTTATGACGCCGAAACGGTGCTGTAGGAACGGAACGCTCTGATGTTTTATTCGGTCCGGCACGTCACGCGCTTCCGCTACTCCAATCCGGTGCGCCAATCGGTGATGGAACTCAGGATGCAGCCGCGGTCCGAAGGGCGCCAGTCGCTGCGCAATTTTCAGATCGCCACCATGCCGCGCGCGCAGCTTTATGCGTATACGGATCATTTCGGCAACGCCGTCTACCATTTCAACGTGCTGCGGGAGCATTCGGAGCTGCGCATCGAAGCGCAGTCCGTCATCGAGGTTAGCCACGCGGTTGCGCTTCCCGCCACCGCCGACGCGCTGGAATGGCAGCGGTATAACGGCCTCAATTTGCGCGCCGAACATTACGACCTGCTCGGTCCATCGGACTTCGCCTGCCTTTCGCCGGAGCTGGCCAGGTTTACCGCGGCTCACCAGCTTGAACGGCCGGAAGGCGACACGCTGACGGCGCTACGAAAGCTCAACGCGGTCATCTATGGCGCGTTCGAATACGAAGTGGGCATTACCCAGGTCCACTCCCCGATTGCACAGGCAATCAAAGAACGCCGGGGCGTCTGCCAGGACTTCGCCCATATCATGATCGCGATCGCGCGGAACTGGGGCGTCCCTGCGCGCTACGTCTCGGGGTATCTCTACCATCGCCGCCAGGACAAAGACCGTTCGGCCGAGGACGCGACCCATGCCTGGGTCGAGGCCTATCTCCCGAGTTTCGGCTGGGTTGGTTTCGATCCGACCAACAACATCATGGCCGGGGAGCGCCACATCCGGGTGGCCGTCGGGCGCGACTACGCCGACGTCCCGCCGACGCGAGGCACGTTCAAGGGCGATGCGGAAAGCGAGCTGGCAGTGGCTGTGACTGTGGAACCCACATCGGCCCCGGTCCGGCACGAGGAATTCCTGCGGGTCGCCCGCCCGATCAGCGCGACCAAGGAAAAGACCGGTCCCACCGAGCAGTCCTATTTCCAGCAGCAGCAGCAACAGCAGTAGCGCGCCCCCCGGCACGAAGCCGCCCTGAGCACGATTGACGGCCAGTGGCGTCCTTCCGGCTGGCAGAATGCCCTTCCTTGTGGCAAATTGGCCCCTGAGGATCAGGGAGGATCTACAATGAAAAGATTACTAGGGATCGCGCTTTTGATGGGAAGCGCCTTTGTGGGCGTGAGCGCGTTGCAGGCTGCCGACTCGAATTACCCCGCATGGGCTTACGGCGTACCGCCCGCGGGCACGCCGGCTGCGCCGCCCGCGCGCGACGATGGCAAGATGCTGTCGCTGCCGGGCGCCGACAAACAGTTCACGTTCAACCAGATCCGCGGCCGGAAGGATAACGACACGCCGGCCCGCGTTGCGCCCGCCGACTGGTTCCCTGGCGATCACCCGTCCATGCCGAAGATCGTCGCCGAAGGTGACGACTCGCGCGGCATCGTTGCCTGCTCGCTTTGCCATTATCCCAACGGCAAAGGCCGCTCGGAAAATGCCAGCCCTGCCGGTCTGCCCAAGGAATATATCGTTCGTCAGCTCCAAAACATGAAGAACGACCAGCGCGCCAGCGCCGAGCGCCGCAAGGCCAACACACAGGCCATGGTAACCTTCGCCAAATCCATGACGGATCAGGAGATCGAACAGGCCGCCGCTTACTTCGCCACATTGAAGTGGACGTCGTGGGTCAAGGTCGTCGAAACCGACACCGTGCCGAAAACCCGCAGTCAGGGCGGTCTGTTCCTTCCGCTGGAAGGCGCACAAGCCGGCACGGAGCCGATCGGCGCCCGCGTCATCGAAGTCCCGGAAAAGCCGAATGACACCGAGACGCTGCGCAACCCGCGTTCTGGCTTCATCGCCTATGTACCGAAAGGCGCAACCGAAAAGGGCAAGCAGCTCGTGACCACCGGCGGCAACGGCAAGACCATCGCCTGCACCGTTTGCCATGGCGACGATCTGCACGGATTGGGTTCGGTACCGGGCATCGCCGCCCGCTCGCCGAGCTACATCGCGCGGCAGCTTTACGACTTCCAGCAGGGCGCGCGCCATGGCGACATGGCCGACCTGATGAAGAAAGTCGCGGCCAATCTGACCAATGACGACATGGTCAACATCACGGCCTATCTGGCATCGCTGCCGGCGCCGGCGACCGTGGCCTACACCAGCACCGCGAACCGCTAATCGTTCGCGGGAATGTTGCAATCGCCCGCGCGGTCCCAAGGGATCGCGCGGGCGAAGTTTTTGGGGGGTTAGACGCGTTCGAGCGCGACGCTGACGCCTTGGCCGACGCCGACACACAACGTCACAAGGGCGCGTTTGCCGCCGGTTTTTTCCAGCTGATGGATAGCGGTGAGTACAAGGCGCGCGCCGCTTGCGCCCAAGGGATGGCCCAATGCGATGGCGCCGCCATTGGGATTCACATGCGCGGCATCGTCGGGCAGACCAAGGCCGCGTGTGACGGCAAGCGATTGCGCCGCGAAGGCTTCGTTCAATTCGATCGTATCGAAGTCACTGATTTTCATTCCCAACCGCGCCATCAGCTTTTGCGTCGCCGGGACGGGGCCAATGCCCATAACGCGCGGCGCCACACCGGCCGTTGCCATACCGAGCACCCGGGCGCGCGGCCGCAGGCCATGCTTATTCAGAGCTGGCTCCGACGCCAGGATCATGGCCGCCGCGCCGTCATTGACGCCCGACGCGTTGCCCGCTGTCACGGTGCCGGGATTACGGAACGGTGCTTTCAGCTTGGTGAGGTCTTCCAGCGTGGTCTGCGGACGCGGATGTTCGTCCTTATCGAAAACGAGCGGCTTGCCGCGCGCGTCCTTGGCCTGAACCCGCACGATTTCCTCGGCGAAATAGCCGCTGTCCATGGCCCGGCCTGCCCGTTGCTGGCTGCGCCACGCAAACTGGTCCTGATCGGCGCGGCTGATCTTGTGCTCCTCAGCCAAATTCTCCGCCGTGTCGGGCATGGCATCGACTCCAAACCGCGCCTTCATGATCGGATTGACGAAACGCCAGCCGATGGTGGTATCGAACACCTCCGCCGAACGCTGAAACGCGGTCTCGGCCTTGCCCATCACCAGCGGCGCGCGGGTCATGGATTCGACGCCCCCGGCAATCGCAAAGTCGATCTCGCCCGCCCGGATGGCCCGGGCTACCGTCCCCACCGCATCCAGGCCTGACGCGCAAAGCCGGTTGATCGTCGCTCCCGGCACTGATTCGGGCAGTTCCGAAAGCAGCGCCGCCATGCGCGCGACGTTGCGGTTGTCCTCCCCGGCCTGGTTGGCGCAGCCAAGGATCACCTCATCCAGCGCGCCCCAGTCCGCATCCGTATTGCGCGCCATGAGCGCCATGATGGGAACCGCCGCCAGATCGTCCGTCCGGACATAAGCGAGGGCGCCGCCAAAGCGGCCAATCGGGGTGCGCACGGCATCGCAGACATAGGCGTGGCGAAGTTCAGTCATGGGGGCGGTTATCCATCAAGGCAAAGCCTAATAAGGCCAGCGGACCCGGCGCGGTCAATATGGACGGGGATGGGGGTTGCGCGAGGCGGAAATTGGCCCCTACAACATCAGCCATGGAGCAAAAAAGCCTGATCCCTGTGACGGTTCTGACCGGCTACCTTGGCGCCGGCAAGACCACCCTGTTGAACCGCATCCTGTCCGAGGACCACGGCCGGAAATACGCCGTGATCGTGAACGAGTTCGGCGAGATCGGCATCGACAACGAGCTGATCCTGAACACGGATGAAGAATTGTTCGAAATGAACAATGGCTGCATCTGCTGCACGGTTCGTGGCGACCTGATTCGCACGATGCACGGCCTTCTCGCCAAAGGCGGAAATTTCGACGCGATCATCGTGGAGACGACCGGCCTCGCCGATCCCGGGCCGGTGGCGCAGACCTTTTTCGTCGACGGCTTCCTGCGGTCGAAAACCGAACTGGATTCGGTTACGACCGTGGTTGACGCCAAGCACGTCGAGATGCGGCTGGCCGACAGTCGCGAGGCGCTCGAACAGATCGCTTTTGCCGACCAGATCGTGCTGAACAAGACCGATCTCGTCAGCGAGGAGGAGCTGCGCGCGATCGAGGCGCATATTCACCGGATCAACCCGATGGCGCCCATCCACCGGGCGCAACGGGCGAACGTTAACCTCGATCTCATCCTCGGACGCGGCGGGTTCAATCTGGAGCGCATTACCGAGCTGGAGCCGGATTTCCTCAATCCGGAGCATGGAGAAGCGGGGCACGTCCATGACGAGCACTGCGGCCACGATCACGATCACGGCCATGAGCACGCGGCATCCGATCATGAGCACGACCACGGCATCGAAAGCATTTCGCTGAAGACGGACAAGCCAATGGACCGCCGCAAGATCGGGCGCTGGCTGACAGAATTGTGCAAAGTTAGAGGCCCGGACATTCTGCGCGCCAAGGGCATCATCGACGTGAAGGACAATCCGCGACGTCTGGTCTTTCAGGCGGTACACATGATCCTGGAAGGCGACATGCAACGCGAGTGGCGTCCGGGCGAGCCGCGCTATTCGCGCATGGTGTTCATCGGGCGCAATTTAGACCGCGCCGAACTGCAAAATGGCTTCGAGGCCTGCATCGCGGAAGAAACGCCGGCAACGGCCGAATAAACAACGGAGGATCAGATGGCGCTTTTCGTGGTGTCTTACATCGACAAGCCGAACAGCCTTGCCTTGCGCATGGCCAACCGGGAAGCGCATTTGGCCTATGCGCATCAAGACGGCCAAGTCGCCCAAGTCAAACTCGGCGGGCCGTATCTCGACGAGCAGGGCAACATGGCGGGCTCGCTCCTGATCCTGGAAGCGTCCGACAAAGCCGCCGCAATCGCCTTTACGCAGAACGATCCGTACGTGACTTGCGGCCTGATGCAGAGCGTGGACGTGAAGCCCTTCCGCATCACGATGAATCAGTTGGGTTAGTGCTCCGCGACTCTCCGCGCCTCCGCGAGAAACGATTTTCGCGCGGCCGCCCCCTCCACCGCTTCGCGGTCCCCCTCCCCCGCGAAGGCGCGGGGGAGGAGCCGTCTAGCAGCAGTCCCAACTGGAGTTGTCGTGGCTGGCGGGGGAGCCGATCAGCCAGCCGATGTCGTCATAGGTGACGTCGAGCAGCGGCTTGTACAGTTTGAACTGATGCCGCTGTTCGTCCTCGGTCCAGAACGCCACCACCGTTTCCAGCGGCGGACAGCCTGGCAGGCGGCACGCCATTTCCGACACCAGCACAGCGGCTTCGGGCTTCAGTTTGAAACGCCGCCGCGTCCAGCCCTGAACGGATTCCAGGGCGGCCAAAAACGCCGGTGCCTGTCTCGGCTGGCCAATCAACATGGGTTTACGAACACTCAGGCCCGGCAAGGGTTGGCGGCTTAGGCCGCGTATTTGAACGGGTGCAGCGGCACCCTAAAGCCAGGACAATATGCTAAGCAATCCGCCATCGAATATGGGAGCGGTGAGACGGGGCGGCATGCATGGATAAGATGCGTCATGCGCCAAAATCTTTGCGGGCACGGCTGCGGCTTTGGCACGCCGCCGTGGCTATCGCTGCACTCGTTCTGGGCTATTCCGCCTATGCGTGGGCGGACGGCTATCTGCTGAACCGCCGCTTGGTGATGGAGCCCGCCGATCGTATCCCGATGGACACGGCACTTGCACCCTACGCTATGTCCATGGGGCGCAGTGCATTCCAGGCGAACTGCGCTTCCTGTCACGGCGCGGACATGCGAGGCAGCACACGCACGGGTGTGCCGAACCTCAGCGACAACATCTGGCTCTACGATTTCGGGCGCGTGTCCGACATCGAGCGCACGGTGCTGTATGGCATCCGCGCGGGAGTGGGAAAATCCCACAACGTCACCGACATGCCCGCCATCGGCAGACAAAACGCCCTGAGCCCAGCTGAGATCAAAGACGTGATCGCCTATATGCATACCCTGCGCAAACAGGAAGCCGATCCAGCCGCAGCCGAGCGCGGCAGCGCCATCTTTCAGGACAAAGGTGTCTGCTACGATTGCCATTCGCGCGATGCGAGCGGGATTTCCGATTACGGCGCCCCCAGCCTGCTCGACGACGATACGCTGTTCGGCAACAGCGATGAGGCGCTCTACAAATCCATCTACGATGGGCGGCACGGCAAGTGTCCGGCCTGGGCCGGCAAGCTGTCCTTCGCCACCATTCGCGCCATTGCCGTCTACGTGCATTCCTTATCGCAGGAGGCTCCGGCGTCTCCGAGCAACCAACCGCCCGGCGCGGAAACGGAGCAGACCGCAGGATAACCATGGACCAGAGAACACCAAAAGCGGATTTCTGGACACGCATGGCGGAGGTGCATCCGCGCCGTTCGCTGACACTGTTCGCGTGCGGCACCGCACTGGGGCTCGGCATCGCCGCGTATGGTCTGTTCACGGCAGCGGGCACGCGCATCGCCGGTGTTCCGCCGGAAGACATCGCGCTTATCAACGGACGTCACATCCTGCGCTCCGATTTCGTTGCCCAGACGCAGGTTGAAACGGCGATGCCGTACGATCAGACGACGAAGGAGCAGCGGCTCAAAGTTTTGCAGGAAATGATCGACGAAGAGATCATGGTCCAGCGCGGGCTGGAGGTGGACCTTGCCGCTTCCGATCCGGACGTGCGCGCCGCCGAAGTTGCCGGCGTGCAGCTTGAGGTCGATGCCGACGTGCTAGCGCAGCAGCCTTCGGACCAACAGCTCGAAGCCTATTTCAACGCGCATCGCGATAAATATTCCGGCGAGGGCATCATGACCCTGCGCGACTTGATCGTGCAGCCGGACGAAACCACCACGCCTGAACAGGCGCGCGCGAAAGCGAAAACGGCGGCGGACGCATTTCGCAAAGGCACCAGTGGCGACGATGCCGCCGCGACCAACGGATTGAAAGATTCGGGCAAGCTCGACCGCGGCGACATGTTCGACTTCGCCGTTCGCATTAAACTGAGCCCGCAACTTTATGCGGTCGCATCGAAGCTCGCGGCGGGCCAAGCCTCCGACCCGGTGGAGGACGGCGGCATCACGCATGTGCTGTTTATGGAGAAACGCCAGCAAGCGGCCGAGCGCACCTTCGCCGACGCACGCGACGCGGTGTTTCAGGATTACAAGAAAGACGAGCAGGCCCGCGTTGAGTCAGCCAACCTGCAATATCTAAAAAGCAAAGCCGACATCCAGCTCGCCCCGGAGTTCCGATGATGGGGGCGCGCATGCAGATGCTCCTCCACCGCGAAGCGGGGGAGGGGGACCATGCAAAGCATGGTGGAGGGGGCGGGTGCGCCTCTGCTCGTGGACGTTCAAGTACAAATAAATCAGCGGGGCACCTTTGTTGAATAGGTCCAAGCGCCCGGCCGCCCCCTCCACCGCCTGCGGCGGTCCCCCTCCCCCGCTTCGCAGGGGAGGATCTCTGTTTTGCGTAGTCCTTCTTTTTTTGCTTAGCCTTGCTTTCCCCGCCCTTGCCCATACCAAAAGCGAAACGCAGTCGGTTTGGCAGATTGCCGGCACCACCGTGCATGTGGCCTTCACCATTCCCGAAATTGAATTGCCGCGGCTAGCGCACCCCGACCGCACGCCCATCACCAATGCCGAGCTGACGGATTATGTGCGCAAGAACGTCGCCGTCGTGGAAGGCGATGACGCGTGCAAGCGCAGCGAGGATGTGCGCGCTGTTGGCGCCACGGAAGGCTTTCGCCGTTTTGAAATGGTGTTCAGCTGCACCGATGCGGCGAAGATGGCGATCCATTCATCCGCCTTCTTCGACATCGTGCCCACGCACATCACCTATGCGCAGATCATCACGGAAAAAGGCGATCTGATTTCGCAAATCCTGACACCGGATCAACGGACGCTGGGCTTGGCGTCGGCGTCCGGTGACAGCCCGCTGCAAAATGCGAGTTTCCTGCAATACATCGCCATGGGCATCGATCATATCTTCACCGGATACGATCATCAGGCCTTTCTGCTGGCGCTGGTGCTGCTGTCGAGCCGGCTGCGGGACCTGGTCTTCGTCATCACCGGTTTCACCATCGGGCACAGCATTTCGCTCAGCCTTGCGGTGACCGGCATCATTCGTCCGCATGCCGAGTACATCGACTCACTCGTCGGCCTCACCATCGCGTTGATCGCGGCGGAGAACATCGCGGAGAGCGCGCATCGCCGGGGCACGATCGCGCTCGCCTTTGGCGGCATCATGCTGGCGTTTGCGCTTGCGGGTTTCGCCGGATTCAACGCCTTGCCGGTTTATCTGGTGATTGGCGCGGCGATCTTCGCCACCAATTACATGATGATGGCGGGGTTCATCAAAGACGCGGCGCGCTTGCGCCTGCTGGTGACGCTGGTCTTCGGCACGATTCACGGCTTCAGTTTCGCGGCCAATCTTCTGGAAATGAAGCTGCCCCCCGAACGCCTTGCCGAACTTCTTGTCGGCTTTAACGCGGGCGTCGAAATCGGTCAGCTGGCCGTGGTGGGCGTGATTTTGCTGGGGCTCGCGCTGCTCCGATATTTCAAGCTGACGCTCCCGCGGGCGATCACCGTGGACGTTCTCTCCGCGGTGCTTGTGGCCCTGGGGCTGTATTGGTTCGTCAGCCGCGGTTATGCGGTGGTGTGATCAGACAAACCCGATCAGCCGGCCGCATACGACGACCATCAACCAGAATCCGAGCGAAACGGCGCCCTGAACGCGCACCGCTTGCGGCGGAATCCGCTGCCGGTCCCATAGCGCCACATCCCTGAATGTGACGAACTGGAAGTAGAGCATGTTGAGGCCGGCAAGCAGCATGAGGATCATCTTCATGTCGAAGAAGGCGATCCCGAAATAGGTCAGCGGCTTCGACATCCAGAGCATGGCCCCGAAGATGGCGGCGATGACGAAGCTGGTCCACGTCCAGGGAAGCATCTCGTCCGCAACCTCGGTCACCGGACGGTCGCGCCAGACCAGGCCCATCAATCGCATATCGAGGCGCGTGATCGAGCCGAGCACGATGACGATGGCGATGACGTGAAGCGTCTCGAACGCCGGAAACATCCAGAAGGAGCTGCGCATCCCTTCCGAGAAAGACAGATCGTTGACCCACTGAAAAATGCCGATGAGGAAATCCATTGCCAGCTGCTCCGCCGTTATTGGGGGCGTAGATCGAGATAAGCGATCATTCGTCCGGCCGCCGCTATGCCGATCCACAGCACCAGGGAGACGCTTGCCAAAGCATTCGCGAGATTGCGATTCGCGGGCGCACTCCAATAGTTCGGATCGCGTTTCGTGGTCCGCTCATAAAACATCATGATGAGGACCGTGATGAACAGCAGGACCATTTTCGTCTTGAAGCCGATGTTGAGAAGCTCACGCGCGGGTTCGGCAAGCGTCTGCACGGTTCCCGTGAGGAACAGAACAATGAGGGCCGTCCAAAACCACGGCATGAGATCGGCGGACATTTTAGCAAAGCTTTGCTGCCTGCCCGTAAAGCCCAAGAGGCGCATGTTCAGAAGCCCAGCCGACATCATAACTATCGCGACGCAAATGATGTGAATGCACTGCGAGAGCGGAATAATCAGCCAGGTCAAAAATTCATTGGTGTCTGAAACGACCGCATTGGCAGGCGTCAAAGACAGCCATTCGGCAAAGCCTTCCAGCATCGAGCCCCCACAATTATCAGTCCGAATGTAAGCATACCTTAGCCGCAAAAAGCTTCGCCGCTAAAGGATTTTGCTGGACAACAGAGGTTCGCCAACAGGCGCCCACTCACATAGAAACCCAATAAAAAACCGCCGCACCCGATTGGAGTGCGGCGGTTTGAGCCTTCGACTTCCGAAAAGGCGGAAGCGTTTATGCTGTATAAAGCTGGCCAAGATAAGCGGTCAGACGGCCAACGACGAGCACGGCGGCCCAGACGAGGGCGGTGATCGCCACGAACCGCATCGCACTCGGCGGCGCTTTTCCTGCAGCCTGCCAACTGGCGGCTTCCGCCTTCAGACGCTTCTGGAAGTAGATCGTCACGATCGCGCCTGTGAGCACGAAGATCAGCTTCCACTCGAACATGCCGTCAGCCAGATAACGCGCGGGCTTTGAAACCCACAGCGTCGTGCCGCTGTAAACCTGAATGATGAAGCCGACCCAAATGACCGGGATCAGGCGCGGCAGCGCCGTGATCGGAATTGTACGGAACAATCCGAACAGCCGCAGCGCAATAATGAAAATCAAACCAACAACAATCGCGTTGCCAAAGGCATGGAGCGTCAGCGCATACGGCCACCCCCAAGACTCTCTGACCCACGTCGCGTACTCAGTACTTTGGATTACCTCGAGCACGTCATCCTCCCCACGATAGTAATGTCATGTTCCGGCTCATACTGGCCGGACAACGATTGGCCGGTTAGCGATTGGTGTCGTCGATAGCCTTGTTCAGGAGGTACATGCCCCCGAACGTGATGCCCAACACCACAATCGCCAAGCCAATAACCAAAAGAAGCAAATTCATGGTCTAAATCCTTCCCCGGTCGATATCAGACGTACGGCAGCAAACGGCCGCCCATGATCACGCCTATCCATGAGATAAGCAGGATCACGGCGAACCACTTGGCCGTAATTGGCGCGTCCTCTCCCGCTTTGACGTTCCACAGGGAGTCGGACAGGGAGAAATACATGACGACGATCGCGCCGATCGGAAGGAAGAACATCTTCGGAATGAAGCTGGTCTCATTCACGTAGCGATAGGTGTCCGCCATCAGCATCAGCATGCCCGTGAACACGTTCATGATCACCCCGAAGACGCCGAGCGGCAACAGACGGTGGACAGCGGAGAACGGCACCGCCTTCCAGAAGCCCAGCACGCGCAGGACGACGGCCAAAACGGTGCCGAAGACCAGCGAGTAGCCGAAGAAGTGGATCGTCTGCCATGGCACGAACCAGATCACGTTATTGATCAGGTTCTCGATGTTCGGGCTCCAGAAGATGTTGGGGTCCGTCGGCATTGGCGAGGTCCGAATTTCCGGATGGTTGATCAGACCGCCGCGATGGCCGGTTTCCGCCATGATGCCCAAGGTCACGATCGCCAGGACCAGGACCGAGTTAAGCGCGGGCTTGGAGAAGCGGCCGCGATAGCGATAGCGCCAGAGTTCGAAATAGGCCGAAGCTCCAGTCGCCGCCAGGCCGAATAGCGACAGAATCGCCATATCGCGATGGGCATTGATCGCGGCCTTTGTTATTTCGAGAATCGGCGGATCGGTAAGCGCCCACATGGCAGCCGCGCCGGTTACATAGGTCGGAGCGCCGAGGATGCCGCAAGCGGCGAACAACACCAGCGAGGTGCGCTTGATCACCGTGTTATCCCGCATAAGCCCGTAGATGAAGAAGGCGAGCGTGATAACGAAGCCGATGGTCGGAAAGTGGTTCAGGATCATGTGGACATGCGACCAAGCCTGAGGCGTACCTACGCCTTCAGGAATGTCGCTGGCCGAGACGCCTGGCGAAGCGCGTGTCGCGAGATGAAGCTCCGGGTGGTCGCTTTCCCATCCGGTTTCGCCGGCCACGATCATCAGCATAAGCGTGATGAACGAAAGGCCGAGAACCAAATGGACGATATTGTTCGACACGCGGCCCGACTTCATCGACCGTAATGCTTCCCAACCCGCCACCGCGCCGGTTACGACCAGAACAACGAGCGCCGCAATGGACCAAGCATAATGATAACCCGTGATGTCCGCCGAAACGCGCTTGGTATCGGCCGCGACTTTCGCGAGAGTCATATCGCCACTTAGGTAGGTCGGTATCGCGATGACGCCGAGCACGCCAATGGCGCCCAAGCAGGCCCATTGCATCGTCTGATTCTTGGTGACGACGGACGTCACATAGAAACAGAGCACGAAAATGAGGCCCACCAGCGGAAACACGCTGATCAGCATGTGCAAGTGTGGCCAAGTATCCGGTATTAAATGCATATACCCCCCAACCTTCCTTAATCTCCCACCTGCTCCACTGAAGACAATTCATACAAATGTCAATGTTTTAGTCATCTTTGCTCGGGAGATTTCCAAAATTTAACGGCGCGTGATTTTCGTTTTCCGAGCGTAACGGAGCCCCTCTTGGCCATTTGGCGCACGTTGTGCGCAAACCGCATGTGCCATTCCGGAAAAGATATCCACAGGCCGGGGCCCTGCCTGACGCCGGCGGCTTAGTGCTGACAGACCTCTTCGCCCGGCGGCTGCAGCCACAACACGCCCTTGGCCGGCTGGCCGTTAACCAGCAATTGCTGCTCGTCGGCAAGCAAGCCGCCGGCCGCTCCGTCCTTGCGGGGGTGAATGCCGAGCGAGATTTTATCGCCGGGCCGCAACAGCGAACTGGTCCAACCTCCGCGCGCAAGCACCGTGGGAGAACTACCTTCGATCTGCCACGTCGCGCGTCCGTTCCTGGCCGTATCGGCGAGGACCTGAATCATCACATGCGGGCTGGTCCAGACATATTCTTTGACGGTGCCGGACAGCGTTACGGTCTTGTCGCGCAGATACATAGCGAAGGAGTGGTGCGCATAACCGGGTGTAGCCCCAAGACTTAGGGCCATCACAGCGAGCGTGAGCAACCGACTTTTCAACGCCTACCCCATGCCTTCCGCCTTTACACTCCCAAGATACGCTGTGGAGGGCAATGTCCCTCAACCGCGCTAGAGCATGATCCGATCAAAAGGAATCGGATCATGCTCTAGATTTTTTAGTTTGGCGCGCAATCTAACGACGAACCGGCGTCCACTTCGTCGGATTGCGCTCTAGGGTAATGAAAACGAGGGGAATGCCCGATCTTTCGCGTATAATGGAAGGAACGCCCTGGGCTTTGGAGCTAGCAGCGATGAATGACCGGATGGATTTCATGTTGCAGCGGCTGAAAACGGCCTCTGGCGACCGCGACCTGTCGCGGCTCGAATCCGACGTGTGGCGGCGGATCGATGCCGGCAAGCGCCGGGACTTTTTCGGCGGTCACACGGTGCAGGTACAATTGGCGGTCACCTGCGCGGCCCTGGTGGCAGGTCTGATGATCGCGAAACTGACGGACTACGATGCGATGCCGCGGGCGCTGAACAGCGAATTGGTCGTGCTTTCGGACGACAGCGCCATGGCTCCCTCGGTAATGCTTGAGGGCGGAATTTGAACCCGTTTTGGCGCAATCTTCTGATCACAGTGGTGGTGGCGCTGCTGGCCGGCGGCATCGGCGGCTGGATGGGCGCGCAAAATGCGCTGGATTCCGATGCGCAGACCCTGCCCTTGCGCCAGACCGTACACGAGATCGTCCGCCGCGATTTGAATCTGACGGGCGACCAGTCGAAGGAAATCCAGGCGATCGAAGACAAATATTACGATCGCCGCATCACGCTGCGGCAAGACGTGGCGACGGCGAACCACGAGTTGGCCGATGCCCTTATGTCCGACATGGCCTTCGGACGGGAAGCGCAGCAAGCCAGCACCCATGTCGAACGCGGGCTGGGTGAACTTCAGCGCGCGACCATCATGTACGTGCTGGAAGTGCGTGATGTACTGACGCCCGAGCAGCAGATGGTCTACGACCGCAAAGTTCGCGATGTGCTGACCGCGTCGGCGTCTCCGAAATCGTGAGGGAAGCCAGCGAGCCATCGGATGCGTCGCTGGCCGTCGCGGCGCGCGCCGGGAACGAAGTGGCCTTCGCCGCTTTGATGCGCCGGCATAAGGGCTGGCTTTATCAATTCATTCGCCGCTACGTCGCCGACCGGGACGAAGCCTATGACGTGCTGCAGGAAAGTTTTGTTTCCACGTGGGCGGCCCTTGCCCGCTACGATCCCGAGCGTCCGTTCGAAGCCTGGCTCCGGCGCATCGCGCTGAACAAGTGCCGGGACCGGGCACGCCGTAATGCCGTCAAGCGTGCCGCCTTCCGTGTGCTCGGACTTGAAGTAGCGTCCAAGCCCGACGAGAACGCCGCGCCATCGGCCGATGCGCGCGCCCGCGTGGATTCCGCGCTGCAGCGCCTGGAGGCCGCTATCGCCCAGCTTCCGCGCACTCTGAAGGAGCCGCTGGTGCTGACGATGCTGGAGGGCCTGTCGCATCGCGAGGCGGGCGACATCCTGGGCACCAACGCAAAAGCCATCGAGACAAGGGTTTATCGCGCCAAGCGCCGCCTCGCTGAAATGCTCGACCCGGAGATCCTGGACGACATGACCGAGCTGCAAACCTATTAGGCGGACCTGTCAGGCGGGATTGGGCCACGGATCGTCCAGTCCGCTCGGCGGATGGACATCGAAGGCGTTGAGCATGGCGGCAAGCGCGACATAGTAGCCGACGGTGTTCGCCAGCTCCACGAGCTGCGCTTCGCCGAGCAGTCCCAGGGCGAGGCCATAGGTTGCGGCCCCTACCCGCCTTCCGGTCACCAATTCGTGGACAAAAGCGTAGACGGCCTGCTCGTCGGGTTGCTCCAGCACAGGCGTTTCGCCGTTGCGGAATGCAGCGATGACGGTGTCGCTAATGCCCGCATCCTTCGCCAGCTTCGCGTGCGCCGCCCATTCGTGCCCGCTACGCCAGTACACGGCGATGACGAGGATCGCCAGTTCGAACAGCCGCCGGTCCAAAGTCGTGTGAAAGCGCAGGGCTTCGCCGACGGACGACCAATGTTTGCCCAGCGCCGGCAGATGCAAGAAGGCGTTGAAAGGCCCCGTCAGATGGCCTTGCGCGTCGACCAGCGACGCGCGCTTGGCGGCGCGTGGGCCGCTCGCGACGGAGTCGTACAGCTCCTTCTGTGCCGGCGTAAGATTGGCGGGATCGACATAGGACAGACGAGACATGATGGCTCCCAATCAGCCGAGCGCGATGTCCGCAAGACGGCCGATACCGTAGATGACGAGGACTGCGGCATAGCCGATGCCAAGCTGCCTTGTCGCGGAGAAAACGACGCTGCGTCCCGTGAACAAGGATGTCCCCGCCCCGACCGCGATGAGCGCCCCCTGCGGAAGCAAGGCTGGCCACCACGGCGGCCGTGCCGGTTAGATGCCAAGGAACGGCCAGTAAAACGCGACGCACAGCGCCAGCCCGAAAAATTCCACGATGGTGAGAAAGACACCGATCTTGATCAGATCGATGTGCCGGAAATAGCCATAAGAATAACCCACGACCAGCGGCGCGGATTGATAGGCAAACAGTTTGCCGCCAGCCGAGAAGGCCCAGATCATTCCCACCCACAGCACGTCCAGATGTTCCGCCTTGGCGTATTCCATCAGCACCGGCAGCGACGTGGCCAGCATGGAAATCTCCGACGCCGTGGCGAAGTGATACAGGAAGCCGCCCCAATAGAGCGCGGGCACGGCGAGCACCTTGTTGGATAGGAATTGCGTGACGCCGCCGAAGAAGAAATCCGTCAGCAGCTTCAACGCGCCGGTTTCCTGGGCGACATTGCTCATCGACAAGGCCGCGGCCACGAAGAAGACCGGCATCAAGTTCGTCTTCTGCATGTCCTCCGCTTCCAGGACATTGACGAAAGGCAGAAACGCCACCAACGCCAAACCCAAGGCGATGACGGATGGCGGGATGTGGTGGATGAAGTCCGTCATCCACAGGACGATGGCCAGGATGCTGAGCGCGGTGGCTTTTTTGGCCGTCGGCGTCCATTCCAGATTGCCGCGAAGCTGCGCTTGCAGCTCCTCTATGCTTCCGGTCGCAGTCTCCCGCTCAGGCGGATAGAAAACTCTAGCAAACCACCACGCAGAGAAAATCGTCAGCAGCGCGCAGGGCAGAAAGGCGAAGAACCACAGCGCATAGGAAACATGGATTTCACCGAAGCGCGTGATGTTGCCGACCGCCGTGATGGCGCCCGCACCGGCGATGACCATCTTGTCGAAGACGGCCGCCGTATAGGTGAGCACCAGAAAAATGCCGCGTCCGATGTTCGAGCCTTTGCCGACACCGAACACGTTGATCACGCTGATGGCGAAGGACGCCATGATGACGAGGCGCGCATTTCCGGACGGCACGAACAGCGTCAGGATAAACGACGTGATGATCAGGCCGAGCAGCAGGCGCGAATAGCTGGCGCCGACACGCGAAACGACAAACGAGCCGATCCGCTGCGGAACGCCGGTCTTATTGGCCGCAACGCCGAGCATGATAGCGCCGAACAAAAACCAGGGTGTGTCGGAGGTGAAGCCCGAAAACGCGGTCTCGATCTTGGTGACGCCGGTCGCCCAAAACAGCAGGCAGCCGATCAGCCCCGCCGCGCCGTATTCCATGATGTTGGTCATCCAGGCCAAAATCATGAAGCTGGAAATCGCCATGGCGCCCTTAGCGGCGCCCGGAACAGCCATAGGCGTCAGCCAGATCGCGAGCGGCACCGCCACGCAAATGAAGGCAAAAAGGGCGCGCAAGGATGCCGAGCGGTCATCCGCTGCGGCGTGCGGCTTCACAATCGCGTAGTCGCTGGCAGTCATAGGCCCCCCTGGTTCCGATACCAGGGAAGCTACAGAGAGACCGTGGCGGGCACAATTGCCCCAGGACAAGCCATACTTGGAGCAGGTTACGGGTGGCCATGGGCAAACCCTTCCGTAAAATGGCTCCACACCAGGCAGGAAAATCTCGGGCAGATATGGGCTCCCACGCCAAATTGGATCGGCACTTTTTTGCACGGGATGCGCTGACCGTCGCGCGCGACCTGATCGGCGTGACGCTGCTGGTGAAAGGTGTTGGCGGCATCATTGTGGAAGCGGAAGCCTATGACCACACCGATCCGGCCTCGCACAGCTTCGGCGGCAAGCGCACCGCGCGCAATGAGTCGATGTTCGGCCCGGCGGGCCATGCCTATGTCTATCGCTCCTACGGCATCCACTGGTGCCTGAACTTCGTCTGCGGCGCCGAACCGATGGGCGGGGCGGTTCTGATCCGTGCGCTGGAACCAAGCGAGGGACTCGCGGCCATGCGCAGGCGGCGAGGCGATTTTGAAACGCGCGCGCTATGCGCCGGTCCAGGCCGCTTGACCCAGGCGCTCGGCATCACAAATGCGCTCGACGCTAAGCCCTTGGACGAGCCGCCCTTCGAATTGCTGCCGCGCGTGCCGCCGGTTGAAATCGAAGTTGGACCACGGATCGGCATCACCCGGGCGATGGATTTGCCCTGGCGGTTCGGCCTTGCCCGTTCGCCCTTCGTGAGCCGCCGTTTTCGGTAGGGGCGCGCAATCCGGCGGTTCGGCCTTCCGCACGCGCAGGCTTTCGGCTAAGCAAGCTCACCCTCTATAGGGCCTGTAGCTCAGTTGGTTAGAGCCGGCCGCTCATAACGGTCTGGTCGCTGGTTCGAGTCCAGCCGGGCCCACCACGCTTCGCTCTTACGGGCTACGCGTGGCGCAGCCACGCCGAGGCCGTAAGGGCGAAGCAGTGCCCGGCGTAGCTCCGCAGGAGCGAAGACGGGCTGAAGGCAGCGTGATGTGGTACGTCTACATAATCCGCAGCGTCTCCTCTCCGGACCAGGAATACACCGGCTCTACCGCCGATCTCAAACGGCGGATGACAGATCACAATGCCGGTAAATCGCCGCATACGTCCAAGTTCATTCCTTGGGAGCTGGCTTGGTATTGTGCGTTTCAAAAACAAGCATAGAGCACTCGCATTCGAAAAATATCTGAAATCCCATTCCGGCAGAGCATTTGCCAAGAAACGCCTGTGACGAGCATCGTCGCGCAGCTACGGCTCGGCAAGCCATACTCTTTTTGTTTGGGGCGAAGCGAGCGCAGGCTGCCGCGCCGAAGCCTGTAGGCGAAAGCCCGCGCGGCTACTTCACTTGCGTGCATTGAAGGTCGGCGCCCACGGTCAGGGGGCCGCTGTACGAGGTCTTCAGCTCGGCGACCGCTTCATCGAGATTGAATTGACCGATGTGGCTTACCACAAGCCGCTTCACGCCCGCCTGTTGTGCGATACGGCCTACCGTCACGGGCGCGGCGTGACCGGGATTGGGAGGCGATTTCGCGGCGATCGCCATGTGCATCAGCAAAAGATCGGCATTCTTGGCGAAATCGACGAATTTCGGGTTGGTGCCGTTTTGATCGGAGCTGAAGACAACGGACACGCCGCCTGTCTCGACCCGATAGGCAATCGCCGGCAGGGTATGGGGAATGCGCGTCGCCGTCACCGTGATCCCATCGCGATCGTACACTTTCGTCGGTTCGTCCTTGGTCGCATCGACCACGCTGACATCAAGCACGGGACGGTCGGCGCCCGCCTGTTCTGTCCCCAGGACGGGTCCGAGCACTTGATAGCTTCCCGTTTTCGCATCGAACATGCGGTTCAAAAACGTCTTCACGTCGGGCGCGGCGCCGTTGCCGGACGGGCCAAACACCGGGAGAGCGGCTTCGCGCGCGCGGTTGCTGCCCCACATAAGTGCGGCGATATCGGAGGTGTGATCGGGGTGCAAATGGGTGATGCCGACCATGGCAAGGTCCGAGAGTTTCGCGCGGCTTTGCCCAAAGCGCAGAAATCCACCACCGCCAAGATCGATCAGTATTTTTGCCTGCGAACCAACCCATAGAAGATAGCCCGCCGACGCACGATCGGGGTTGATGCCTGGACCGCCCGAACCGAGAATTTGGATGGCCACCGGATTGCCCGAGCACGTCTGCGCCGCCGCATGAGACGTGACCGCAAGCATCGCAAAGAGAGAAACCACGGTACGTTTGATCATGTTCTTGCCCTACCCATCCGAATTTGCGTGCGAGCCTATCTACACCTGACAGCCGTGAAAAGCCCGCGCGCTTCTGTCGACACCGATCAGCCCGCCGGTATCGGCAGGACCGGCATGACTTCGACCGAATCGCCCGGAAAGATAGTGAAATGCGGATGGTTTTCGAACATCCTGGCCGCCGCTTCGTGCGAGTCCGCGCGCACGACCATAAAGGCGCTCATGTCGTTGCTGACATCGGCGATGCCGCCGGGGCCAATTTTCTTGGTCTTTCCGAGTGGCCCGCCCATGGCGATGACGGCCTGCCCCTGCTTCGCCATCCAGGCTTTCCAGGCGGCAATGCCTTCCTGCTGCTTGGGGCCGCGTTCGGCATCTGAAAGCGCCATCCAGGCCTGCATGCGCGGGCTCGTTTTGCTGCCGATAAAAACGGCAAGATAGTCGTTCGTGCTCATCGGATTTCGTCCTCTGCGTGAGTGGGGGCAACAATAATTCGATGGCGGATTTTTTCGCCAGCCGATTTGGCGCTAAACTTTACGCGCGATATTTTCGCAAGGCCAAGGCGGACAAAAAGAAAATGAGGCGGGGCAGGCTTGAGGCATTCAGTGATGGCGTTCTTGCGATCGTCATCACCATCATGGTCTTGGAAATGAAAGTGCCCGAGGGCGGCGATTGGGCGGCGCTCGGCGCGCTATGGCCGGTGTTCCTGAGCTATGTCCTGAGCTTCGTTTATGTCGGCATCTATTGGAACAATCATCACCATCTGATTGCCGCGGTCGATCGGGTAAACGCCTCGATCATGTGGGCAAATCTGCATCTGCTGTTCTGGCTCACGCTGGTTCCGTTTGTCACGGGCTGGATGGGTGAGAACGAATTCGCGGCAACGCCCACGACACTGTATGGCGTTGTGCTCATCATGGCCGCCTTTTCCTATTTCATATTGCAGGGGCGGATTCTTGCGAGCCATCCTTCCGATTCCGCACTGCGGCATGCCTTCGGCCGCGACCTCAAGGGCAAGCTTTCGCTGGTGTTGAATGTGGTAGGCATCGTGGCGGCACAATTCGCGCCGATGGTCGCCTTTGGCATTTACGGCCTGGTCGCGATCATTTGGATCATCCCCGACCGGCGCATCGAACGCGCCCTTCGCGAAGCCGGTCACCACGAATAGCGAGCCCGTTTCGGGAGGAGTGCTCCGCCTAAGCGCGGGATGGGTGGCCATGCTATGGTTCAGCGCGTTCATGAACGGCACGAGATGAGGCGTTATCCCAGCCTTCCAGTCCTTGGCGTAGCCCTGGCGCTGAGCGTGCCCCCCATGATGTGGCACGCGGAAGCGCAGCCCCGGCCAGCGGTCCAGGATGCGCCGCAAGCCGCGTTTGGCGGGCCATTCTCGCTGACCGATCAGAACGGTATGCGCCGCACGGAAAAAGACTTCCGCGGCAAGTATATGCTGGTGTTCTTCGGCTACACCTATTGCCCCGACGTCTGCCCCACGACGCTTGCGGTGGAAGCGGAGGCTCTCGGCAAATTGGGCGCACGCGCCGCCCGCATCGTGCCCATTTTCATTACCGTCGACCCAAAGCGCGACACGGCGCAAAAACTGAAGCCTTACCTCGCCTCGTTTGGACCCGGATTCGTGGGCTTGACCGGGACGGACGCCGAAATTTCCCAGGTTGCGCAAGCCTATCGGATCTATTACCGCGCGCATCTCGATGGGCGCGCGGCGAATTCCGCGAATTATTCCGTCGATCACACGGGCAATGTGTACCTGATGGGCCCGGACGGCAAATTCGTCGCCTACTACGCGCCTGGAATTTTGCCTGACGAGCTTACTACCGATTTGATGCGGAAGGTTCCGCCCGGCTAAGCTACCCTTTCAAGGCTTGGTTGAGGGGCGTGGGACGATGCGTAACGGTTGGACAATCTCTATTGCTGCTGTGTTGGCGCTGGCGCTTTCGCCGGTCTGGCAGAGCGCCAAAGCGGCGGACACAGGGCCGGTAAACTTCTCGGGCATGTGGGTGCATCCGTTTTTTCCGGGTATCGAACCGCCGGCAGAGGGACCCGGACCGGTGTTCAACCTCACGCGGCGCCCCAACGGCCAGAGCAACAACAACCAGTTCGTTGGCGATTTCTCGAACCCCATACTCAAACCGGAAGCCGCCGCAATCGTAAAGCAGCATGGGGAGATTTCACAGAAGGGTTTGACCTATCCCACACCCAGCAATCGCTGCTGGCCGTCGGGCGTGCCCTACATCTTCTTCCAGCCGGGCATGCAGATGCTGCAACAGCAGGACGAAATCGTTTTCATCTATATGCGCAATCATGAAGTCCGCCATGTGCGCCTGAACCAGAAGCATCCGGAGCATGTAACACCGTCCTGGTATGGCGATTCCGTGGCCCATTATGAAGGCGACTCACTTGTCATCGACACCGTCGGCATTAAGGCCGACCGCCCCTATGCCATGGTGGACATGTTCGGCACGCCGTTCAGCGCCGGCATTCATGTCGTCGAGCGTTATCGCATGATCGATTACGACGATGCCAAGGAAGCAATGCTTCGCAATATGAAGATCAATCCGCGCGTGCCCGACACCCGCGCCGATCTGGACTACCGCGGCAAGCAATTGCAGGTGATTTTCACGGTCGAAGACAATGGCGTCTTCACCATGCCGTGGTCGGGCGCCATTACCTACGAAAAGCCCAAAATGGAATGGGAAGAAATCGTTTGCGCCGACAATCCGTTCGATTTCTTCGCGGAAAAAATCGGCGCGAAAGTTCCGACCGCCGCCAAGCCGGATTTTTGAAACCCATCATGCGCGGCCGGCGCTTTCTTTGGGCCCTGGCGTTGGCCGCCGCACTTTCTCCCGCTTGGGCACAGGGGCCCTCGCCCACCGCTTCGACGGTCGCAATTCCCGATTTCTCCGGTGTATGGCACCGCTGGTTTCGTCCCGGTCTCGGCCCTGCCGTCTCAGGTCCAGGGCCGGTGACGAACCTGTCGCGGCTGAATGGCGTCAGCAATTACAACCAGCTTGCCGGCGATTACAAAAATCCCATCCTGAAGCCAGAGGCCTCCGCCCTTGTGAAAAAGCGCGGGGACCTTTCGCTGAGCGGCGTGGGATATGAGACGCCGAGCAATCAATGCTGGCCTGGCGGCGTACCTTATGTGTTCTGGAATTTCGGCGTGCAAATTCTGCAACAACCGAAGGAAGTCACCATGGTCTATTTCCACGATCATGAGGTGCGGCGGGTGCGGATGAACGGGGCGCACCCTGCCCATGTAGCCCCGTCATGGTATGGCGACTCGGTCGGCCATTATGAAGGCGACACGCTGGTCATCGACACGGTGGGCGTCAAGCAAGGACCGTTCGCCATGGCCGACATGTACGGCACGCCCTACAGCCAAGCCCTGCACGTCGTCGAACGCTACCGCGTGGTCGATTACGACACCGCCAAAGCCGCCATAGACCGCGAAGCCAAGGTCAATACCCTCTATCCACGCGGGCTGAACGCCATCGAGTTCGACCCCAACTACAGGGGTAAGCACCTTCAGCTGGAACTGACGGTCGAGGACGAAGGCGTCTTCACCACGCCCTGGACTTCGGTCATGATCTACGGGCGCCCTATCGGTGCGTGGATCGAACATGTCTGCGCCGAGAACACGCAGGAATATTACAACAACGGTCAATCCGCCGTGCCGACGGCGAAAACGCCGGATTTCTGAATTTCAGCTCGGTATCTTTGGGGAGGAGACGCCATGCCTTTCTATGAAAAAGGTCCCGTCCGCATTTTCTACGAAGAAACGGGCACGGGTTTTCCACTGCTGCTGATCGCGGGCGGCGGACTGAATTCCACGATTGCAGGTCTGAAGCGCGGCGATCCGTTCAATCCGATCGAAGAATTCAAAGGCGAATATCGCTGCATCGCTACCGACCTGCGCAACGCCAATACCGGGCAATCGACGGGGCCGCTGGAAATCGACCGTCCCTGGGATTCGCTCACCGACGACCACATCGGCCTGATGGATCATCTGGGCGTCGACAAATTCATGGTTATGGGTTTTTGCATCGGCGGGCCGCTGATCTGGAATTTGCTGAAGCGCGCGCCAACCCGCGTGGTCGCAGCCGTGCTGGCGCAACCCAGCGGTTCGCGCCCGGAATCGCGCGATCAGTTTTACCAAGGGAATATGACGGGCTGGGGCCCAGAGCTGGTCAAGCGGCGGCCGGACATCAAGATGGATACGGTCGACAAGTTCCTGACCAAAATGTACCGCAACAATCCGGATTTCGTCATCAGCGTCAGCCGCGATTTCGTGCGCAGCTGTCAGACGCCGGTGCTGATTTTGCCGGACGATATCCCGCCACATCCCTACGCCGTAGCGATGGAAGCAGCGATGCTGGCGCCGAAGGCGGAGGTGAGCATCTTCCCGTGGAAGCAGCCGAAGGAGCGGATACCGCTTGCGGTGCGGCAGATACGTTCGTTCATGAAAGCCCACAGCCCGCTGACGGTTTAACCGCGCACATCAGTGTCATCCCGGACGGACGCATAGCGTCCGATCCGGGACCCACGGCAAACACAAACGCCGTCAAACCACGCGTTCAGAAATCCGCCCGCCCCGCCCGCGGCAGCCCTACCCACTCGTCCTTATAGTGTTCCTGCGGATTGTCGGCGCAGACGCTTTCCGTCCATTCGGAAATCAAACGGCGATAGGTGACGCGCGCGGTCAGAGGCTGCGTAAAGGTCTTCGGGTCTTCCATCGTGACCTGCAGCTCCAGCCCCTTAAGATTGGTGTTGGGATCGTAGCCGGCATCGCGTCCGCCGCCGCCGACAGTGCCCTCTGAGGTTTCATATTTGTCGATTTGCGCTTTTGCCGTCGGGCCGTCGATCAGGCGGTAGCGCTCGACCACATGCATCTGTTCGCTCTGCGGCGTGCCGAAGCGATCTACCGACGTGTAGGGATCTACTTTCACGCCCACCGTATCGACAACCAGCGTGTCGCCTTCCCAGTGGCCGATGGAATCGCCCATTGAACTGGGCACGATCTTCGCCGGATGCGACGCATTCATCCGTATGTGCCGCGTGTTGGCGTTCTGATCGTACAGGATGTCGATGTCGCCATTCTTGGCGGGCAGCATGACCAAGCCGAGTTGCATGGCAAACGTGAAAGGCGGCGCAATCGAGCGGCACTGATCCTGTGAATTGCGAAATCCGCCCTTTGTCGCCATCTCGCCCTTCTGCCGCACGACGGCAGCGGCTTCACGCGTAAGAATCGGATTGTTGTAATCGCCGACCAGGCGGCCCGCATTGGCTTTGCCGTCGGGAAGACGGCTGAGATTGCGCAACGGCTGCGGCCCCGCCGGCATGCCTTCGAAATTGAACGCGTTCTTGCCGTAGCGATGCCCGAACATCTCAGGCTCGGCGGCGAAGGTGGGCACAGACAGGGCTGCCAGTGAAACCACACTGAAGAACAGAGCCTGACGTTTCATCTTAAGTCTCCCTCTCCCGTATTTTGTGTAGCCAACTCTAGCACCCGAGCAGACCACGGATAAGAGAGTGCGCAAACGCCTCCTGTCGCTCTCGAAATGCGGCTCAGACAATTTCAGTATTGATGGGAACGAAAACGGAACATAAAATGGGGGCGGATGAACAGCGATCCGGCAAACTGGAAACCATCGAAAGCGATCTCAAACGGCCGGCAAGCGAGATTTTTGCCTCATACATCTGCAAACCTGGAGAACGCATGTTGCGGAAAGCTGACCCTGAACACTGGAAGAAGCGCCTTCTGCAAATGAAGGTGAATGGCAAAGCCGCGTTTCTATGGTCGAAGTTGGCACGGCCAAACATCCGGTTGATGCCAAGCGCAGCGATGGAGACCGACACTACGCCGCCGCGTACCAGCAAGTTTGGTGGATTGCCCGATTTGCCGAAGGGCGCGATGTGGCCAACATGGACCTACATCAAATCACCACCTCCGATGCGTGCTCCATCCGTCGGTTTCATTGGCAAGCTGCTCGGCCGCAAGCCGGGTCCACCTCCGCCGCCCCCACGTCCGTCTGAGCCACAAATCCGGCCGCTGTCCTTTTTGGCGCAAATCAATTTGGCGGATGTCGCCAAGTTTGGACTAGACGTGCCGCTGCCCGAGGCCGGTTTGCTGCTCTTCTTTTACGACATGGAAATGCTGGACTGCGGGCTGACGGACGCGGAAACAACCGGGGCTCGTGTCATATTTGTACCCGATGGCACCGAGACCGAGCGCCTCGCATCGAGTCCGATTGCTCTGCTGAAAACGCGCAGTTTCGCATTTGAGCCGGGTGAAGTTTTGCCTCACCTGGAATACGTCGCAGAATGTATCCCAGCCTACTCTCAAGGCGACTTCGAAGATGCCCTCGAGGTCGTGGACGAGACGGTATTTGCGGGCGGCCATGTTTTTGGCGGCTGGCCAAACCCGATACAAACTATGATGGAACTTGAGTGCGAGCTCTATGCGAATGGCCTTGATGCAAGTCCACAAGGCTATAAGGACGCCGAAGAGCGCGGCCTGAACAAGAAAGCGCCCAATTGGCGATACCTGCTGCGACTTGAATCAAATGGCATACCGGAATGGGATTGGGGCGATTGGGCCGAGATCTGCTTTTTCTGCCGGAAGGAAGATATCGCCGCGCAGCGCTTCGACCGGTGCTGTGTGATTGAACAGATGTCATAGGAGGGTGAAGGTACGATGCAAACACGATGGACTGCGCGCGACGGCGAAATCCGCGTTACAAAGCATTATTCTTCGTGCCCAGACGACGGATCACCGGGAAAATTTTTGGACGAAAGCGATAAATGATATGGGCCGCCTCTAACGGACAGTGCCCATTTCGCACCACCGCGCTTAGCGGTTACCAACGTGTGTGTTATCCAGCAAAATGCGCAACGCTACTGTGCTTGAATACACAGTGGCGCGGCAATCCTTCGCGTAGTGTTGATATAGTTCCAGGCACGAAGCCCACATACCATCTGCGCCAGTTGGGGCAGGCAGCAACAAGGCGAGATGCATGATTTCCGACGCCTTGATCGTTCCGGGTTCCACAACCCGGCTGCTAACCCTTGATCAATGCCGTCCCGAGCTGAAGCAGATTTTCGCGTTGTGGGATTTGCTGCGCGGCGAGCGCTCAATGCCGTCGCGAAGTGATTTTAATCCGGCGGCTGCGAGGTCCTTGCTGCCGCATCTTATTCTGGTCGATGTGTTTCCAGACCAATCGCAAAAGCGGCGCTTCCGCGTCAGGCTGCACGGGACGGCGCAAGTCCGCTATCAGGGGGACGATTGGACCGGCGCCTATATTCACGAAAAGACCGACACCGCGTCGGCCGATCGTCTGTGCGCCGTGGGCGACTATATCTTAGCAAAGCACGAGCCGTGGATTTCGACAGGCAATCTCTATTGGCAGCCGAACAAGCGCTACCGCAAATTTGAATCGATACTACTGCCCATGTCGGACGACGGCACGACGGTCAATATGATCCTGGGGCTGACGATTTTCTTTTGACCCTTCAGCGCAGACTGGCTTCGATGTTGCCGCCGTCGACGGTGATAACCGCCGCCGTGGTTTTGTTTGCCAATGCCAAAAAGACGAACGCATCGGCCACATCGCCGGCCGTCACTTCGCGGCCCAGCAAATTGCCGCCCATGTAATCGGCTTCCGAAAGGCCACGCGCCTTGGAGCGCGCCGCGATCATGTCGTCGGTAAGCAGCCCCGTGCGGATGCGATCGGCGTTCACCGCGTTGGAGCGGATGCCGTCTTTCCCGTGGTCCAGCGCATATTGTTTGACCAGGAACAGCGTCGCCGCTTTCGGCAAACCGTATGGGCCGAAATCCTTGCCGGGATTGACCGCCTGCTTGGAGGTGTTGAACAGCAAACAGCCGCCGGTGCCTTGCTGCTTCATGATGCGGACCGCGTTTTGCGCCACCGCTTGATGGGCAAAGAAATTCAGCTCGAACGATTGCCGCAGAACCGCGTCATCCACATCGCCGATGCGCCCCTGCCATGCCGCGCCCGCATTGGACACCAGGATATCGACGCCGCCGAATGTTGCTGCCGCCATGTCGAACGCGCGGCGTACATCGCCCGCATTGGTGACGTCGCAGGCAATGCCGATCGCGGCCCCGCCGATTTGCTTGGCGACGCGCTTGGCCGCTTCCTCGTCGCGATCCAGCACCGCGACTTCCGCGCCCTGCTTGGCAAAAGCTTTCGCGGTGGCCGCGCCGATGCCCGAGCCGCCGCCCGTCACCACCGCCACTTGGCGCGCCAACGGCTTTTCGGCGGCTTTGCCAAGCTTGGCCTGTTCCAGCGACCAATATTCGACATCGAACTGGTCTTCCACGGAGATGCAGCGATATTCGCTCATGCTTTCGGCGTCGGTGATGACGTCCACCGTATTTTCGGCGATGTCGGCGGCGATTGCCGCATCCTTTGCCGAGCCGCCAAGTCCGAACAGTCCAATTCCCGGCACGAGAATGACGCGGGGTAAGGGGTCGAGCTCCGTCTTCACGCCGTTCAGACGCGCATTGTTCTGCGCGAAATAATGGTGATAGCGCGCAACAAATGCGTCCACCGCCAGACGAACCGCGCCCGCCCATTCGTCGAGTTTGCCGGCTTCCGGCGCCGGCACAACCAGCGGCCAATTCTTGGTGCGGATCGTATGGTCGGGCGTTGCGACGCCCACCTGCGAGTAGCGCGACACCTCGGCGCCGTTCACATAATTCAGGATCTTCTGATTGCTGCGGAAGCAAAGGATTTGCCGCTTCGCCACGCCCTCGTGCGGCTTGTTCTCCAGCGCAACCGCCCCGCGCAGGATCGGCGCGATGTCCGCCACCGAAGCAAGCTCGCGTGGCAACCGTGCTTGCGCAATCGCCTTCTTGCCGCGCGCGATCCGCTCCTCGGCGCGCGTCACCATCTCGATCATCAACTCGTAGGCTGTGCGCGCGTCATTGGCGAATGTGAATATGCCGTGGCGCAGCAGGATCAGCCCTTCCACTTTGGGATTGGCGGCGTAAATCTCGGCCACGCTTTTTGCCAGCGCGAAGCCCGGAATTGTGTAAGGCACATAGGCCATCCGGTCGCCGAAGATCTCGCGCGCAATCGCCTCGCCGTCCGGCTGATCGGTCAGCGCCAGCACCGCCGTTGAATGCGTGTGGTCGACGAATTTGTGCGGCAGAAACGCGTGCAGCAGTGTCTCGACCGACGGATTGGGCGCGGAGGAATCCAGCAAATGAATCCGCTGGTAATTGACCATGTCCTCGTCGGAAAGCTTGGGCAACGCTAGCAGCTTGCGCAGCGGCGCCAGTTTCACCGCAGGAAGGCCGGCGGGCTCGATATTGCCCATGTCCCAGCCCGACCCCTTGACGCAAATCACCTCGACAGGCTCGCCCAGCAAATCCTTTTCAAAGGTTTTGACGCTGGTATTGCCGCCGCCGTGCAGCACGAGAGACGGATCGCCCCCCAACAGCCGCGTGGTGTACACGCGCAGGGCCAGATCGGACGAAACGCCTTTGGCGGCGTAGCGGGTGACGTAATCTTGGGCTTCGGTATCGGACCAGCGGGACTTCATGCTTCCTCATTCATCACGGCAGTGAGCCACTCGGGCGGCTCGGCATCTATGTCGAAGGCGTTCGTGGACGCAATCATCCCAAAGGTTTCCTCGGACATCCATCGCGGCGCTTCGTCCGCGATTTTCAGCTTCGGATATTTCTGGGCAATTTCGTCTTTCGAACGCGCGTAGATATAGGCCCAAATGCCGCCCGCGCCATAGGCCACGAGGTAGCCCGTTTTGGAATCTTCGCTCATTTTTGGAACCGTGTCTGGCTAACGATTAAGGCCCGCTGATTTCCCCGGCGCGGCGCTTGCGGGCCATGGTGCGCTCTTCCGCATAGGGGTCGGGGGCGGTTTTTGCCAGCTTATCCAGCTCGCCCACATCCACGGAACGCTTGTCCAGTTCATGCACGCCGGCACGCCCCACCGATGTGAGGATGCCGCCCGGCAATGTCACGTAGCGCAGCGGATCGAGAAAGAAGTCCACCGCCTTACCCCCGAGATCGCGAGGATTGGACGGCCCGATTATCGGCACCAGCAGATAGGGGGCATCGCTGACGCCGTAATTGGCCAGCGTCGCGCCGAAATCGTTGTCGCGATAATGCATCCCGGTCTTGCCCGCCACATCGATGAGCCCACCCAGCCCCAAGGTGGTATTCACCAGGAAGCGCGCGACAGTATCGCCGGCGCGGCCGATGTCGCCCTGGAACAGGTCGTTCGCCAACACGCTGGGCGTTTCGAGGTTGAAGAAGAAATTGTGCACCCCATAGCGGGCGGGTGATGGCACGACGTAGATATAGATGCGTTCTACCGGATCGATGATGCTCCGATGCAGCCAGACATGGCCCGCGAAACGCCCCCGATTGGTTTCCTCATAGGGATCGCTCAGCCGGTCCGCGGTGATAACGATCGTGTCGGGGACGGCATCGGGTTCGTCCTCCAGCGTGTTCAAGTCCGGGACTGGCGCGCCGCTTGTCAGGTCGACGGCGTGCGTGCGCGGCGCTTTGGCTCCCACCGTTTGCCGCAACCTCGTAGGCGTTGCTCCATCGGTCAGATCGACAAATGCCATTCCCGATACGGGATTCAATTCGCCTTGCCGCACCGCACCAGCCGTCCGCGCGGCCCCGTTTGCCGCGTTGGTCAAATCGACGACGCGCGTCTCCACGCTGCCTGCGGAAGCGGCAAAGCCTTGCTCCACGCTGGCGGCGATGAGAACGGAGCAAACGATGGTGGTCGCAAGAATTTTGGTCATGCAGAGGAGGGTCTCATTTCGCGGCTATCCTCGCATAACGGCAAGACCCGCTGAAAGAGCGTGCCGCGTTACATTTTTCGGGGAGAGGTGTGTGTGGAGAGACCGCCCCCTCACCCTGACCCTCTCCCCCGAGGGGGCGAGGGAACTACTACTCTTCCGGGAAGAGAGAGCGAAGACCGGATTCAGTGGCGAGACAGGTTCCGCGTTCGGTGACGAAGCCGGTGACCAGACGCGCGGGTGTGACGTCGAAGCCGGGGTTGGCGGCAGAGGAACCCGCAGGCGTGATCTCGACCGTGGCGACGCTGCCGTCCGGCAGACGGCCCGTCATGTGCGTGACTTCAGTCCCTGAGCGTTCTTCGATGGGAATGAGATCGCCGGACGCCAGGGTCCAATCGAGGGTCGAAGACGGCAGCGCGACATAGAAGGGCACGGCGTTGTCCTTGGCCGCGAGCGCCTTCAGATAGGTGCCGATCTTGTTGGCAACATCGCCATTGCGCGTCACGCGATCGGTGCCGACGATGCACAGGTGGACTTTTCCGGCCTGCATCAGATGTCCGCCCGCATTGTCGGCGATCACCTTGTGCGGCACGCCGTGACTGCCAAGCTCGAACGCCGTCAGCGAGGCGCCTTGATTGCGCGGGCGGGTTTCGTCCACCCACACATGCAGCGGGATGCCCGCGTCGTAAGCCATGTAAATCGGCGCCAGCGCCGTACCCCAATCGACACAGGCAAGCCAACCGGCGTTGCAATGCGTTAGCACGTTGAGGGTCTCGCCGTTCTTTTTCGCGGCGGCCTCGCGGAACAATTTCAGCCCGTGCTCGCCGATGCGGCGGCAGGTCTCGACATCTTCATCGCAGATGGCGGCCGCTTCCTGCCACGCGGCGTCAGCGCGCACGTCACGCGGACGGTTGCGCACCGCATTGCAGATGCGCTGCAACGCCCAGCGCAGATTCACTGCCGTCGGACGTGTCTCAAGCAGTACGTCGTGGGCGCGGTCCAGCGCCTCCTCGGACGCATCAACACGCAGAGCAAGCGCGACGCCATACGCAGCCGTCGCGCCGATCAGCGGGGCGCCGCGCACGATCATGGCGCGAATGGCGTGCGCCGCTTCTTCCATGGACGCAATCCGCAACGTCTCAAAACGATGCGGCAGCTTGGTCTGGTCGATAACCTCGACGGCGGAATTGTCAGGCGTCGGCCAGATGGTGCGATAGGGCTTGCCGTTGATCTTCATGCCGGTGGTGGCTTCGTGGCTTCTACGGAAGGGTAGCGCGAGAAGGTTTCGAGCCAAGCGGCCAATTGCGGATAGCGGTCCCGCCAGCCGTCGTTGGGGATGCGCAGATCGAGATAGCCGATGGCGCAGGCGATGGCGATTTCGCCAATGGTTGGGTATTCGGGAAATTTCGGCGCGGCGCGATCGGCGACGCCAAACGACGCTTCTATGGACTTGGTCTGGCGTTCGATGACTTCCGCGGAACGCTTGTCTTCCGGCAGGCGCATTTCCTGATTGCGCCGCACGACCGCATCGGCGAGGCCATCGCCCAGCGCCTGCAACGTCAGCGCGCGCCAGCGTCCCTGCGCTTCGCGAAACAGGCTGGCGCGCGGGAAAAATTTCCCCTGCCCCAATTCATCCAGATATTCGCAGATGACCGGCGAGTCGTAGATCACCGAATTGTCGTCAAGGACGAGTGCCGGGATCTTCCCCAGCGGGTTGATGGCGCGAAATTTTGCATCGGCCGGAAGCGTCACGGGCACTTCCGTCACGCGCGCTACAAGGCCGAGTTCGTGAATAATGATCCGCGCTTTGCGTGCGTAGGGCGAGTTGGGGGAATAGTAGAGCTGCACGTTAGTGTCCTTCGAAAGCGACCAGCGTTGTTACTTCCTTACCAAGCGCGCGGATTCTGTCGGCGCCGCCAAGTTCCGGAAGATCGATCACGAAGCAGCAGCCAATCACTTTCGCGCCGGCGCGTTCGAGCAGTTTGATACCCGCGAAAGCCGTCCCACCCGTGGCGATCAGATCATCGACGACGATAACGTGCTCACCCTTCTTCACCGCGTCTTCGTGAATTTCGACGCGGTCGGTGCCGTATTCGAGCGCGTAGTCCTCGCCCATGGTCTTCCAGGGAAGCTTGCCCTTCTTGCGAATGGGAACGAAGCCGGTGGAAAGCTGATGCGCGACCGCGCCACCCAAGATGAAGCCGCGCGCTTCTATGCCCGCGACTTTGTCGATGCGTACGCCCGCATAGGGCTGCACCAACTGATCGATCGCGGCGCGAAACGCGCGCGGATTGCCGAACAACGTCGTGATGTCGCGAAAGATGATTCCCGCTTTGGGAAAATCGGGAATCGAGCGAACGGTCGATGCGAAATCCATGAATGCCTCTTTTTCTTCGGGGTGCGCTTCCGACGCCGCCCCTCACCTAACTGTCTCCCTGAAGAGGGAGAGGGGATTAGTTGTGTTTGTTCAGCACACGGCCGGCCACTGCGTCCAGCTTCCTGAACAGTTCCGGATCGCGCTTCTCCGGCGCCGTGATGAGCGCGGTATCCAGTGTGCGCTCGATCCCAAGCGGCGAGGGCGTGCGCTCCGGTCCCAGTTTCGGCACGACCCGCTTCAGCAAGGCGCGCGCTTTATCTCCGTTCGAGAACAGCACCCGGATCACCTGCTCGACCGTGACGCTGTCATGATCGGGGTGCCAGCAGTCGTAATCGGTGACCATGGCGACGATGGCGTAGGGCATCTCTGCCTCGCGTGCGAGCTTGGCTTCGGGCATGGCGGTCATGCCGATCACGTCGCAGCCCCAGCTACGGTACAGGTTGGATTCGGCCAGTGTCGAGAATTGCGGTCCTTCCATCGCGAGATAGGTGCCACCGGTGTGGCAACCAATCCCTTCCTCGGCGGCAGCTTCGGCAAGCGCGTTGACCAGCCTTGGGCAAACCGGATGCGCCAGCGACACATGGGCGACGAACCCGCGTCCGAAAAAGCTTTTCTCGCGCGCGTGGGTACGGTCGATGAACTGATCGGGCAGCACGAAATGGCCGGGCGGAAATTCTTCCTTCAGCGACCCGCACGCAGACACCGAGAGAATATCCGTGCAGCCGACACGCTTCATGGCGTCGATATTGGCGCGGTAATTGATCGACGATGGCGAATGCACATGGCCGCGCCCGTGCCTGGGCAGGAACGCCATATCCACGCCCATCAGGCGGCCGAGAAGAATATCGTCGGACGGCTCACCCCAGGGCGAATCCACATGCTGCCAGCGGGCGTCTTCCAACCCGCTGATGTCGTAGACGCCCGAGCCGCCGATAACGCCGAGAACCGTTTTGGTCATAATGCGCGAATCCGTGAGGAGGTATCGTCGGACGATAGCCTCCTTACGGCGCACGACGCCACCGCTTTACGCTTAGCCCCGCGTTGGCCGCGTGGGTATCAATGCTCGGCGTGCCACACTTTGCGGTAGGTGAAAAAGAGCAGCGTCGCGAAGCCGATCAGGAACAGCATCACTTTGAAGCCCATTTGCTTGCGCTCTTCCATCTTGGGCTCTCCGGCCCAGGTGAGGAAGGTCACCACATCGCGCGCTTGCTGATCGATTGTGGCCTTGGTCCCGTCGGAATACATGACCGCGCCTTCGGACAAAGGCGGGGGCATCGCGATCTGATGGCGCGGGAAATACGGATTGTAGTTCATCCCGCGCGCCATCTTTTCGTTGGCCGGCGGCTTCTGACCAAAGCCGGTGAGGATCGAATAGACGTAGTCCTCATGCTCCTCGCGGCTTTTCACGATCAGCGACAGGTCCGGTGGGTACGCGCCATTCATAGCGGCGCGCGCGGCCTTTTCGTTCGCGAAGGGCGGCGGGAAATAATCCGACGCCACGGCAGGCCGCGTCAGCGGCTGCCCCATATCGTCGGTCGTTTTGCCCTGCTCGTTGGGCTCGGCCGGCACCTTGTATGCACCGGCCAGTGCCGCGACTTCCTTCACCGTGAATTCGGGACCGCCCTTGTCGGCGAGGTTGCGGAACGCAATTCGCGACAGCGAATGGCAGGCCGAGCAGACTTCCTTGTAAACCTGGAAACCGCGCTGCAGCGCCCCACGGTCATACATGCCGAACGGACCGTTGAAGGACCATCCGGGATTCTTAGGCTCAAAGGCTTCGGTGGAGGGCGCGGGCACTTTGTTCTGTGCCAGGGCCGGTACGGCCAATGCACCGAAAACCAGGGCGGCGAGAAGCGTGCGTTTCATCGAGATCATCTGCCTACCCCTATTCCGCCGGCGTCGTTGCGAGCACGGACTTGGCGATGCTGTCCGGTATCGGTTTCGGCGTTTCGATCAGGCCGGCGATCGGCATGACGATCAGGAAATGCAGGAAGTAATAGGCAGTCCCGATGCGTGCGATCCACACCAGCGGAACCGGCGTGCTGAGCAGCATTGCGTCCACCGGCTTGGAGCCGCAATAGCCGAGGATCACGCAGTCAACCAGCAGGATCCAGAAGAACTGTTTGTACAGCGGGCGGAAGCGGCACGACCGCACGCGCGACGTATCCAGCCATGGCACCAGCACCAGGACAATGAGCGAGCCGAACAGAGCGAGCACGCCCATCAGCTTGTCCGGGATCGAACGCAGGATCGCGTAGAACGGCAGGAAGTACCATTCCGGAACGATGTCTTCCGGCGTCTGCAGCGGATTGGCCGGCGCGTAATTGATCGAATGTCCGAGCGTGTTGGGCGAGAAGAAGACAAAATACGCAAACACGATCATGAAGCAGGACAGATAGAACAGGTCCTTGACCGTGTAATACGGATGGAACGGCAGCGTGTCCTGCGGGCCCTTCACGTCGATGCCGAGCGGGTTGTTGTTGCCCGGCACGTGCAGCGCCCAGATGTGCAAGCCGACGACGGCGGCAATCACGAACGGCAGCAGATAGTGCAGGCTGAAGAAGCGATGCAGCGTCGCGTTGTCCACGCCGAAGCCGCCCCACAGCCACGTCACGATGGCCGTGCCGAAGCCCGGAATGAGCGAATCGAAGGCGCTGAAGAAATTGGTGATGACGGTGGCGCCCCAGAACGACATCTGGCCCCACGGCAGCGTATAGCCGAGGAATGCGGTGGCCATCATCAGGATGTAGAGCACGACGCCCAGGATCCAGATGATCTCGCGCGGCTCCTTATACGAGCCGTAATAGAGGCCCCGGAACATGTGGATGTAGACGGCAAGGAAGAACATCGACGCGCCGTTGGCATGCACATAGCGCAGCAGCCAGCCGGAATTGACGTCGCGCATGATGCTCTCGACCGAGTCAAAGGCGAGGCGCGAGTCGGGCGTGTAGTGCATCGCCAGCACGATGCCGGTGATAATCTGCACGCCAAGGCAGAACGTCAGGATGCCGCCGAAGACATACCAGATGTTCAGATTGCGCGGGGTCGGGTAACTGGACAGGTGCTCCTGCGCGAAACGGATGATCGGCAGGCGTCTGTCGAGCCAGCGCTCGATGCCGGAATTGGGTGTGTAGCGCGATCCGTGCATGGGTTTCCTCAACCGACTTTGATGCGGGTGTCGGACAAAAAGACATATTCCGGCACGTCGAGATTGCGTGGCGCCGGGCCGACGCGCACCCGTCCGGACGTGTCGTATTGAGAGCCGTGGCAGTGGCAGAGCCAGCCGCCAAATTCGCCCTGGACCGATTGCGCCGTGCTGGCCTCGGGGGTGCAGCCCAAATGCGTGCAGACGCCGACGAGCACCAACCACTCAGGCTTGGCCTCGCCGGACGTCGGGCGCAGCCGGTTTTCATCGGTGGCAGGCGTGTTTTCGGGCAGGCTGGCGTTGCGGGCAAAAGGATCGAGGAACTGGCCTGGCTGGACCGCGCGGGCGGCCGAGATTTCCTCGGGCGTACGCCGGCGCACGAACAACGGATGGCTGCGCCAGGTGAAGGTGACGGACTGTCCCGTCTGAATGGGGGCGAGGTCGATTTCAATCGACGCCAGCGCCAGCACATCGGCGGCGGGATTCATTTGATTGACCAACGGGACCAGAACGGAACCCGCGCCCACCGCGCCCATCGCTGCAGAGGCGATGAACAGGAAGTCGCGGCGTGTCGGTTCGGCCGTTTGCGAATGAGCCAAGATGGAACCCTCTGAAAAAAGGCCAGGGGCGCTGAGAGCGTCTCAAGCGTAAACGCCGGCCGCCGCTTCTCGCACCCAAAGCCCGTGTGTAGTGGCGCGGCCGAAAATGATCCGTCCGCATCCGCCTTTCGCGCTGCACCATATAGTGAGAGTCGTAAACGCCCGGTTTGTGGCACGATGCCGCATAAACCAAGAAATGACCGTTATGCCGCCAAAAATGGCGACAAATTGGCGCGGGGCTTACCATAACCGACCAAGCTGACTGCTAGAGCACGTTTGAGTTAATTGGAATCGGGAGGGGATTCCCAAAGGGCCGCGAGTCAGATTCAAGATGCTGGCTGGGATGGAGGCCAGCATGGATGGCGCGCCCCTATTCTGAAGATTTGCGAGAGCGGGTTGTTGCGGCGGTCGAA
>CANJBZ010000025.1 GCA_947473475.1 Alphaproteobacteria bacterium
GATGGCCAGATGAAACGGCCCCGCTCAAGCCTCTTGGCGTAAAGCGACATGCCAAGGCCGTCATGCCAGAGAATTTTGATCAGGTTGCCGCTTGCCCCGCGAAACACAAAAAGATCGCCCACATGGGGATCGCGCCGCAGCGATTCCTGCACCTGCAGAGCCAAGCCATTCATGCCGCGCCGCATATCCGTGCGGCCGGTTGCGATCCACACCCGAACGTCCGAGGAAACGGGAATCATCGCTGCTCCAATACGTCGAGGACACGCCGCAACGCTCCATTGTCGAAGCCGCCGCCGATGTGGACACGATACTTCCCGCTAACGTCGATCTCGATCTTTTCCGAAACAGTCACCGGCGACGGTACGGCGGCATCCTTCTCCGCCGTAATCGTCACTGGGATCAGTTGCGAAGACGGCGGTGCGGCCAGTGGATGCGGCTCTTCGCGAAAGCGCTTGCGCCAGATGAACACCTGGTTCGCATTCACGTCATATTGACGGGCGATGATCGAAACCGACGAGCCTGGCGCCAACGTCGCCGCGACAATCTCCCGCTTCAGCGCCTCCGGCCAGGACCGCTTGCGTCGCCCGCCCCGCGAACCCGTTGTGCCCATAACCGAATTTGTGGGCACTTCGCGCCCCCCCAACCGCCAAGAATCACATCACGTTCCAATCTCACCAAAACTCAGCGATACGGAAAGGCGGCCCACGACGGAGGGAAACGTGGGCAGGGGAACGCACGGCGGAGTCTCGCCGGGCGAGGCGCGGCAAGTCATGTACAGATCTCGTCCTGCTCACCGCAGCCATAGGGATTACGCCAAGCGGAGGCTCGCTCGACGCGGGCGCCAGGGGGGCCATGGAGGGACTGCTCTCGCACCAAGCTCCCCTTCGCGCCAAATTGATTCCCTCTCCCCTTTCGGGGAGAGGGTTAGGGTGAGGGGGCGGTCTCCAGCGCGGCTAAAACCACTTCCAGCACACCTTCAGGGCTTTCCAGCAATTCCGAATTCCAGAAGCGGAGTACGCGAAAACCTTGGGCCTTCAAGAAGGCATCACGGCTCTCATCATAGTTCCGCTGCTCGACATGCTGATCGCCATCAAGCTCCACAATCACTTTGCATTCCAGGCAAGCGAAGTCGGCGATGTAATTTCCGATCAGAACTTGCCGCTTGAATTTGTAACCGGCCAGTTGCCGCCCGCGAACAAGCCGCCAAAACAGCTTTTCGCACTGAACAGGGGTATGGCGCATTGCCCGCGCCAATGAGCGGTTCGGTTTCTTCTGAATCCGTTCATGAAAGACCCGAGCGGTGGGCATACCTCCCCCTCACCCCGACCCTCTCCCCCGCTGGGGGAGAGGGAGTTCATGCATTTTGCTCGAGCGGGTTACGCCCAGCCGTCGCCGCCGGCGCAATAGGTGGCGCCGGCTTCCTGGGCGCGGTTGACGGCCCACGTCCCCGACGGGACCAGGCTGACGCCCTGCACCAGATTGGCGGCAAATTCCTTATAGGCTTCGTCGGCAGAAACGCCTGCGTTCATCGATAGCCGTCCGCTCTGCCCGCGCGTCGCCACATTGCAGACGCCCATCACCACGCCCCGCATGGCCAGCTTTTCCAGCGATTGGCCCTGCTTGGCATCGAGCCAGGGATTCTTGACGGCGGCCATTTTGGTTTCGGGGTCGGTGATCTTGAAGGTCTCACCGATTTTATACTTCGCCCAGATCGAGTGGTTGAAGGCATAGGGCGTGCCCTGATGGCGGAAGATCATGACCGCCGTGGCCGACATGTTCGGCGTCAGGAAGTTGTTCACGAAGCCGAGCGGGAAGCCGTCATTGATGCCGAAGACATCGAACATCGCCTTGTGCTTGCCCGGCAGCGTGCCCGGCCATTCCTCGCCGGCGACGGTCTGCGCCTTGGCGGCCGACACGGCGGCCACGCTAAACAGGCCAAGCGCCGACAATCCCGCAAAGCGGCTGAAGAAACCGCGGCGGTGCGCGACCTCTGGAGTGTTCTCTACCGGTGTAATCTGTTGATCGGTGTCCTGATCGGAATCGCGCATCTGTTCCCTCCTGTCGCGTGCCCCTCTTCCATCGCCTCTCAGGGCGCCAGAAGAACCACACCAACCCTACTGCATTTACCCACCCCGCGCCACCTGGTCCTCCCCCAGAGCCGCACCTCTTTCTTCCCCCGTGGTAACGGGGGAAGTGGCGCGCGCAGCGCGACGAAGGGGGCGCGGTGGAGGGGGTGACCGCCAGCTCTATTCCGGCGAATAAAGATGCTTCTGAAACCCAACGAACGCATCCCGGATGGCGGGAACGCCGCCCAATTCGGACACCGCGTCGTTGACGGTCTGATATTTCAGCTCAAGCAAGCTCCCGAGCTTTTCCTGATCCAGTTCGCCAACGCCGTGGTTCACATACTGCGCCAGCACGAAGTCGAGGAATGTCTGTAGCTTTGGCTCGTACAACGGCATGAACTGGGGACGGTGACTATCGGCCCGTTCGGCGCGCGTAACCGGGATTCGTGCATACGCGATATAGGCCAGCACGTCGTACAGATCGCTGTTCTGCGCGTCGATGGCGCGCGTGATTTCCGTAAGCTGTTCCCCGCTGAAGCCGCGTTCCTCCAGCGAACGCAAAAGCGCCTTTCGCGTGTCGGGTTTGCTCCACAAGTCTCGAAGCTCAGCTTCATCCTTAAACAACTGAGGCAATTGCCCGAACAGATTTTCGATGAACTGTTTGGCCGAAATCGGTCTGCCGCTTGGGTCCCAGAAGCTTGTCGCGCTGATGTGCTGGATCGTGCGTTCCTTGCCGTCAGCCAGTTTGATTACCAGCTTTTCCGGCCTGGGTTGCGGAACGTCAGGGTCGGGCGGCGGCGCGGGCGGTACATCGCCCTCCCCCTTGGGCCGCTTGGGCTTCGGCGGCTCCGGCTCCAGCGGTTCAGCAATGGCTCGCCGATGCCTTCGAAATGCCGGTTGAGACCGCCGCCGATGTGCTTCCGGCAATCGATCCGGCGGCCACAGGCGCGCTCAATCTGCTCGAAGGCGCGCGCGCGGGCGTCCTAAAGCTCGGAAACCAACCCTACGAATTCGTCGCGGGCCGCTTTGTGCCGGTGAAGGGAGCGCAATCCGAAAAAATGCCCGCCAACAAAGTTCTCTCCCATGTGCCTTCGGCCTGGATCGCATCCTTACGCGTGTGGGCGGCGGCAAAGCCCGTGACGCTCGACCGCGCCCTGGCCAAGCCGTTGGTCTATGGCGCAGCATTCGTCGTACTTGGCGTTACCGCAAATCTCCTATTGGTGACTGGCCCAGCCGGCGAGCACCTCCGGGCGCAAGCGGCGTCCTATGCGACGCAGGCCGGGAGCAGTGTTGCCTCAGCCAGCAACGGCAGCGAAGCGGGACTTCCCGTCGGCGAACGCCCCAATCTGTGGGCCGATACGCTGCTCGGCGTCGGCAAGGCGCTGTCCCCGGCGATGAAACTTGATCGGTTGGAGCTTGTCTCCGCGGGCGGCAAACCCGGCGCTGGAGATCCCAATCTGTCGATCACCGGCATTCTTCCGGACGGCGGCGCGAATTTAAAACTGGTTGCAGGTTTTATCGAGCGCTTGTCGCAGGATGAAGCCTTTTCTCGCCGCTATGCGCAGCTGCGCTTCACCGGAGCTGGCGAGGCTCCGGGCGGCACGGACTCCGCAACCGCGGCACAAGCGCAGCATGAGACACTGTTTCACGTCGTCGGTTTGAACGGAGGCCGCAAGTGACGGCGTATTTCAAGCCGCTGCTGTTCGCGTCGCTCGTTCTGCTCGCGGGCGCGGCGCAATATTTCACCTACGCTGCCTATGTCCGGCCGCGCGAGGACGCCGCGCAGGCGCTGCAGAACATGGCCGAACTGCTTCAGGTCGAAAACCGGAAGAAGCCGGATTATCGCGCGCCCGAGAATCGCGGCGTGAGCATCCCCGATTTGCTATCGCGCGTGCAGGAGCTGGCCTCGCAAAGCGCCGTTAAACTGGTGCGCGTGGAGCCGCTTGCCGGCGATGCGGAGCAATACCGGCTGTCGCTGCAGAGCAATTATGCGAGCTTCCTGGAATTTTTGGCGCGTTTCGAATCGCTGCAAGTCGTCATTGCCGGTTTTGACGTGGAACCCACAGCCGAAGATTCAGGCCTGCTCAATATCGCGCTTGATTTCGCCCACACGTCCGCTCCCAACACCATCCGCGCCGACCGCGTGCGCGAGTTCCGCACACGGCTGGCCAAGTCCGGTCTTCGCGATCCTTTCAATCCCGGACGAGACCTTGTCGCAGTGGCGGCGGATGAAGGCACCGGCGATCTCACCTGGACTTTCCATCTCACCAGCATTTCCGAAATCGGAAAAAGCAAATACGCGACCATTGACGGCAAGGATTACAATATAGGCGATAAATTTCAGGGCCTTGTCATCCGCAATATTGGCGCGGATTCCGTGACGCTGGTGGAAAAAGACAATGGCATCGAGCGTGAACGCTTGCTCCGGTTCCGTGCAGCGCAGCGGGACCATATCTGAGATGTCCGGCATGACCGCCCCGCTCCCGGCCGAGCCTTTCGCGAAGTCCGCGATAACCCGCAATGTACGCGGCTTCGATGCGCGGGGCCTCAGTCACCGCGGTCTTGTCCGCCTGAACAATGAAGATGCCTGGTTTGCCGACAGCCACCTTGGCCTTGCTATCGTCGCCGACGGTGTCGGCGGCCACGCCAATGGCGCGCTCGCCAGCCAGGGCGCGGTGCGCTGCATCGGCCATTATGTCCGGCGCGTCATGGCGCGCATGTCCCACATCACGCCGTATCGGCGTGCGGAGCAGGAATTCGTCATCGGCCGCGCGATTGCGTTTGCCAACAAGCGGCTTCAAGCCATCAACGCAGGCTCCCCCCAGCTGAAGCAACGCTGCGGCACGACCATTGCCGGCGTTTGGGCGCCGCAAGGAACTCACGCCCCGGCGACGGTTTTTCACGTCGGCGACAGCCGCATGTATCTGTTGCGCAAGGATGCGTCCCTGGAGCCGCTGACGCGCGATCATTCATCCTACCAGCGATGGCTGGATGACGGAAAACACGGTGAGCCGCCCTCCAAGAGCTATATCTTGCAAGCGCTTGGGCTATCCGAAGTCGTTCCCGACGTGGTCAGCATCGATGTCGTGCCCGGCGATCGGTTTCTCTTGTGCACGGACGGGCTGAGCAACAAAGTTGCAGCTTCCGAGTTGCAGGACGTCATGGCCGGCTGCCATAGCCTGGAGAGTGCGTGCGAGAGGCTCGTCTCGCTGGGCTTGGCGCGCGGCGGCAACGACAACCTCACCGCCGTGACCGGTGTTTTTTCCTAACCCGATTTATCCGTCCTGCAAGTGCGTGTGGATAAAGCAATCCTTTACCACGATGGCGTTAATTAGCGGCATGCGCGCGACCTTCCTTGCCACTGCTTTGGCGATTCCGATCTGGCTGGCTTCGGCGAGCAACAGCGCCTTGGCGCAAGCAGGACCGCCCATTCCCTGGGATGCGTCCCTGACAATTACGCGCACCTCGTCCGACGAAGACATCAAGAACGTGCTCCGCAGTCTGCTGCAAGCGAACGGGCTTTCCGTGATCTTCAGTCCCGACGTTCAGGGTACGGTTTCCTTCCGGCTCGACAAAGTGCCGATCAATTCGGCGTTCGATCAGGTCGTGCAGCAGCACAATCTTGCCTACACCTATAATCCCGCGGCTAAGGCCGTCAGCGTCACCACACTTGCAGGCGACTCAGAACGTCTGAAGTCGGGGACCTTCGTGCCGTTGGACCGCGTCACGCTCGACGAATTGACGCGCGCCATGAACAATTTTGGCCTCGATGCGCAGAACCTGAAATACGATCCCGGCACGCGTACCATCGCGATCAATGGCGATACCGAGCACGTTCAGAAGATTGCCGATCTCATTAAGACGCTGGAGGCGGCGCATCAGAAACAACGCGAGCGCCAAACCGAAGAACGCACGCGCGAACTGCAACTCAAGCGCGCCGAGCTGACGCAGCAGGCGTATGAGGAGCTGAAGAGCTTCCAGGTCAAAGTGATCCGGCTGCGCTTTACGGATGTGGGGCCGACAACCAAACAGTTTCAGGGCCGCACGGTTACCATCCCCGGCATTGCCGACACCCTGACTTCCATTTTGGGAATCCAGCCGCTTCAGCCCGGCGCTCTGCCGCCACCCGCAAGCGCGCCTTCGGGCCTACCAGGCGATGGCGCGGACAAGCTTCCGCTGGATGACAAATTCCTGGGCGAAGCGCAGCAGCTCGGCCACCCGCGCATTTCCATCGACGCGCGCACCAACTCGGTCGTGGTCCAAGGCACACCGGATGCGATCGCGTCGATCGAGAAGATCATTCACGATCTCGACCGGCCGCTGCAAATGGTGCAGATCGAAGTTACCATCGCACAGGCCGATCTTGGCGTGGCGCGCGAACTCGGCGTCAACTGGCGCGGGACAGCGCTGTCGGCAAGCGGAACACCGCTCTCGGGCGCAATCGACACCGGCACGTCGCCCCCGCAAATCGGCAACGACGATAGCGGTAAAGGCTTCAATACAACGGGCTTGGACGCTTTGAGCCTGCTGCCCAATGCTAGCGCGCCCGGTCAGACAACGGCATCGTTCGTCGTCAAAGGCGCGGGAACCGCGCTGCAGGCGCAGCTTCAGGCGTTGGCCTCGCGCGACCGCGCGCGCATCCTGTCGGCGCCGCGACTGGTGACGCTCGACAACATCACCGCGCGCATCACGCGCAGCCAGAACATCTTTGTCCAAGTCGATACGCGAAGCCAGAATGGCGGCGGAGGCCTCGGCGGCGTGGGCCTGCAGGAAATCCAAACCGGGCTGACGCTGGAGATTACCCCCTCCATCGTTCCCGCGGAGAGCGACCGGCAGGAGGCGTTCGTGCGTCTCAATCTGCGGGCGGAAAATTCCACCCCCGGCGCCGGCGTGTTCGGACAGATCGACGTCAAATCGCAGGAAGTGCAAACCAACGTGTTGGTGCCGGACGGCGCGACCTTCGTCATCGGCGGTCTGTTCGACGACAGCCAGATCACCAGCGAAAGCGGCGTCCCAGGTCTCCAAGATATCCCGATTCTCGGCGCCCTGTTTCGCAGCAAGACCAACACCAAAACATTGGGCGAGACGATCTTCTTCATCACCCCGCATCTGGTCGATGAGCGTATCGTGCTTCAGGACGACATAGCGGTGAAGGTCGGTTCCGAAGAATACATCCGCCGCGAACGCCGTGCGCTGACAAACGAAGTTCACGATCCTGCGAATGCAGCCGCAAGCGGCAGCGGCGATTCTCCGCTCAGCCAATTGGAAGAAGATGAATGACGGTTGCGGATTATGTTCGCGCGGCCGTGCTGGTGTTTATCCTGGGCGCGGCGGCCATTCTGGGGGCGGTGGGGGCGTTGGCGGGCTCCGTCCGCGAACGTTGGGTTTTCGCCCCGGCCGAACAGCGCGTTCTGGATGCCATGCACCAAGTGGCGGAACGCGAGAAGTCTCTGCACATGAGCAACGGGAATTTCGTCGGCTTCTCCAACGCCGAAGTGGAAAAGAACGGCGCACTGCTGGGACTGCCTTGGACGAATTTTCCCGTGAAGGACTATTTCTTCGACGCAACCGAACTGGAGACCGGCAACATCCGCTTACGCGCGCTGCCGCGTCCCGATTCCGTTGTGGCGCTTACCATCCGTGCCCGGCTGTATGTAGCGGAGCTTTCTCCCAAGGGCGAAATGGTTCGCTCCGGCTGGTATCCGTCTGCGGATTAGATCGCCCATGATGCGTGCGCTACATTGTTTGCTTGTGACGTCCCTGCTCGCGGTTGGCACGGCGCATGCTGGAGCTGCGCCACAGCCCGCCGCCAGCACGGATTCGGTGCCGGCGCCGCAATGGCGCGCCGGCTCCCTGTGGGAGTATAGCGACGGCTACAAAATTAAAGTCACGTCCGTGCTAAATGGCGTGACGTTGTTCGACCGGCTCGATTCGCCGGGACAGTGGTTTTCCATGCGGGGCTTTCTGCGTCAGGACGCGGCTTCCGCGGCGACAAAACGGCAGACGATTTATCGCACCGTGCCCCCGACGGCAGGCGATACGTTGAGCGCGTCATCCCCTCTCACCTTTCAGCGCGAGTATCTGTCCAACAGTCAGCTGGTGGCGCATGTCACGTCATGGACGGTTGAGGCGCGCGAGACCATCACTGTTCCAGCCGGCACATTCGACTGCTGGGTCATGGTGTGGCGCGCGCGCAGCCTGAAAGGCAATTGGACCGGCTTTGAACGCTGGTGGTACAGCCCGCAAGCGCAAATGTATGTGCGTATGGAATACAAATACGGAAACACCGCGACGGCTTCGCGCGTGTTGATGCACTACGAGCAGGTCTCGGAAAATGCACCGGTTCCGGCACAAGGCGGGGCAATCGCGCCTTAAAAGGCGAACAGCATTTCGATAGCCGGTCCGATACCGGGAAGCGTGAAAAGCAGCATGCCGGCGAAGGCGAGGAACGGACCGAAGGGAATCGCCACCTGCCGCCCGATGCGCCCCATCAGCATCAAAGGGACGCTGACCGCCAAGCCCGTCACGAAGGCGACGGCGAACATCGCCGGCAGCGCGGCGCCGCCAAGCCAGACGCCAAGGACGCCCGCGAATTTCACATCGCCATATCCCATGCCCTCGACGCCCGCATAAAGCCGATAGGCTTCGCGTATCAGCCAGAGTGCGCCATAGCCTGCGCCAGCACCCAAAGCCGCCGCGCCAATGCTGCCTCCCGGCAAAAACTGAAACGCGATGCCCAACACGAATAGCGGCCCCAGCACGATGTCGGGGAGCAGCTGCTCTTCAATGTCGATGATTGTCAGCGCCACGAGCCCGGCGAGGAACAGCGCCGCGAGAAACGCTTTCGCCGTCAAGCCGAGTGTTACCAGGCAACACGCAAAAGCCACCGCCGCCAAAACTTCCACGGCCAGATAGCGCACGCCGTAACGCTCGCCGCAAAACCGGCAGCGGCCGCGCAGCAGCACATAGGACAGCAGCGGAATGTTGTCGTACCAGCGGAGCGGATGGTCGCATTTGGCGCAATGCGATCCAGGCCAGGACAGCCCGGCGGCGTATTGAGCGCCGGAGACATTGCCGCCATGCGCGTCGATCAGGCGCGGGACCCGGTGGATCACCACATTCAGAAAGCTTCCGGCAATCGCGCCGGAACACGCGCCTATCAGCGACAGCAGACCTGTCGAAAGGACACCGTTCATCGCACCGCGGCGGCGGGACGGCCGTTGGCCACCTCTTGCCTTAGCCAGTCGAGCAGCCGGTCTCTATATTTTGCGCCGTTGGTGATGGAGACGCCGCAGAAATGTTCACCGGCGTGCATGACCTCGATGGGCAGGCTTCCAAAATCTTCGATCCAGAGTTCGGCGGTGCTGCCCGCCTCAGGCGGATATTCCATGAATACGAGCGCGCCCGAACCGGAGATGTCGGCGATTTGGACGGCATAACACGAACCCGCGGCGCGAAGCTCGCCATGAAGCTCGACCTCGTAACGCCGCTCTTTGCGGCGATCCGATGGATGCCCTGCGCCATTGCCGGGAGGCGTAGATCCGCTCTGCATGAAAATGTCCTGTAGGCTTTCATCCCACAATGCGTCAGCACCCTTAAGGGCTTGCTAACGCGATGGCACGAGGCGGCAAAAACTCGTCATGCGTCCGTCGTTCATGACGTGGACGGCATTCGGTTAAGCCGCCTGACACCGTAATATCCGGTGGGCTTGCCGCCATTATTGTCATTGCTGACGTTGCCGCAGTTCTGAGATGCGTTTACGAGGCTGGTGCAGATGCGTATCTGAAGCGGCGAGAAGCGTTGCGCGAAACCGGAAAGAACGGGAATCGTGCTCAATCCGGTCGTCGGATAGGATCCGGTCATCGTCAAATAGCCACTATATGTCTGGCGCGTGGGATCCTCGTCCGCCGCGGCGGATAGACTTACCTTGATGGAGTAATTGCTGTTCTCTTCGAGGTAGGTGAACGTGCGATAGCTGGCTATCTCGTCGAGATAGCTTTGTAGCACGGGGACCTTCTCGAAATCCGTGATGTTGTCGGTCGCAAGGCAACCCAGAGCGTTGGGACAAAGCGCGGAGTGGCGCTGCCGGCTGATGGCATAGCGAAAATGCCCCATCATAGCCCAATAGGCGCGTGTCTCCGCCAATTGGTTCTCGACGGCGGCTTGCTCGATGAATACCGACTGATTGATGAGGGTACCCATCAGCAAAGTGGCGGTCAGCCCAATCAGCATCACCGGCACCAGCAGATTTCCGGTTTGGCGCGAACGAGCGTTTCTCATGGATCGCCCATGTCACGGTTGAGCGTGAAAAGTGTGCGGTAGGTCTGTGTCGCCGTGGCGGGATTGTCCGCGCGCCGCGCCTGGAACGGATCGGTCAGCGTGACGGTGACTTCGACCGTGCGGCCCGCAATGGCGCGATTGGCGGTGTTGACCTTGAATGCGTTGCCGATCCATCCGGTGACCGTCTTGTTCTGACCGGCTGAGTTACAATCGGGAAGAGGACGTGTTGCGGCGGTGCAGGAAATCGTCTGGCTTGGCAGCGCGTCGCCGGTCACGGTGAGATTGTTGCTGACATATTGAAGCTTGTAATTGTTGCGCAGGCTGTTTGCGCTGGGCGCCGATTTACGGCCACGCACGCCATAGACATTCAGCGTTCCATCGTTGCCGTTCGTCGCGGTTCTGGCGCCGTTCCCGATGAGGTCGAGAACGTGCCGCGCCTCGCGATTCAACATCAGCTCGCTTTGGACGCTGGCATACCAATCATACGCATTGAGCATGAACACGAGCGCCGGCATGAGCACAGCCATGCTGGCAACCGAGGCCATCATCACTTCAAGCAGCGTAAATCCAGCCTGCGACCGCTTGCGCATCAACCGCGCCCCACAATGGTTCGCAGTGATATGGCCTGCAGCGAAGCCGGAGCCGTGATATTTCCCGATGTACCGACGCGATACGGATATTCGAGATAGACATCCAGGAGCTGGCAGCGTCCGCCTGTGGTGGCGAGATCGTCAAACCGGTGACAGGAACAATCCAGGGGCTGAATACAGGAAGCGACATTGATGTCTGAGGCCGTCCAGCTCAGGCGGCCTACAATCATCCGCGCCTTGTCGATCCAGATGTACTCGCGATTCAGGACCGGCAGAATATTGGATTTGGAGAAAACCTCGAACTCATCCGCCGCAAAGCTGCCGTAGAGACCCCGCACGTAGTCGTTGGTGGCATACGGCGACATGCTCGCGGGATAGATCAGCCGGGTGGTCGGAAAGCCGGACAGTCCGTCCGTGTATCCGGTGGTCGTCAGCGGTCCATTGACCAGATCGGTGGCAAAGCCGGTGAAAACGTAGAGCGTGCTGATCCGTTCGAGTTCGCCGCTGAGGGCAAAGATCGCTTTCTGTTTCAGGACCAGCTCGGACGCGCGGCCGCTCGCCTGATACCAAAAGCCGCCGATTCCCAGAATGAAAATGGACAGGATCATCGAAGCGAACATCACTTCGATCAGCGAAAAGCCGCTTTGCTTGCGGCGCGCCGGGACGTCAGGGAACGACAGCATTGGTGGTGCTCGTTCCTTCGACCCAGCTATAGCGCAGGCCGTTAGCGCCAGTGACGGTGTCGCGCCCGTTCGGCGGTGGGGGATATCGATAGACCATGGCGCGGCCCTCGCGCCCGGCAAGGCCGGAGCTCGACGCTGATACCCAGCCTGTCGGCGTGCGCTTCGAACTGCTCATCGTGCAGGTGGAGCTTTGCGGACCCGCCACGGTCGTTCCGGTGCTCGCGCGCAAAATGGCCCACACCTCGAATTCGACGGTGGGATCGCCGGCTCCCGATGACTTAATAAAATTGGTGCTTGTGGGCGCAGCGCAGAGCGTCGCATCGCGGCACACGACCACGAAGCAGAAATTTCCCGTCGTGGTCAGATCGGTCCCAAGCGCCGGGGCTGTGACGGTCTCATCGAAGCCGCCACTGCTGCAGCAATAGACGCCGTTCTTCAGCTTGTAGAGCCGCTCACGCGAAGCGATGTCCATCAGATAGGGCTTGGCTTCATTCAGGCGCGCTTCGCGCATATAGCCCGAATAGATCGGCACCGCGACGGACGCGAGAATGCCGATGATGGTCACAACAACCATCAACTCTATTAGAGTGAAACCGCGCTGGAGCCGTCGCATTTTGCGGGCCCAAAGTCCTGAAATTCCCGGACGTTCTAGCCGCGCACAGGTTCACGCCACCCTAAGGCCAAGGGGCGCGTCGCAAATATGGTTAATGCGTGCTTAGCAAGACAATGATGGCTTGCACTCTTAAGGCGCGGAAAATCCAAACACGCCGTGGAATACAAAGGCTGCCGTTTTGAGGAAGGGAGCTTCCGCGTCACCCAATTTCCCGACAACTATTCCAGTTTCCAATGTCGCCACTTTGTCGAATCGAACCGCCGACTTGACCTTGAGACCATTGGCCGGGCTTGGCTCGATCTCAAGAGCATCAGGACCGCTAACGGGTAGCTGAGAGGTAATGAAGGCGAGCACAATATCGGCCCGCGAGGCATTGTTGCGGGAAATCACCAGAGCCGGACGTACTTTGGAGCCGGAGAGATCGGTAAAGGGGAAACGCGTAAGAACAATGCTCCCGAAACTATACATTGGGCAGCAAGTCGGCCTCGGTGTACAGGTCCTGCTCGTCCGCCAGGAAATCGAAGGCGCCACCCTCTTGCGCCATCCGCGCCATGGGCAGTTCTGCGTCTAGCGTTTCGACAACAACTCGTATGCGCTGGCGCGGCGGAATACCGCGCCGCTGAATTTCTCCAGCGACTTTACCAGCCTCAATGTCGTCAAGCACGTAGCGCATTCGCTGAATTTAGTATCTCCGGGCCGCTTCCGCAAATGTGCGCATTGCCTTGTGGCGTGGCGCGGCGCGGCACGGCTCGCCGCACCGCGCCACAAGGATGCAAGATTATTTCGCGGCGGCTTGCTTGCCGAATACCGATTCGATTCCGGCTTGGGCGCACTTCTCGCCGTCGCCACTGGAAACGCCCATCGAGCCGATGACCTGACCTTCCACGACAATCGGAACCGCGCCCGGCTGCGGGAAGTCGCCGACGATATAGGTGGGGGCAAGGTTTTCGCCCCGGCGCACGATCCCGGCGGTTTCGGAACTGGCGCGGCGCCAGCGCAGCGCGTTCTTGGCTTTCAGAAGCGCGGTATCGATGCCGTTCGGCGCCGTACCTTCCATGGCGTGCGATTCGATCAGGTTGCCGCCCCAATCCAGAACAGCCATGGCGACGGGGGTCTTATTCTTCTCGGCCCAGGCGGTGCAGCCCTCGACCAAACCGCGCGCTCCAGCCGAGCTGATGACTTTGATAGTGCGAATCGGCGCAGCCGCGGGAGCGGCCATCGCGCCGGCAGCGACGGAGACAGCGAGCAGAGCGGCAAGCGAAGCAACCGATGTACAAAGACGCATGATGTTCCTCCCTTTTTGGTTGCCGCCAGTCTACAGGCCCCCAACAGCACCGTCGAGCCGCAGCAGACCAAACCGGGCCGCCGGCCTCGCTTTCGAGGCTTGGCTTTTTGATCAGGCGGACCCATGTTGGGGTAGAGATTTAGCAAAAGGCATCCTATGGCACTGATCGATCCGTCCGGCCGGCCGCTCAAGAGCGGCAAAGAACCTGTGCAGGCAATGGGCGCGCCCGGCGCGCCGCCGCCCGCGCAAACCGGCGGGGCCAGCATCAAGGATACTTCGCTCGCGACCTTCGCGGCCGACGTGCTCGATGCCTCGATGGACGTACCTGTGATCGTCGATTTCTGGGCGCCGTGGTGCGGGCCGTGCAAACAGCTCGGGCCCGCTTTGGAGCGGTTCGTCACCGAGACCAAGGGCGCCGTGCGGCTGGTTAAAGTGAATATCGATGAGAACCCGGAAATCGCGCAGCAATTGCGAGTGCAGTCGATCCCGACCGTGTACGCCTTCCGGAACGGCCAGCCGATCGACGGCTTTATGGGAGCGATCCCCGACAGCCAGCTTCGCCAATTCGTCCAGGGGCTGATTGGCCCCGGTGGCGCCCCGGCCGAAGCCGGCATCGAAGAGGCGCTTACGCTCGCCGGCGAGGCCCTTGCCGGTCGCGATCTGGCGACCGCTGCCCAGCTCTTCGGCCATATCCTCCAGGAGGAACCCGGCCATCCCAAAGCCGTGGCAGGTCTCGCGCGCTGCTATCTGGAAAGCGGCGATGTGGAACGGGCCAAGCAGACCCTTGGGCTGGTGCGCCCCGACGCGCTCCAGGATGAAGCCATCCGCGCGGTGGAAGCGGAGGTCGCGCTGAGGGAACGGGCTACCGATGCCGGCGACCTTGGGCCGCTGCGTGCCAAGGTCGACGCCAATCCCGCGGATTTGCAGGCACGTTTTGATCTGGCCCTGGCGCTGGACGGCAAGGGCGCGCGCGAAGAAGCCCTCGATCAGTTGCTTGAGATCGTCAAACGCGACCGCAAATGGAACGAAGAGACCGCGCGCAAACATCTGGTCACGCTGTTCGAGGCCATGGGCCCGATGGACCCGCGAACGCTCGCCGCGCGCCGGCGTCTTTCCGCTATTCTGTTTTCCTGACGGCCATGCCCGCCCCGCGCCGCTACCGCAACATTTCCGGCCTGCCGGCGGTCATTCCAATTTTTCCGCTGACGGGCGTGATTCTGTTGCCGCGGACGAAACTGCCGCTCAATGTGTTCGAGCCGCGCTACCTCGCCATGGTGGACGCGGCCATGGATCATGACCGGGTCATCGGCATGATCCAACCGCGTGTGCCCGGCAGCGAAAAAGGACAAAAGCCGGCGCTGTCCAGCATTGGCTGCCTGGGGCGCATTACGGACTACAGCGAAACCGATGACGGGCGTTATCACATCACGCTGTCAGGCATTGCGCGATTTCATGTTTCCCGTGAAGTGGATTCGAATAAGCCGTTCCGGGAAGTCGCAGCCGATTACGCTCTGTTCGCCGAAGATCTTCTGTCCACGGAAGATCCGCCGATTGGCCGCGACAGATTGCTCGGCGCGTTGAAACCTTATTTGTCGGATCGCGCGCTTGAAACGGACTGGAAGTCCATCGAAGAGGCGCCGTCCGAAACGCTGGTGAATGCGCTTTGCATGCTGTGCCCCTTTGAGCCCAGCGAGAAACAGGCCCTGCTGGAGGCGCCGGACTTCGTGCGCCGCTCCGAAACGTTGACCGCACTGCTGGAAATGGCCAATGCATCGGCAACGCCGTCCGGCGGCTCGCCGTCGTTGAATTAGGAACACACCATGGACGTCGATCCGAAGCTGCTGGAAATATTGGTGTGTCCGCTGACCAAGACGACGCTCATCTACGATCGTGAGCGGCAGGAACTCATCAGCAAGAAGGCCGCCCTTGCCTATCCTATCCGCGACGGCATTCCGGTGATGCTGCCCGACGAAGCGAGGGCCCTTTCCGAAAGCGAACAGCGATGAACGCGCCCACCGCATGGCCGGCCGAGCTTCGGGTCAATCCGGCCAAGGATGGGCTGAAAATCCGCTTTGACGACGGACAGGACTATTCGCTGGCGGCAGAGTATCTGCGCGTGGAATCGCCCAGTGCCGAGGTGCAAGGCCACGGGCCGCTCGAACGGACCTTCGTGCCGGGCAAGTCCCATGTGAAAATCACGAAGCTCGAACCGGTTGGGCATTACGCCGTGCGCATCGTGTTCGACGATGGGCACGATTCAGGCCTCTTCACTTGGTCCTATCTCCTTGAACTCGGCCGCGACCACGATCAGAAATGGCAAACCTATCTGGACGGGCTGGCCACCAAGGGTTTGAAACGCGAATAACTTGCCGCTTTCAGGAAACTGCGTCTTCCGGTTAGATGCCTCCCAATCGCGGGCGCAGAAGCGCTGTCGCACCTGGGAGGATGCCATGAAGAAATTCGTCATCGCGCTGTTGGCTGGGACGGCTTTGGGCTTGAGCGCCGCGAACGCGCAAAGCGTCGTCGAGCGGCTGGACCCGGCGCTCGATGCGCTGGTTGCCCCTGATACCAAGGTCGAGAAAATCCACGAGGAAGACCAATTCTTCGAAGGTCCGATCTGGCATCACGGCAAGGAAGGCAGCTTCCTCACCTTCAGCGATCTTATTTCCAACAAGATCGACAAATGGGACCCGAAGACCAAGCAGGTCACGACCTATTTGTCGGACATCTGGAAGGGCAAGGACAAATCCAACGCCATCGCGCAGCAGCGCAACGGCAAGGATTATGTGCAGGTCGGCTCCAACGGACAGACCATCGACAAACAGGGCCGGCTCGTCTTTGTCGCCATGGGCTCAGGCCAGGTGGTCCGCCGCGAAGCCGACGGCAAGCTGACGGTGCTGGCCGACAAATATGAAGGCCACCATCTGAACGCCCCGAACGATCTGGTGATCAAAGGCAATGGCGACATCTATTTCACGGACATTCGCGCCAATACGAAATCGACCGACTTCAGCCCGCCGGAAGGCGTGGCGCACACCGGCGTCTATCGCATCCATGACGGCAAGCTTGAACTGCTGGATTCGACCATTGAAGCGCCCAACGGCATTGCCTTTTCGCCCGATGAGAAAGTGCTCTACGTCAACGACATCCGCGCCAAGAAGGTGATGCGTTACGACGTGAAGGCCGACGGCACGGTGGAAAACCGCAAAGTCTTTATCGACATGAACTCCGACATGCGCCCCGGCCTGCCCGATGGGATGAAGGTCGATACCCAGGGCAATGTTTGGGATTCGGGGCCCGGCGGCATCTGGATCATCTCCCCCGAAGGCAAGCACCTGGGCACCATCCTGACGCCCGAACGCCTGTCCAACCTCTGCTGGGGCGACGACGACGGCCGCACCCTCTACACCACCGGGGGCACCATGGTGACCCGTATCCGCGTGAAAGCGCAGGGATTGCGGCCGTAGGACGGTATCGGGCGGCGCCACCCCCTCACCCCGGCCCTCTCCCCCAAAAGGGGGCGAGGGGGATTGAGCACTGATTTCCTGGGCTGGAGCCTGGGTTTTCTACTGCTTGCGCGGGCAGCGTAAATTCGGCTTGAGTGGCCCCCCTTCACCTATTAGGTTCCGCCGCCATGCAGCCCTTCACAAAACTGTCCGGCGTTGCGGCGCCGCTCCCGATGGTCAATGTCGATACCGACATGCTCATCCCCAAGCAATTTTTGAAAACCACCAAGCGCACGGGCCTGGGTTCGGCCCTGTTCTTTGAACAGCGCTACAACGATGATGGGTCGGAAAAGCCCGACTTCGTGCTGAACAAGCCGGCCTATCGCAAGGCGCAGATCCTTGTCGCCGGCGCGAATTTCGGCTGCGGCTCGTCGCGCGAGCATGCGCCCTGGGCGCTGCTGGATTTCGGCATACGCTGCGTGATCGCATCGTCCTTCGCGGACATTTTCTACAACAACTGCTTCAAGAACGGCATTCTGCCGATTGTCGTGCCGCAAGCCGATGTCGACAGACTGATGGACGACGCCGAGCGCGGCTCCAATGCGGTGGTCAGCATCGATCTGGAAGCGCAGGAAATCCGCGGCCCCGATGGCGGCTGCATCAAATTCGACATCGACCCGTTCCGCAAACAATGCCTGCTCAACGGCTGGGACGATATCGGCCTGACGCTGCGGAACGAAAAGGACATTACGACTTTCGAGGCGCAACGCCGCCTAAGCCAACCCTGGGTTTAGCCTTTCGTATTTTCTAAATGTCATGCCCGCGAAGGCGGGCATCCAGGCGCGCGCCGCAACTGGATTCCCACCTGCACGCCAATGACGAAGAGGAGTTCTCCATGACCTACAAAATCCTGCTGCTTCCCGGTGACGGCATTGGCCCCGAAGTGATGGCCGAAACCGAGCGCGTGCTGAACTGGCTCGGCAAGAACCGCGGGCTGTCCTTCACTGTGGAACGCGGCTTGGTCGGTGGCGCGGCGCTGGATGCTGAAGGCGAAGCGGTCAGCGAAGAAACGATGAAGCTCGCGCATGCGGCAGACGCGGTGCTGTTCGGCGCGGTCGGCGGACCGAAATGGGACAACAACTCCTTCGACAAGAAGCCGGAGCGCGGCCTGTTACGCCTGCGCAAGGACCTGGAGCTGTTCGCAAACCTGCGTCCGGCCATTTGCTTCGACGCCCTGAAAGATGCCTCGACGCTGCGCCCGGACGTGGTGTCGGGCCTGGACCTTCTGATCATTCGTGAACTGACGGGCGGCGTGTATTTCGGCGAGCCGCGCGGCATTATCGAGTTGAACGACGGCACGCGCCGCGCCGTGGACACGCAAGTTTACACGACGGGCGAAATTCAGCGCATTGCACGGGTGGCTTTCAGCCTGGCGCGGCTGCGCTCCAACCGTGTTGCGTCGGCGGAAAAGTCGAACGTGATGCACACCGGCGTGTTGTGGCGTCAGGAAGTGACCAAGCTCCATGAAGCCGAATTCAAAGACGTGGAGCTGACACATATTCTGGCCGACAACTGCGCCATGCAGCTCGTGCGCAATCCCAAGCAGTTCGACGTGATCGTCACCGACAATCTGTTCGGCGACGTGCTGTCCGACGAAGCGGCGCAATGCACCGGCTCGATCGGCATGCTGCCGTCCGCCTCATTGGGCGCGAAGGATCCGAAGACGGGGCGTCAGCCGGGTCTGTACGAGCCTGTGCACGGCACGGCGCCGGACATCGCGGGCAAAAACCTGGCCAATCCGTTCGCGTGCATTCTCTCGCTGGCGATGTGCCTGCGTTATTCCTTCGAGCGTCTGGACGAAGCCAAGCTGGTCGAGCAGGCCGTCGAGAAGGTGCTGAACGACGGACTTCGTACCGGCGACATCATGCAGCCGGGCAAGACGCTCGTCGGCACCACGCAAATGGGCGACGCCGTCATCGCGGCGCTGGAATCGCTGAGCCGGTAATTACTCGGGTCCGCAAGCGAAATGGGGCCGCCTTGCATAGAGGCGGCCCCATTTTTTTGCGCTCAAGCCACTTCCAGATAGACCAGCGGCCCTAGAGCGCAATCCGACGAAGTAGACGCCGGTTCGTCGTTAGATTGCGCGCAAAACCAAGGAATCTAGAGCATGATCCGATTCATTTTGATCGGATCATACTCTAGAAGCCGCCCGGAATTCCCACCAGAAGCCATTTGAACGTATAGGCAAGAAGGCGCCCCGCCGTCATGGCGCCAACCCAGGACAACAGCGAAGCTGAGGCCAGCAGTTTCGCGTGGCGCGCGCGTCCCTCAAGCACATCGCGTCGAATCTTCAGCATCAAAAAAACCGCCAGCGCGATCAATGACAGCTTTGCGTAAAATACCGGGTTGCTGAACGCCTTGTACGGATAACCGGCCAGCAACAGCACGCCGGACACAAAATTGGCGGCAAGCGCGGCCCAGAGCACGGGATAGAATTTCGGCAGGACGTGCAACGGCACCGTGGGCGCAACACCCAGAATGCGCAAATTGATGGCGGCGCTGACGCCGGCAAGAAATCCCATCCCGATCGTATGAACGGTCAGGATCAGCGGGAAAGCGAGCAATGAGGGGCCGCGAACCCAGAGGCTTAGCGGCGTGTGTTCAAGAGCCTCGAAGAATTGCTCGACGGGGCTCACCCCATCAGGCCAAGCACGACGCCCTGCACAACCAGCACCGCCAGCCAGTGGCCGCCGTCAATCACCGCAAGCATCGGCTTCTTGCGCTGGAAGGCGTTGTTCACGGTTATGGTCGTGACCACGAAGCCCAGCCAGACAAGGGCGCCCGAAATCATGCCGTTTGGCAGGCTGGGTGCGCCAAGATGGCCCACAATCCCGGCCAGCATGAGCGCCATCAGCAGTTGAGCAAAAAAGGTCAGCACCATGGGACCGACGGGTATCTTGGGCTTTCCATCGGGACCTTTCATGTCATCGGCGGTCCAACCCAGAGCGGCAATCCAGGCTTTACCCAGGATTCCGTACCAAACCGCCCCTGCGATCCAACTTGCAATTGCAGCGGCAAACACCGCCAAAAAGTTAATAGCCGGCATAACATCCCCCGTTTCGCAGACCGTTAGTCTAGCACCCTTTGCCCGAAAGAGCGCGGCTATGGTTGCCATCGCGGGGGCCATCCGCTAAAAGCCTGCGCCTCCTTTACAGGCACAGCAGAATTTAGGGATTTCCGCCATGCGCGAAACATTAGAATTGAAGGTCGAAAGCCGTTCCAAGACGGGCAAAGGCCCCGCGCATCAGGCCCGCCTCACGGGGGCGATCCCCGGCGTGGTCTATGGCGGCGAAGGCGCGCCGGAATCGGTGCAGCTCGACGAGCGGACGCTGACCAAGATGCACAGCACGGGCTCCTTTCTGCAGACCCTGGTTATTCTGGAAAACGCCGGCAAGAAGACCCGCGTGATCCCCCGCGCCGTTCAGCTCGACGCGGTCACCGACCGCCCGGTGCATGTGGATTTCCTGCGGCTGGTGCCCGGCGGCACCGTGACGCTGAACATTCCCGTGCATTTCCACGGCCAGGACGTTTCTCCGGGCATCAAGCGCGGCGGCGTGGTCAACGTCGTCCGTCACGAAGTGGCAATGCGCTGCCCAGTGGACAATATTCCGGAATTCATCGACGGCGATCTGTCCACCCTGGACATCGGCGACTCGCTGCACATTTCGGCGTTTGCCTTGCCGGAAGGCGTGCGGCCCGTGATCCGCGATCGTGACTTCACGGTCGCCACCCTGGCGCCGCCGACCACCTATACCGAAGAGGCGCCGTCCGCAGGGGCAGCAGCAGCCGCTGCCGCCGGTGCTGCAGGTACCGCGGCCGCTGGTGCGGAAGGCGGCGCCGCTGGCGCCAAGGCCGCTGGCGCCAAGGCCGCTGGCGCCAAGACCGCAGGCGCCAAGGCCCCTGGAGCCAAAGCTGCCGGCGCCAAGGCTCCGGAAAAGAAATAATAACGGGCTGTTGTTGCGCCTGGATGGGTTGCCTCACCCGGAATGCACTTGGGTGAGGGCCTGTTCCATTCCTCATGGCTCGAACGTCCTCAAGCATGAGGGCCGGATCGTCCGGCGAGACCATGTCTGAAACTCCGCTTCTGATTGTCGGACTGGGCAATCCTGGTGAGGCCTATGCGCGTCACCGGCACAATGCCGGGTTCATGGCGGTCGATGTGATGTACGACAGCTATTCGTTCGGACCGTGGAAGCGGCGCTTTCAAGGCGCGGCGGCTGAAGGAACGCTGTCGGGCCGCAAAACCTATCTGCTGAAGCCCGCCACCTACATGAACGAGAGCGGACGGGCGGTCCGGGAAGCGGCGCAGTTTTACAAGATTCCGCTCTCCGGGATTGTCGTCATCCATGACGAAATCGACTTGGCCGCTGGAAAGCTGCGCGTGAAAACCGGCGGCGGCGATGCCGGCCACAACGGCCTTCGGTCCATCACAGCGGCAATGGGCGCGGATTACCGCCGCGTGCGCATGGGCGTCGGCCACCCCGGCGAGAAGGACCGCGTACACGGCCACGTGCTGCAGAATTTCTCCAAAGCGGACGAACAATGGCTGGCGCCGATGCTGTCCGCGATGGCGGAAGCTGCGCCCTGCCTCGCCAAGGACGACGACGCAGGTTTCATGAATCAGGTTGCGGTGAAGCTCAATCCGCCGGTGAAAAAACCGCTGCCGGAAAAACCGAAAGACAAAGACCATGGGATTTAAGTGCGGAATTGTCGGCCTGCCCAATGTCGGCAAATCGACGCTGTTCAATGCGCTGACGCAAACGGCTGCCGCGCAGGCCGCCAACTATCCCTTTTGCACGATCGAGCCGAATGTCGGTGACGTGGCCGTTCCCGATGCCCGGCTCGACAAGCTCGTGCAAATCGGGAAATCGGCGCAGGAACTACCCACGCGCATTACCTTTGTCGACATCGCCGGACTGGTTCGCGGCGCGTCGAAAGGCGAAGGCCTCGGCAATCAGTTTCTCGCCAATATTCGCGAAGTCGACGCAGTGGCCCATGTGGTCCGCTGCTTTACCGATGACGATGTCACCCATGTCGAGGGGCGGATCGATCCGGTCGCCGATGCCGAAACGGTCGAAACCGAGCTCATGCTGTCGGATCTGGACAGCCTGGAACGGCGCATCGTGCCGATCGAGAAGCGCGCCAAGACGGGCGACAAGGAATCCCTGGCGTCGTATCAGCTTATGAGCAAAGCGGTGAACCTCCTGCGCGAGGGCAAACCGGCACGCGCGGCCGTGCTCACGCCGGAGGAGCGCGAGCCGTACCGGCGCCTGGGTCTGCTGACCGAAAAGCCGGTTCTGTATGTCTGCAATGTCGATGAAGTCTCGGCCGCGACGGGCAATGCCCAATCGGAGCGCGTAGCCGCGATGGCAAAGGCCGAGCATGCCGGCGCTGTCGCCATTTCGGCGCGCATCGAAGAGGAATTGGCGCAGCTTCCCGCCGAAGAACGTGCGGATTATCTCGCAAGCCTCGGGCTGGAAGAGCCCGGCCTCAACCGCCTCATCCGCGCCGGATATGACCTGCTCGGGCTCATCACCTTCTTCACCGTCGGACCCAAAGAAGCGCGCGCCTGGACGGTCTACAAAGGCGCACGGGCGCCACAGGCGGCCGGTGTAATCCATACCGATTTCGAAAAAGGCTTTATTCGCGCCGAAGTGATCGCCTACCAGGATTACGTGGCCTTCAACGGCGAGGCAGGCGCACGTGAAGCCGGCAAGTTCCGGCTGGAAGGCAAGGAATATGTCGTACAGGACGGCGACGTCATGCACTTCCGCTTCAATGCGTGATCGACTGACGCAGACGGCGCAGTTGAGATAACAATCCGCTAACGCCGCGCACGTTATTTGAGGCGGCCCGAGTAAGCTTTCTTTAGACGCTGGCCATACCCTGGCGGGAGCACGCTCTGTCCGAACGTGCGCTTGGTCGCGTTGCACGCGCGCATTGGACGACGGGACCGCTTGCGCCATGCCGATCTCCTATCTTTCGACAGCGCAGATCGGACACCTTGCGTCCACGTTCATCGGCAGACTGCAACCCGGTGACATCGCCACGCTGAGCGCCTCCCAGATCGGCGCCATCAACACCAGCGGCATTGCCGTTATCGATGCGACGCAGCTCGGTTCGCTGTCCACAACGCAAGTGCGCGGTCTCGGCACGACCCAGATACCGCAATTCTCGAGCAGCCTGCTGTTCGGCACGGCGCAGCTTCTGGCGATGAGCGGCGCGCAGTTTTCCGGGTTCACCAGCACGCAGTTGGATAGCTTCGACACCACCCGCATCAAAGCAATCACGACCAGTCAATTGGCCGCGCTTTCCGCGACAAATTTTTCCTCGCTCGACACAACACAGATTCACGCGCTCGCGACCACGCAAATTCAGGCGCTCACCGCGACGGAATTGCGCGGCGTCACGCCCGACGACATGACGGAATTCACCGCCACGCAGATTGCCGTACTGACGGCAACCCAGCTTGGCGCCTTGGCCGGCGACAGCTTTTCCGCGCTCGATGCAACCAGCATCTCCGCGCTGACCGCGACGCAATTGAAGGGGTTGACCACAACCCAGTTCGCTTCCCTTTCCGCGAGCGCGCTGGACGCGTTCACCGGAACGCAAATCGCTGCATTCGGCTCGACGCAAATCGGCGCGCTGACCGCTACCAGTTTTTCGGCGCTGGACACCACCGTCATCGCCGCCTGGGACACGACGCAGCTTAAAGGCATCAACACAACACAGCTTGCAGGCGTGACGGCGACGGCGCTCGGGAGCTTTACAGCGACGCAGATCGGCAATTTTTCCACCAGCCAATTGAACGCACTGACCCCGGCGAGCGTCGGCGTCCTCACCTCCTCGCAAGTGCGGGCATTTACAACGACACAAATCGGCGCCCTGTCGGCCACCAATTTTTCGGCGCTCGGGGACACACAGATTGCTGCCTTCACCACCACACAGGTGAAAGCGGTCACCACGACGGACCTGAAAGCTCTCAGTGAAAGCGACGTCGCCGAATTCACCGCTTCGCAAATCGCCGCCCTCGCGTCGACTCAGATCGGCGCGCTGTCGGCAACCGGATTTTCCGCCCTGAACGGCGCCGCGATCGGCGGGCTCGATACGACGCAGCTCAAAGGGATCACGACGACGCAATTCGCGGGCATATCCGCAACCGCCCTCAACAGTTTCAAAGCGGCGCAGATCGGACAATTCGCCGGCACACAGCTTTCGGCGATTCCGGCCGCGCGGCTTTCGGCGCTTGACGAAACGCAGCTTGCGGCGTTGTCTTCGACGCAAATCGCCACGCTGTCCACGGCGGCCATCGCAAATTTGGCGCCGAGCCAAATCGAATCCCTGGCCGCCACACAAATCGCGGCGCTCTCCGCGGCGCAGGTCGGCGCGCTCTCCGCGACGGGCTTTGCCGGGCTGGACACATCCATCATCGCCACACTGACCACGACACAGATCAAAGGCGTGACGGCGACACAGATCGCGGCCCTCTCCACCACCGGCGCCAGCGCCTTGCCTGGCACCCAACTTGCCAGCCTTACCGCCGTTCAGCTGGGTGCGCTTGGGCCGAACAATCTTTCCGCCCTCAGCACAACACAGGTGACGGCGCTCGCGGCAAGTCAGATCGGATCGCTGTCAGCCACCAATCTTGCGGCTCTCTCAGAAACGCAAACCAGCCAGCTTTCGGCGACGCAAATCGCAGGGATCACCACCGCACAGTTGGCGGGCCTCTCCGGGGCAGACTTTGCGGAATTCACCAACACGCAGGTGGGTTCGTTCACGTCCACGCAAATCAGCGCCTTGTCCGCCACGAACTTCGCCTCGCTCGATGAGACTGCCATCGCCGGTTTGACCACGACCCAAATCAAGGGCATCAACGCGACACAACTCGCAGGGCTTTCCGTGGCGGACGTTGGCGAATTTACCACCACGCAAATCGCGACTCTGGTCACGCATCAATTGCAGGGCCTGGGGACGACAAATTTCTCGGCGCTGGCCGATACGCAGATTGCGGCGCTTTCCGCGACCCAGATCAAGGGCATCTCGACGACTCAACTGAATGCGTTGCCGGCGGACGACATGGGTGAATTTTCCGCCACGCAAATGGGCGCCTTCACGACAACGCAATTGAAGGCGGTTACCCCGACGAACATTGCCGCGCTCGACCAGACTCAGCTTGCCGGCTTATCGACGACACAGGTGCGAAGCCTGTCCACCACGCAATTGGCGGGGCTGTCGGCGGCAGACGCCGGTGATTTCGACACCACGCGGATTGGCGCTTTGACGGCAACGCAAATCGGCAGCCTTTCCGCGGATGTGATCTCTGCCTTCGTGGACACCCAGATTGCTGCGCTGGCGAGTACGCAAATTTCCGCCCTGACGGAAACGCAACTGACGGGCCTGACGGAGACGGACATCGGCGAGTTCGGGACCGATCAAGTCAGCACCTTCACCGCGACGCAATTGAATGCTTTGAGCACGACGAATTTTGCCGCGCTCGACGCCACCCAGATTCAATCCCTTTCCACAACGCAGATATCCGGGTTGGCGGCATCGACCTTTGAAACGCTCGCCGCAACCGATCTTGGCGAGTTCAATGCCACACAGATTGGCGCGTTCACGGCAACGCAATTGAACACGCTTTCGGATGCGAATTTCGCCGCGCTCGACCCCACCCAAATCGGCGGGCTGACCGAAACGCAAATGGGCGGATTGTCAGACATAAGACTGGCGGCGCTGACATCCGCCGACCTCGCCGAATTTGCGGATACGCAAATTGCCGCGTTCACCGCAACGCAAATCGGCAACCTCTCCACCACGGTCATTCAGGAGTTGACCCCAGCCGAAATCGGCTATCTCGCCACGACGCAAATTCCGGGGCTCACCACGACACAAATCGACTTCCTCTCCACGACAAACATCGGCGCCATGTCGCATGAGCAGATTGCCGCCTTTACGCAGGAACAAGCCGACAGCATGGATGAAGACCAGCAATTGGCCCTGATCCTGGCAAGCTGAGGCCCGCGCTTTAGTTGGCACGCAGCCGGTGCCATACTACTCGGACCAGAATTCAGCGAGGTTCGCGTATGACCGTCCGCCCGTTCGTCCTCGCATCCGCGTTCGCCCTGGCGTTTGCCGCTTCGGCCCACGCTGCCGCGCCGGATTTTTCCGGCAACGATCCCCATTGGATCAAGGACCCCAGGTCCAATTGCTGGGCAGCCAACCCGGACCCGGCGCCGGGCGAAACCATCACCTGGACGGGGGGCTGCGAAAACCGGCTTCTCTCCGGGTCCGGTACGCTGACCTGGTACGTCAACGGCAAGCCGTTCGGGCAGGACGAAGGCGCCTTTAAGAACGGCGAGCTTTTCGGGCGCGGCCGCCTCAGCTTTGCCGACGGCGCCGTTTTCGTGGGCGATTTTCCCGGCAAGGGCACAATGACGCTTCCAAGCGGCCAGAAAATCGAGGCGCAATCGATCCACGAACAGGCCGGCTGGAGTATTGAGCAGGTCCATCCGTGAGAAAACTGGGAATCATTATGATTCCCGCCTACGCCCGCCGCCGGACGTGCCCTAAGAAGAGGGCATGGCAAACCGCGTGAGTACACCGGCAGAAATGCTTTCCTCCGACGAAGAACCCCGCGATACCGGAAATGACGGTCCGTACGGAAAATTCTCCACGGGCATTTTGCCCTCGCATGTGCTGCGGCGGCTGATCCGGGCGCGGCGCGAAGTTCTGGCCTCCGAGGAAATCACCGAAGAGCAGATCCAGCCCGCAAGCGTCGACCTAAGACTTGGCACGAGCGCCTATCGCATCCGCGCGAGCTTTCTTCCCGGACGCGGCGCCCGCATCGCCGACAAACTTGCCGATATGGCGATTCATGAAATCGATCTAAAAGCGGGCGCGGTTCTGGAAACCGGCTGCGTCTATCTGGTGCCTCTTCTGGAGCGGCTTGAGCTGTCGTTCCGCGTGTCCGGTGTCGCCAATCCGAAAAGCTCAACGGGACGGCTCGACGTCTTCACGCGGTTGATCACCGATCACGCCCAGGCGTTCGACCGCGTTGAGGAGGGCTATCACGGCCCGCTTTACGCCGAGATCAGCCCGCGCACCTTTCCGATCCTGGTGCGCACGGGCTCACGGCTGAACCAGCTTCGGCTGCGGCACGGATCGCCGCAATTCACCGACACGCAGTTGAAGCGTCTGCACGAAGACGTTGGGCTGGTGGACGGCCCTGCGGATATCGAGGGCGGGCTTGCCCTGTCCGTCGATCTGAAGGGCGACGCCGCCACGCGGCAGGTCGGCTGGCGCGCGCGGCGTCATGCGGGCGTTGTCGACATCGACTTGCGCAACGCCCACGATCCGCTCGACTTCTGGGACCCGGTCTACGCGCGCAAGAACGCCGGCATCATCCTGGATCCTGACGAGTTCTACATTCTGGCCTCACGCGAGGCGATTTCCATTCCGCCGGAATTTGCCGCGGAGATGACGCCGTTCAATCCCTTGGTCGGGGAATTCCGCGTACACTATGCAGGCTTCTTCGATCCGGGTTTCGGTCATGAATCCGGCGAGGGGCGCGGCGCCCGCGCGGTGTTGGAGGTGCGGTCGCGCGAAGTGCCGTTCGTCCTGGAGCATGGCCAGACCATCGGGCGGCTGATGTTCGAGCGTTTAACCGACACGCCGCCCCAAGTTTACGGGCAGTCGCTGGGGTCCAATTACCAGCGCCAGGGATTGAAACTGTCGAAGCATTTCCGGCTTCCCTGACGGAGTTCGCGAACCGCCGTGTAAAGGTTAATTCCAATTGCACCGGCGGCACTGTGGCTTTTCCTCCACAGACGCACTTTGAAGCGGACACTTTAACGAAAATCCGATTGCAACAACCGAGGCTTCGCGCAAAGGTTCCTTCGCGCATCGGTCGGGGGCGAGGATGCGCAAAGCCTCATTACGAGGGGGCAGGTGCAGGCGGCCAGGTCTTCCCGGAAACGGTGACGGACCGGCCGCCTTCGCACTTTTTACGCTACAGCGAGCGAAGGCCTTATCGGGGTTGAGCCTCGTTCATCAGGGCCTCACTTCATCCCGCTCCCGCAGACACATCTTGCGTGCCCAAGCCAACTCCTGCTGGCTGTGTGTCCATCCACGACGCAAGGCCATGGGTCGCATAAAAGAAACCCAGGCTTCGTGCTTTTGCGGCAATCCGCCGATACCACCAGTCTGAGTAAGCCGCCGCTGCGGCGTTGGGCTGCTCCGACCTGCTCAGAATTCTTGCCGCCGTGATGGCGGCGTTGCGGCCCGATTGCAAAGCAAGCGTCACCCCATCTCCCGATGCCGGATCGAGATAACCGGCCGCATCGCCCACCACCGCGTAATTCGTGCCGCCAACGCCATCGACCAGCGTCCATGTTCTTGCGGCCTGCTCGGCCTTGCCCTCCGCTTGAAATCCGTCCGGCAGCGGCTGCGGCGATCTCTGGCGCGCGGTTGTGACATGCGTCCAAACGGCGATTTCTGGGCTGGTTGGCGCAATCCAGAACCAGCCATCCTTCTCCACATAAAAGCCGGGCGACCAACCCACGTCCTTTTCCCGCCGCGCCAATCCGCGCCGGCACACAAGCGGCACGGACAATACCTGGCGCGGCAGTTTGAATTGCCTGCGCAGCCATTGTGCAGCGCCGGTCGCATCGATCACGAACGCTGCCCGCCTGGCCTGCGCATTCTTTTCGATTTCGACGCGAAAGATGCCGCTGTCTTCCTTTGCAATGGAACGGGCGCGGCCCGTAACGATCGTGACGCCGCTCGCACGCGCCCGGTCCAGCAGCAGCGTATCGAGAATGTCTCGCCTCACATTACGTGCAGGCCATTGCATCCCGGCGTTGGGTTCAACGGCCAAACCGTTGCGCTGCGCCACTTCGGTGAAAGCCGGACCGGCATAGGCAGCGGACAAATCGCCTACCCCCAGGGAATGAACCAGGTCGATGCCACCGGCGTGAATGCTTTCCGGAAACTCGCATCGGCGGGCGCCGCCGCTTACGAGCGTCGTGCGCAGCCCTGAAAGGACGCATGTGATTGCCGCGGCGCAGCCGGCCGGGCCATCGCCCACCACCAACACCTCATCGATGTCTTGAACCGCCCTCATTTAGAGGTCGTAGAGCTCCAGGGCTTCGCTGCCGGCGGGCGCTCTTTCCACGCGCTTATCGTCTCGGGAGACACGGCAGCGAACAAGCTCGGAAACTGTTCGCTCAAGGCGGGCGGGATCGCTGTCAACCGGATGTTCGATTTTGTCCTTCAATTTGGCGAAGACATAGCGATATCCGCCGCCGGCTAATCCGGCTGCGGGCACGGCGGACCAATCTGGAACAGCTTCGGCCGATATAAGCCACAGACTCGTTTCCGCGGGTGTCTTCCCATTGTCCGCGGCTTTTACCGCCACGCGCAGCGCGTCCATGCGCCGGCCCATTTCATCGGCATCGATTTGCGCCAACTGCCGAAACGACATGAGACCATCGCGCAGATTGGCGACATAATCGGAACGCTCGATGTCGGCGTAATTGACGCGCAATCCGTCGCCAGTGAGGAATGGACCCTGCTCGCCGTCCCAACCCCGGTTCGAGCGCGCCACGCCTTTTTGCACGCGAAGATGATGATCGTGATAACCAAGTTCCCCATCCATCAACGGCATCGCGGTTGGAGCATCGGCACGGCCAAACGTGCGCGACGCATCGGGGCTGACAGCGGGCCAAAATGAATTGGCGGCGGCGCAAAGTTTTACGTCCTCGGGAAATGGGCTCCCCAGTCCGTACGTGGCGTAAAATGGCTTGCCCGTTTCATGGGCGGCATAGGTTACATCCCAGCCCGGAGCGAACACCGTGGACGACGCATCGGGCAAGAAGCTCGTTCGATCGGACGTGTCGCTGAAGGCGGCCAGCGGCTTTTCTTCGTGCAGTTTGTCTATGCGTGGCGCCCAGGAAACCATGGCGACCAGCGTTTCATCGCCGTCGCTGAACGCCGCCGCTGCGGTCAGCGGGTTCATCATGTCTTGATTTGCGGCCAACCGCCCCATGGAAAGCGGTTCCGGTCCTCCTTGCTTGAACAAATCCCTGCGGCGAACTTTGTTGGCTTTCAGCCACTGCATCAATTCCCCCTGATCGATGGAGGGGAAAAAGTCAGGTGGCGCAACGATCGAAAACGCAGGGCGAACCTGAGCGAGTATGGCAGTCCCCGTTACGGTGACCTTCGCCGTGACGCAGCCGTCCGCACACCCATCGACGAACAGCGCGGCTTCATAGCCGCCATTCCTGACGGCTTTTTGGAAATCCTCCCGCAACGGCGGCGACGTTCGCATATCCGAAATCTGCTCGTTATCGAGAACCCGATGCCGGATGTTAATGAATTCGGGCGCATTGCGCGGCCTTGGAAAACGATCGCTGCCCCCCAGCCACGAAAAGACGTTTTCAAGAAGCGAACCGAGACCCTCCCTGGCCAGGGCAAACACATCTTCCGCTATCCGGAACGAGGTGAATCTTCGATTGATCCTCTCGATAAGGACGGCCTCGGGAACCGTGAACGTTACCAGCCGCTCGACATTGTCGACGACGCTGCGTTGCTTCGCCTCGACGATCAGATCGCCGGCAAGTGGCCGGACGATGGCAACGCTCCCTAATTGATCGAGTTGAATTGGACCGTTGTCAGGGCCGGGTTGTTTCTGCGGCCCTTCCGACACAATCTTAAAGGGAGGCGCTGCCGTGTCGAACACGGGCGGCACCGTGATCCCATGCTTCGTTGTGGCGGCCCGGTGCAGTTTCTCGTTGACGTGCCGATGATGGAATTCGACCTCAAGGACATTTCTCGACAGACATTCGGGCCCGTTGAATACTTTGTGGATGGGCATCAGGAATTCGCGGTCGCCGTCTCCGCTCAGCTTGCCGCCGGCGGCGACAAATACGCCCCGATCGTTCGCGCCAAATAACATGGCATCGCCGGAAACGCGGCGCGCCAGGAAAAGGCCGAATTTCGACGGACTGACGAGACACTCGTGGTCCTGACGGGCTATCCCACGATAGCATCGCAAAACCGGATTATATTCCGCGTCCGTATTACCGTTACGGGCAATGCCTGCGCGCGCAAAGACAAGGTCGGCATGTTTGCCATGCGGCGTACCGCTTGCCGGACGATACTCGTAGGCGAACACGGCAAGCGCCAGATCCGCGGTGAGAATGTTGGGCGCATTCAGCGCGTAAATCAGGTTCTCGATCGTGTCGAGTTCCTCGCGCGTCGGATACGCATCTGGGCTTGCGGGGCCCCCATCCGCCGTCGGGTGGACCAGCGGAGAGGCCAGAGCATGATATAAAAGGCTGCGCGCCGGATCGCCCGGCTCGATGGCACGTGTGCCAAGGGCCGCGAAATCCAGGAAACCGGCAAGATCGCGATTGATCAATGTACCAAGATTTCGCTGCAACTCCCCCGGAAGATTGCTGCTGTTTAGATCCAAACCGTGCTTCAGCAGAAGCGGGCGCCAACCTTGGCCTGAAAGCCGCGAAAGAATCTGCCGAACGTCATCCCATAACGACATGTCGCCCCCCATTGAGCTTGCGCCGTAGTTTCATCAGATCGTTGGACCGTGCCAACGGGACTTGTATAGCTCATTTTCTCGGAAAGGACTTCGGCAGCGTACAGCGATGCCGGCTGATGACATACCGCAAGTCTAGCAGCCTTGCCGTCAGTGCTTGTCCGGTGCGCCGTTTTTGATGTGGGGATCGTCGTGCAAAACGACGCTCAGCAACGAGCTGTGAATCTCGAGTTTACCGTCGTAGCTGATGAAACCGAGCTTTCGGAATTTGTTCATGAAGAAGCTCACCCGCGATCGGGTCGTGCCGATCATCTCGGCAAGCGTTTCCTGGCTGACCTTGGCGATGATCGTTTCAGGCTTCCCCTCCTTTCCGTAGTTCGCCAACAAAAGCAGTGCGCGTGCCAACCGCTTCTCGCTGGAATTGAAAAGCTGGTCGACCAAATCCTCCTCAACCCGGATCGTACGTACCAGCAAATGCGCGAGAAACAGTTCCGAGAAGGCCTGCTCTTGATGCAAGACGCGCAACATGACCGCTTTCTCGATCTGCATGACGTCGCAATCGGTCATTGCGACCGCCGTCGCCACCCGGCGCTTCTGACCGGCGAGACACCCTTCGCCACAGAAGTCTCCCGGACCAAGAATCGCCACCACGGCTTCCTTGCCTCGCTGTGAGATGACGAAGATCTTGACCTTGCCTTTCTGAATGTAAAAGACGGAATCGGCAGCATCGCCTTGCGTAAAGACAACTCGCTTTTTGGAATAGCAAGCCGCCGTTCGACCCGCGCCCACGCTTGAAAGAAAACGTTTCGTGTCGAAAGCCGCGTCTGCCTTGGTCAAATTGGTTCCCCGCGGGGGAGCAGACTTAGTGAATTGGTACGATTCAATCATCACGGTCATCCATAATCAGACAGATTAAAAATTGCGGCTCGTTTCCAAAGGATGAGCAATCTTATACAGACGCTCTCTATACCCAGCGCATAGGCTCCCTGGCGAAATTGCAGCCGATTAATGGCGCAATGCCCGGAGACACCAAATGATTACTTGCACTGATGCCTGCGGGCAAAAGACCGTCGCACCTCAATTTGTACGCACACTTCCGGCAATTGCCATTTCGTTCGCTAGTCTTCTATGGGCATCGACTGCATTGGCGACACCGTTCCTGGGTTCGGCACAGAGTTTTGCCGTATTGGGCGCCTCCACGGTGACCAATACCGGTTCAACCACCATTACGGGAAACCTAGGCGTATATCCGGGAACGTCCATTACGGGTTTAGGTTCCATCACGCTCAACGGAGCGGTGCATCAAACCGATGCGGTGGCGCAGCAAGCTCAAATCGATTCGCTCACCGCGTTCACGACGCTGAGCGCCCTTCCGTTCTCATTCGATCTGACAGGCCAGGATCTTGGTACCCTCGGCATACTGGTTCCGGGCGTATACAAATTCAATTCTTCGGCGCAATTGACGGGCACGCTTACGCTCGATTTCAGCAGCAATCCCGGTCAGGCGTTCGTCTTCCAGATCGGCAGTACGCTGACCACGGCCAGTTCCTCCGTTGTGAATGTGCTCGGCGGAAATTCGATCAGCGGCATTTTCTGGGAAGTCGGAAGTTCCGCGACTCTGGGCACGAGCACCGTGTTCGCCGGCAACATCCTGGCCGACCAGAGTATAACGCTGAATACCAGCGCGAAGATTTTGTGCGGCCGGGCGATTGCGCTCCATGCCGCGGTGACCATGGATACCAATACCATCTCAAACGATTGCTTTACGGACAATGGCGGCACCGGCAGTACCGGCCGCACGGATTACGGCAGCGGCGGATATAGCAACGGCGGCAGCGTCACTTCGGTGCCGGAGCCCGGCTCGCTGCTTCTGCTCGCCTCCGGCCTGATGGGCATATTGGGGTTGATGCGGAAGCGCCGCCCAGTATTGCACCGCGCTTAGGCGGAAGGCTCCATCTCATACCAATGGCGTTTGATCCTGCCCTCTTTTGTCATGGCCCTGCTTGACAGGGCCATGACACGAGGAGTCGATGATCTGCCCCACTGGTATCAGCGGAAATGCGGGTTGGCGGCAGGGCCTTCGCCTTCGTTTCGCATGCGTCTACCGCTACAACCACGCTCGGCACATCCGAAAGACGCGCATGCTGCCGCTCGCCAACAATCCGGCCGCCGGCCTCTTCCGAGACAATTTCTTAGACGGCTACTTCTTTCGCATGCGAGGCCGCATCGCGTTTCGCGGCACTCTCCGTATGCGTAATGGATACCGCCGTTCCCGGCTTTGCATCGGCGATGTCGACAGAAGCATGCAGTTGCTTGGCGAGCGCCTGTACGATGCCGCTGCCCAGGCCGGGTTTGGCGCTGGCGTCGATGGGCATACCGACTCCATTATCGACGACAGATAGAGTCCAGTTTACGCCCTGCGACCGATAATTGACGTTGATCTTACCTTTGCGATCTTCTGGAAATGCGTGCTTGAGCGCGTTGAGGACCAGTTCGGTGACGATCAAGCCAAGGCTGACCGAAACATCCGCTGAGATCACACTGCTATCCACGTTCACGTCCAGCGCCAATTGATCGTGATCGCGGATCATGGACGCGCCAATGCTGTCACACAGCGCCTTGAAATAGGGACGCAATTCAACTTCGCCCACCTGAGACGCCGCGAGTTGCCGCTGCATGGCGGCAACGGACATCACGCGCTGATGTGCATCGAAGAGATGGCCGCGGGTCTCATCGGACTGCACCTTACGCGCGTTCTGCATGAGCACGCTGGCAATAATCTGCAGGCTGTTCGCGACACGATGCTGAAGTTCCTGAAGCAAGACCGCTCGTTCTTTCAGCATCTCGTCTTTAAGTTTAGCGGCAACGCGCGCGTCCGTGACATCCAACACGGAAACCAGAAGCCTGACATGGTCGCCGTCGCCGTAATCGAGCTTCTGCGCATTCAGAACCAGACGGCGGTTTTCGTGCCCCTCCCGGCAAAGGTCGGTCTCATAACTATCGACCTGGGCATAGCCAGTGGCTGTCGCGCGCAAGAGGGAGGTGACCTGCGGCACATCCCACTCCCCTGCGCCAAGCTGACGAAGCGAGAGACCGGCGACTGTCGCCGGATCGATCTGAAAAGCACGGCAAAAGGACGCGCTGGCTGCAATGATCTTCAGGTCATTTCCATCAATAAGCAGCAGGGGCGCAGTGGAAGATGCGATCACCGCAAGGGCGAGACTCAACGATGTATCGCCGGCGGCAGATGATTGGGCAGACATGATGCTGCTTTCGCTTTTAGGACTGGGCAATCGCCAATCGAACGTCGCACTAGCGGATATAATCGAAGCTACACAGCCTTACTATCATTGACACTGGGGACCCTAGCACGGGCGTTGCTGCGCACCTAACGGCTGATGAAGGAGGCCGATTTCATTTGGGCGGCGCGAGTTCCGGCAAGAACTGCCACGATTGATAGCGCCGGGACACGCCGCGGATGCGCGGACGATAATGTGAGCGTAGCTCGCAGAGGGCGGCGGTCACCTGCTCGAAGCTGTAGGGTTTCCGAATGAAATGGGCGTTTTCCGGCAATTGGCCGTGTTCCATTGCGTTCAACGCGGCCGTCACGATGAGATGAACTGTTGGCCAACGATTCCGTATCGCATGGGCGAGACTTAATCCGTCCATCGTGCCCGATATTGTAATGTCAACAAGCACAATCCGAATGTCGCGGCGCCCGGCGAGGATGCTGACCGCATCGTCAGCGTTTGCCGCTTCCAAGGCCGTGAACCCGGCGTCCCTGACGATGTCCGCGCTTTCCATCCGGATAAGCGCCTTTTCCTCAACGACAAGAACAACTGCTTTCTTCATTCGCGGGTCCAACCCTCTTCGCCAAGACGAGCGAGCAATTGGCCGGGCCTAGCCTACCTACAACGCGCGGTCTGCGCTTCCGTTGCATGCGGTTGGCGGTGCAATGGCCATCGAAGGGCGGCGCGGCGGTTCCAGGGGACGAGGCCGCCGATGCGTTTGCCTCCTTTAAAGAGTTCGGCCCGCCCGGATGCGCTGAGGGGTTTTGCGCCGTCGCCCACTTATGGTAGTTCCTTCGCTGCCTCACCGGAGCGCGCGCGGGCGTAGTTCAATGGTAGAACGGCAGCTTCCCAAGCTGCATACGAGGGTTCGATTCCCTTCGCCCGCTCCAAATCTTCCGCAGTCCCTGCAATCGAACCCTCGTTTTTTATGCGCTTCGCCTAACGCGGCGGAGACAAATCCGTGACCTTCGCGATGTGAATTGACCTGTTAACTATAAGCTGCATAGAGTTTTCCCTCGCGGACGGCGCCGGTTGCCGCATGTCAGGCGGAAACCGGCGAGCGAGGGGGGCAATAATTCAAACAGAAGCGCGCGAGCGCTTGAACGGTGCTGCACCTGAACGGTGTTCGCCGCTGGGGGATATCCATGGCTGCTTTGACGGTCGGCACCGGTATGCAATTCCGGACCATAAAGGATGCTGTCGCCGCTTCCGCGGATGGCGACACGGTTTACGTCATGGCGGGGACGTATCTGAACGACTTCTCCACCATCAACACCAAAATCAACCTGATCGGCGTCGGCGGCATGGTCCACCTGACCGCCGACAGGGTTGTCGGCAACGGCAAAGGATTTTTCATCGTCAACAATGACGTCACGATCGACCATTTCGAATTTTCAGACGCCACATCGTACGACTACAACGGCGCGGGCATTCGCTACCAAGCCGGCGATCTGACGATCAAAAATTCCTATTTCCACGACAACGAAGACGGCCTGCTTGCAACACCTCTCGTGCACGGCACGGGAAACGTCACCATCGTAAACAGCGAATTTGCGCATAACGGCGCGGGAGACGGACAAAGCCACAACATCTATGTCGGTTACGTCGAAAATTTCACGATGACCGACAGCTATACGCACGATGCGGTGGTCGGCCACGAAATCAAAAGCCGGGCACAGAACACGATTATTTTGCGCAATCGCATTTTCGACGGCAACAGCAACGCCAGCTACAGCATCGATCTTCCGAACGGCGGCAACGCCGTGGTGAAGAACAACGTGATCGAGCAAGGGCCCAATTCGCAGAACCGGATCATCGTCGCGTTCTCCGCCGACATCATGAAGCGCCCGCTACACATCGATTCCCAGCTGCTGTTGGAAAACAACACGATCATCAACGACCTCACCGCACGGTCGACGGGCGTCAAGAACTTCAGCGACGCGCCGGTGACGATGCTGAACAACAAGGTGTTCGGGTTCGATACCAACACGCGATCCGTCGTTGCCGTCGGCGCCGTCACGCAAACCGGAACAACAGTGCTGGCCACCGAACCTACTCTAAGGACGGGGCACCCCTTTACGTCCAGTCCTTACGGCAACATTGTATGGGGCCCGACGGTGGCCAACATTCTTCAAGGCACCACCAAGATCGACGTTTTGGCGGGAGGCTCTGGAAGCGACACATTCATCATCCGCGCAGGCAGCAAAAACGACATCATTGCGGGTTTTGATACACCCGGCGGCGATGACGTCATCCGGCTGGAAGGATATGGAATTACCAGTTTTGACGGTGTCCTCAGCATCATGTCGCAGCACGAAAGCAATGTCGTGTTGCAGCTCGCGCCCAAAGAGACGCTGACGATCTTGAACGCTCAGATCGGCGACTTTACCGCGGAAGACTTTCTTTTCTCGGATCTGACGCCGCGATCGCCGTCCTCTCCTTGGGGTGTGTTGCTGGCCCGGCCCGATCCGTTCAAGCTGCCGGGTGTCGTACGGAGCCCGTTGAACCAGATTACCGGCGATGCGGCTAACAACACGCTCATTGGAACGCCAAACGACGATTCTCTGAATGGAAAAGCCGGGATCGACAAAATGGTCGGCGGCTTGGGCAACGATCTGTACGTCGTGGACGATCCAAGGGACATCGTTAGAGAGACGCCGAACCAAGGCATCGATACCGTACAATCCCGCGCCGCGGCCTACACGCTTCCCGGCAATATCGAAAATATGGCGCTCGCCGGCTCCATTGCCCACGTCGCGACTGGCAACAATCTCAACAATATCATTCTGGCAAGCGACTTCAACGACACCATCAACGGCAGTGGCGGCAACGACATCATAAAAACCGGTTCCGGCGCTTATCTCCTCACCGGCGGCACCGGCAACGACATCTTCCAGTTCTTAGAGATGCCCGATCAGCCGAGCCGCATTACCGATTTTCATGTCGGCCAGGATCTCGTCGATCTGAGAACCCTGATGGATTTAGGCCATTACAGCGGGCTCGATCCGTTGGCGGATGGCGCGATGACGGTCACGCCGGACGGGCAAGGCAATGTGCTCGTATCGATCGATCCCACGCATAGCGGGATACTTCAGCCCATCGTCATTCTTCAGGGCATCACGCCTTATATGCTGATCGTGGGCGCAGACATTTTGTTCTGAAACCGCCCGCTTAAAGCCCAGAAATGGCTAAGAACTGCGTGGCACTCTCGAGCACTCTTCACGCGCCATTTTAATGGCAAGAGAAATCTGCTCGCGAGTCAACGTGGCGGACAGCGCATTGCATGCCTTGACTGCAGCAGCTACCTCGATGGTGCCCCCCTTAACCGAAGCGGCAACCCAAAACCACTTAAGTGCCTCAACGTCGTCTTGGCGAACGCCATTTCCAGATAGATACATACGAGCGAGCTCATTTGCGTAAGGGGATTCCCGCCTTGCGTAATATCGTAAGTAGCCAACTTTATTGAAAAAACGCCACAGAAATACGAAAGAGACCAGAATTGGCACAGTTACTATACAGCCAGCCCACCCCGAAAACGCACTTAAATACGACCAAAAGCTTATCGCGTACCTTGGCAGCGGCGTAGGCAGAGATTGGTCCTTTTGAAGCTTGACGGCGTTATCTGCCGTGAGACGGTAGTATTGCTTCTCACTGCCAGTTACACCCAAGACATAGCCATCATCCCGGAGATATACCGGTAACGATACATGTCTAATCGCCACTCCAAATGTTGATGTTTTATAACCCAAGTATAGAAGCTCACCTCCATTACCTCTTACATCGACAGGCTGCAAATACACAATCTTCTCGCTTGGCGACACTAAAAACGACAGAGGCACTACTACAACAAGAGCGAATAGCGCCATGGCAACAATAGATCCCCACAAAACAGTAAGGATCGCCGTGATTGCACTACCACGATGATGCATTCACCCCTCCCCAAAGTGACTAACGGCGTTCTAGCCGAATTTTCAATTGGAACAAAACGTATGACGCGGACCTGCCTGTAAGGTCTTGAGCTGCTCTTGGACGTTGTTGATCGTGGGTGAAAATATTCTGTTCTGACGCATCAGGCCGGCATTTCTTCCAGCGCCACGTCATGGCCCCAGAGCCGCTCGGTATGGGGCATGACGTGCGCTTTCAACTGCGCGTTCAGCGGCACGCCGCGATGCATTCTGTGCTCCAGAAAAGCTTGCGGTCGCCTCTACGATTGGCGAGCGCCGAGCGGACGCATGCTTGCGTCAATAGCGCGCAAGCCCAATCGCCTTTCCGCTCCAGGCTGTGCAACGAATTTCACTTGAATGCGGCCTTACATACGGTCAAGCTCGCATCATGGCTGGCAAGTTCACCGTCCGCAAAGCGCGTCCGGCAGACGCGGAAGCTGTGGCGCGCATCTATGTCGACTCATGGCGCGACACCTATCCGCTCGTGCTTCCGGCACGCCTGCTCTCAAGCATGACGGTCGAGGGCCAAACCGCCCGCTGGCGCAATGCGATCTCCCTCGCCGCGCGGGAAAGCGTCTTCGTCGCGGAAGATGAGAAAAGCAAAATCGTTGGGATGACCAGCATGGGTCGCGCACGCGACACCGGCTTGGGTTATGACGCCGAAATTTACACGCTTTATGTCGGTCCCGCGCTCACGGGAAACGGTGTGGGACGCGCGTTGTTGGCGGGCGCCTTTGACGCCCTTGCCGAGCACGGCCACACACGCTGCGTAATTTGGGCCCATGCCGGCAACCCGGCGCGATTTTTCTATGAGGCTTTGGGCGGCAAGCTTATCGCCGAGCGCACAACCGCGATGATGGGCGTTCCCGTGCCGGAAGTCGCATTCGGCTGGACGCGGCTTGTGCTGGCCGAGGCAAGCCGCACTCACTAACCCTCAGCTTGGTGAATCCTGCGCGAGCGGCGGTGCCCAATGCGATAGGCGACATCCAGCGGCAGCAGCCGCACCAGAGTGCTGATCGCCTTGTACTGCCTGCCCGGAATGCAGACCGTCTGATTTTTCATCACGGCGCGATACCCATCCTCGGCGACTTGCTCTGCGCTGAGCCACATCCATTTGGGCGTGCTCTTCATGCGGGCGCGCGTGCCATTCACATCATGGAATTCGCTATAGGTGAAACCCGGACATAGCGCGCTGACGTAAACGCCGGTGCCTTCCTGCTCGCTATGAAGGGCCTGCGAGAAGCTGACCAGCATCGCTTTGGCCGCGCCATAAAGCGTGTGGCTGGCAGATCCCGGCAGCAGACCCGCCACGGAAGCGACATTAAGAATGCGCCCATAGCCGCGCGCCTGCATGGCCGGAAGAAGGCGGTGCGTCAGCTCGCACGGCGCGGTGACCAGCACCTGGATGAAATCCCGCTGCAATTCCCAGGCTGTGTCGCGATAGAGCCCGGTAACGCCGTATCCAGCATTGTTGACGAGCACGTCTACGGCAATGTCGCGGCGGTTCAGTTCCAAGGCGATCGCACCACAGGCTTCGGGTTTGGCAAGGTCGGCGGTGATGACGTGCGTGTTGATGGCATGGGTATCGCGCAATTCTATCGCGAATGCATTCAGCCGTTCGGTGCGGCGCGCGGTCAGAACGCAATCGAATCCGCGAGAGGCAAAAACCCGCGCGAGCGCCGCGCCTATCCCCGCGGACGCGCCCGTAATGAGAACCGTCCGCCCTTGTCCCTCGCGAAGATCGGTCAATCGTCATCTCCTGTACCAATAACGCTGGCGCCAATGTCGCGCGGCCGTATGAAATCGATCAGTGTCCCCGTCCCGGCCCGGATCGCGCTCCACTGCGCAACATCGAAATCCAGCACGGCCAGGGCTGCTGTCGGAAATTTGTTCCGCAATTTTTTAAGACGCATCCGCTCGGCATCATTTTGCGGTGTGGCAGCCAAAGCGGACGCCAGTTCCTCCATGCCCGGATTGTGACCGATTAACAGGAGGGGCGTCGCGGCTGCGGCTTGCACATTGGCCAGCAACACCTGCCAAGCCGGCAAATACAAGGCACGTTCGTACGCGACGTCGATGTCATCGCCGAGCGTGCCCAGCAGGAGGTCGAGCGTTTCCCTTGTCCGTGCGGCTGTCGAACATAAGATTTTCGCCGGAACATAGCCCCGTTTGTGCATGAACATGCCCATGCGCGGCGCGACATCGCGCCCCCGCTGCGTCAATGGACGTTCGTGATCGCCCAGATTGTCCGGCCAATCCGATTTTGCGTGACGTAACAGAAAGAGCCGCAAGGGGACGATCTTCGTAGAATCGTCCAACACTAGAACATGCAGCGGCGGGAAGACAGAATGCGCCCAACTGGCGCGCAATACGAAAATGCCCGGCCGCCTGGCGGCCGGGCATTCTCAGGCATCGTCACTATCAGTCGGACTTTGTAGCGTCCCGAATGCTGTCTTTTAGGCCGCCCACGGTGTTGCGGACCTTGCCTTCAAACTTGTCCATCTTGCCGTCGGCTTTGAGCTTTTCATCGCCCGTCATCTTGCCGATTGCTTCCTTAACGGCGCCCTTGCCCTGCTGGGCGATACCTTCCACGCGATCTTTATCCATTGGATTTCCTGTCTTGTTTGGGCCTCGCCTAGAGAACGGCTTGGCTCCAAGGCAGTTCCACAATGGCCCGGTGCTTGACGGTTGCGCGGTCCAACCCTATCGCTTGAACAAATTATGACCACGCGGATGTGAGATGGCGACGAATAAGGATTGGACGAAGTGGCGGCGGCAAACCCTGGCGGTGCGCGGCGGACATGTACGCACCCCCTTTCAGGAAACCAGCGAAGCTTTGTTCCTGACAACGGGCTTTGCCTATGAAGGGCCGGAAGAACCCGAAGCGCGGTTCAAGGGCGCACCGGGTTACACCTACACGCGCTACGGCAACCCGACGACGTCGGTGTTCGAAGAACGCATGGCGCTGCTCGAAGGCGCGCCGGTCGCGCGCGCGACCGCGTCGGGCATGGCCGCGGTTACCGCGAGCCTGATGTGCTGTGTCAAAGCCGGCGATCACATTGTTGCGGCGCGCTCCATGTTTGGGGCTATCCGCTACGTCATCGAGGACCTGCTTGGCCGCTTTGGCGTCAAGAGCACTATTGTGGACGGCACCGATCTGGAAGCCTGGCGCGACGCGATGCGCCCGGAAACCAAGATTGCATTCTTCGAGACACCCTCCAATCCGACGCTGGAGATCATCGATATTGCCGGCGTCGCCGACATCGCCCACAAGGCCGGCGCGCGCGTGATTGTCGACAACGCCTTTGCGACGCCCGCCCTGCAACGGCCGATGGAATTCGGCGCTGATGTGGTCGTACATTCCTCGACCAAATATATCGACGGCCAGGGCCGCGCGATGGGCGGCATTGTTCTGTGTAAGGAAGATTACCTCAACGATCATCTTCAAGTGTTCCTGCGCAACACCGGGCCAGCCATCAGCCCGTTTAACGCCTGGGTTCACCTCAAAAGCCTTGAGACGCTGGAACTGCGCATGCGCGAGCATGGCCGCAATGCCGCGGCAGTGGCGGACTTCCTGGCGAAAGAAAAGAACGTGCGCCGGGTGCTGTATCCGTTCGGCGAAAACCATCCGCAACGCGAACTTGCCAAGCGGCAAATGTCCGCTGGCGGCGGCATCGTTACCTTTGAGGTCGCAGGCGGAAAGAACGAAGCGTTCAAAGTCGGAAACGCGCTTAAGCTTGTCGATATCTCGAACAATCTCGGCGACTCGAAAAGCCTGCTCACGCATCCGGCGACGACCACGCATATGCGCATGACGCCGGAGGCGCGCGCCTTGGCGGGTATCAGCGATGGCATGCTGCGCATCGCGGTGGGCCTCGAAGACCCTGCCGATATTTGCGAGGACCTCGCCCAGGCCTTAGCCAAAATATGAGGGATTGCCGATGGAACACCACGCAACGGTAAGCTGGCAGCGGACAAGCGATACCTTCACCTATGAAACGTACAACCGCGCGCATGAATGGAGCTTCCATTCCGTCACGGTGCCAACCTCTTCCGCACCCGCCTATCGCGGAGAACCCGAACGCGTGAACCCGGAGGAAGCGTTTATCGCGTCCCTCTCCTCCTGCCACATGCTGACGTTTCTGGCGATTTGCACCAAACGAAAGTTCTCGATCGACTCCTATCGCGACGAAGCGGTCGGCTATCTCGAAAAGAACGCGGAAGGCCGGCTTGCCATGACGCGGGTCGTATTGCGGCCGCAGATCGCATGGTCGCCCGGGGTCACCGTTTCGGATGCCGACCTCGACAAGCTGCATCATCAGGCGCACGAGGGGTGCTTCATCGCCAATTCGGTGAAAACCATCGTCACCGTGGAGCCACCCGCTTGAACATGCCTCGCTATGAAGAAATCACCCGCAACATCAAAATTGTCGTCGAACCGGCTTTTCTGGAAGAACAGTCGGAACCGGAGGAGAACCGCTTCCTCTGGGCCTATCGGGTGACTATTGAAAACAAGAGCGATCTGACGGTTCAGCTTCTATCGCGCTACTGGCGTATCACCGACGACCGCGGACGCACACGCGAAGTACGCGGCGAGGGCGTGATTGGGGAGCAGCCGGTCATCGCGCCCGGCAGCGCCTTTGAATATACAAGCGGCGCCCCGCTGGAGACGCCATCGGGATTCATGACGGGCACCTATCATATGCGCGCCGCGTCGGGAGAAAGCTTCGAAGTGGGCATTCCCATGTTCGCGCTGGACAGCCCCTACGTGTCCCGCCGCATGCACTGAGCGGGACAAAACTACAAGCTTCTGTTGTGAGACATGCCCCATGTGGCGCGCCCGCGAGGAGTGGTCCTGGCTCCCTCGCCCGTTTTCGTTACAATGCGGGCCGGTTATTGGAGCCCCTTATGGACACTGGCCGTCTTTCTTTGATCACCCAACCAACACACATGGAGCCAAAGCCAACCCGCGAAGAAGCGGAAGCGGCGCTGCGCACACTGCTTCGCTGGGCCGGTGACGATCCCGACCGCGAAGGATTGCGCGACACCCCCGCGCGCGTTGTCCGCGCCTATGAAGATTGGTTCTCCGGCTACGCCGACGATCCGGTCTCGTTCCTGCAGCGCACGTTTGAGGAAGTGGACGGCTACGACGAAATGGTCGTGCTGCGCGACATTCGCTTTGAATCGCACTGCGAACACCATCTGGCGCCGATCATCGGTCGCGCCCATGTCGGCTATCTGCCGGACCGTAAAGTCGTGGGCATTTCCAAGCTCGCGCGCGTGGTCGATGCCTATGCACGCCGCCTGCAAGTTCAGGAGAAAATGAGCGCGCAGATCGCCCATTGCATCCAGCATATTCTGGAACCCAAAGGCGTCGCCGTGGTGATCGAAGCTTCGCATGAATGCATGACGACGCGTGGCGTGCACAAACCCGGCGTCAGCATGGTGACGTCCATGATGCTGGGCGCCTTCCGGGAAGATTCCCGCACGCGGCGCGAGTTCCTTGCCATGATCCGTCACCCCAACGCCAGTAACGGAGTGTAACTTCCGCATGCACGCGGCCCACTCCGGACAGGACATGCTGGGACGGCTGGTCGCCTTCGATACCACCAGCCGCAATTCCAATCTGGACCTGATCGCGTTTGCGCAAGAGCTGCTGCAAAAGGCAGGCGCCACGACGCGGCTCACCTACGATTCCGCCAAGCGCAAAGCCAATGTGTTCGCGACATTGGGGCCAGCCGTCGATGACGGCTATGTGCTTTCCGGCCACACGGACGTTGTGCCGGTAGATGGTCAGGATTGGTCGAGCGATCCGTTTAGGGCCGATGTACGGGACGGGCTGCTGTATGCGCGCGGCGCCGCCGACATGAAAGGCTTTATCGCGGTTGCTTTGGCGCTTGCTCCCGAGTTCGCGAATCTATCGCTGAAACGCCCGCTGCATTTCGCTTTGTCGTTCGACGAAGAAGTAGGCTGCGTCGGCGTGCGGAGTCTGCTGGCGGATCTGCAGGCGGCCAATATCCGCCCAGCCCTCGCCATCATCGGCGAGCCGACCGAAATGCGCATCGTTGGCGCGCACAAAGCCGGCGCGGTGATCGAAACCGTTGCAACGGGCCGCCCGGCCCATTCCAGCGCCCCCGCACATGGCGCCAGCGCGGTCATGATGGCGGGCGAATTCATCGGCGCGTTGGCGGCGCTTGGAAACGAGCTGATGGGCGATTCCGACAACCATTTCGATCCGCCTTACACCACGGTTCAGGCGAATGTCTTTTCCGGCGGCACGGCCGTGAATGTGCTCGCACCCGAAGCCAAAGTGACCTGGGAATACCGCGCCCTGCCTGACCGCAATCCGGACAGTGTTATGGCCCGCGCTGCAGCAGCCGCTGAAACGATCGCCGCGCGCTACCGTGCGGGCGCACCCCATGCGGGATTCGCAACCGCCATCAAAGCCGCCTATCCGGGGCTGAAACGCGATTTCGATTCACCGGCGGTGCGCATGGCCTGCGCGCTGTCCGGCAGCAACGATGTGCACGCTGTTTCTTATGGCACGGAAGCAGGATTGTTCCAGGAAGCGGGCATACCATCCGTCATCTGCGGCCCCGGCTCGATCGAGCAGGGCCACAAAGCCGACGAATTCGTCGCGCTGGATCAGCTCGACGCCTGCGCCGCGTTCCTGCGCAAAGTCGCGCGCAAGGCGGCGGAGTAGCAACGCCACGCGTTGACCCTGATAGGAATAATTCCTAAGTTTCGTGGATGGGCAAGATTGAAAAAATCAGCGTTGCACTACCGGACGATCTGGTAGCCGACGTTAACGCGGCCGTCGAACAGGGCGATTACGCGACGGCCAGCGAGGTTGTCCAAGAAGCCCTTCGCGATTGGAAACACAAGCGTAACGTCGAAGCGTTGGATATCGATGGGCTGCGCTGCTTGGTGCAGGAAGGTATTGATAGCGGAGCATCGCTGGATGCAAAATCAGTATTTGCCCGGCTACGTTCTAAATACGCGCTAAAGAAGCCTATCCAAGAATGATGGCTTTAAGGATCAGCCCGCGCGCTGCGGCCGATCTCGAAGAAATTGGAGACTACATCTCCCGCGATAATCCGGCGCGAGCGGTGTCGTTCCTTGAAGAGTTATACGCAGCGGCGGAACGCGCTTGCGATAATCCAGAAGCCTATCCTCTGCGGTCGGATATTGCGCCTGGAATCCGCATGGCGGTACACCGGCACTATCTTATCTTCTTCCAAGTGCTCTCGTCCGAGGTCCGTGTAGAACGCGTTCTGCATGGCGCGCGGCATCTGCCGCAAGCCTGGGACAGCTAATCCGCCAGCGTTTCCAGCGGGAATTCATACACGCTGCCGCAGAACTCGCAGCGCGTACGGATGACGCCATCGGGATCGGGCAAATCCTTCAGCGCATCCTTGGAATAGGATTGCAGCACCGTGCGCACACGCTCGGCCTCGCAGGTGCATTGGAAACGCAAAGGTTGGCTCGGCTGCACGCGCACGTCATCTTCGTGGAAGAGACGCCACAAAATGGATTCCGCGGGGACATCGGTGTCCAGCAGTTCGACATCTTCCAGCGTTTGCATAAACAGATTCACGCGCTGCCAGTCGTCAGAGGTCCGTATGTCGCCGATTTTTGCGCCCGGCACCGCCTGCACCATCATGGCGCCCGCGCGCCAGCCCTTGCCCTCACCCGAACGATAGATTGGCCCCGCCGCGATCTTCAGGATCGTCGCGAGCTGCTCGCTTTGCGCGAAATAGGTTTCCGCCGATGCAGCCAGACCATCCGGCGAAAGCGGGACCAGGCCTTGATAGGGTTGCGCCCCGCCTTTCTGCTCAATCGTGATCGCCAGCGCGCCCGTGCCCACCAGGCTCGCGAACGCGGCGTTGCTTCCAGTGGCGGCGAATTTTTCCTCATCGACACGCGCATAACCACGCAAGCCACCGCCCGCGTAATAATCCGTCACCAGCATGTTCAGCGGGCCATCGCCCCTGGTTTGCACACTCAAACGCCCTTCAAAGCGCAGCGCGGATCCCAACAGCGCGGACAGGGCCAACGCCTCGGCCAGCACCCTTTGTCCGGGTTCCGGCAAAGGATGGGCCGCCAGCGCACGCGTCGAAACCGCATCCAAACGCAGGATGCGGCCGCGCAAACCCACATCGGGCAGGTCGAACGGCAGCACGAAATCGGCTGCGGGAGCAGGCGTGTATGGGGTATCGGTCATTTTGCACAATGTGGGGCGGCATGCCCGCGCCCGCAAGGCCTGCGCGAACCTAAGCCAGGCACCACAAAAGGATCGCTTTCTGCACGTGCATGCGGTTTTCCGCTTCGTCGAATACCACGGACTGCGGCCCGTCGATCACTTCGTCGGTGACCTCTTCGCCACGATGCGCGGGCAGACAGTGCATGAAGATGGCGTCCGCTTTGGCGCGCGCCATCAGTTCCTTATTCACCTGATAGGGCGCCAGCAGGCTGTGCCGTTTCTTGCCTTCCTTGTCGCCCATCGACACCCACGTATCCGTCACCACGCAGTCGGCGCCCGTAACGGCTTGCGCCGGATCGCCAGTGAAGACGATTTTCGCACCCGAATTTTCGGCCCATTTGCGCAAGGCCGGTTTGGGCCCCAATTCATCGGGCGTCGCCACGCGCAACGTAAAGTCGAAGCGGGCGGCGGCGTGAATCCACGAGGCGCACACATTGTTGCAGTCGCCGGTCCAGGTGACCGTGCGGCCACGGATAGGCCCCTTCTTTTCTTCGAAGGTCATCACATCGGCCATCACCTGACACGGGTGGGATAACTTCGTCAGGCCGTTGATGACGGGAACGTCCGCATATTCCGCCAATTCCCGAACCACGTCATGCGACAGCGTGCGGATCATGATCGCATCGACATAGCGCGACAGCACCCGCGAGGTGTCGGCAATCGACTCCCCGCGTCCAAGCTGCATTTCCGCGCCGGTCAGCATGATGGTGCTACCACCTAATTCCTGCATACCGACGTCGAAGGAAATGCGCGTGCGCGTGGAAGGCTTTTCGAAGATCAGCGCGAGCATGCGTCCGGTAAGCGGCGCATCGGCGTCGGCAAGCCCACGCGGCATGCCGGCGCGTGCGTCCTTGCGCCGCCGCGCTGAAGCGATCAGGCCTTTGAGCGTTGCCGAATCAAAATCGGCGAGATCGAGAAAATGACGCGGGCCGATCTGCGGCTTGCGTTCCTTAAGAGCACGGGGCGCGGTCATACCGCCTTCCTTTCCGTCTCGAAGGCGGCACAGGCCGAGCTCAATGCTGTCAAGGCCTCCTTGACATGCTGCTCTTCAATGTTGAGGGGCGGCAAAAGCCGCACCACGTTTTCGGTTGCGCCAACGCTCAGCAGCCGGCTTTCCCGCAGGTGCGCCATAAACGCCGCCGCCGGAACGTGGAGCCGCAATCCCAGCAGCAGTCCCCGTCCCCGGACTTCCGCGATGACGCTGGGATGTTCTGCTGCGAGCGCAGCCAGGTTTTGCTGCATGTAGCCGGAGATCGCGCGGACATGTTCCATGAACTCCGGCTTCAGGATTTCGTCCATGACGGCGTTACCGGCAGCCATCGCCAGCGGATTGCCGCCATAGGTCGACCCATGCGAGCCGGGCGTCATTCCTTTGGCAGCGCGTTCCGTTGCCAAACAGGCGCCGAGAGGAAAGCCGCCGCCGATCCCTTTGCCCACCGCCATGATGTCAGGCGTGATACCCGTCTCTTCATAAGCAAACAGGCGTCCCGTGCGGCCGATTCCGGTCTGCACCTCATCGAGCACCAGCAGCAATCCGCGCGCGTCGCAAAATTCCCGCAAGCGCCTGAGGAAATTGGCCGGCGGAACGCGGACGCCGACTTCACCCTGAATCGGCTCGACCAGAATGCCGGCCGTTGCGGGACCCGTCGCCTGCACCGCGGCATCGAAATCGCCCCAAGGCACTTGATCGAAGCCGTCGGCTTTCGGTCCGAAGCCTTCCAAATATTTGGCGCTGCCGCCGGCGGCGATGGTCGCCAGTGTCCGGCCGTGAAAAGCGCCTTCAAAGGTGACCAAGCGGAAGCGTTCGGGGGCGCCGGACGCATAATGGTAGCGCCGCGCCATTTTGATCGCGCACTCAACGGCTTCAGCGCCGGAATTCGCGAAGAATACGGTGTCGGCGAAGCTGGCCTCGATCAGCCGGCGCGCCAGTTTTTCCTGACCCGGCACGCGGTAGAGATTGGAGGTGTGCCAGAGCTTTCCAGCCTGCTCACGCAGCGCCTCGACAAGATGCGGGTGCGCATGTCCCAGCGCGGAGACCGCGATGCCGGAGCCGAAGTCGAGATAACGCACGCCCTTTTCGTCGAAAAGGTAAGGCCCCTCGCCACGTTCAAATGCGATATCCGCCCTGTTGTAGGTCGGAAGTACCGGCGAAATCAAAGAACTCTCCTGTGCTACACGGCGAAGCGAAACGCGCTTTATAAAGTTCGGGTATGAAAATCAGAAGCGAGAACTCTCGTTTTTCTGCGATTTCAGCAAGTCTCTCAGCTCTCAGCCGCCCGCCCGCCACGCGATTGCTGTGGACAAGGCATAGTGGGTATCCCGCATTGCTTGTGCAAGAGGCCGTATCTGCTACGATATTTTGTGGTCGTAAGCAGAGAGCAACCGATGGGCTGGACGGACGAACGAGTCGAGCAACTAAAGTCGCTTTGGAATGATGGGCTCTCGGCGAGCCAGATTGCACGGGTATTAGGTAGCGTCACCCGTAATGCCGTTATCGGGAAAGTTCATCGTTTGGGCTTGGCCGGGCGGGCAGGTCCGGCGCGGCCGGAGCGGCCTCGCGCGGCGGTGGCCCGCAAGCCGGCTGTCCATGCGGTAACGCCCACGGCGCCGGTGATGGAAGAAGATCCCATCACCTTGTCGGACGGCAATTTCGCAACGGTGCTGACGATCAACGATCGTATGTGCCGCTGGCCGATCGGCGATCCGTCCGAAAACGAATTTCATTTCTGCGGCCATAAGCCCAAGCGCGGCTCGCCCTACTGCGAAGCACACGCCCGCAAGGCCTATCAGCCACAGCCGCAACGCCGCGACCGCCGCGCCGTCGGCTAGAGCGCAAAGAAAAAAGCTGGGGTATCGCCCCAGCTTTTTTTCCATTCGATCCGTAAAATGCGTCGTAGATACCATCGACGATGCGGTCGTTTTGGTTGGTCACCAGACCAATAGGCGCTCTCATTAGAGCCTCCTCAGACCTGCGTTCCATGTTGAACACCCCGGACGAGCGCGTTCAGAGAAAGGCTTGGGCGCGACTTCGTTTGCCGCGCAATCTAGCGGCGAACCGGACGTCCACTTCGCCGGATTGCGCTCTATGGAATCGCGAATGTCTCGTCGAACGAGTAACCCGCCGAGCGCACCGTGCGGATCGGGTCCTTTTCGCCCGTGAGATTAAGCGCCTTACGCAAGCGCCCGACATGCACATCGACCGTGCGGGCTTCCACATAGACGTCCGAACCCCAGACGCTGTCGAGCAGTTGCTCGCGCGAAAAGACGCGGCCCGGATGCTGCATCAATTGATCGAGCAGGCGATATTCGGTCGGCCCCAGGTGAATGTCGCGGTTTGCCCGCCGCACGCGATGCGTACTGCGGTCGATGCTGATTTCGCCGGCCGAGAGCACATCCTCAACCAGACTCGGCCGCACCCGCCGCATAACCGCGCGCAGCCGCGCGAGGAATTCGGTCATCGAGAACGGCTTGACGATGTAATCGTCCGCGCCGATGTCCAAGCCGCGTATCCGGTCGGTCTCTTCGCCGCGCGCCGTCAACATGACGATAGGCACGTTGCGCATATGGCCGCGGCTGCGCAGCCGCCGGCAGACCTCGATGCCCGATAGCTGCGGCAGCATCCAATCGAGCACCACGAGGTCGGGCTTCATTTCATCCGCCACAAGAAGCGCTTCCTCACCGTCATGCGCCTCCTGCACGCGATAGCCTTCGCGTTCGAGATTGTAGCGCAGCAAGGTGGACAACGCCGCCTCATCCTCCACCACCAACACGCTGGGTTCGCCGCCGTCCTTCATGCGATATCCTGATTGTCCCGCTGCTACGCGCCGGGATCGTGAATGGGTGTTGTGGAAGTCAGATCGGCCTTGGGCCGATCGACACGAAGATACGTGCCCGTCACCATGTGGTAGACGGTTTCGGCAATATTGGTTGCGTGATCGCCCGCGCGCTCGATATTTTTGGCGATAAAGAGAAGATGCGTACACAGACTGATCGTGCGCGGGTCTTCCATCATATAGGTCAGAAGTTCGCGGAAGAGGCTGTTGTACAGCTCGTCGATTTCTTCGTCCTGCCGCCAGACCGCCTTGGCGGCGTCCGCGTTGCGGGCGGAATAAGCGTCGAGTACGGACTTCAATTGCGCCAGCGACTGCCGGCCCATGCGCGCCAGGCTTTGCGCCAGCTTGATCGGCGGCTCGCGGTTCAACACCAGAGCGCGCTTACCGATGTTCTTGGCAAGATCGCCGATGCGCTCGAGTTCGTTGGCTATCTTCAGCGCAGCGAGTGTGGTTCGCAGATCGACCGCCATCGGCTGGCGCAGAGCCAGCACTTTCAGCGCCTGCTCTTCGATGGTTTGCTGGATGCGGTCGACCCGTTCGTCCGAACCGATAGCGATTTCCGCAAGCTTGGTGTCGCGTTTGGCGATGGCTTCAATCGCGTTGGCAAACTGGGCTTCGGCAAGCCCGCCCATCTGGGCAACGCCAGTGGCCAGCAACTCCAGCTGCTCGGTAAACGACTTCACTATATGTTCGCTCATGGAACTCCCTGGCGCTTCGCCAGCCTCTCGTGCTGTAAGACATGCGAGTCACTGCTATGTGACACATATATAACAGTTTCGTGACGAAGATTCGGAGCGGCGAACCGGGCTTATCGCTGGGTCGTGACCGTCTCGCGCACCGCAGGAAGCGCGACCGTGAACGTACTGCCTTCTCCGGGCATACTTTCGATCAAAAGCTTTCCTTGATGGCGGTTCAAGATGTGCTTGACGATGGCCAAGCCGAGGCCCGTGCCGCCGCGCTCGCGGCTCCGCTTTACGTCCACGCGGTAGAAGCGCTCGGTCAGGCGCGGGATGGCCTCTCGCGGGATGCCCTCGCCCTGATCGTGGATAGCCGCATAAAATAGTCCGGCGCCGGCCTTTCCCGGCGTTTCCATGTGACCGAAACGAACCTGCACCTCGCTGCCCTCGCGGCCATATTTGACCGCATTGTGCAGAAGGTTCTGGAACACCTGCGTAAGCTCGTCGCGATCGCCGATCACATGCAGCGGTCCGTGCGGTTCGATGGTGAGCACCGTGCGGTCGGCCTGGGCGAGCGGCGCGAGCACAGCGGCCGCATCACGCACGACGGCCACCACATCCACTTCGCTCGATGGCGGGTTGTGCTCGTTCAACTCGATTCGCGTGAGGGATAAGAGATCTTCGATGAGCCGCCGCATGCGTGCGGCTTCCACGCTCATGATTCCAAGGAAACGCTCGCGCGCCGGAGCGTCGTCCTTAGCGTGACCGCGGAGCGTGTCGATAAAGCCCGAGACGGCCGCCAGCGGGGTACGCAGCTCATGGCTGGCATTGGCGACGAAATCCGCCCGCAATTCCTCGGCCCGGCGGATCGCGGTGAGATCGCGGACTCGCAGGACTACGAGACCCGTGCGATCCTTGGCGATATGGGCCTCATAATAATGTTGCACGGGCACCAGCACAGTGAAGGCGACATCTTCCGGGTCGCCACACTCCTGAACGCGGTCAATGGCTTCCAGGACTTCCGGGGTTCGGAGCACAGCGGAAATGCGCTTTCGTTCGGCATCTCCACCGACGAGCGCCTCCGAACTTCTATTGGCAAAAACGATACGCCCGGTGCGGTTGAGCACCAGCAGTGGCTCATCAACGCATTCCAGGATGCTTCGGGCGGCGGAAGGCACGGCGGACATTTCATCGGCTGGCGCGTGCGGCGCGGTGTTGGCGGCTAATGTCCGGCGGCGGGAGGCCAAATGAAGTAAACCGCTCGCCGCCACGACAATAACCATCGCGGCTAAGGAAACACTGGCGCTGCCGGCAAAAATTGCGGCAGCAAGACCGGACAGAGCAAGCGCAAACAGCAGGAGCGAGCCTCTGCGCCATCCGTCCAAAGCCGAGCGTCCGGCTTCGCTCATGGCCACAGTTTCAGCCTCCCCATCGATGCGTACATGCCCCTGTTCGACCGACTCGCGCAGGGGGGCTTATAGCATGCACGCATTATGTTTCCGTGAGACGGTACTGGCGTCATACTAGGACACCATGACGATCTCTACTGATGTTCTGCAGGACTTCATCGACGGAAAGCTGCCGCCCGGCGAGGCCGGACGCATCGCCGGCGAACTCGCGCACGATCCCGAGATGGCTGCCTATGTCGAACACCACAAGGCCTCCCGCGCACTGTTGTCCTCACCGCCGGTCCTTCGTTTGAAACGTTGGAGCGCGGATGCCGCGCACGCAAGCGCTGCTTGGATTCCGGCCGCCGCGGTGGCGGCGGGCATCGGCCTCGGCGTTCTTCTTGCCGGTACCTACGGCATCGGAACGAACCTGCGGAGCGAAACAGGGTCGCTGGTGGCGCAAGGCGAACTGGCGCAGGCGCTCACATCCCAGCTCTGGAATGAACAAAGCCGGAGTGCCGCCCAGATTGGCGCGAGCTTCTGGAGCAAGAACGGCGCTTTCTGCCGCAGCTTTGCTTTGCGCGGAAATACTGAGAGCGCGATGACCGGTATCGCCTGCCGCGAGCGCGGCGCTTGGCGCATCGTGGTTGCAGCCGCCGTCGCGCCGGAAGAGGTCCCCTTCCCGCTCGCTCCTGCCGCGCTTCCGCCATCGGTGCGCGGTGTCATGGATAACCTCATCGTCGGCCAGACCTTGGAAGCCAAAGCAGAACGCCAAGCCCGCAGCCAAGGCTGGCGCGTGCGGTAGTGCGGCCCGAGGCCCGCCGGCCGCGGCGGCTGCACACTGGCCGGCTGGGCTTTCTAAACGGCCAGTTCTTTTGACCGGATGGCCTGGACCTGAGGCTTCCGGCACCGAGCGCCGTTCAGGAACACCTCCACCGCTCTATCTATTGTGGCGTCGATGATGGCGTCGTCGGGCGCGCGCAACGCGCCCACCAGGAATCGCATCTGCAACTCGGAAATGACCATGGAGCAGAGCATCGCGGCATCGCGCTCCGGGTCCGATACATGCAACGTACCCGCCTCATGTTGCCCCGCCAGCCAATGCTCCAGGACCATCCGCCCCTTGCACGGTCCTTCGCGATAAAAGGCGTGCGCAAGCTCCGGCGTGCGGAGCGATTCGGCAATGACCAAGCGGTACAAGGCAGCCTGCCGCGGCGATAAAACAAAGCGCGCCAGCTTGCTAAGATAAGAGCGCAGAATGTTCTCCGGCGGTTCGCCGCAAGAAAATTCGTCTCCCGAGATCATCGCTTCCAGAACCGCACGGCGGCCCGCGATGACTGCGGCAAAGAGCGATTCTTTGGTATCGAAGACACGATAAAGCGTCTTCTTCGACATCCCGGCCCGCCGGGCAATGTCGTCCATGCTGGCTTCGCCGTAGCCCGCTTCAAGAAATACGCTCTCGGCAGCGTCGAGCAAACGCTGACGGCGCTCGGATTCCTCGATCTGGCACGGACGCCCGCGCCGTCCGCGAAGCGGACACAGTCCCGTTCCATGATTATCCAGGCTCACAGGTGTCCACCCCAAACGAGAAAGACGCGCCGGCCGATAGCCACAGCCATTTCCACCCTTGATGCGTTCTTATGTTCCGCAGGGGAACATTGCACCGCACAATACCCGATTGACAAGCATTAGGGAACTAAGTAGTTTCCGAAAGATAGATATATCTCTCACATGGGCGAGAGCCTGCCGCCAAAAGCCATTTTCCGTTCGGGCTCGGGTCGGCGCAGTGGCGTTTTTCCGCTATAGAACGGGCGCAATTGAAGGGCGGCATACCGTGCTTAAGACGCTTTCACCATTTCTACTTGCTTCGGCTGCGGCCGTCGGAATTGCGGGCTGCACGGTCGTTGGACCCGATTTCGCGCCGCCACCGCCGCCCATGGTTACCGGTTACACCTCGTACCCGCTGCCCGCCGCCACCGTCTCTGCCGACACGCCCATAGCGGGCGATGCACAACGCTTTTTGCAAGACACCGATGTGCCCGGCCAGTGGTGGACGTTGTTTGGTTCGCCCACATTGACGACCCTTGTGGAGCAGGCGCTCCGGGCCAATCCCGACATCGAGGCCGCGCAGGCGACGCTAAGCCAAGCGCATGACAATTTGACCGCCCAGCAAGGCGCACTCTTCCCGCAAGTGAATGGCAATGGCCAGACGGGCCGCCAGCGTTCGGGCGGGAGGGACTTCGACCTGCTCAACGCCTCGGTCAGCGTGTCCTATCTCATAGACGCTTTTGGCGGCGTGCAGCGTTCGATCGAAGCCTCAACCGCCCTTGAAGAGAATGCGCGTTTCCAGCTTGAAGCGACGTATCTGGCTTTGACGTCCAATGTCATTACGGCGGCCATTCAGGAAGGCGCCCTCTCGGCGCAGATCGCAGCCCTGCAAGACATCATCACCGCCCAGAGCCAGGAACTCGATCTGCTGAATCAGCAGTTTGAGCTGGGCGCGGTAGCGCGCGGCGACGTTCTCGCGCAGCAGTCGCAATTGGCGTCCACGCAGGCCAGCTTGCCGCCCGTGCAGAAGCAGCTGGAACAGGTGCGCAATACACTCGCAATTCTCACCGGCCGTTTTCCGGTGAACGGGCAAGTTCCGAGCCTTGAATTGGCCGATCTGCGTTTGCCGCCGGACCTGCCGCTCAGCCTGCCATCGAATCTGATTCGGCAACGGCCCGACATTCGCGCGTCTGAAGCCCTGCTTCACAACGCCAGCGCCAATGTCGGCGTCGCCACCGCTAACCTGTTTCCCCAGTTCACGGTCACCGGCAGTCTGAGCGATAGCGCCAACCAACTCGGCGGCTTCTTCAGCGGCGACAACACCGGATGGAGCGTGCTTGCCGGGCTTACCGCGCCGATCTTCCGTGGCGGCACGCTCCGTGCTCAGCAGCGCGCCGCGTACGACGCATTGGACCGCTCGGCGGCCCAATATCGCAGCACGGTGCTGAATGCGTTCGCGAACGTCGCCAATGTTCTGGCAGCCCTTCAGCTGGATGCGGAAAACGTGCGCACGCAGCTCTATGCGGAACAGACGGCAGAGCAGAGCCTGGAAATCACGCAGGAGCGGTTCCAAGCCGGCGCAATCGCCTATCTCTCGCTGCTCGATGCCCAGCGCACGTACCAGCAAGCACGCATTGCACTCGTAACGGCTCAAGCCAATCGCTTTGCCGACACGGTTGCGCTGTTTCAATCCCTCGGTGGCGGATGGTGGAATCGTCAGGACGTGCCTGAATTTCATGACGCAACCGGTCTTGCGAGCATTCCATGAACAAGCCTGAACGTCCTGAGCTTCTCATCCAGGAACGCCCGCCGCGGCGCCGGCGCCTGTGGCTGTGGATGATCATCGTCGTGCTTTTGTCCGCCGCGCTGTTTGCGGCGATCTTTGCGTTTCCCATCGCCGCCTACATAACCAAGGGATTCCCGACGCCGCCTCCGGCAAGCGTTTCTACGTCGAAGGCGGAATTCCAGGAATGGATGCCGCAAATCCAGGTAGTGGGTTCGCTCAAGCCGGTCCGCGGCGCCGACCTTTCGGTCGAAGTTGCGGGCATCATCGACGAAGTCGATTTCGACTCGGGCGGCGACGTGAAAGCCGGAGCGCAAATCATAAAGTTGCGCGACACCGATGACGTCGCGAAACTTCACACCCTCGAAGCCTCACGCGATCTGTGGCAAGCCAATTTCGCACGCGATAAAGCCCAGCTGGACAGGCAGCTCATCAGCAAGGCGCAATTCGACATCACGGCATCCAATTTGCAGGGGTTCCAGGCGCAAATTGCGGAGCAGCAGGCGGTCATTGCGAAGAAGACCTTGCGTGCGCCTTTCAACGGAAAGCTTGGAATCCGGGCTGTCAATGAGGGCCAGTATCTCGCACCGGGCACCCCCGTCGTAACGCTGCAGGCGCTCGATCCGATCTACATCGACTTCTTCATCCCGCAGCAGCAATTGCAGCAAATCCGCATTGGCCAGACCATCGAGGTCAAAGTCGACGCATTTCCGAATACGGCCTTTGCCGGCCGCATCGCGACCATCGACCCGAAGGTCGACGCAGCAACGCGCAACGTGGCCGTGCGCGCCACGCTCCCGAACAAGGATCGCAAACTGCTTCCGGGCATGTATGCGACGGCGCTTATTTCAACGGGGCAGCAGCAGCGCTACATCACGCTTCCGCAGACAGCCATCACGTTCAACCCCTACGGCAATGTGGTCTACGTGGTGAAGCCGGGTAAGGACAAAGCGGGCAAGGACGCCCTAATCGCGCAGCAAACTGTGGTGGCGACGGGCGAAACCCGCGGCGATCAGATTGCCGTGCTCTCCGGGTTGAACGAAGGCGACGAAGTCGTCACCGCCGGGCAGATGAAGCTGCAAAGCGGCGCACCGGTCCTGAAGAACAACACCGTTATGCCGAGCAACGAAGCCAATCCGCAGCCGCACGAACAGTAGGCCACGATGAACTTCACCGATATCTTCGTCAAAAAGCCGGTGCTGGCGACAGTCGTCAGCCTGCTGATCCTGGTGATCGGCCTCAGAGCGGCCTTGTCGCTGCCCATCCGCCAATATCCGCGCACGGAAAACGCTGTCGTGACCGTGACCACGGCCTATTACGGCGCAGATCCGGATGTGGTGGCGGGATTCATTACGCAGCCGCTGGAAAACGCCATCGCTCAGGCGAATGGCATCGACTACATCACGTCGGCCAGCAGCAACAGCCTTTCGACCATCACCGTCAATCTGCGGCTGAACTACGATTACAATCGCGCCGTCACCGAGATCACCAGCAAGATCAGCTCGGTGCTGAACCGCCTGCCGCCCCAGTCGCAGCAGCCCGCGCTGCAGGTGCAAGTCGGTCAGGCTGTGTCGGCGATGTATCTGGGCTTCCGCTCGAACGTGCTGCAGCCGAACCAGATCACCGATTATCTCATCCGCGTCGTACAGCCGAAAATTCAAGCCGTGCCCGGCGTTCAAACGGTGAACCTGTTCGGCGCGCGCAATTTTGCCTTACGCGCGTGGCTCGATCCCAACAAGCTTGCCGCCTATGGGCTCACCGCGGCGGACGTGAACACCGCGCTCGCCCAGAACGATTTCATCTCCGGCCTTGGCAACACCAAAGGCCAGATGGTTCAGGTCAACCTGACCGCGTCCACCGGCCTGCATTCACTTGATGAATTCCGCGATCTGGTGGTGAAGCAGACCGGCGGCGCGATTGTGCGGTTGTCCGATGTCGCGACCGTCGTGCTCGGCGCGGAGGATTACAACACCAGCATTTCCTATAACGGCCAGAACTCCATCGCCTTGTCGGTGGATATTGCGCCGGATGCCAACCTGCTGGACGTCATGAAGGGCGTGCAGGCCGTTTTCCCGCAGATCCAATCGCAACTGCCGCAAGGTCTGGAAGGCGCGATCCTCTACGACGCCTCCCGCTTCGTCAGCACCGCCATCACCGAAGTGGAAAGCACCATCGTGCAGACGCTTCTGATCGTCATGCTGGTGGTGTTCGTGTTCCTCGGCTCGCTCCGCAGCGTGATGATTCCCATCGTCGCGATACCGCTGTCGCTGATCGGCGCCTTCGTCATGATGCTGGTGCTGGGCTTTTCCATCAATTTGCTGTCGCTGCTGGCCATGGTGCTCGCCATCGGTCTGGTGGTCGATGACGCCATCATTGTGGTGGAGAACGTCCATCGGCATATCAATGAGGGCTCCCGGCCATTCGATGCGTCCCTGCAGGCGGCGCGCGAACTGGGCGGCCCGATCATCGCGATGACCGCGGTGCTGGTGGCGGTGTATCTGCCGATCGCCTTCCAAGGCGGATTGACCGGCGCGCTGTTCATCGAGTTTGCCTTCACGCTGGTCGGAACGATCATCGTGTCCACCATCGTTGCGCTGACCCTGTCGCCGATGATGTGTTCGCTGCTGCTCAAGCCGCATGATGAGAACGATCGCGGCCTGCAGGCCCGCATCACGCGCTTCATCGACCGGCGCTTTGAAGGCCTTCACAACGCCTATACCCGCCGCTTGGATCGCGTCCTCAACTACATGCCGGTCACGATTGCCTTTGCGGTCATTGTGGTTATCGGCACGGGCGCCCTGTGGATGACGACGCAGCAGGAATTGGCGCCGCAGGAAGACCAGGGCTTCATCTTCGCGTTCGGTCCTCCCAACCCGACCGCTTCGGTGACCCAGTACAAGGAATTTTCCGCCGCGACGTATAACGAGCTGAAGGGCAATCCCAGCCTGGAATTCATCTTCCAATCTGACTCGCCAAGCCGGCTGATCAAATTCTTCGCGCTGAAGCCATGGAACGAACGCAGCCAGAATTCGGTCCAGGTTCAGAACGACGTACAGCGCGCCGTGACGCAATTTCCGGTGTTCAACAACTTCCTCGTGGCGCAGCCGCCGCCGCTGCCGAGCACTTTCGGCGCGCCCGTGCAGTTCGTCATCAGCACGACGGAATCCTACGAGCGCCTGAACGATGTGGTGCAGACCTTCATGAAAGAGCTGCGCGACACCGGAAAGTTTCCGTTCTATCTCGACACCGATTTGAAGATCGACCGCCCGCAAGTGACGGTGGACATCGACCGCGACAAGACCGCGCTTATGGGCCTGTCCATGGGCGACGTCGGCAACGCGCTGTCGGCCATGCTGGGCGGCGGCTATGTCAACTATTTCAGCATGGAGGGCCGGTCCTATCGCGTGATGGCGCAGGCCGACCAACCCTACCGGCTCAATCCGCAGCAGATACTCGATTACTACATCCGCACGCCGAACGGCTCGCTTGTGCCGCTTTCGACGGTGGCGAAAATCACCCAGAAGACGACGCCGGAATCGCTGTCTCATTTCCAGCAGCTCAATTCCGCGACCATCAACGCGATGGTTGGAATGGGGCTGACACAGGGCGGCACGCTCGACCTGATGAAGGAGATCGCCGCGCGCACGCTGCCGCAAGGCTACATCATCGATTACGCCGGCACCTCGCGGCAATATGTGCAGGAATCGGGCGGCTTCGTGACGCTGCTCCTGTTTGCAGCCGTCATCATCTATCTCGCGCTGGCGGCGCTGTTCGAGAGCTTCCGCGATCCGATCATCATTCTGGTGTCGGTGCCGATGTCGATAGCCGGCGCCATGATGGCCATGCACATCGTCGGCGGCTTACACGTGTTCTTTCCCGACGCGATGGTGCTCGGCGGCGGAACGCTGAACATTTACACGCTGGTCGGAATCGTGACGCTGATGGGCCTTATCAGCAAACACGGCATTCTCATTGTGGACGTGGCCAACCGGCTGCAGCGGGAAGGCCACAACAAGCGTGACGCCGTTGAACAGGCCGCCGGTATCCGCTTGCGTCCGATCCTGATGACCACCGCGGCGATGGTGCTCGGCGTCGTGCCTCTGCTGCTGTCGACCGGCGCGGGCGCGGTGGCGCGCTTTGCGATGGGTCTGGTGATCTTCAGCGGGATTTCCATCGGCACGCTGTTCACGCTGTTCGTGGTGCCGACGTTCTACATCCTGATCGCCAAAGACTATGCCCGCGTGCGGGCACGGGCAGGCGCGCTTGGGTTGCAGCCGGTTCCGGGCGAGTAATTACGCGGCGATGGCGGCGGGGTACCGCCGCGTCGTCTCTTCGATCTGAGCAATACTGGGAAGCCGCGCCTCGTTGCCGAGATAGTGAATCGCATGCGCGGACGCCGCGCGGGCCAGCTGGAAATGCTCCGTCCACGGTGCGTCGGTCCGCGCCATGCGGGAGTAGACATAGGCCCCGTGAAAAATATCGCCCGCGCCATTGGTGTCCACGATGTCTTCCTTGGGCACGCGCAGCGCCGGCATCGTGCCGACGGTGCCTTTTTCGTCGTACCAAAGCAGCCCCTTGTCGCCCATGGTGACGCCGCCGATTTTGCAGCCCTTTTGCTTGAGCAAATCCAAGGTGGCCGCGGGAGACAGCTTCAACTGTTCGCAGAACCGCTCCGACAGAACCGCCGTGTCGATAAACGACAGCAGCTCCATGCTGTTGCTGCGGACACCGCCCCCATCCAGTGACGTAAAGATGCCGGCTTCCCGGCAAGCCTTGGCGTAATGCAGCGCGGCGTCCGACATGTGCCCGTCGAGGTGCAACGCACGGCAACCGTCCAGATTCAGGGGCGGAAACGGATGAAGATATTTGTCGTCGCGCAAGCGCAGGATGGCGCGCTTGGTGTCCTTGGGCATCACGAAGGAAAGCGACGACCGTTTGACTTTGCGGGGGTGTACGGGGATTTGGTATTTCGCCGCCATGTCGAGGAACATGCGCCCCAGCCAATCGTCCGCCAAAGAGGTCAGCAAATCGGGGGCGATGCCCAGATGGGCGCAACAGAAGGCGGCGGTCACCGAATTGCCGCCAAAGGAAATAGCGTAATCGCGCGCCACGTCCTTTTCATCGCCGGTCGGGATGCGGTCGGCGATGAAGGTGACGTCAATATAGGTTTGGCCGATAAAAAGGGCTTCCATCGATCTGGCCTCTGCTGCGCTGCAACAATTTAGCTTACGGCCCGTTCAAAAATCCTCAACCGTAGAAACGCCTATTCAGCGGCGGGCGGCTGGATCAAATCCGCCAGAGCCTGGGCGAACAAGCTCGCATCCCCTCGGAAAAACGCTTCCTCCAGATCGGCGCCCTTGGCGAGTTGGGCGCATTTGTCGCGCCACTCCGAATCATCGATCAAGCGCACCGCCGCCGCCACATACGCGTCCGCCGTCTTGGCCGCCAGCTCGGACGGCAACCCGGCGCGGGCGAAAATCGCCACATCCGCATGGGCATGCGCCTCCGGCCCGTCGAGGCATATGCCAGGCAGACCGAGCTGAAACGAATCGATGATGCTGTTCATGTTGCCGTAGGGGAACGGGCACAGGAACAGATCGCAATGCGCCAGCCGCTCCATGTAGACGTCGTGGGGCGCTTCGGGGAAAACGGTCGCGCCGGGGATGCGCGCCTTAACAACCCGGGCAAGATCTATATAGGGGAGCCCCGTCCCCGCCAGCGGGAAGAAGTGAAACTCGGTGCGCGACTTTACGTCCTTGGCTATTTGCGCAAGGACGTCAAAGAGCATCGGATTGAGCTTCATCGTCGAAGCCGGTATCGCGACCCGCACCACGCCGTCAGCCGGCGGCTTTGCGGGCGCCTTCAACGGTCGCGGCGCGAAGGGCATGGCCTCTTTCGGCAAGCCGAGCACCTTTTCGGAGAAACAGGCGGGCGAGCCGACGAAATCTTCCGGCAGCACGAAATAGTCCATCGTGGGGCTCATCGTCGTCGCGGTGTGCCCGAACGAAACACATTGTATGGGCGCCAAGCGCAGGGACGCCAGCCCGATCACATGCGGAACCATGCCGACGCCTAAGAAGAGAATCAGCGCGGGCTTGCGGGCGGCAATTTCAGCCGACATCGAACGAATGCCCGTCATGAAATCGGCGCCGGACGGCGGAATCACTTCGTCGAAGAAATTCGCAACCTCCGATCCCCTGGGATCGGGATAGATCAGTCCCACCGTATGGAATTTCTCGCGCAACGATTGCACAGCGCGCGAATGCGTCCGGAAGACCGCATGGCCGGGCAACAGATGCTCGGCCACAACAACGACTGTCGGCCGCTCGCTTGTCCGCTCGGCAAGGGTAGCAGTGCTTTCCACGCAGCCTGCCTCAAGCGAGGCCCGCCGCATCTGCTGCATCAGCGGACCCTTGATGTCGTGCTTTTTCGCGGTCACGGCATAGCTGCAATGCATGTAGATTTCCGGTAGCCGCGAGAGTGTCAGGCTTCCCAGCTTCACATCGGAAAGGTGTTCCGGAAGCCACTCGAGCAGCTTTTCCCGGAACAAAAAGGCGCGCCGCGAAAACACGTAACGCGAGCTGATATATTGCAGGAAGGCGAGCCCCGTTGCGACCGGATTGGCGCGCCAGAATTGCTCGAAATCGATTCCGATGCCTGTGTTCATCGACAACAACACCAGCAAGCGCAGGAAATTGTTCCCGGAGAATGTCATCTGCCCGGACTTGCCGCCGGAATCGAGCGCAGCAAGGAACGAGTCCGATACGCGGAAACCGCTCAGCGAAAAGACAAGGTCGATCCAGCGATGATGCAGCATCAGCGTTTCGTATTCGGTAGGACCAAGCTCAAGACCGGGCTCGGTGAGCAACCGTCCCATTGCCGCTGCAAACCGCGTGCTGAAAATCACGGCGACCTCTTCATCGCCGCCCATCGAAGCCAGATTGCCGATATCGATGTTCTCAAGTCTGCCGTAACGCGCATCGATGGCGTGCAGTAGCTGGATCAGCAGCGTGACCGCCTCAGGCAGATTGCGTTCGGCAACCAGGCGTTCGAACTGGGCAAGCGAAGGGCGGCTCTGCGTCATGGCTGAATGGGTTCCGATTTCACGATGGTGCGAGAAAATTGCAGCGGATTGCGGGGGTGCATAACAGTTGCGGCTGGATAGTGATGTGCCAGACCGGAACCGTCAAACTCAAGCGTGGATTGAACCGACATTTCCCATATGGCCAGCCGATCCGGCCACCGCTGCGGTAGAGTAGGGCTGCCGAAGACGATTAGGAAGCACGAAAGCGCCATATTTCGCCCCGGTCCACCTCGGCCCACCCCCAATCCATGTTTGCGCCGTTGGAAGCCGA
>CANJBZ010000026.1 GCA_947473475.1 Alphaproteobacteria bacterium
CTTCCGTCAGCGCCTCGACGCTGCCGGAAAACCCAAAATGGTCGCTCTCATCGCGGTCGCCAGAAAACTACTAACCATCCTGAACGCCATGCTCAGAGACAAATCACCATGGAAAACAGCTTGACCAACAAGACAGTCGCTCCCCCGCTTCGCTGGGGAGGAGCTTGCTACTTCATCAGGCTTTCTGCTTTGGCCACGCCGGCTTTGGCGCAGGCGTCGTCTAGTTCCAGTGTCGAGCCGGCGCTGCCCACGGCGCCGATGGTTTCTTCGCCGATCTTGATGGGCACGCCACCCGAAAGGGCGAGCATGTCGGGAAGGTCGCGTTGGGCGTTGATGTCCGAGCCGGGCTTTGTGCGCTCCGCCCACTCGGCTGTCGGGCGGCGGAACATGCGCGCGGTGTAGGCCTTGCGCCGCGCCATCTCCATCATGCTGTACGTGGCTTGCTCGTCGCGCAGCATGACAAGAACCTGACCGCCGCGGTCCACGACCACCGCGACCGTGTGATAGCCGCCCTGGCGGCAATGGTTCAGCGTCGCTTCGGCGGCCGCCTTGGCCATCTCCAGCGAGATATCGCGCGAAGTCACCAGGCCCTGCGCGGGTTTGACCGGGGGCGGAGGAGGGCCTTCTTCGCGGGCTTGCGCCGAGAGAGCCAAAGCGACGGCCGTAAGACCCGCTCCAATGAAACCCAATGTCTTCTGACTACGCACGCGATGCTCCCCGGTTGTTCACCCCTCTATCTGCCACAAGTGCCACTCGGCTTTCACGTCAAATCAAAGTGCCCGTTGTCTCCACCCCCCAGAGGTGTCATGGCCCGCAAAAGCGGGCCATCCAGATGGTTTCGCTGGTTTGTTGATCCAGGGAGCAGGGACACTCCCCCGCCATTTTGGCCGTATCGCCTGGATGGCCCGCTTTTGCGGGCCATGACACGACGGCGAGACGTCCGCTTACCACGCCAATGGCTAAGTGCCTGTGCTGGCTTAAGCCGGGGTTCCTTGCTATTCAGGCGTAGGGAGGAACGCCATGCAATTCGCGCGTATCGGCGCAGGGGTTATGCTGCTTGCGGTGGCGTTGGCCGGCGCACCATTGAGTGCGGCTGAGCCTGTGCCTTTCAAAATCGGCATCGCCGCGCCGACCGTGAACATGCTGCCGCTGTGGATTGGTAAATCCTCCGGTGTTTTCGCGGCGCACGGCATCAACCTCGAAATCGTCAACACTGATGGCGGCAGCCGCGGGCTGGCGGAGGTCGGGCAGGGGAAGCTTCAGGCGATGACCGTCGGGCTTTCCGCCGTTATCGACGCCAACGGCAAGGGCGGCGACTACCGGTTGATCGCTTCCGGCGCCAACACGATGAGCTTCCGCTTCTTCGGCGCCAACCGGGTTATCAATGCCGACGATCTGCGAGGCAAGAAAGTCGGCGTTTCCGCCTTTGGTTCGGAATCCGACAGTGCCGCGCTGCTGGCGCTGAAGCAGATGGGCCTTGCACGCAGCGAAGTCACAGTGGTCGAATCCGGCGGCACGCTGAAGCGGCTTCAGGCGCTCAAGTCCGGCGCCATTTCCGCGACGGCTCTGAACGAACCCGCCGACAGCCAGGCCGAGCACGACAAGCTGCCACTGCTGATGGACCTGAAGGTCAACCAGCCCTGGATATTCACCGCTATCGTGGTGGACCGGAAATATCTTCAGAGCCATCGCGAGCAGGTGAAGGAATTCCTCCGCGCCTATATCGAGTCGGTCTATCTGGCGTTGTCCAATCCACAGGCCGGGATGCTGGCGCTGGCGAAAGAATTGAAAGACTTCCCGCCGGAAGTGATTGAAGCCACCTATGCCGATTTCAAAACCCGCGTGCCGCGCGATGCCGCGCTGTCGCGCGAAGGGGCGGAAACCATGCTGCGGGAACTGCCGGGGCTTGGCGTTGCCGTGAAAAGCAAGAACGTCGCCGATTACGTCGATAGCAGCCTGATCGACGAATTACGCAGCGACGGCTTCTTGGAGAGCGTAACCAAAAGATACCGGGTCTACTGATGCTGCGGCGCTTGACGCAAATCTTCGTTCGCTATGCCGAACGCTATATTCCCGATCCCTATCTTTATGCGTTGATCCTGACGTTCGTCACCGCGATTGCCGCGTTCGTCTTCACGCCGTCGGATGTCAATAAGATCGTCGCGTCCTGGTACGATGGCATCTGGGCCATTTTGGCCTTCGCCATGCAGATGGCGCTGATCCTTTCGACCGGCGTGGCGTTGGGCGAGGCGGGGCCGGTGCGCGCTCTGCTGCAACGGATCGCCAGCATTCCATCAAAGCAATCCGGCGCTGTGGTGACGTTGTTTCTTGCTGGCGCGTTCGCCAATTGGCTGAATTGGGGTTTCGGGCTTGTGGTTGGCGCGCTTCTCGCACGCGAAATGGCCAAGCGCATCCGGGATGTGGATTTCGGCCTGCTGGTCGCGGTTGCCTATATGGGCAACATGGTTTGGGCCTCCGGGCTTTCCAGCTCGATTGCGCTGGCGTCGGCCACGCCGGGTAGCGCGCTCAACATCATTGAGAAAGTCACCGGCCGCATCACGCCACTCTCGGAGACGATCTTCACGGCATACAATCTCGTCCCGACCTTGCTCGTATTTCTGCTGTTGCCGGTGGTGCTCATCGCCATCGCGCCGGGGGAAGCCGACATGAAGCGCGTCGATCCCGAGCGGCTGTTGCGCGAAGATGCGCCGGTCATCGAGCCGCCGCGCGAAAAGAGCTTTGCCACCACCATTGAAAATTCGCCCTTGTTCACGCTGGCGCTGGTCGGCATGGGCGTCGCCTATGAAACCAATGTCGTGCTGACGCGCGGTTTCACGCTCGACATCAACGGCATGATCTTCATCGCGCTGATGTTGGGGCTGATCTTTCACTGGCGCCCGATCCGCTATGTGCGCACCTTTAACAAGGCGGCGCGCACGGTTGGCCCCATCCTGCTGCAGTTTCCGCTTTATGGCGGGATCATGGGCATCATGACGGGAACGGGCCTTGCCGCGGTGATTGCCGAAGCCTTCGTGGCCTTCTCAACGCATGGGACTTTGCCGTTCTGGTCGTTCATTTCCTCGAACATCATCAGCATGTTCGTGCCGTCCGGCGGCGGCCATTGGGCGGTGCAGGGGCCGTTTATGGTGCCCGCGGCGCAAAGCCTGGGCGTGTCGACCGCCATGACCGCCATGGCGGTGGCGATGGGCGAACAGACCGCCAACATGATTCAGCCGTTCTGGGCGCTGCCGGTTCTTGCCATCGCGGGATTGGGCATACGCGACATCATGGGCTACTGCGTCATGGCGCTGTTTGCCGGCCTGTTGCTGTATGGTGGGGCCTTATTGGTGTTCGCCTGAACAGAGGAGGCCGTTCGTGCCCGCGCTTATAAACCGCCGTACACTGACCATTGAATGGGGGCAGTGCGATCCGGCCGGAATCGTTTTCTATCCGCAATATCTCATGATGTTCGATGCCAGCACCGGGCTGTTGTTCGCGCGCACCGGGTTTGGACCGGCCGAAATGCGCAAACATTACGGAATTATCGGAATGCCCTTGGTCGAGCAGGGAACGAAGTTCCTCGTCCCCTGCCGTTTCGACGATGAGGTCGTCATCGAAAGCGAAGTGGGCGATTGGGGCCGCACCAGTTTTACCGTGCGCCATCGCGTTCTGAAAGGCGGCGATCTGGCCGTGGACGGATTTGAAAAGCGCGTCTGGGCGACCGCCGATCCGGAGAGGCCCGGACGCATCCGCCCCGAGCCAATCCCGCGCGAGGTGATGGCCTGCCTCTCCGATCCAAGCGGCGCCACGCGTTGCGCGCCGTAATTGCCGGCGCGGGGCCTGCGGGCCTCTATTTCGCCTATCTGCTCAAGCGTGCGCATCCCGATGCGGCAATCGACATCTTTGAGCAAAATCCCCCGGATGCGACATTCGGTTTTGGCCTAGCCTTCTCCGAGCGGGCGCTTGCGTTTCTGCGTGCCGAGGATGCGGACACCTGGGCGGCGGTCGAGCCCGCTTTGGAACGCTGGAACGATTCCGTTCTGTATCTGAACGGCACGGAAATTCGCATCGACGGAATGGGCTATGCCGGGATCGGCCGATTGCGCTTGTTGCAGCTTTTGCAGCAGCGGGCGCGCAGTGTGGGTATCGCGCCGGTTTACGGGCGCCCCGTCGCATCGTTGGACGAACTTGGCGAGGCCGATCTGGTGGTCGGCGCGGACGGCGTGAACTCACTGGTGCGGCGCAGTGCCGATTTCGGCACGGAGATTGCGGAGTTCACCAACCGCTTTGCCTGGTACGGCACGCCGAAAAAATTCCCGGCCCTGACGCATACGTTCATCCGCACCTCGGCGGGTAGCTTCAACGCGCACCACCATCCGCATGCGCCGGATATGAGCACCTTTGTGGTCGAGATGGATGCGGCTACCTTTGATGCGTGCGGCTTCGACAGAGCCAGCGAAGAGGAAGCGCGGCGGGCCTGTGAGGAAATTTTCCGTGACACACTGCAAGGCGCACCGCTGATTTCGAACAAGTCGATCTGGCGGCGGTTCCCGCGCGTTACGAACCGGCGGTGGTCTTGCGGAAATTTTGTGTTGTTGGGCGATGCGCTGCGTACGGCGCATTTTTCCATTGGGTCGGGTACGCGCCTGGCCATGGAAGATGCGGTTGCTTTGGCGCGGGCCCTGAAGGCAAACAACTTTGACGTGCCATTGGCCCTGGCTGCTTATGAAGAGACGCGGAGGCCCGCCGTTGAGAGGCTGGTCGCAGCCGCCAATGCCAGCGCGGAATGGTATGAGAACTTCGCCAGCCACATGCAGCTTCCGCCGCTGGAGTTCGCCATGCGCTATATCACCCGCTCCGGCCGCGTCGATGTCGAGAGATTGCGCCAGACCTCTCCGGAATTCATGGCCGCCTATGAAGTGGCTGACGCATCTTGAGCGTGCTGACTGGTCGTATCGGCGATTTCGTGGAAGCGTGATGGCCTTTCGCGAAAAGCGCGAGCGAAAGTTTTAGATTGCCCGCTGCTTCCAAACCCTATTCACCATGGCCGCCTCAAGGGCGGCCATGGTGAGAAATTTAGTTTTTAAAAATGTTCGCCCAAGCGGAACGGGCCGTGGCGGGTTGAGGCGGCGACCAGAAAAGCCGTCGACCAGCCAATGAGAATGAAGCCGTTGATTCCTTCCAGCGCGCCGAGCAGCCGCCACGCCGGAGTCAGCAGGATGTCGCCGTAACCCACTGTCGAAAACGTCACGGTGGAAAAATACAGGGCGTCTTCAAAACGCACGACGTCAGCTACGAAATAGAACAGGGCCGCCCACATCCAGATCTCCACCGTGTGGAGCAAGAAAATTCCGAGCACGGTCGTCACCATGGTGACGGTCCTGCCGAAATTGTGCCGGTGCAGGCGGAACCAATGCACGATGTGATTCATCGTGCCGGTGAGCGCGATCAGGCCGACCGTGTGAAACAGCACCGTGGCGGCAATCGTGGCAGCCCCGAGCGCAAGATTAGCAAACATCGGGGTGCATAGAGCGCATCAGCCGGCAACGGGCATCACAGATGCCACCCGAAATGGCCGCTGCACGCCATCGTGCTCGGTGATCGAGACATAGGCGCCTTCGCTCAGTGCGTGGCGGTCCAGCTTGAAGAACGGTTCGTCATCGGCGTCGTCCTTCGCGTTGTAATCGAAGCGCCAGCCGCTACCGACATGCCGCAGCATCCCGTTCTCGAATGCGCCGGCCCAGAAACGGGTCACCTCACAGCGGTTTTTGTCGTCTTTCCACGCCTTGGCGTCGATGTGCCCGTCAGCCGTCAGGGGCGCGACGAACTCATAGCCATGGTCGGGGCTGCCTTGCGGAAAATCCGGTGTACGGGCGAGTTCCAGTCGAATACGTTGCAAACCCATTGTCGTCTCCTATTCGCTGCCGTCGGCGAGTTCATTCAGCGCGCCGAAATTCTTCACCACCAATTGGTGCAGATTGGGAATGCCGATAAGGCCTTCGCGCTTCATGGCCGACAGAACGCGGCAGACGGTCTCGATGGTCAGCCCGAGATAATCCGCCATGTCCTGGCGGCTCATCGGCAGGTCCATCAAACCGTTCTTGTCCATTCCTATATGTTCGATCACATGCAGCAGGAATGCGGCGACCCGTTCCTTGGCCGTCTGCCGGCCCAGCATAACCAGGTGATTCTGGATATCGCGCACCCGTCGTGTGAGCAGCGCCGCAAAGCGCCGGCGCAATGTCAGCCGTTCTTCGCCAAGCCGTTCGATCTGTTTTTGCGGGTAGCACAGCAGCACGACGTCGTTCACCGCCTCGGCCGTGAAGCTGTGTTCCTGCAAATCCATGAAGCTGAAGAATTCGCCGGGAAACAGAAATTGCGCGATTTGGCGCCGTCCATCCGACATGTGCTTGCACAGCCGGACCGTGCCGCTGGCGACCTTGTAGGCGTATTCGGCGGAATCGCCTTCATTGAAGACGGTTTCGCCGCGACCGAAATGAATGCGGGAACCGATTTTGTGCAACGCCTTCAGATCGTCGTCTGAAAGTGTCGCGTGATTGCTGTCGGCATCGGATGCGGGAACGCGAGACGTCACGGGATGGATAGCTTCAGCGATGGACATGTTGGGGCCGCCTTAAGGGCTTGCGTAAAATGCACCCAGACCATGCCGTGAAGCACATCCTGTTTGAATTGCGGAGTTCCCCTTAAGGGGCATTGCGTATGTGACAATCTGCCGTATTAGGTCGCCCGCTAGGAAACCGGCAGCGTATTGAGATAGGCGATGATGTCGTCTATCTGCCGCCGGGACAGCATGATTCCCGGCATGGGGGGGTGCGGGTCCATGAGCCAGCCTCTTATCCAGGCAGGATTTTTCTTGTTGTCCCTGGCGAGAAACGACAAGGGCGGCGCGCCATCGCTGGCCGCTTTGCTGGCGTCGGGCGCGTGACAGCTGATGCAGGAACGCATGACCAAATCCCGGCCCGCATCGGCGCTGCCGGGGGCAGGCGCCGCGAAAACCGGCGCGCCAAAGCCAACCACCACGACCGTGGCGAGTAAAGAAACCAGTCGCATAAGCCCTCCCGTAAAGCTCAAATTTCGCAACCTTACCATTACAGACTAGCACCTCCTCGATCAGGCGAATTGATGCGGATCAATAATTGACCATAGTCGTACCGAAGCTGCATCGCTACAGTCCGCCGATGTTCAATAAGCACCTCCAAGTGGACGCGCTGTTCCAGACCCTGATTGCCACGGCGGTCGACGGCATCATCGTCATCGACGGCCGGGGGACGATTCAGATTTACAGCGCCGCGTGCGAGAGGCTGTTCGGATACACCGCCGCCGAAGTTATCGGCAGTAATGTGAAGATGCTGATGCCCTCGCCGTATCGCGAAGGGCATGACGACTACATTCACAATTACCAAGGCACCGGCGTCAAGCGCATCATCGGTATTGGCCGCGAAGTCGTCGGTCAGCGTAAAGACGGTTCCACCTTTCCCATGTATTTGTCTGTTGGCGAGGGGCTGCAGGAATCCGAGGTGATGTATGTCGGCATCATCCACGACCTCACGTCCCGGAATTTGACGACGCGTCGCATGCAGGAGCTCCAGAACGAACTGCTGCATGTTTCGCGGCTCTCGGCGATGGGCCAGATGACGGCGGCGCTCGCCCATGAGCTGAACCAGCCGCTGACGGCAGTCCTCAACTACATCAATGCCGCGCGCCGCACGGCGGCAAACGTGGACGAGCCGCAGACGCAGCGCATGCTGGAGCTGCTCGACAAAGCTGCCACCCAAACCAGCCGCGCGGGGCAAATTATCCGGCAACTCCGTGCCTTTGTGGAGAAGCGTGAATCCGCGCGCAATCTGCTGAATATGAACACGGTGGTCGAAGAGGCCATCGCGCTTGCCGCTATCGGCTCTGCCGACGCAGATGTCAGGACAATCGTGGAGTTGGCGCCCGATCTGCCGCCCGTGATGATCGACAAGGTTCAGATGCAGCAGGTGATCATAAATCTGGTGCGCAATGGCGTTGAAGCCATGCAGCAGGTCGCGCGGCGGGAGCTGGCCGTGCGGACTTTGCTCGACGGCGAAGGCGGCGTGGAGGTGAGGATTTCCGACACCGGACAAGGCCTCCCACCTGAGGTCGCCAGCCGGCTGTTTCATCCCTTTGTCACCACGAAAGAGAAAGGTATGGGCATCGGCCTTTCCATTTGCGCGACGATCATAGAGGCCCATGGCGGACATATTTGGTCTACCCCGGGTGAAGAGAGGGGGACCAATTTCCACTTTTCGTTGCCGGCTGCGGGGACGGCGCCAAGGGAGACCTGATTACGGGCTTTCCCGTATTTTCCCGGCTTTGGCGCGGCTATAGCTTAGCCCGTTGCCTTGGCGCCTGCGATGTTGAACGAATCTGCTCCTCGCGAAATTCACATCGTCGATGACGATGACGCTGTCAGAGACTCCATGCGGGCTCTGCTGGAGTCGTTGGATTTCGCTGTGCAGGATTACTGTTCCGCGCTCGATTTCCTGAACCGGGGCGGCAAGAGCGTGAGGGGCTGTCTTCTGCTGGACTTGCATATGCCGGGTATGAGCGGGATCGATCTGCTGGAGCACATGCAGGCTGAGGGCGTGATCATTCCAAGCATTGTGATTACCGGACGGGGCGATCCCATCTCGCGGGAGCGGGCGCTGAAAAGCGGCGCATTGGCGCTCATCGACAAGCCGGTCAGCGAAGAGGCGCTGTTCGCCGCTATTACCCGTGCCTTTGAATTCGCACGCTGAAAAAATCGCCCAAAACCGAGCCGGGATTGATCTGGATCAGGGCTATTACCCATTCCGTTCGATGTAATCACATCAGCATTTTGGAGAACGAAGGATGAGCACTGTTCCATTTCCCTCTGAGCAGAACGGCCAAGCGTCTGGCCTTGCGACGTGCGGCAAGCTTGCCGTGATCGGTGTTGCGGTGACCGCGTTCTGGGTTTTCGTCTTTTTCGTTGTCGTCCCCCTTCTGCACTGACGGTTTAATGCGCCGGCTCGCCGCATTCGGTCTTGTGCTGATATGCCTGCCGGCGTTCGACCTCCCGAGGCCGGCCTATGGCGCTATTCCCGCGCCTCAAATTGTCGATGCGCAAAACCCTCCCACGCTCGCGCCGGTCATCAAGCGCGTGGCGAATGCGGTCGTCAGCATTTCCGTCCGTTCAACGGGAACGCCGGAAGAGAAGTCCTTGTTCGACGATCCGTTGCTGCGGCAACTCTTCGGATTGCCCGATAGTCAGGCCAGGGAGACGGTGGCGGCCGGTTCGGGCGTCGTGCTGGATGCCAAAAAGGGCCTTATCGTCACCAATTACCATGTGATCGAGGACGCGGAGGCCATAACGGTCACCTTTGCGGACGGCCGTGAAGTCAAAGGCCTGCTGAAGGGCGCCGATCCCGATACCGATATTGCCGTCATCGATGTGCCTCCAGTGGCGGGCATGACATCGATTCCGTTAGGCGATTCGGAAATGCTTGAAGTCGGCGATTATGTGCTCGCCATCGGCAATCCCTTCGGCATCGGCCAGACGGTGACGTCCGGCATCGTCAGCGGACTCCATCGCAACGCGATGGGCTTGGAAGGCTACGAAGACTTCATCCAGACCGATGCCTCGATCAACCCCGGCAATTCCGGCGGCGCGTTGATCAATTTGAAAGGCGAGCTTATCGGCATCAACGCCGCGCTGCTGGGAAGCAATGGCGGCAATAGCGGCTTCGGCTTTGCCATTCCTATCGGCATGGTCAGGGCGATCACCGATCAGATCGTCCAATATGGCTCGGTCGAACGCGGCGAATTGGGTGCGCAGTTCGCTCTCAGCCCTGCCGGAGTAGCGGTCACCCGTGTGGACCTCGATTCCGCGGCAGGACGCGCGGGCCTGAAAGCCGGCGACGTAGTCCAAAAAATCGGCGGCAAGCCGGTAGCCGATGCCATTGGACTTCGCAATACGCTCGCGTTGTTGCGTGTTGGAACTGTCGCGGATTTGACGGTGTTGCGCGGGGGAAAGCCGTTGCAGTTGCGAGCGGCTCTTACCGCTCCAGGCCCCAAAACGGCGGACGGCAAGGACCTGTCTCCCTTATTTGAAGGTGCGCTTTTCGCTAATGCCCGCCCCGATGCGCGCGAAAGCGGCGCCCTGGTGGTGACCGTCGAGCCGGGCAGTAAGGCGGATCAGTCGGGTTTGCACGAAGGCGACGTCATCGTGTCGGTCAATCGCAAGCGCGTGATTGGCGTGGAGGCGCTCATATCGGAAGCAGGTAAGTCTCCCGCACGCATGGTGTTGAATGTTCTGCGCGGCGGTCAGCCGATTCTGCTCAGTATTCGCGAAGATGCGAGTCCGCCACGCAAAAAATAGCCGGGATGGCGCCTAGCGGGGCGAAATCCGACTCACGGAGGGATATGCGGTTGAAACTTCGGCGCTTGGCTTGCGTTGAACCTTCATTGAGCTGAATCAATGCCCCCCGCTCCGCTCGTGCGAAAATGCATATCGGACAGAGTCCTAAGAAGGAGATCGGAATGATGCGCACAGCCATGACAGTTCTTGCCGCAGCGGGCTTGGCACTATCGGCCGGCGCCGTAATCGCGCAGGACATGGGCGATGCGAAGCACGGGCGCGTTATTGCCGAAACGATCTGCGCCGAATGTCACTCGATCGACAAGGGCGCCCCGCGCTCTCGTAATGGCAACGCACCGCCGTTCGAAGCCGTGGCCAAAACGCGCGGGATGACGCCCATGGCCTTGCGGGTGGCGCTTAGGACCCCGCATCAAAAGATGCCCAATCTGGTCCTTAAGAACGCCGAAATCGACGACATTATTGCCTATATGGATACGTTGAAGTAGCGGCGCTTTTTCGCGGCATAGGCGTTGTGGTGGGGCACCGTATGGCCATGCCCCTGCTCGCCGCAAATACCGAGAACGTCTATTGCCTCATCGCCAGTGCCGGCCCCGCCGGGCTGACGGCTGCGGTGTATCTGGCGCGCTGTTGCCGCCGGTTCATTTGGGTGGACGCCGGCCTGTGGTCCCTGGGGCGTCTTCCCCTTTGAGCTTTGGCGCGCCGATGCTCTAAGCTTGCCCCAGCGGGATTGTTTCAGGGGTGCGGCATGAGCTTGGCTAAAGACGCGACGATGGCGCCAACAGGCGTATTGGCGCCCGCTTTCCCTGCCGTCCGCTGGGCGCAGCTGGCGCTGGGCGTCATCGCGATGATGTCGATTTCCAGCCCGCAATATGTGTGGACGCTGTTTGTCGCGCCTTTCCAGGCCGCGACAGGGGCGACGCTGCCCGCCATCCAGATCACCTTTTCGGTACTGATCGTCCTGCAAACCTGGCTGGCGCCCGTGCAGGGGTGGCTGATCGACCGCTTCGGGCCGAAATTCCTGATTGCCGCGGGGGCGGCACTGACGGGTCTGGGGTTTGTGGCGTCCGCCCAGGTCACAACCGTGACGATGCTCTATCTCACCTATGGCGGCCTGTGCGGGTTCGGCACCGGGATCGTCTACATCGGCATCATTGGCCTGATGGTGAAATGGTTTCCCGACCGCCGCGGCTTTGCCGTGGGATTGGCGGCCGCAGGCTACGGCTTCGGCGCCATCGTGACGACGTTCCCCATCGACATGATGCTGAAGTCGTCCGGCCACCGGCCGACGCTGATCACCGTCGGCATTTTGCTTGGCGCTATCGGAGCCTGCGCGGGATTGCTGTTACGAGCGCCGCGGCCGGGCGAGATCCAGTTTGTTCCGGTGTCGCAGACAGTCGCTACCAGCAAGCGGGATTACACCCCGCTGCAGATGATGCAGACGCCGATCTTCTGGCTGATGTTTCTGATGATGACCATGATGTCCACCGGCGGGCTGATGGTCGTGTCGCAATTCGCCCCCGTGATGCGGGACTTCGGCATCGCCGATGTGGCGATTTCCGGCATGGCGGCGCTGCCCTTTGCGCTGACGCTACAGCGCATCGCCAATGGCTTGACGCGACCGTTTTTCGGCTGGGTGTCCGACAATATCGGGCGTGAATGGACCATGTTCATCGCTTTCGCGATGGAAGCCCTGGCCGTTTGGGTGATGCTGGCGACACGCGACAATCCGGCCTTGTTCGCGCTGATGTCGGGAATCGTGTTTTTTGGTTGGGGCGAAATTTTCTCGCTGTTTCCCTCAACCCTCACCGACACGTTTGGCACGAAGCACGCGACGACGAATTTCGGTTTTCTCTATATCGCGCAAGGCATCGGCTCCGTTCTGGGCGGCCCCTTTGCCGCCTGGATGCACGATGTGTTTCAGAGCTGGTTCCCGGTCTTCTATCTGATCGTAGCGTTGGACGCCGGTACGGCCGTCTTGGCGCTGTTCGTCCTGAAGCCGATGCGCGCGCGATGGATGGCCCAGTAGTTATTCCGCGGCGTATGCGATCGAAAGCACCTCCACGCTTTCCAAACCGGACGGCGAGCGAAATTCGATCACATCGCCTTCATGCGCCTTCATCAAAGCGCGCGCGAGCGGCGATAGCCAGCTGATCTTGCCTGCCGGGAGGTCGGCTTCATCGACACCGACAATCGTCATCTTCTGCGGCGGTTGATCTGCGCGCGCATATTCGACGGTGGCGCCAAAGAAGACCTGATCGCGGTTCTTTTGCCGTTCCGGATGCACAACCTCGGCGCTTTCGAGGCGCTTCGTCAGGTAGCGCACTCGGTAATCGATCTCACGCAGGCGCTTTTTGCCGTAAATGTAGTCCCCGTTTTCGGAACGATCGCCATTGCCGGCCGCCCACGAAACGATGGCCACGACTTTCGGGCGCTCCTCATAGAGCAGTTTGCGATGTTCCTCTTGCAGCGCGATAAAACCGGCCGGCGTCATGTAGTTTTTGAAATGAGGGGGCAGGGCGTCGGCTTCTTCGGCGTCCTCGTCCGCGTTGTCGGTTTCCTTGGTGAAAGCTTTGCTCATCGTCCCTCTATAACGCGAAACGGAGCGCGGCGGTTAAACGCGGCGGCGATGCTTTCCGCGCCGACAGGTTCTATAAGTGGCGGCGGGACGGTTGGGAGGAAGCCATGCAAAGGAACGTGAAGTTGGCCGCTGCTTTTGTGGTGGCCGCCTGTGTCGTGCCGCAGGCGGCGGCCGTCGCGGCGGATCTGGTGGTTCTGTCCAATCAGGGCGCAGTGCCGGGCTTGAAAGAAATCGCCGCTGCGTTCTCGTAAACGAGCGGCCATAAAGTGACTGTCGTTCTGGCCGAGGGCGATGTGCTGGGGCAAAGGCTGGCCGCAGGCACCACCGATCTGGTGAGCCAGAACCCCGGCCCGATGGACGAACTTGTGAAGGCGGGCAAGATCGTGCCGAACTCGGTGACGCCATTCCAGCTTGCGGAACTAGGCGTTGCCGTTAAGGCGGGCGCACCGAAACCCGATGTCAGCACGCCAGCCGCGTACAAGGCCGCGCTCCTTGCCGCGAAAACCATCGGCTATTCGCACGGCTGCAGCGGCACGAACATCGCCGCCAGTATCGCGCAGCTTGGATTGACCGAGCAGCTCAAAGCCAAGACGAAATTCACCACGGAAGGACGCGGCCCCGTCACCGACTATCTTAGGCGCGGCGACTTCGAGCTTGGTCTGCAGCAGAGCAACATCATGGCCGGCGTATTGGGCGTCGATTTCGTTGGACCCGTGCCTGCGCCATTGAACAAGGCGTGTCAGTCCAATCTCGGTTTGACGACCGTGTCAAAAGCGCCAGACGCCGCGCGCGCCTTTATCCAATTCGCGGCTTCACCGGCAGCCGCGCCTCTGTTGCGTAAGACCCACGCCGCACCGTTCAAACCCTGAGCTTCCAACACAAACAATGGGCCTTTGCCATTAATGGCGAGTCCTTGCAAAATCCCAGAAGACGTCCCGCTCGCGCGCGAAAGTGGAACGAAGCTCCTTTCCAATGTGGTTTCCAACAAACGATCTCGTCCTGGAAGAGCTTGTCAGACCGCCGAATGTTCAAATTCGGGTCTGGTGTCAGAGAATGCGCCGGCGCTTGCCACACTCGTCTAGCCCGAAGGCATTTCCACGCGATTTCGTCCAAGTTCCTTGGCGCGGTATAGCGCGCTATCCGCCACCTTAAGGACTTCCATGGGGCCAGTACCCGCGCTTGGGAATGATGCGACGCCTACCGAAATCGTAATCCGGGGAAGGTTATCGTCACCATAGCGGATCACTAGGCCTTCCACCTTGGCGCGAAGCTCTTCGGCGCGTTCGGCGGCAACGTCAATTGGAGAGCCGGGTAGAAGAGCGACAAACTCTTCGCCGCCGAACCTACAGCAAATATCGTCACCTCTGAACGTTGAACTCAACGCTTCGCCGACGGCACGAAGGACTGTGTCGCCCGCATCGTGACCATGATTGTCGTTAAAGGTCTTGAAGTGATCGACGTCGATGGACAGCATGCTTACAGGCTGCCGGTTTCTTGCCGCCCGTTGAAACTCCCGGCGACCGGTTTCCAGCAGATAGCGCCGATTGAGGAGACCGGTCAGTACATCGCGGATGGACTGATCTCGCAGTTGGTCACGCAGCTTGACGTTGGCGATAGCCAGACTGATGTGTTCGACGGCAGCCAAGCCTATGCGGCGCTGATCGGCAAAAGCGGCCGAGTTGTCGCCGCTGCTTTGGGGCTTATGCTCCAAATGCAATAATCCGACGGTTTCGCCATGAGCGAGGATCGGGATACAACAGTAATCGGCCGGACCCTCAACGACATGGAAACAATCGAACTCGATTTCATGTTGGCCGTGGGTCTAGGTGCGCCCCCGCCTCAGGCCCCAGCAATCGTCAGGATGCATGTTGAGGGTGGCTTGGCTCCCATTCCATACTTTTACACATTCGAGAATGTCGCGGGAATTGGCATAGATGTAGATGGTGCCGGTACACTCCGGAAGAAAGTGAGATAGGAACTTGGCAATCATGTCGTAAAGCTCAGGTTCCGATTTTGCGGATTGAAGCCACTCATTCAATTCGGACAGCACGCGTGTTTCGCGGCTGAGCCGCTCGCGTTCCAATGCGTTTTTTCCGAAGGATTCGATGGTGCGGGCCATTTGGCCTATTTCGTCCCTCCTCAACGTCGGGAGAGCCGCTTGGTGTTCTCCGTTTGCGAGCCGCCGCAGCGCGTCCGTCAGAGACGAAAGCGGCGACAATACGTTGAACTGAGTGACCCAGATCAGAAGTGAGCCAATGACAAGGCTTAGAACTAATCCAGCTTCGCTAAGCCACTGAGCTTGTGTTGCGAATGTGCTTGCCGATTCGCCCTGGCGATTGGCCAAGGCTTCGATCTCGTCGCCCGCCGTACGCATGAGGACTTCGAGATTCGAGAAGTCTTGCTCGAACTCGTTCAGCTGAATCTTTGAGTCCGGTTCGCCTTCGAATGCGCGAGAGACCAGCCCCTCCGCGGAAGAAATATAGGCATCAAGAGGCTGGTGAAGACGTTTAAGCGTCTCTTTTATGTCTGGCGTCAAATCAAGCGTATCGTTGTCTGCAATATATTTCTTGAGATCTTCGCCGTGCCGATGAACGTCCACCATGATTTCATCGCGCCGCTGGCGGGCAGAGAGCGAAAAAAGAAACGCGGCGAACACGTCGGCACGAATTGCGTCGTGCATCATGTCGGCATTGGTATGATTGCGAAGAGCGATCGCGGCCAGCTGCGTCTGGCGCAATTTCCCCGCCAAAGTGCCGGAGCCATAATTGATTGCGAATACCAAAATGGCGATGGTCGCAACGCTGCCGAGCGTTGCTACAATCAGTTTGGCCCTGAGTGTCATGAACATGATGGAACACACCGATTCGTTTCGCGATACAGGGGCATGGTCCCGGATAGATAGCCTCCAAGTCGTAAATGCTGGGTTATGCTCTCCGCGCCGGGGTAGTGGGGGCTGAAATGCGTGACGCCCCATGGACATAAAAGGCTGGTGGGGGGGCGTTTTACCCATCGCCTCTGGGGGCAACCTATCGTCTGCAGGCCGCTGTGCGCGCCAAATACAGCCATTGACCCAGCACGACCCGCCCCGTCCGCATTCTCGCGCCTGACTCGATTTGCCGGTGGCGGTGGTTGCACCGGCGTTGGAGGAGTAGACTGAAATTTGCACTATCACCTGGTCGTCAGGCTCGGTTCCACAGGGGGGTAACATTGATGGCGATTATCATCTCGCGCCGGGGCGTACTGCATGCGGGGTGCGGAGTAGCAGCAATCGGCGTTTCGGCCGCGGTGCCGGCTTTCGCCCAGCCGGTTGCCAACGAACCCAAACAAGACCTGTTCTTTGCAGAGGACTGGTTTGGCGAACCTTGGCGGAAACCTGAGGTGGCTGTGCTGATCCACGGCAACGATGAATCGGGCGTCGTCTGGTATGGCTGGATGCCGCGCATGGCGCGCGAGTTTCGCGTGATCCGGCCGGATTTGCCCGGCTTTGGCCGCTCCAAGGTTCCGGCAGGTTTTAAGTGGTCGTTGCCTAACCTCGCGGCGTTCATCGCGCAGGTGATGGACAAGGCCGGTGTCGATTCCGCGCATATCATTGGGGCGAAAACCGGCGGCGCGATTGCCATGCAGTTTGCGGCGGATTACCCGGCGCGCACGCGCACCTTGTCCGTGGCCAGCGGCCCTGCTTCGGTAATCGAAATTGCCAATCCGTCGCCCATTCCGCAGCGGGACAGGCTGGGAACGGGAGTTTCCAAAGAAATGGTCGACTATTGGAGCACGATGTTTGCCACGGCGCCCGGCGAGGGCGTCGATGGGCTTCACGAGGCGCTGTCCAAATTCGATCTCGCACGCGATGGCGTCTTGCAGCGGATCAAAGCGCGGACTTTGGTGATCACCGCCGACAGAAGCGCGTTGCAATCGGTGGAGAAGGTCCGAAAGTACCAAATGGCCATTCCGAATTCGCGGCTCGTCGTGCTGAACAGCGACGCCTATCACATAGCGGCTGCCAACGCCGATGTATGCGTCACCAACGTGCTCTCCTTCATCAAGGAGACAAGACAGTAGGTGTAGCGCAGTTTGGTTTGCGTGGATTGCCGTATCACTCACTCACCATGGGCGGCCTCCGAGCCGCCCACCCAGTGGCGCGGCGTCCGCCGCGCCAAAAGACTCATTGGCGCGCGGACGCGCGCCTGCTGGATGGCCTGTATATGTCGGGTGCCGACTCTATATCGGTGATGCAGCCGTAGCGCGTTGGATGGCTGGGTAGTCGCTGAGAGGCGATCAACTCGTGAGCCGGTGAGCGCGCGGCTGCATGTTTGAGCGTAGTCCGGACAGTCACGAGGTCCGCGGGTTCCAAGCCTTGCGAGACCGCATACAGGCGAGGTTCTTACCATGACAGCTCAATGTGTTGCGGGCATCGATGTCTCGAAGGCCCGATTGGATGTTTATGTTCTGCCCCAGCGGCTTGCATTTGATTTCACCAATGACGCGGCAGGCATCGCCCAGCTGAGGCAAAAGCTGCAAGGCCTGGGCGTGGAGCGGGTCGTGCTGGAGGCGACAGGCGGGCTGGAGTATTGCGCAGCCCGGACGCTTGCCGATGCAGAGCTATCGGTGGAGCGGGTGCAGCCAGGCCGGATACGGGCATTCCGTACGGTTTTGGGTAAGCGCGCGAAGAGCGATCCTCTGGACGCCAAGCTGGCGGCGCGCTTTGCTCAGGCCATGCCCGAAGAACAAGCGCACTCGGTTCCCAGTCATCAGGCGGAGGCGATCCGGAGCCTGTCGGCGCGCCGGCGTGAGTTGGTGGATCTTCTCGTCCAGGAGAAGACGCGGCTGAAGATGAGCCGCGATCCCGTTGTTCTGGAGAGCCTCAAAATAACGATTACCCATCTGAAGCAGGAGCGTGCGCGCATTGAAGCTCTTCTGGAAAGCGCCTTTGAGAAGGACGCGGCGCTCGCCCGTAAGAATGAGCTGCTGCGCACAATCCCCGGTATCGGGCCGGTCGTGGCGACCACGCTGATTACCGATCTGCCCGAACTGGGAAGCTTGAACCGTCACGCGGTTGCGAGCTTAGGGGGGCTTGCGCCGCATCCCGAGCGCAGCGGCATCTCGCGGCCGGGCGATCACATCGGCGGTAGACGAGCCTGTGTGCGTACTGCGCTCTATATGGCTGTGGTTTGTGCCATCCGCTGCAATCCAGGTCTCAAGACGTTCTACAAACGTCTGGTGGACGGCGGTAAGCCGCACAAGGTGGCCATTGTCGCGGTGGCCCGCAAGCTGATCGTCCTTGCCAATACGCTTATCAGGACCGACGCGCCATGGAATCCAGAACTTGCTAAAGGCCCATCCGTATGAACTGTTTCTTTGTTCGATCCAGGGCCGTTTCTGCGTCCCGACCGCACGCTACACGGACGCCGCGCGCAGCTGCGGTCAAGGATTGCGAAGCAACCGCCCTGGCGGCGCCGAAGGCGTCCTTGATGGCAGCGAGCACGGCGTCAGGCTAAATCAGTCGGGGCTTCAGACTTGACCGGCAACATAGTCACCGGGGCAAGCCCGGCCACGGTGAAAATTGCGTCAGACGCGCTTTAAAAGTCCGGGCTGTCTGCCTCGGGCATGTGATAGTCGAACTGTAGATTGTTTTCGGCGCAAATGGCTTCCTGCACGGCGCCCGGAACGCGGCGATAGCGCAGAACGCCTTTCCAGGGTTGGTTGTACGTCTCCGGGTCATCGACCGTGACCGTGACTTCCAGCTCCTTGCCCTCTTGCGTCAGTTTCCAGCGTTCGATGACGTGCAGTCTGTCGCTGTGCGGCGTGCGGTAGGCGTCGACGAAGGTCTGCGTGTTAAGGCCGACCGTGTCGATGACGAGCGTATCGCCTTCATAGTGACCGACCGATTCTCCGTACCAGGATGGTTTGACGGCCGCCGAGTGCGGAACGTTCAGATAGATGTGCCGCACTTGATTGTCGTAGGACTGAATCATGACGATCTTGTTGGGTGTCTGAACGAAATAGAGCAAGCTCGGCTGCAGCAGATAGGCAGGAACACCGGCGGGCTTGCATGAGGTGGACGGCGAATACGCGGTCTTGCCCGCGTTCACTTCGTCATTGTCCTTTTGCATCTCCGCTTTGACGCCGGGCTTAAGATTGGGATTTCGCAAATCGCCAATGCGGTAGGTTGGCGTGATGCCGCGCCTGCGCGCTTCGACATTGTCGTAAAAAGGGTGCGCCGGATCGCTGAGCATCGGCCCCGGAAATCCGGGCACCGGCGCGTAATCGCCCGCTATAGGGGTGAGCCAGCCCGTCTCCGCAGCGGAAAAATCCGGCGGCGCAGTCTGTGCGGATGCTGCCGTTGAAAGCGCGATAACGGCACCAAATTTCAGGAAAGGGGCAACCGTCCTCAAAGCGAAGGCTCCTATTCCACGATCAGTAGTAGATAGCGCCGGGCGTGCCGCCGCCCGCTGCGATGGCGTCGCCATTGATCGCGATGGACTTTGGTGACGCCAGGAAGGCAACGACATTGGCCACTTCTTCCGCGGTCACGAGATGGCGAATCGTCGTGCCCTCGGCTATGCGGCGTTCGATCTCCTCCGGTGTTGTCTGAGATGCGGCCGCCCGCTGCTGCAGCATACCCGCCGTCTTCTCCGTGCGCGTGATTCCGGGATGCACACAGGTGACGTTGATTCCCGACGGCCCGAGTTCGTCGGCAAGATTCTTGGTCAAGGCGGCCACACTGATGTTGCGGATCGTACCGATGATTGAACCGGTCGATCTGGCGGCGAGGCCACTGATGTTGATGATGCGTCCCCATCCCGCTCTTTGCATATGCGGGGTTGCCGCTTGGGCGCAGCGAATATAGCCCAGGACTTTGACATTGACCTCGGCCCATAAGTTCTCGCCGTTAATCTCGGCAAATTTCGGCGCCGGCCCTCCTGCCATTTTCGCCGCACAGTTGACGAGAATATCGATACGGCTAAAATCGCTTGCCAATTGCGCGAAGGCGGCGCGCACCGCTTCGTCGCTACTGGTGTCGGCGTTGTAGGCCTGTACGCGCCGGCCCGTAGCGCCGGCAATTTCCTGCGCGGCCATGTGTGCGTCTGCCATGCTGCGCGCGATGAGGGCGACGTCGGCGCCCTCTCGTGCCAAAGCGAACGCAATGGCTTTGCCAATGCCCCGGCTTCCGCCGGTCACGACCGCGACACGATCTCTAAGTTCCAAGTCCATGATTTTTCTCCGTTTGTCTCGTATGCGTTATCTGAAATCATTTCCAGCCATCAGCAGCGGCTCTCGGCAATCAAAGCCAGTAACCGTGGCGGCGTGATGGGCAAATCTGTGATCAGGACATGCAATGGCCTCAACGCATCTTCAATGGCCGAAACGATCGCCGCCGGTGCGCCGATGGTGCCGCTTTCGGCAGCGCCCTTTACACCCAGCGGATTGAAGGGCGAGGGCGATTCCATGTGCAGGATTTCGATGTTGGGCACCGTGTCCGAAGTGGGCAGCAGATAATCGCCATAGGTCGTCGTCAGCGGTTGGCCGCTTTCGTCATAGCGCATCCATTCATAGAGCGTCGCGCCAATGCCATGCGCAATCGCGCCTTGCACCTGTCCTTCGACCAGCAGCGGATTGAGCATGCGCCCGCAATCATGGACGACGACGTAGCGTAAAATATTTACCTGGCCGGTCCCGACGTCGACTTCGACTTCGCAGACATGTGTGCCGTTGGTGTAGCTCATCGCCTGCGGTTCGAAATTGCAGGACGCGGAAAGTCCCGGCGTCATTCCTGGCGGCAGCGAAAATCCGGGTACGCCGGATAGCGCGCGAGAAAGATCGGCAAGTCTGATCTGCACGCCCTGCATCCCGCGGCCCCGGACGAATCCCTCCGCGATTTCCAAATCCTCGGCGGGCACGTGCAACACGGCGGATGCTGCGAGCATCGCTTTGCTTGCCAATTCGCGCGCGGCGACATGGGCCGCATTACCTGCATTCACCGCTTGCCGGCTGGCAAACGCGCCGAGCCCGAGCGGTGTCGCGGCGGTATCGCCGTCGATGACGCGAATGTCTTCCGGCTTCGCGCCGAATTGCCCGGCCACGATCTGCGCCAGCATGGATTTGACGCCCTGGCCTTGTGCGGTTGCGCCGGTTGCGACGACGATGCGCCCCGACGGCTCGATGCGCACGGAGGCGCTTTCGAACGGGCCGCGTCCCGTGCCTTCGACGTAATTGCAAAGGCCGATGCCGATGTAGTGACCCTGTTCCCGCGCGGCTTTTTGGCGGGCGGCAAAACCGTCCCAACCGGCCGCGGCAAGCGCGCGGCGCTGGCTTTCGGGATAATCGCCGCTGTCATAGGTCATGCGGCTGCCGTCGCGCTGCATGACTTCGGTGGCGTAGGGCATGTGTTCGGGCGGGATCAAATTGCGGCGGCGGATTTCATCGCGCGCAAGACCGAGTTTCTCCGCCATCGTGTCGAGCAGCCGCTCCATAACGAATGTGCCTTGCGGCCGCCCCGCGCCGCGCGTGGGCGCCGCCGGGGTGAAATTCGTCAGGCACAGCGAAATGGTCAGATCGCACGCGGGCAGCACATAAGGCCCAATCATATTGGTGGCCGCGTTGTAGGGCAGGGCAACGCCGTAGGGCGTGTTGGCCCCGTGGTCGTGGCGCATGTGTCCGCGAATGGCCAGCAAGTGGCCGTCCGCGTCGAACGCCGCTTCCATGTCCCAGTCCTGATCGCGTTCGAGCACCGTGGCCACAAAGTTTTCGACCCGGTCTTCAATCCATTTTATGGGCGCATTCAATATGAGCGCCGCAACGGGAATGGCCAGTTCTTCGGGATGAAACACGGCCTTCGGGCCGAAGCCGCCGCCGACATCGGGCGCTATGACGCGGACGCAATTTTCGGAAAGGCCGAGCGACGTTGCGAGAATGGACTTGGCCCGGTGCGGCATCTGCGTGGTGTTGAAAACGGTCAGCAGGTCATCATTTGCCTCAAAGCGCGCCACCACGCCGCGCGGTTCGATGGAATGCCCGCCGCCCTTGTGCAGACGGAACCGCATGGGCAGCCGGTGGGCGGCAGAAGCAAACGCGGCGGCGGCATCGCCGTAAACGAGCTTGTGCTGCGCGACCAGATTGTTGGGGCAATCCGTTCGCGCGCACGGCGCATCCGGCGTAAGCCCCGCGACAGGATCGGTGACAGCAGGCAGGGGATCGGCGTCCAGCTCGATCAGTCGTACCGCGTCTTCGGCCAGAGCGCGCGTTTCCGCGATGACCAGCGCAATCGGTTCGCCCACATAGGTCAGTTCGTCCCTGGCCAGCACATGGGGATCGACGGGGAAGCGGATCGCTCCGGACGGCAGGGCCAGTGGAATGCGGTCGCAGGTCAGATGCCGCCGCAGATCGTCATAGGTGAGAACCGCTCGCACCCCAGGAAGCGCGCGGGCCTCTTCCACGTTCAGGCGGCTGATCCGGGCATGGGCATGGGGGCTGCGGAAAAAGGCGGCGTGCAGCAAGCCGGGATGGCGAATGTCGTCGATGAAGCGGCCACGGCCGCGCAGCAGCGGGCCGTCCTCCACGCGCTTCATGCGTGTTCCGATCAGGCCCTGCGATCCGTGCTCCACGCGAGGCTTCCTGCACATTGACAATCTCTCCTCGCGGCTTACAGCAAAGCGCAACAAAAGAGGAGCCGCCCATGTCCGATCCGCGTTTGCACCATGCCGCCAATTGGCTGTCGCGCTTCACCGTGAACGGGGTGGCGGCGAGCGACTTTCACGACGTGCTCTCGTCCCTGACGCGTTGGGACGATTGGTGCCGGGCCTGGTCGGCGCGGGCGTCGGTGCATGAGGGCCTGGGCCGCGAGGCGCTTTCGGAAAAGCACTTCATCAGCGCGGGCGAGCATTTCTCGCGCGCTGCGGTCACCTATCACTTCGCCAAATATCTGTTCGTGCAGGACATGGAGCAGATGCGGGCGGCCCACATGAAAGCGGTGGAGTGCCTCGATCTGGCGCTGCCCCACCTCGATCCGCCCGGTGAGCGCGTGCTGATCCCCTATGAGGGCAAACATCTGGCCGCCACCTTGCGTAAGCCCAAGGGCGTGAGCCGCCCGCCGGTCGTGCTGATGACCATGGGGCTGGATTCCACCAAGGAGGAGTTGCTGACCTTTGAAATGGATTTCCTGCGCCGCGGCATGGCGATTGTGGCGTTCGACGGGCCGGGGCAGGGCGAGGCGGAATATGATTTTCCCATCCGCTATGACTACGAAAATGTTGTGGCCGTGGTGATCGACTGGCTCAACGCGAACCGGAGCGATCTGGACATGGAGCGGCTGGGTATCTGGGGGATCAGCCTCGGCGGCTATTACGCGCCGCGCACGGTAGCGTTCGAAAAGCGCATCCGTGCGGCCATCGCCAATTGCGGGCCGTACAATTGGGGCGCCCTCTGGGAAAAGCTGCCGGGCCTGACGCGCGATGCCTATGTGCGCCGCAGCCACAGCAGCACCGAAGCGGAAGCGCGCGAAAAGGCCTTCACCCTGTCGCTGGAAGGGTTGGGACCGAAGATCGAATGCCCCCTGTTCGTGATCGCGGCCGGTCTGGACCGCTTGTGCCCGCCCGAAGACGCCGAGCGGTTGGCGCGCGAAACCAAGGGGCCAACCACGCTGTTGGTGGTGGAAGACGGCAACCACGTCGCGCACAACCGCTTCTACAAATACCGCGCCAAATCCGCCGACTGGATGGCCGAGCAGTTGGGCGTGTAGGCTCGCGCCGTGCCGGGGCTGGGCTCAGCGGAATGCGTGGGATTGCCGTTGCTCTTGTCTTTGCCGCGTGCGCGGCTGTCGCCGCCGCCTATACGCTTGAGTCAGCCTTCGCCCGCGAAGCGAAATATGTGCAGGCCGGATGCGAAATCAGCGAAGCCTATTTCGCTTACATTTATCTGACGGCCGAAGCCGATGCCGGAAAGCCGAACGCGCGCAAATACAGCGTGGAATTCAATCCGGAGCATGTGATCGTCCGATTTCCGCCCGCCTATTACGCGCTGAACTGGCAGGATACGACGGTGGTTCTCGAATACAGCGGTGATGTTGCGACGCTCTCTCTCCGCAATCCTCGCTTTCCGGTCGCGTCCCGAACGCGCCCAATCGGCGAAATCCAGCGGGATTGCTGGGTTAAGGTGAAGGGCTATATCGAGCGCAACGTCCACGTCCCGCTGCACATTGTGGAGACCACGGCGGGCATCTGAGCGACGGCCCCTGGGGGCGGTTCCCATTCCAGGCCCAAGCTTGCTATATGTCCGCCACTTGAATCCCGGGTGGTCCGGGATCGGACCAGTTTGGGAGGAATATATGCGTAAGTTTGTCATGGGCGCCGTTGCGCTTACCGTTGTGGCTTCGGCCGCGTTTGTGGCTCAGCCGTCCTTCAGCGCCGACGCGCCGACGGTCACCCGCAAGGTGCTGATGCAGCAGGATCTGCCGATGGCCAACACGACGGAAGCCTTGATTGAAGTGACCATTCCGGTCGGCGGCCGCGAGGGCAGGCATACCCATCCGGGCGCGCTGATGGTCTATGTGAAGTCGGGTGCGATTTCGCTGGATTACGAAGGCAAGCCGAACGTCACCTACAAGGCCGGCGAAACCTTCTTCGTGGAAACAGGTAAGATTCACGAAGGCATCAATCGCGGCACCGAGCCGGCTGTGGCGCTCGCCACCTTCGTTGGCCCCAAGGGTGAGCCCATCACCAAGCAGGTGAACTAATAATAGACATTCCCTCTCCCCTCTTCGGGGAGAGGGTCAGGGTGAGGGGGCGGTATCGATGCAGTCGATGCCGCCCTTTTTCTTTTGCCGGTGAGGAAACGGGCAGCGGATAGAGCTCCCCCTCACCCCAACCCTCTCCCCCTTCGGGGGCGAGGGAGGTTAGGCCGTTTCTTTGCCGAGGGCGCCCGCGACGAGGGTGGCGATGATGCGCTGGTTGTGGGCTTCGGCAGCGGGATCTTCCATGCGTTCGAAGCTGACGTCTTTGAAGACGTCTTCACCCTTCAGCCAGCGTGTTTCGGCGTCCGGATTTTCCAGCGCGATGCGCAGCGCATGATGGAATTCGTAACAGCGGCTTTGGCGGTCTGTGGCGGCAATGGCGGCAAGGAGCGCCTGCTTTTGTGCGCTGCGCAGGGACAGCCAGACGCCCGGCGTGTCGATCCGGACGGTGTGATCGCCGTTGAATCCCCGTTCGCAGGCTTGGGCCGAGGTGGACACGAAGCCGCGGCAGGCGCCGGGACGGGACTCGTAAATCGAACAGGCATTGTCTTCCAGCAGTGCGCATGGAACGCGCTGGGCCGCGCGCTCCATGCTGGTAAGTGCGCGTGTCTTCTGATCGGCGGCCTGCACCCGGTAAAGAATCGCCTGAAGATCATCCTTGTGCTTCTCGCGCAGGGCATTGGCGACAAGGAAAACTTCCGGTGCGGTCGCCGTCACGCTGACATGACAGCAGAACGCGCAGCCTTTGGCGCACGCGATGGGGTGGGGGGACGGGTTCGTTTTCAGCGAGGTCTCGAACACCTCATGCGCGCGTTTGGCGGTGTTGGCAGCACGGGTGGGATGCCGGCTGTCCAGCGTGTCGATGAGGACGCGTGTCGCGGCGATCACCGCCCATTGCTGGTCGTTCGGCGGTGCGGATAAATCCACGCCACGGCGCGTGACCGCGTCCACGCTCTGCTTCAGTTTAAGGCGACGTTCGTGTCTGCTCATGGGGCGATAAATTAACCCGCATCCGGCGCAGCTGCGCCGTTCTTGCGATAGTCGAGCGGCGGCTTGCGCTCGCCGACCAGCGGCTTGTAGGCGAAGTTCGGCCCGCGGCTCTTGTTAAATTCTGCTTTGGCAGCGGCGATCGCCTCGGGGCTTTGAAACAGTTGCGCCGCGGTCAGCGCCAGCGTCTTTGCAGCCACCACCGCGCCCTTAACGCCGATGCTCATGCCGTCGGCGGCGGTCGCCTGCCAGGAATGCGCAGGCGTGCCCGGCACCCAGGTGGCGGTGTTCAGCGTCGCCAGCGGCGTCACCCAACTCACATCGCCAGAATCGGTGGACGCGTATTTCTGTCCATTGATGCGATAGGGCCGGATTTGCTGCGCCGTGGCGATGGACGGGATGTCCGCGCCCAGAGTCTTTTGCAGTTTCTCGGCCCAGGTTTTTTCTTCGGCGGTCCATTGCGGCGCGCCCACTTTGCGCAAATTGGCGTCCATGATTTTGCCCAGCGTGTCGTTGGGCAGAAGCGAATAATCGCCGCCGATCAGCTCGAAATCCATTTTCGTGCCGGTGCCGAGCGCCGCGCCTTCGGCTGCTTTCTTGATCCTGTCGAACACCTCGGCGACGACGCGCGGATCGGGATGCCGCACCACGTAATAGGATTCTGAAAATTCCGGCACGATGTTGGGCGCCGCGCCGCCATTCGTGATGACGTAGTGGATGCGTACGTCGGGCAGCACATGCTCGCGCATGTAGTTGACCATGACGTTCATCACTTCGACCGCATCCAGCGCGGAACGGCCCCGCTCCGGTGCGGCGGCCGCATGCGCCGCTAAGCCGTGGAAGCGGAATTTGGCGCTGATATTGGCGAGGTTCTTGTCCTGCGAGGCGTTGTTCGCGTCCGCCGGATGCCAGTAGATGGTGGCGTCCACGTCCTTAAACAGTCCGGCGCTGATCATGTACGACTTGCCGCCGCCGCCTTCTTCCGCCGGCGTGCCGTACACGCGTAACTGTCCGTGTACGTTGTTCTCCTCCATCCATTTCTTGACGGCGATGGCCGCGGCGACCGCGCCCGAGCCGAAAAGATTATGCCCGCAGGCATGGCCCGAAGCGACGCCGGCAACCGGCTTGCGCTCCGGATCGGCGGAGTTCGACATGCCGGGCAGCGAATCCATCTCCGCCAGAATGGCGATTACCGGCCCGTCATTGGTGCCGGCTTTGGCGATAAACGAGGTGGGGATGCCCGCAAGGCCTGCTTGGATGGTAAAACCGGCCTTCTTCAGCTCGCCCTGCAGAAGCGCGGTTGTCTTGGTCTCCTGGTAGCCAAGCTCCGGCATCTTCCAGATTTCCAGTGCCACGTCCGTCATGCGCGGTACATAGGCCTCGACGTTGGCAAGCACCTTGGCTTGGTTCGGCGCGGACAGTTCTGCCGCCCCGGCAGCCCCATTCAGCGCGACAAGTGCAACAGTTGCGTAAAGCCAGCGGCGCATTGTTTCGTCCCCGATTTGCCAAGCCCCAAGGATGCGGCTTTACGCGGCAAGAGGCAACGCCGGAGAAGGCCGTTCTAAGGCGCGACACCCGACATGGCGGCGGCTTGCGCGATGCCGGGCTGGATGGCCTCCGCTGCTTTCATGTCGGTATCCGCTGCAGCCTTGTTGCCGAGGCGGCTTTGGACGACACCCCGCAAATAGAGCGCAGGCGCTTGGCGCGGCTCCAGGCGCACCGCGGCGTTCAAATCGCGCAGCGCATCGGGAAACGCGCCTGCTTTGAAGTACAGCATTCCCCGCATCTGGTAATTCGGGAAGTAGTTGGGATTGATGCGCACCGATTCTGCGAAATCGCCCAAAGCCATTGAGATGTTTCCTCTCACGACTTGGGCATTGGCCCGCACGAAATAGGCGAACCACAATGTTTTGTTGCGCCGGATGGCTTCGTCCCCATCGCGAAAGGCATGTTCGAAATCCCGCTTGGCCAGATAGATCGAGCCGCGGCGCTCATAAAGCGATGCATTGTCAGGATTGATCTGAATGGCCTTTTCATAGTCCGCGAGCGCTTCGTCAAATTTCTGCCGGCGTTCAAACAACCATCCCCGCGCCGCGTACACATCGCCGTAAGAAGCGTTGGCTTCTATCGCGGCGTTGAAGTCGGCCAGAGCCTCGTCCGTCCTGTTCTGCTCAAAAAGGATCGCGCCGTGCCGGTACAGGCTGTCGGCGTCCTTGGGATCGAGCTTGATGGCTTGGGCAAAATCCGCCGCCGCTTCGTCGTACTTCCGAAGAGCGAGATAGGCGCGGCCCCTGTCATTGTAGACAACGGGCGCCGTCAGTCCGAGCTGAATCGCACGATCGTAATCGCCAACGGCCGCGTCCCACCGCCCCAATGAGCCGGTCGCCAGACCCCGCGTGATATAGGCACGCGCAAGGCTTGGATTGACGCGAAGCGCGGCATTCGACTCCGCAACGACCATGTCGAGCTGCATCAGCCCCCAATAGGAAACTGCACGGTCGGCAAGAATTTCGGGATTATCGGGCGATAATTTCAGCGCCGCATTCAAATCGGCCAGCGCGGCGTTGTAGTTGCCCTTCTGATTGCGCAGCTTTGCGCGGAATTCGAGGGCGTTGGGCGTGTTGGGCTGCAATGCAATGGCGCGGTCGAACTCGCTTTCGGCTTGATCGAACTGCTTGGTGTTCCAATGGACGATTCCAACGCCGGCAACCGCTTCGGCATAATCCGGGGCGGCTTTCAGGGCGCTTTGATAATCCGAAAGGGCCTGCTGATAGTCGCCTCCGTCAACAGAGATCGCCGCGCGCAAAGTCAGCGCCTCCGGGTAAGCCGGGAAGAGGCGGATCGCGTCGTTCAGATCCGGAAGCGCCTTGTCGATTTCCGCCAGACGCACATGATCCAATGCGCGTGCGTAGTAAAGAAGTGCGGCGTTCGGCGCGGCTTTCAGCCCTTCGTCCAGGTCCGCGATGCCTTCCCGAAATTGCCTGCGCAATTGATAGATGCGGGCGCGCTGAAATCGGGCCATCGGATTGGGAGGCGCAAGCCTTATAGCCTCCGCCAAATCCGCGAGCGCATCATCGTAGTTTTCCTGCTGCATGCGAACCATGCCGCGCGCGAGATACGCTGCGGCGTTGTCGGGCCGCAATTTGAACGCCGCATCGCAATCGGCTTGGGCATTTTGCACATTGCCCGCATCGAGATAGGTCAGGCATCGGTTCAGCAGCGCATCGGGCGAATCCGGCTGCAGGCTGATGACCATGCTGTAGTCGGTGATGGCTTCGGCGAATTTGCGTTGGCGCGCATAAAGACTGGCGCGGGCCGTCAATGGCAGCGGGTAGCGCGGGGCGAGTTCGATGGCGCGCGCCAAATCGTACATCGCCGCCTCTTGGTCGTTCTGAATGATGTGCACGATACCCCGGCCGTAAAAGGCAAACGGGTCGGGCTGCACCAGAAGCGCGGCGTCAAACTCTTTAAGCGCGTTCGCCACGTCGTTGGCGTTGAACAAGAGAAGCAGCCCGCGTGTTGCGCGCAGGCTCTTTTCCTGAGTGGGGGACAAATTTCCGCCGTTAAGCGCGGACGTGATGGATTCCATCAAGACCGCGTCGTCCAAGGCGCGGTTGCCGGTGTTTGCGTTCAGCCCCGATATAACGGGCGCGGTTCCGAGGGTTTCACCCGCCGGGACGGCAGCAGATGCGTTGGCGGCCCATAACGCCAACACCCCCGCGCACGCATAGCGATATGCCCGCGCCACGTTTGCCCCCTTCGGTCGCGACCCCCTGAGATTGCGGCTTTTGAACGCGCGGCGCAATCGCCAGAAAGAAGTGTGGCCCGCTTTTCGGTATCGGCGGTTCAGCGGCGCGGAGGCGGATTTCTTAGAAATCCGCCGTCTTCGCTTCCGGCATGTTGTAGCGTTCGGTGTCGAAGTGGTTGCCGTTGTTTTCGGCGCAGACGAATTCCTCGATCTCGCTCTTCTCGTTGCGGTAGCGCATCATGGCGCCCCACGGCATGGTGAAGGCGCCGGGGTCTTCCACGGTGAACGAGACTTCGATGCCCTTCGTCGTTCCCCCGCCGCCGCCACGGCGGCCACCGGCGGGGACCTGGGTAATCTTCCAACGCTCCGTGACATGAAGCTGCTTGGTGTGCGGCGTGCGGTAGTTGTCCACAAAGCTGAAGGGATGTTCGACGAAGCCCACTGTATCGACTACCAGCGTATCGCCGTTCTCATAATGGCCGACGGATTCGCCGAACCAGGTCGGGCGCGGGTTCTGGGTGTGCGGCTTGTTCAGATAGACGTGGCGCACGAGCTGGTCGCGCTCCCAGATCATGATCACTTCATCGGGCTTCTGGATGAAATACATGGTCGTCGGCACCAGCAATTGCGCCGGCACGCCGCCGGGCCAGCACAGCGAGGTGGCAACGAAGGGGATCGTGCCCTTGATGACTTCCTCATTGTACTTCTGCATTTGTGGCTTCACCCATTCCTGCAGTATGGGGCTGGTCAGATCGGCGACGCGCTCGGTCTTTTGGCCGGGTTCCAGATTTCCGACATGGGGAAATTTCGGATCGTTGGTGACCGGCTTGGCGCCAGAAACCGGCGGGGCGTAGTCCGTCGCGTTGGCATTGATCATGGTCCAACCAGTGCCGGGTGCGGTGAAATCCGGGACGCCTTCTTTCGCCGGTGCATTCTGCGCGGCGAGCGGGGACGACAGCGCCAGCGCGGCCCCGGTGCAGAACAGGGCAGTGCGTAGAGCGCGGGCAAACGAATGGGCAGGCGTCATCGGTCGGTCCTTGGTACGAATGGGTTTGATGGCGCGGAGAATAGGCCGTCCCGCCGGACTTGTCATGGCACGAGCCCGCGGCGTTTTGGAATTGTCGACGGCCTGGCGCCCTTTTGAAAGGTGAGCCCATGGCCAAGGCGCCGATCATCTTGGATTCGCGCCGCCCAGCCCGGCCCTTTCCCGCAGTTCTATTGATTGGCGAGTTTCTCGCGGAGCCGCGGAGGTAGCGGAGAAGAAAAAGGGGTAACACAAAGGACACTAAGGGTGCTCAAAGGACACCAAGTTGGTGGCGAATCTGATCCAGTTCGGCAGGCCGAAAGTTTCTGGCGCGCAATGCGCGCCAATTTCCTTCTTTGTGCTCTTTGTGGTCCCCCTTTTTCTTCTCCGCTGCCTCTGCGAAATGCTTAAGCCGCCGCGCGGAAGCTGGCGGTCACCGCGAACCCGCCGCCTTCGCGGTTGGCGGCGGCGATCTTTCCGCCGAGGCCTTCCACATTGCGCCGGACGATCCAAAGCCCAAGACCGAAATGATTGTCGGTTTGCAGCAGGGCGTCCGGTGTTTCGCGTGTTTGCGAACGGGCGGAAAAATGCCGTTCGAAAATCAGTGGCAAATTGTCGGCCGGCACGCCCGGTCCGTTGTCGGCGACGGTCAGATGCGCCTGATGGTCGGTCACTTTCAGCGTCACTTCGATCATGCCGCCGTGTTCCGTGAAACTCGCAGCATTTTCGAGCAGATTTTCAAGAATAGATTCCATGGCTTCTTCGGTTGCGTAAGCGTGTACATCCGGTTCGATATCCGTGCGCAGCGACTTGCCTTCGGCGGTCAGCGTTGCTTCGTACGCAGCGATAAGTTGCGCGAGATATGCAGAGAGATTGATGGGCCGCGAGTTTGAATAAATCGCGTCAGCCGCCGCCTGTTCCAGGTCACGCGCTGCCGAAACCAGAATATCCAGCCGCGCGGTCGAACGCTCGATCAGCTCCAAACTGCGTGTGGCCTGGGCATTGTTGGCCGGCACGGCGCGCTTCAACGGTTCAATGGCCTGTGCGATGACCGCCAGTGGCGCCTTCAGCGCGTGCGCGTTTTCCTCGGCCGCCTGGATGATGAAATCCTTGGACTGCTTTAACGCGGTGACGAGAGAGTCGAAATCGTCGGCCACGCCGTTCAGCTCGGGAATCGTATTCATCTCTCGGAACGTGACATTGCCTTCGCCATGACTGCGGATCTTGCGGGCCGCGGTGCGAAAGCGGTCGATGTTGCGCCAGATATCCGTAAACAGCCATGCCACGACCACGGCGCTCAGAAGGTAGATCAGTATCGCCAGTGTGACGGCGGGCGTGCGCCAAACCGGCTGACCGATGGAGGTCGCAAGGATGGCGGCGGTCGATTGCGACGTCACCACCACCCAGCAACTCTGGCCGATGTGAATCGGGGTAACCGACGTCAGGATTTCGGGCGTACCCGCGGGATTGGTGAAACGCTGCGCCGGCGCCTTCTCGCCGTTGCAGGTGGGCGCGAGCTTGTCGAACAGTCCCAGCTGGACGAGTTCATCGCGTTCCTGTTCCAAATATTGCGCGGTTGTTGAGGGGGCCGAGGCGACGTACAGGAAACCTTCCGTGTCCGCGCTGCCGACCGGCCGCACCAAAACCTTGATATTGGTGCCCTGTTGCTGAATCTCGTTGAGCGCCTGTTGCAGTCTTTCGGGCGGCTCGCTTTCGAAATCGGCAAGCCGCGGCGTCAGAACAGAAGCGATCAGCGTTCCTTTTTCCTCGACCGTGCGCTGCAGCAGCGCGCTTTGCTGCGTGTCGGCAATCTGGAACAAACGATAAAAAATAATCGGGACAAAGAGGAAGATGACCGCAAGCAGCATGATCTTGAGTGCAAGCGTGCGAAAGCCTGCATAGATCTTGCTGGGCAGGCTATGGCCCATCACCTTCGCTCCAGCGGTAACCGAACCCCGGGTAATTCTCGATCTGCGTGAAGTCCGGGTCAATGTCCCTGAATTTCTGGCGGATACGCTTGATGAAGGCGCGCACATTGGCGCGATACCCGATCTCGCCCTGGCCTGCCGCGAAGCCTTCGCCATGCACAATGTCATAAAGCTCGCGGTAGCGCACGTCGCGTCCGGCGCGGGTCACGAGGTGGTCCACCATCTGGAATTCGGTCAGGGTCAGATCGAGCTGAGCATTCCTCCAATAGGCCCGGCTGACGTCGCGCTGCAGGCGAATATGGCCGCGGGCAAACGCCGCCGGCAGCGCCTCATTGCGTACGGGGGCCTCATGCGACTTGAGGCCTTTAAGAATAAGCTCGATGCGGCGCGAAAGAATCGAGAACCCGCGCGACTTCTCGACAAAGTCCACAGCGCCGCCCAGCAAGCCCGCCTCTTCATAGATTTGGTCGCTTAGGACTGTCAGGAACACCACGGGCGTTTCCACCTTGCGTTCCCGCAATTCGCGCAAAACCTCGATGCCCGTCATGCCCGGCATTTTCCAATCGAGCAGGATCATGTCGGGTGTGCCATGCTCGGTAAAATAGCGCAGCGCCGTGGGCCCGTCGGAAAAAGCGGTGATCGTAAAACCCGCGTCAGCAAGGTTCTGGGCGAGGGACTCGCGGAACATGCCGTCGTCATCGACTATGACAATACGCCTGGCCGTCGCGGTCATCGTATCAAGGAGAATTTGGTTCATCGTTGTTGGCCACCATTATGCTGCGCATGCAGATACTTGAGTTTGCCGGCTTTTCGCCGCTGCCGTCCTTCAGATCGTATTTCAGTACACGGAATATCCTGGTTTTGATGTCCGGGTAGAAATAGAGCTGAAAGGTGCAATCGCCCGCATAGGTCCACACCACCGAAAGCGCGCTCTTCTGAACCGTATCCGGTTCGCGCAGAAGCAGTCTCACCGAGGTGAAATCGGAGCCTAAGAGCGCGCCCGGAGCGACCGCTTCCGTATCCGGCGGCGGCATAGGCTTCATCACGGGCGTGGGCGGACGGGCCGGCGGGTTGTTGACCATCGCGAGTTGAAGCGGGGTGAGTTGGGCCGGCGCCGGCCGGGCAATATTGGGTTCGGGCACGGGGATTTCGTGTGCTTCGGCGGGCGGCCTGACGGGAAGTGAGATCGGCGGCAGCGTGGGCCGGGTAAACAGCGACGACAACGGAACCGAACCGCACGACGCGAGCAGAAGCGCGGCCGCAGAGAGCGGCAGCCAATGCATTGCTCGGTGTCCGTTTTGTGTCCGGCTCATCGCGGGCCACCTCTACCATGCTCGATCGCTGACGAACGCCCCCCTCTCCCCCCATGTGGTGGACCGGGTTAATACGAGCCTATCCGGAAAGCTTGATACAGACGCACTTTTGAAGCAATCCGCAATATTCTCATCCTTACAGAGAGAAAGTGGCGCGGCCCCTGTCCACGCCACGATGCGAATGATCCCAATTCTCAAGACGGGACACCTCGGCTTCCAGCTCGTCCGCATAACGCGATACCTCTGCCGCGGTTCGGCGGTCGTACAAGGCGTCGGCAAGCTGCTTGTAGCGGTGTGCGCGAGAACGCAGCAGGGCGATGCGGTCGGTAACGGAATAGGGTGCAGACATTGTACCTTTACTCCTTCCGGGCTTTCCAAGGGCGGCCAAACGCAACGCGCGAAACGCAGCCGGCGGCGAACACATTGGGAGCCCCAAGCCATCACTATTATGGCCGATGGGATTACGTGTGCCCCCACACGGCAAAACTCGCCAGGGAACCCTAGAACATCGGACGCACTGTGGTTGTGATCTCTTGGAGACAATGCCTTTTCAGAAGCGCAAACTGCGGTAAAAGGTTCCTCGTTGAGGTGCGGTTTTCCGGCGCTTGCGCCTGCCGCAAAATGGCCATCTGTTCCGGTCAAGTTGACGTGAACGATTCGCGGGGATGAGTATGAAACTTCAAAGATGCTTGGCGTTTTCGTGCGCTCTTATCTTTTTGGCCGATGCGGCTGCGCCGGCTTTGGCGCAGCCATTCGGCCGCGGCCGTGGAAATGACCGCTACCGGGAGGGCTACGAGGAGGGCTATCGCGAGGCGTATCGCGATGGATACCGTGCAGGCTATCTGGACGGTCGCGACAACCGCCGGTTCGATGAACGCTACGGCCCCCCGCCTCCGCCGCCGGGACCGCCGCCACGCCTCAGCAATGACGACCGCGAGGGGCGTTGGAGGCAGCGTTATACGCAGGTCTACACGTACAACGACGACAAATTTTATCAGGAGTGCCGTCAGACCGTCGATCCTGCCGGCGTCATTGCCGGTGCGCTGATCGGTGGCCTGCTAGGCAACGCGGTTAGCCGGGGTGGTGGGCGGACGGGTGGAACCATTGCCGGCGTCGTGGTGGGTGGCGTCCTCGGTGGAGCACTTACACGCGGGATGGACTGCGAAGACCGCAGCTTTGCCTACAAGACCTATTACGACGGGTTTAATGCGGGCCGCACGAATGCGTCCTACGAATGGCGCAATCCGAAAAACGGCCACCGCGGCGATTTCCGGGTCGGTGATTACTACAGCGACCCCGATGGCTTCCGCTGTGCCAATTATACACAGCAGATATTCATCGACGGACGTCCGCAGGCCGCATCCGGACACGCCTGCCAGCAGCCCGACGGCACCTGGGCCATCGTGAACTGAATTTTCCTCCCCCGTTGTTACGAGGTGTCTCGCCGCGCAAGCGGCGAGACGGAGGGGCGAGGGAGGATGCCGTGCGTGCCGTCACGAGATGGGGGTGGCGGGCGGCGGTGGATCGCCGGGCAGCGGAATCCATCCCTTGTCGTCATGAAGCGGCAGCTTCATGCGCCCGGCGCGCCAATCGGCTTTGGCCTGTTCAATCCGCTCCTTCGATGAGGAGACGAAATTCCATTCGATGAAACGCTCGCCTAGCGGTTCTCCGCCGAGCAGCATGACCGTGGCGTTCGAGATGGCCGTGAACAACACCGGAGCCCCCGGTGCGAACACCAGCATACGCCCCTGCTCATGGGTGCGGCCTTCCACTTCCACGGAGCCCGAAACGATATAGGCCGCTCGTTCGGAATATTCGGCGGACATTTGCGCCTGCGCGCCGGCCGCAAGCTGCCAGTGCGCATAGAACATAGGCGAGCGGGTTTTCACCTTTGCCTTTGCGCCGAATGCCTCACCGGCGATCAGCCGCGCTTTCAGCCCGCCGTCTTCGTAATAGGGCAGATCGTCCGCGCCGTGATGCGCAAATTCGGGATCGCATTCCTCGTCCTCGCGGGGCAGCGCCACCCAGGCTTGAATGCCGTGCAGGGCGTCACCATGCGCGCGTGCTTTCTCGAAGCGTTCGGAATGGGTGATGCCGGAACCGGCGGTCATCCAATTCACCTCGGCCGGGCGGATCGCCTGTTCGGAGCCGACGGAATCGCGGTGCATGATTTCGCCGTCGAACAGGTAGGTGACGGTCGCCAGCCCAATATGCGGATGCGGCCGTACGTCGACGGTTTTGGAGATGCCGCGCGCAAATTGCGCCGGTCCCATGTGATCGAAAAACACGAACGGCCCGACCATTCGGCGCTGTGCAAACGGCAGCACGCGCGCCACTTCAAACCCGCCCAAATCCTTCCGCCGCGGCTCAATGATAAGATCGATCATCGCCAACTCCCTTTCCTTTTGGGGCCATCGTACACGATCATAGCCATCCTCCACGCGGCCGGCTCAGGGCCGCTTAACTAGACGGCAATGCCGCCCATATGATATTCGAGTGGGACCACGCCAAGAGTGATGTCACGTTCCGGCAGCGTGGCTTTGATTTTGCTTACGCAGCACGCGTGTTTGCGGACGCGCACCGGCTGGAAAGGATCGATTGGCGGCGCGACTACGGAGAAGAACGCCGCCAGACGATCGGTGAGGTGGAAGGTAGAATATTCTTTGTCGTCTTCACCAATAGACCAAACGCGATCCGAATTATTTCTGCCAGGAGAGCACATGACCACGAAGAGGCCGCCTATCGTGAAGGCAAGACTTGGCGCTGACGGGAAATTGCGGCGCGTCGCCCAGAGCGGCCGCACCAGCCGTGCAGTTCCGGGGCGGATAAATGAAAAGCTGCTGGATAGCCCAGCTGCGTTTGAGCCCGATACCGATACGCCGGTATTGACGCGCCGCGAGTTGCGGGAATTGCGTCCCGCCGCAGTTGATAAAACGCCAGATGTGGCCGCGATACGCCGCCGCCTGCGGATGTCTCAAGGCGCGTTCGCTGCCTTGTTTGGAATTCCGTTGGCCACCGTCAAGGATTGGGAGCAAGGGCGTCGTAGTCCGGATGCCCCTTCATGCGCTTACTTGCGCGTCATTACAGAAAATCCCAAGGCGGTTCGTGCTGCCCTGAAAACAGCGGCGGAGTAGCACGCATAAGCGAATGGCAACCTTATTCGCCCTCCAACAGCCAGCCGAATTTTGCGCGGGCTTTTTGCATCACTTCTGCGGACGGTGTGTTAGACGGCGGGAACTTGTCTCGCCAGTGATAGGGTTTGCAGGCGTTGATGATCGCGACCGAGTGCGTCATGTCCCCCCTCGCGCGGCGGTCCGGCGGCAGCGCCGGATCGGCCGGCGAATCCCAGGTTCCTTTCAGGAACTGGATCGAATCCACCGGATCGGTGCGCATGATCATCGCCCATAGCAAATGTTCCAGATTCGTCGCGTCCACATCGTCATCGACCACCACGATATATTTGGACGCATAGGCCGAGCCGCCGCATTGCGCAGCAATCGTTCCGGCCTGCACTGCGTGGCCCGGATAGCTCTGCTTGATGGATACCCCGTGGAAGCTGCGCGCCGCGCCGATTTCGTGGCACCATACCTGTGCCACGCCTGGAACGCCCGCGCGCGTCAAGTTCTCTTTGATCGTCGCCGAGCGCATCACCGCGCGGTAGCGCGCCATCTCGTCGGGGCCGGCGCCCATCGGCGGCACGCCCACCAGGATCGGATCGTTGCGGTGATAGATCGCGCGCACGTCCAGAACCGGCCATTCCTTGGCGCCGCCGGCATAGTGACCGGTCCATTCGCCGAAGGGACCTTCGATGCGCGTTTTATCGGGAAGCACATAGCCTTCCAGCACGATTTCGGCAGCGGCAGGGAAGGGCAGGCCGGTGATTTTGCCCTGCACCATCTGCATCGGTTTGCCGCGCAAGCCGCCGACCACATCCAGCTCGAAAGTCCCATACGGCACTTCCAGCCCGCCGTAGAAGAACGACAGCGGATCGCCGCCCAGAACCATCGCCACGGGCATGGGCTCGCCGCGCTTTTTGTACTTCTCGAAATGCTGCGCCCCGTGGTGCCCGGCGGCCATCACCATTCCGACCGATTTGGCGTCGTGCACCTGCGCGCGATAGGCGCCCGCATTCAGCCAGCCCTCTTCGGGGTCGCGCGTGATGGAATAGGTGCCGGTGCCGATGTACCGGCCGCCGTCCTTTTCGTGCCAGATCGGGGCAGGGAATTTCGTCACGTCCACATTATCGCCCGTCTGCACGTTCTCGAACACCGGGCCGGTTGGCACGATCTCGTGCGGGATCAGCTTAGGGTTAGCGAGATAGGCTTCGCGATAGCCGTCCGAAAGCTCCCATTTGCTCAGCGCATCCGGGAAGCCGAGCGTCATGTTGCGCCGCACACCGGCAAACATATTCAGCAGCAGGCGAAACCCTTTCGGACAGCCGGGAATTTCGTCGAAGACGACGCAGGGGCCGTTCTCCGCGCGTAAGATTGCTTCGGCGGCAAGGCCGATATCCTCCTGCCAGTTGGCGCCCTTCACCGCGCGCACTTCGCCAAGGCGTTCGGCAAGCGTCAGCCAGCCGCGAAGGTCGTCATAGGCAATATGGGCGGCAGAATTCTTTCGGTCGGTCATGAATCGAAGGCTCAAAGGGTGAGGGCGCCAATCTCGCATGCGGCAAGGGACCTCACCAAGTCTGGCCGCGAATTAAGGCGAGCCGCGGTTTTCTTAACGCGCCCGGACCCAGTATAATGCCGGTAACCACAGAGGTTCCCCATGCGTAAGACCCTCCTTGCTTTAAGCCTGGTCTCCGGCGCTCTGGCGGTGTCCGCCGCGGCCGGCGCACTTTCCGCGGCCGGCAATCCCGGCGCGTCGGACGAAGCGGCGCCACAGTTCTCCGGCGTGTGGGTGCGCACGGGCGAGCCCATGTTCGAGCCCATCGAAGGCGCTAAGGAAGGCAAGCCCATCGCGCGGCTCCAGGTCGATAGCAAAGATGCCGACGAGATCATGGCGGGCAATTGGGAAAATCCGATCCTGCAGCCCTGGTCGAAAGAGGTTTTGCACAAGAACGCCGAATCCGAAATCAATCTGAAACACGTCTTTCAGGCCGACGATGTCTGCTGGCCCGTGATTCCCCCGGCTATCCTGAACATGCGCGAGGCGGTGCAGTTCCTGCAGACAAAGGACCGCATCACCATCCTCTATCAGCGCGACCATCAGGTGCGGCACATCTATCTGAACCAGAAGCATTCGGCGAAAGCCGCGCCGTCCTGGTACGGCGAATCGGTCGGCCATTTCGAAGGCGATACGCTCGTCGTCGATACGACCCATTTCAAAACGCACGCGATGTCGCTGGTCGATCCGTTCGGCACACCGCATACGGACAAGATGCATCTGGTCGAACGCTATCGCGTGGTCAACGATCCGAAGGGCAAGGGTCTGGAAGTGACGATCCGGGTGGAAGACCCCGGCACGTTCACCATGCCGTGGGCGGGCAAGCTCACCTATCGGCCGAACCGGGCGCAGAACATAGAGGAAGTGATCTGCTCGGAGAACAATATCGGCTTCGACGGCAAGCCGTTCGGCCCCCTGCCGCAAGAGAACAACCCGCAATTTTGACGCTTTAGCACTGATGTCATCCCGGCCAGCGCTGCGACAGCAGCGCGTAAGCCGGGACCCACGGTGCAGGCCCCTCGGTAGGTCGCGGGTCGCGTGCTGAACCCGCGCTTGCCCCGGGATGACAATTTTTGACACGTGCCGTTATAGTCGCGCCCAAAGCACCGTTCCGGGGAGGGAATTATGGCCAGCAAGAACAAGATTTCGCGCCGCGATCTGATTAAGACGGGCGCCGCTGCCGGCGTTGGCGCCGCGGCGACAGCCGTTGCAACCACACCGGTTGCCGCAGCGCCTGCGCCGTCCGTCCCCACCCGCTGGGACCGCGAGGCCGATGTTGTGATCATCGGCGCCGGAGCAACCGGGATGACCGCGGCCATCATCGCGCGCGAGTCGGGATCGTCGGTGATTATCGTCGAAGCCGAGCCGGACATTGGCGGCCACGCGATCTGTTCGGGGGCCAACATTCCCCTGGGCGGCGGCACCTCCATCCAGAAGAAAGCCGGCATTCAGGATTCGCCCGATCTGGTCTATCGCGATCTGACGGACTGGTCGCTGACCGAACCCAATGGCGTTGCCGATTACCGCTTCAACGACCGCGAGATCATCCGCGCCTTTGCCGACAATTGCGCGCAGACCTTTGAATTTTTGCTGTCGCATGGCGTCAGCTTCGTGAACGACAAGCCGGACGGCCGCGCGGGTTCCTCGCACGGCAATTCCGTGCCGCGGCAGATGCATGTATGGGCCGGCGATTGGCCGCAGGTGCAGACAGGAAAGCCGACTCCCGACGACGTGCGCAAGACGACCTCCAACGGCAACGGCCTGATGCGGCCGCTCGAAGTGTCGGCCCGCAAGATCGGCGTGGAGATTCTCCTGGAACACCGCATGACCGGCCTCTACCGCGAACAGCCCAGCGCGGGACGCGTTCTCGGCGTCGGCGTCAACAACAAGGGACGCGCGCTTAACATCCGTGCACGAAAGGCCGTGCTCGTCGCGACGGGCGGCTCGTCCGGCAATGTCAATTTCCGCCGCATGTTCGATCCGCGCCTGACCGAGGAATATTGCGGTCTGGCCGGTGCGCCCTGGTCCAACCAGGATGCGAGCGGCGAGTTGGCGGCGATGGCGATCAATGCCTCGCTCTGGGGGGCCGCGAATTATACGACGGAACAGGGCGACAACATCACCAAGCCGGGCAAGATCGGCTGCCAATATGGCTATGTGAATCTGACGTGGATGCCGGGAAGCCGCGTGTTCGACCGCGCCGGTTCATCCGGCCTTCGCGTCACCGACTGGCAGAACGTGATCTGCGTCAACATGCTGGGCAAACGCTTCTATGATGAGACCGGCGGGCAATATCCCGGCAACCGCTACAACACGGTGCAGCCCTATTTCCCGGAAAATCCGAAGAACGCCAAGAATGTGAAGTGGAATCCCGCCAATTGGATTCCCGCAGCCATGCAGGGCATCGGCGACGGCAAGAATGGCGGCGGCCCCATCTGGGCGATCTTCGATGCCGATGCGGTAGCGCGCGAAAAGTGGACGACGGAATATCCGTGGGTGGATACGAAGAACGGCTTCTTCTTCAGCGCGAACACGCTTGGCGAACTGGCGCAGAAAATTCAGATGAAATACCAGCGCGTGCCGATGCCGGGGGCGAATTTGGAAGCAACCGTGGCGCGGTACAATTCGTTCGTCGATACAGGCACCGACGAGGATTTTGGCAAGCCCAAGCCGCTGTACAAGATCGCCAAGGGTCCTTTCTATGCGGGGTGGTCGACACCGGTGGTGCATGATTCCCGCGCGGGTCTTCGCATCAATGCGAAATGTCAGGTCGTCGACATGAACGGCGAGGTCATTCCTGGCCTGTATAGCGGTGGCGAAACAGCCGGCGGCTTCTCGATGCACGGCTTGGCGCGCTGCCTGTGCCAAGGCTACATCGCCGGCCACACCACGCACGCGGAAAAGTCGTCCGCCTGACGTCCGTTAGCGCAGAAAAGAAGGGGTTACACAAAGAGCACGATGAAGAACACGAAGGACACCAAGAAGGCAGTATGCGCGTAAAGCGCGCCAGATTTCTTCGTGCCCTTTGTGCGTCCTTGGTGCTCTTTGTGTAACCCCTTCTTCTTTTATGCGCGTGCTATGGTGGTGCGTCGTCTTCAAAGCATCCGATCATGGCGTATCTGCGCAACCGCGCGGTCAATCTGTTGAATCTGCATTACGGGCTGCATGCGCTCGCGCTGAATGGCGCGGGCGTGTTCTTTGCTGTCTTCCTTCTGAAGGAAGGCATCTCCGCACCTCTCGTGTTTGCGGCAATCGCGCTTATGCTCGCGGGACGCTTCGTCACACGTCCGCTGGTGCTTGTGCTGGCGCCACGTTTTGGTGTGCGCGCGTTGCTGGCGTTTGGCGTCATCTTCAATGGCCTGTTCTATCCGCTTCTTGCGGAGGTAAAGGGCCTGGATTTCTGGCTGCTTGCGGTGTGCGTCACCGGCGCAATAGGCGATGCGTTTTACTGGACCTGTTATCACGCCTATTTCGCCGCACTGGGCGATGAAGAACATCGCGGCCACCAAATTGGCGCACGCGAGGCGCTGGCATCTCTTGTCGGCATTGCCGCGCCGCTGATTGGCGGCTGGGCGCTCACCGAGTTTGGCCCGCGTGTTGCGTTCGGCGCGGCGGCGCTCGTGCATGTGCTGGCAGCACTGCCGTTTCTTGGGACGCCGGAAGTGAAGTTTGCCGACGATCCGGCGCAAAGTTATCGAGCGGCACTGCCGAGCGTGCTGCTGTTCGCGGCGGACGGATGGATCGCGGCAGGCTATCTCTTTGTGTGGCAGATCGTTTTGTTCCGGCAATTGAACGAGAGCTATTCCGTCTTCGGCGGGGTCGTTGCTCTGTCGGCATTGGCCGGCGCTGTTGGAAGCTTGTTGCTGGGGCGGCATATCGATGCGGGACACGGCCGCCGTGCGGTGTGGCTCGGTGTTGGCAGCCTCGCGGTGGTGACGGTGCTGCGGGCGCTTAGCACGGATATCCCGGCGATGGCGGTCATCGCCAATGCGTTGGGCGGGCTTGTCGGCTGCCTTTACATCCCGACACTGATGACGGCGGTATACAACCAAGCCAAGCAATCGCCGTGTACGCTGCGGTTTCACTTCGTCACGGAAGGCGGCTGGGACGCAGGCGGGGCGCTGGGCTGCCTGACGGCTGCGCTGCTCACCTGGGCGGGCGCGCCCTTTGCAGCCACGATCTTGATGTCGCTGTTTGGCGCCGCGCTCTCGGCGGTGCTGCTGTGGCGATATTATCCCGCCGCCAAAGCGCCCCCGGATGGATTGAAAGCCGCGGCGTAACTACGCGAGCAAGCGCGCGCCTTTAGAAAGCCGCCGGCCCCGCCCTGTGATCAACCGGGTATCGATGACAAGCGAGATCGCAATCGGCACAATCAGCAGCACCGTCATCATCAGCGTCGAGCCGGTTTCCCAGCCGAAGACTTCCACCAGACGCGCCATCACATAGCCAGACACCGCCGCCGGGAAGGTAACGGCCGCATAGTAATAGCCCGACACGCGTCCGATGAGTGCGTTCTTCACGCTGCGTTGGGCCAGCGAATAACCGTTCACATAAGCGAACGCGCCGGCCAATCCCTCGATGAACGCAAGAATGCCGTGTTCGAGCGGTGTATCGGCGACGTTGAAAATGAGAAAGCCCGCGACCGCCATCGCCGTGAGGCACACAATCTGGAACGTCTTCTGGTTCATGCGGTCGGCGATGACGCCCGCAAACGGCGAGAAGAACGGCGCCACCCCGAACAGGCTCAGCGCGCCAGCGGCTTGTGTCAGCGTAAAGCCGCGTTCGGTCGTCAGGAAGCTTGTGTACAGGCCAAGCAAGGCGAAGAACGGAAAGGAGCGAATGACGGCGACGATGAGCAGCGCCACGATATTCCTGTTCCAAAGGGCGTCCGGCAGATGCGCATCGCTGGTGAGCGTGGACGGCACATCGGCGGCGGTCTTCTGCTCCGTAAAGCCTTTGCTCACCGTCAGCATCACGAGCGCGCCGAAGAGACCGGCTATACCGAACGCATAGAACGGTAACCGCCAATCGCCGGTGCTCGTCAGCAGCATCGCGCCCAAGCGCGGGCCTATGAATTGGCCGAAACCCAACGCGCATTGAATGAGGCCGATCGCGAAGGTGCGTGCTCCCGGATAAAATGCGCAAACCGCGATGACCAGCGCGACGTTCTGCATCGCTTCGCCGACGCCCGTCATCACGCGGTAGAACGCCATATCAAAAAAGCTGAACGCGGCCGCCGTCGCCAAGGTGAACAGCGAATAGACGATGATGCCCATGACCATGGAGCTTTTGCGCGTGATCCGGTCGAGCAAATAGCCGGTCAGAATGCCGCCGATCCCCAGTCCCATAAGGTAGACGGTCGCCAGAAAACCGCCTTGCGCGAGAGAGAAGCCGTACTCTGCATTCAGTGGACGCAGCACGACGGGAAAGATCATGCGATCCGCTGCGTTGACGACGTAGGTTGCGGCGCACATCGCGAAGAACGCCGCACCGGCTGCCGCGTTTACCTTCGCAGGCGTGGAATTGGTTTCGGATGCGGCTGTCGCTACGGTCATGCCTTCCCCCCACCGCATCATCCGCCACGGCGACCGGCAATGCGTGCTTCGAGGCATTGCTTCGCAATGCAACTCAGCATGACGGAGGCCGTCAGATGATGCGCATGCGAAGGAATGGCATCTATTCAACGAAAGCAAGAGCTGGGCTGTAAAAGGACGCGTTACCTTCGCGCGCTTGGGCCGTCCGGTGATTTCTTGCGGTACGCAGCCAATTCGGTGATGTCGGCGCAGAAGAATACGGGTGTGCGGCGGTCTTTGGGTTGGTCTGCCGCTTTGGTCTTCAGCATGTGACGCAGCCAGCTCAGCAGCCTTTCACGGTGCGCGACCGCATCGGTCACCACTAGTCCGCACAAGCGTTCGCTGGAATGCACGACCTCGACGGGGACCGTCCCGAAATCCTCGATCCAAAGTTCGAGTTTAGAGCCCGCCGCTGGAGGATGATCGGTGAAGATGACCGCGCCCGCGCCCGGCAGATCGCCGATATGCACGGGCCACGTCGTACCGTTGTCGCGCAGCTCGCCTTTGAGCTCGCGCTGGCGCGGGGCATTGCGCCGGTCTTTGCGGTCGCGGCGTTCGCGGGGGAAAGGCGAAATTTTGGACGCGTCGGTCATGAAAGCGCCGTGGCTGCTGTGGCGATGTCCCAAGTCCTAATGCGGGTTAGCTTTCAGGCCGGTTAAGAAGCCGGTTTTCAGTTTGACGCGGGAATACGGCGGGAAAGCGCAATGTTAACCTTTGAATTTGGTATGCGGTGCAGCGCACCCGCAATGAATCGTCCTGCGGCAACGAGCTTGGAGAGATCGACGCCGGTCGCAATGTTCATGCCGTTCAGCATGTAGAGCACGTCTTCCGAGGCAACATTTCCCGCAGCGCCGGGCGCATAAGGACAGCCACCGAGCCCCGCCACCGAGGAGTCGACCACCGCCACGCCTCTTTCCAGCGAGGCGAGAATATTGGCCAGCGCCTGCCCATAGGTATCGTGGAAGTGAACGGCGAGCTTTTCCATGGGCACGCGGCTTGAAACCGCGTCGAGCATGGTTTGGGTTTTTGTGGGCGTGCCCACGCCGATCGTATCGCCCAGCGAAACCTCATACGCGCCGAGCTGGAGAAGGTTGTACCCAACCTCGGCGACGCGCGCCGGTGCGACCTCACCCTCATACGGGCAGCCGAGCACGCATGAGATGTAGCCGCGCACTTTAATCCCGGCTTGCGCGGCAGCGGCGCAAACAGGCGCATAGCGCGACAGGCTCACGTCAATCGAACAATTGATGTTCTTCTGCGCAAAGGTTTCCGACGCGGCAGTAAAGATCGCGATTTCCGTTGCACCCGCGGCGCGTGCGGCCTCGAAGCCCTTCATGTTCGGCACGAGCACCGGATAGCTGACATTCGCCTTGCGCGCGATCCGTGCCATCACCTGCGCCGTGTCCGCCATCTGAGGCACCCATTTGGGCGACACAAACGCCCCTGACTCGATGACCGGCATACCGCTGTCCGACAAGCGGTTGATCAGCTCGACTTTGATGCCGGCGGCGAGTGTGCAGGCTTCATTCTGGAGCCCATCTCGCGGCCCCACTTCCACCATTTTTACGGCGCGCGGGATCATCGTGTCCGCCCCTGCAAACTGTCATCCCCGGCGAGTCGCGCGTGCGCGCGGCAAGGGAAGGGGATCCATTCGGGGAAAGACTGAGCGCAAGAGGTGAGGAATGGATTCCCTTCCCTTCGCAACGCCGCACGCGCGCGGTTGCGAGGTCGAGAAGGACATCCTGAAAATGCAGGAGAATGCTTCATAGGAGACCCGAAAACTGAGCGATTGACCCAATATGCCAGGACGGGCCCATATGCGCACCCTCATGGAGACGGCATTTTCAATTCGCCGCGATAAGCGAGCCGCCCGTGTAATTGCCGCGCCCTTTCATTGTCTTGAGCGTCCGTCTCTGCATTGGTGCGGGTTCGCCCGCACAAACCGATACGCATGCGGTGAAGGATTTTTCGCTGCCGCGCGGCAACCAGATCAACCAGATTTAATTGGGCTTCTTGGGTGAGCCGGCCTCGGCATCACGTTCCGATTGCTCGGCCAAGCGCTCGAAATATTCCGCCATTTGGCATCGCCACTCGCGCTCTTGCCCAGTGCCGAGTTTGGCGAAGTCTCGATACCACTGGGCACGTTGCCGCAAACGCATGGCTTCGCTCGTCATCATGCTTCCCGCCTGACCGCTGCGCTGCGTCCCACTTCGCAGGCCTCGTCAGTGGACGCAGATTACACATTGCGGCAGCTGACGCTTTGATGCGGATCAAAAGCGGCGCGGCGTGCGAAAAGCCCACAGGTTGTGCTGGTTTGCGCGTCTATGGATGGTGGCGCGGCAGAGTCAAATGCCGCCGTACCAGGTGTTGCCGCCTTCCGCCGCGCGGGAGCCCCGGCCTTTGCCGAACTTCGCCATGCTGTCGGTCAGCGTGATCTTGCTAAAAAACTTGGTGTTCTTATAGCCGAAATGGCGCGCGACACGCAGCCGGACCGGCGCCCCGTGGCCCGGCGACAAATCTTCGCCGTTCATGCCGTAAGCCAGCAGCGTCTGCGGATGCAGCGCGTCTGCCATGTCATGGCTGTCCCAGAGATCGCGCGCGACCCGGCCAATACGATTCCTGTTGGGCAAGGGCGTGAACACCGCGTAGCGCGCGTCGGGGCGCGTGCCCACCATTTCCAAAATTGTAGACAGCCTTACGCCGGTCCATTCGGCGATGTAGGACCAGCCTTCTTCGCAGGCAAGCAGCGTGATGTGGCTCTCGGACGGCAAACGTTTCAGGTCCGCCAGCGAGAACGACATTGGGCGCGCGACCAGCCCGTCGACTGTCAGGCGCCAATCGGCAAAGCCGCTCGACAGCCAGCGTTTGTAGATTTCTTCTTCGGGCGGCACACCGTTGACCGGCGTGGCCTTAGAAATCTGATTGCGCTTGAACTCACGCGCGAGCGGCAGCCCGGACATCAGTAGGCGCTGTGAAGCATAGGTCAACGTTTCGCTTACGCCATAGATGCCCGCTGAATCCGGCGGGATCAGGCCATAACGGCCAGCGAGATAAGCGGCCCCGCTGAGCCCAGCCGCTCCGGCAATTCCGGCCGTTAGCAATCCGCGCCGCGTGATGAGGCTGCTCATGGCGCGTTCCCTCTTTTGGGCATGGTTCCCGTTAACATGGCGCGCACATGGGTTACGAACCCCACCAGAAACAGCATCGCCATGTGGACGAGGAAGAACAGCAGCAACAGGACAGCGAACAGGAAATGCAGTGTGCGCGCGGATTGATGACCGCCCAGCCATGTTGCCAGGAACGGCAAGGCAGACGTCAGTCCGGGGGACATCGCAAGCCCTGTCCAAAGGACACCCGGAAAGAACAGGAACACGACGGCGATATAGGTAAGCTGCTGCACGACGTTATAAGCGGCGTCATCCGTGCTTAGGCGTGTCCACCGCAGATGATGCGACAGAACGGCGGCTATTCCGGCGCGATTGAGGTCTGCCCTTGCGGGCCAAAGGTCCCGGCGGAAATGTTTCGTCGCAAAACCCGCGATCACATAGCCGAGCGCGCCCAGCACAAGCACCCAAGCGAAAAAGAAATGGGACGCCCTATTCTGAACCGATGGGCCGATGATCGTCGGAAGCGGTAAGTCGACCAAAGAGGGCATACCGATGGCGCCCGTTTCGCCCCAATACAGCCTGGGATGCGAGATCAGGATTCCGCTTCCGGTAACGATCAGCCCGAGCACGCCGGCGGCAATAGCCCAATGGAAAATCCGCACGCTGGCCAAATGGCGAGGACGCATGCGTGTGCCGCTTGCGACCGCTTCTTTGGCGGCAATCGGAGGGGCATCGAAGACATTGCTGCTCATGCGCACCTCCAAAATCAGGCTTTACTTCAAGTTTTGTAAGTCCAACCCACGGACGCCGCGATTGACGCGATAGGCGTCCGAATCTTCCTTCGGCGGCTTGAAATAGCCGGGCGTGCTGGTCGGCGTGGCGCCCAACTTCAGCAGAAGCTCCCGCGTGCTCGGCTGGATAATTTCGCCCAGCTCGTCGCCGTCGGGAATCCACGGCAGACGAATACCGGTGGCGATGCTGAGCGGCGTCTGCTGATATCTGTCGCGCACGTCCAGCTTGGCGCCTTTGCTCACGAGAAGCTGCACCACGCCGTCCGCGCCGTTGGAAGCGGCGCCGTGCATGGCGGTCAGCCCATCATCGGTAATGGCGTTGACGTCGTTCTGCGCGATGACGAGTTGCGCGGCTTGGAGCGCAATCGGTTTGTCCTGGGGCGTGTAATCCTGGCCGCGATACAATCCGGCGGTGGCCATCAGCACGGTCATTTTTTTCTTAGTGGCAATTTTCGGATCCGCTCCCGCCTTCAGCAAAAGCTGCATGGCCTCCGCGTCGGGGGATGCCGCCGCCAACATAAGCGGCGTGGCTCCAACCACGGCAGCGTCCGCCGAGCCGCCGAACCGGATCGGCTTTTGAATTTGCACATTCGGATTAGCCTTGTGCGCCAAAAGCGCCTTGACCAGCTCCCGCTCGCTCGGCCGGAACAAGTGCTGGACGTAATTGGCGAGGCGCACGCCGTTGAGTGACGTGATCCCCTTCACAAAGGCGTAGTGCAGCGCGGTCGCCCCATAATCGTCGCGCGCATTCGGGTCCGCGCCCTTGTCCAGCAGGAATATGCCCATGGCTTCCTGTCCGCTCGCGCTCGCCAGCAGCAGCGGCGTCATGCCGTTCGGGCCTTTCTCATTCACGTCCGCCCCGGCCGCGACGAGCGCCTTGCCTGATTCCACGTCGCCCACGCGGGCGGCGAACATCAGGGGCGAAAAACCTCCCACCGAATGCGCCTTCACATCGGCGCCGGCTTGGATGAGCACCTGTGCGGCATCCGCATGTTTTTGCGAGACGGCCCACATCAATGCGGTTTGGCCCTTGTCCTTGTCGGCGGCGTCAACGGCGGCCTTTCGCGCAATCAACCCCTTCACTGCGGCGGTCGCACCGCTGCGCGCGCAACGCATCAGCGGCGTCTCGCCGGACGGCAGTGCGGTATTGGGATTGGCGCCGGCGGTCAGCAGCTTATCGACCATGGCGGAATTGCCGTTCATGCAGGCCAGCGACAGCGGTGTCGCGCCGTAATCGTTTTTGGCGTTCACATTGGCGCCCGCGCGGATCAACAGATCCGCCGTTGCAAGGTCATCCCAATGGGAGGCCCAATGCAGCGCCGTCGCTCCGTCGGGCTGGGCGGCGTTTACATCCGCTTTCTGTTGCAGCAAGGCGCTTACCGTTGCCTTTTCCTGCCTGGCCTCGGCGTCGGCCAGCGGCGCACCGGCTGAGGTGGCCGCGCTTGCAATGTGCGGCGCCATGAGCACGCCCGCCAACAGCGCCGCCGTTGCGCAGCCAAGAAAACGCGCCCCCTTAACCATGCCAATCTCCCGAATTCTTTGGAAATGACTTTATTCCCTCTAAGGGAGGCTAACAATCCTCCGGCCGCCTCGTCAGAGCGGCCGGCACAGGCGGAAAAGTTTCAACGAAATGGCCTGGGGTTTCCCCGGTGTTAACTAGGAGTCTGACAATAAGGGAGGGCCGGGGGTTCTCTGTGAGCCGTCCGGCAATGGTGGGATAAAGCCTGGTCAAGAACAGACCGGGCCGTGCGACAGGATAGAACATGCAAGGTGTCGGCGCGGACCAGCTTAAGCGTGTGATCGAGTCTCAACATGGCGGTACGGCAACCTTTGTGCAGGCCATGCGGATCGTCATGCCAAAAGCCGTGCAAGGTGACTGGGACGGGGTCGTCCATGTCTTCGATTTGCAGAACAACCCGAAGGCCAAGCGCGCCTATGCGTGGGCCGCGGCCATCCAAGGAAGCAACAAGCCCCGCTATTTCGCCGTGCTGCACGCCGGCAAAGTGACCGATCCCATAGAAGCCGTGAAGGCTGCGGTCGGCGCCATCAAAAAATGGGGCACCCCCGCTAAAGTATAGAATTGTTCCTCCCCTGCGTAGCGCAGCGAAGCGGGGGAGGGGAACCGGCGAAGCCGGTGGAGGGGGCGACCGCCAGCGCGACACTCCCTGTGAATCTTCTATCGTTTTCGCCTAAGCAACCAAAACGCTCGCCAGTCTCCCCGAGATTCCGGGACTACGCTATCTGCGTGTGCGGCGCGGTTTTGCTGCCGCTGTGCGGGGGCGTTGCGCTGTCTTCACCGCGCTGCTCCGCTTCGCGCGTACGGTCACTTTCTTCGTGACCCGCTTCGGCTTGCGCGCTTTCGGCTTCTTGGGCTTGTTGCCGTCGAAGTCCAGATGCGCTTCCAGGCTCGTCATGTCGAAGCCGTGATAGAGCGAAAAGAAGCGATAGGGATTTTCTTGGTACGACGGGTACATCAAATTGTTGATGTCCTTTGCCGTGTCGAAATATCCGATGTGCGGCGCCTTGCCGTGCATCGTCAGGTGATGGCGCGCAAGGATCAAACCAAACTGGTCGATCCAGCGGGTCACTTCGCCCCGGCTGAGAAAATCCTCCAGATAGGCTTTCAGAAACCGCAGGAAGCGGCTCGCATTCTCCGTCGGATTCAGCAGCAGCAAATTCGCCGTCAACCGCGAGCCGGCATTGGTGCTGACATGGTTCTCGTTCAGCACGATGTCCGCCGCCGGACTCTCCAGCAAATCCCTGACGCCGCGCTGCAACAGCAGATCGATATCCGACACGAACATTGGCAAATGCAGCTTCTGCAGAAACGTGTTCGCTTGCGTGAAGCGAACCGACTGCAAATGGGCAACCGGCTTGGCAATGCGGCCCTTAGGCGGAGTATCGTAACATTGCGTGGTAACGGCGGCCGCATCGAAGCGGTCGCCGGAATAGACCAGCCGCTTATCCTTGATGCCGATCGATTTCGCGACTTCGCGCAAGTCTTTGGCGCCGCCAATCACATGCAGCACGATCAGGCAGGACACGTCGGCGTTTTTCAGAACCGATTTGATGTACCACTTGGCATACAGATCGACATAGGCGCGGTCGGCTGCCGCAAAGAACATGGTTTTGGAGCGCAGCCGTGTGGCCTTGGCCTGCAAAGCGGCCCAGGTCAGGGGCAGGCCCGCCGCCGACATCAGATTCAAGCCTTTGTCCGGCGAATGTTTCGGCGCCGGACGTTGAACGGCGGCCATATCGATGGCCTCCAGCGCCAGCCGGTAATGTTTCACCCAGCCTTCCCATTCCGATCCGGGCGGGACGTCGATCGCCAATGCGTTGGCTTCGTTCAGACGCTGCTCGATCCGCGCAATTCCGTCGTCTGTCAGGGGCTCGCAGAGGATCGCGCTGATGGCGTCATGCATGTCGCGCAGACGCAGAAGCGGGTGCACTTCCGGCTTGGGCTCCGGTTGCGGTGCTTCCTCGATTTGAGGTTCCGGGTTCGCCGGAGCGGGCTCGCCAGCAAGGAACGCCCGGGCGGCGGCATGACTGGAATTCATCGAAAGCAGCGAAGCCGCATAGGCCGCGGCCTTTTCCTTCCGGTTCAGTGCCGCATTGCAGGCAAAGGCGGCGTCGAGCAGGGCGGGGTTGCGCGGCGCGAGTTCGGCTAGCGCGGACGCATATTGCTCGGCGTCCTCGATTTCGTTCGCCGCCAGATGCGCGTTGAATCGCTCGATTGCCGGCGCCATCTGCGTTTTGATTTCTTCGAGCAGCGAATCCATATCGCGCGTGACGGATTTCAGCTCCGCAAGCGTCTTCATCGCTTCCAATGTGCGTCCTTGCGCGCCCAGCAGCTTGACCAGCGGCAGAAGGACGGCCTCATCGCGCGGTCGGATGGCGGCAAGATGCTCGAACAGCAGCAGAGACTCTTTCAGCCGGCCTTCGTTTTGGAAGGCAGTGCCAAGCTTCTCAATCCCGGCCATGTGAAGGGGCGCCGGGGAGCCGCTCGCGTTAAAGGGCGCGGCTGCATACTGCATCATGGGCGAAAGGCTTTCATTGGGTACGCCTTACCCTCGCCTGTCCGGCTTAATTTCTTCTGAAGAAATGCGCAGAAGTCTTTAATCGTTAATTTACCCTACCGAGGCAGGATCGCCCTCCAGTTAATGCCGCGTAATGCGCTCCATCGCGCGTGCCGGTATCGAGGCTTTGAGAGGGATATACCGATGAGATCGCCCGCCGATATGGACATCGTCCAAATCGACATCAGCACGAAATGCCATCTCAAATGCTCGAACTGCACGCGGCTGATCCCGCATCAGCCCTCGCGCGACGACATGAAGGTCGAAACCTTCGAACGCGCCGTCAAAAGCATGGACGGCTGGGATGGGCCCAACAAGGTCATCGGCGTTATCGCCGGCGAGCCGACGCTGCATTCGGAATTCGAACAGATTTCGCGGCGCTTTTCGGAATTGTGGGGCGGCCCGCTGACCGGCAACGGCAAGCTGCCGATCAAGGATTTCAACCGTTTCGCCACCGAGCGCCTGTTCGATCGTTCCACCGGGCGCGGTCTGTGGACCAGTCTGGGCCAGGGCTTCTACAAGCACTACGAAACCATCATGGAAGTGTATGGCCACTGGAACACAAACACCCATGAAGTCGGCGGCCAGCACCAAGCGTTGCTGGTTACCCGCGACGATTATTGCAAGACCACCGGCATGTCGTCCGAGCAATGGGAAAAGAACCGCGACAATTGCTGGGTTCAGGGCATGTGGTCCGCGACCATCAACGACAAGGGCGCCTACTTCTGCGAAGTGGCAGGCGCCATCGACCGTTTGTATTTCAACGGCAGTCATGCATGGCCCGTCGAACATGGCTGGTGGCAGCGCAAGCCGGAAGACTTCAAGGATCAGCTCGATCTCTGCAATTTGTGCGGCCTGGCCCAGCCCGGCCCCTCGCAGCTCGACGTGCTGGAGCGCGATATCATTTCCGAGCAGCATGTCGCGAAGCTTAAGGAAATCGGCAGCCCGGCTGTCAAAAAAGGCAAATACGAGCTCTATGACGGCGCTCTGCACACGCAGAAGCGCGCTGTCGAAACGCGCGACAATTATGTCGGCCAGGAAGGCCGCCGCGTCGGTATCGGCAACCCGTCCAGCAAGCCCAAAAAACTGTCGGGCGTTCTCGTGTGCGTGGGCTACAGCTCCTATCTGGAGCAGACGTTGCCCACCAATGTGAAGCTGTTCGATGAACTGATCGTGGTCACGTCAGCTGAGGACACGCAGACGCAGGAGCTTGTGAAACAGCATGGTGCAAAGCTGCTGATTTCCGATCGGTGCTTTGACGACGACCATTCCTTCAACAAGGGCCGCATGCTGAATGACGGCTTGGCGGCGCTGACCGATCCGGATTGGGTCATCCTGACCGATGCGGACATCACGCTGAACGCCGACACGCGCAAATTCATTATGGGCCATTCGTTCAATCCGGGTTGCCTCTATTACACCGCGCGGAACGACCACACGCCGGTCGAGAACCAGCACGCCAAAGTCAACATGGAGCCAAACGGCTATTTCCAGCTGTTCAATCCCAAAGCTATCGCCATTCGCGGCCGCTGGCCGTCGCCGGTGTCCGAGGAGTTCTGCTCGGCGGGCGGCGTCGACACCTGGTTCTGCCAGCAATGGCCGGGTGACAAGCGCGTCGCAGTGCCCGAGCTGGCGGTCGATCACTTCCCGAGCAAGTCCATCGGCGAGAACTGGAACGGCATCGGCAAGACGGATTTCGCCGGCAAATGGCGGCAGCTGGGAATTTTGACCACGCGCGGCTTCTCGACGTTCCTGCAGATGTCGCAATTGCCGGAGACGGTCAAACTGACCGACACGCTCTACGGCCAGAGCAAGGTTATCCCGACCGCCGACGTGAACGAGTACGTCAAGATCGTCCCCACCGGCCTGGAATTCCTCGGCAAACCGCTGGGCCAAAGCCACATCCACGTGGCGTATCGGGCGTAAGCCAACCCAACACCACTGTCATCCCGGACGGCGCGTCAGCGCCGATCCGGGACCTACCGAGCCAACGGCACAGTAGGCCCCGGATCTTGCTTCGCGAGGCCGGGATGACAATAGTGTCTATTAAGCCGCCCGATATGGATCGACCAGGATCGCCCGCGCGCCCGCATGGTTGCGGTCGATGGTGAGGAGCTGGGAGGCGTAGCGTTCGGCGGCGTCTTTGCGGCCCAAGGCGACGCTGATGGACAGGGCGGAGTTCAGCACGCCGGCATTGCCGGGAATCACGTCCGCTAGCACGCCGACGAAATCGGCGGCCTCTTCCGGCCGGTCCGCAGCCAGTAGATCGTTGTAGCCCTGAATGGCCGCGGGCAGTTGCGCGCGGATGTCTTCCACCAGCGTCTTGGGGTCGCCGACGACCGACTTCAGCACGACCAGCTTTTCCAGCGCCTTTCGCGTCTGACCTTGCGCGCCGAGCACCTTCACCAGTTCTTTCAGCGTGTCGGCATCGTCGAATTGCAGCGACTCCAGATGTTCCAGCAGCATCAGCGCCTCGTGGCTACGGCCTTCCGCCTTCAGCGAGACCGCCAACGCGCGCAGAGCATCGATCTGCAAACCGGCTGCTTGCGATTCACCGTGGATTGCCAGCGTGTCGTAGGTGTTCCGTTTGAAACGATAGCCGTGCGACTTCAGCAGCGCCTCGGCAGCCTGGGCGTCTGCGTCGCTCAAATGCTGGTGCTCGTAATGCACGATCGCCGGGTGATGTCTGGCAAAGTCGAACAGTCTAAGCACGACGTAGTCGTAGCCTTCGGTGTCGATCTGTAGAATGTCCACCTTCTGAACGTTCTGTTCGGCCAGCAGCGATTTCATTGTCCGGCATTGCACATCGACGCCGCGCAGTTGCGAGCGCAGCACCTTCATAGTCTCGTCGTCCGGCGCCGAGGCGGCCAGAATGCCGTTTCCCCTCAGCAGGTCTTCCATGACGAAGGAGACGATCCCGCCGAAATGCGGCGGCAGCAGGCCCCGCTCCACGGCAAGCGGATTGAAGCCCCAGATTGTGCGCTCGCCGTTTTCTTCGGAGACGGCGCAATTGGCCAGTTTGATTTTGGGCGTCCCGGCATACAGCGCCTGGAGCTTCTCGAAATAAATCGGCACCGGCTCGACGATCAGGCCGGGAAGATCGCTCTCCACAATGTGCCGGCGAAGCGGATCGAAGGACACGCCGTCATAGCCGCCGATCTGCACGAAAAAGGGCTGCGGATTGGCCTTGAGCAGTTGCGCGATCGCGTCGCTGAAAATATCAGCCGCGCCGGCATTGGTGACAAACATAAGGTGGCCTTTCTAACGGGTGCCGGTTTTGCGCTGCTTTACGGGAGCGCCAGTGTCTTGAAGCGCCATCATCCGCGTCTGCGCTTGCGCGCGTACGATGTCTTCCTTGGTCCATAACCGCGCATCGGCGGGAATGGGACGGGCGAAGTGCAGCCGCGCGAGCTTTGATTTGTACAGGCCGTGGTAATCGCCGAAGCCGATCAGCTCTTGCCGCTCGTGGTCGTGATCGATACCCGCTTCCATGTAGCGGTCAAGATTGGCCAGATCGGGCTGCGGCGCCTCGCCGTTCTGATATTCGTGCGCCATCGTGCGGTACAAATCTTCCAGCTTGCGCACCAGCAGGTTCGAGTCGAACAGCGTGCAACTCATGCGCACGGCTTCGAGCTTCCTCTTGTAGGCATGAACCGCAGCCCTGTTGTTCCCAAGCACAATGGCGCGCTCCACGAAATCTTGGGGATGCGTGACCACCAGGTCCTCTAAACCGGCGGAGCGCACGAGGCTGCCGCAGACGCGTGAGGCGAACGTGCGTCCCGACAATGTCAGTACCGGCACGCCCATCCACAGCGCGTCCGACGCGGTCGTGTGCGCGCCATAGGGCGCGGTATCCAGGAACAGATCGGCCAGCGGATAACGCGCGAGATGGTTGGGATTATGCTGCTTGGGCGCAAACACCAGACGGCTGCGCGCCACGCCTTTGCTTTCCGCATATTCGCCGAGGCGCTCTTTCACCTCGGCTGAGGTTTCAAGCAGCCACAACACGCTTTGCGGCACGCGGGTGAGGATTTCCATCCAGCGTTCAAAGGTGAACCGGCCGATCTTGTGCGTGCCGTTGAAGCAGCAGAACACGAAAGCGTCGTCGGGCAATCCAGCGTCGCGGCGCGAAGGCTTTTCAGCGGCAACAATCCGCTTGCGGTCGTTGGGCTGATAGCAGGGCAGGCACAACACCTTTTCGGAGTAGTACAGCTCCGAGCCCTCGGGGATGATCCAATCGTCCGCGATGATGTATTGGTGATAGGGCGTGCCCATGGTGCCGGGATAGCCCAGCCAATTCACCTGAATTGGCGCAGGCCGGCGCGCGAACACGCCGGTGCGCGCATCGCGCGTGTGCCCGTTCACATCCACAAGAATGTCGATGCCGTCGGCGCCAATGCGCCGCGCGGCTTCGTCATCGCTCATGGCTTTGATGTCGGTCCAATGTTCGACGTTGGCCTTGGTACGAGTCGTTAGCGCGCTCGTGGATTCCGGCCCGCAATAATAGGCGAAAACTTCGACGGCCTTCTTGTCGTGCAGCTCGAACAATTCGGCCATCAGATAGCCAATGGCGTGGTCGCGCAGATCTGAAGAAATATAGCCGATGCGCAAGCGGCGCTTGCTGGTATCGATCGCCGCGTTCCTGCGGTCCAGGTCCGGACTGAGCGGCCCCTCGAAGCCTGCGGTTCGTACATACCGCTCGGCAGAGGCAAGCTGCAGCAGCGGATCGTCAGTGTACACGCACATGGAAAGGGGGTGGATGCTGCGCATCAGTGCCTTATGGCTGACCCGTTCCCAGGGTGCGATGACCGGCCATTTGCATCCGGCAAGACGCAGAGCGACGAATTGCTCGATGATGTCGTGCTGGTGCGGATCGATGTCGAGGCAGAGTTGAACCGCCGCTTCGGCCGACTCCGTTTTGTGGTGATCGGACAGCACGCGGGCGATCTGCTTCAGCGCGGTGGTCACATAAGACACGCCGTTGCCCGTGATGGGGACCGAGCGGTTCGCGGCCGTGCGCCAAAGCTCGACGGCCTGATCCGCCGCGCCGGACCGCTCAAGGAAGCCGCCAAGGTTGATGTAGGCGGGCATGAAATCGGCGTTCTGCGCGATGGCCTGTTTCAGCGACTCCATCGCGGCGGTGGTGTCGCCCATCTGGCCGTCCAGCGCCGAGGCGTTGAACAATGCGATGAAGAGTTGCGGATGCTCGCGGTTGAAGCTGATCCAGATTTTGTAAAGCTGGCGGGCGAGCGGCGCCTGACCGGCCCCGGTCAGGGTCGAGGCGGCGCCGATAAGTTCGCCAATCGTCAGGTTTTCCGACGTGATTTTCTGTACGGCGGTCAAGAAAACATAGTCAGCCATGGAGTTCCCGTTGCGAGGCTAGCAGCGGTGCTTTCGCAAAGGCGCTTCACGCCTTCGGAAAATCACCCTTTCCGAGACGTAAATATGAACGGGTACGGTTACCAAAGGGCTAATAGCGGGCCTGCAACATGATCTGATTAGCTGAATCAGATCGTGTTCCAGGTTCTTAGTTTGCCGCGTAATCTTGCGGCGAACCGGCGTCCACTTCGCCGGATTGCGCTTTAGTTTTGCGCTGATCCGCGGGCCCGGCGCCGGACGAGACGTGCTCGTCCGGCGTGTCAGGCGGAACTTGCGGTTAGCTCACGTTCAGGTAGGCGACGATCTGGTTGTCGTCCATGCTCTGGACCTGGGCCTGCGTGAAGGCGGCAACTTGGGTCGCATCCATGGCGCTGATGTTGGTCGTCGTCAGATTGTCGATCTGCGTCGTCGTCAGGCCCGGGATCTGCGTGGCTTTAAGGGCGCCGATTTCCGTTGTCGTCAGGTTGGCGACGACCGTGGTGGACAGCGCGCCCACTTGCGTCGAGGTCAAGGCGCCGATCTGGGTAGCGGCGAACTCGCCGATATCCGTGATCGAGAGGGACGCGAGCTGGGTCGTTGTAATTCCGGCGACCTGCGTCGTGGACAGCGACCCGACCTGTGTGGCGCTAAGCGATGACAGATTGGTGGCATTCAGCGAACCGAGCTGCGTCGCGCTGAACTGGCCAACCTGGGTGCTGCTGAGTTCGCCGACGTCGGTGGTGGACAAACCGCGCAGCTGCGTGGCGGTGACGCCGCCGATCTGGGTTGCATTCAGTGAACCGATAGCCGTCGCATCGATCGACGAAAAGTTGGTGGCCGAGAGCGCACCCAGCTGCGTTGCCGTCAGCCCGCCGATCTGCGTGTCGGTCAGTTCGCCGAAGTCCGTGGTCGAGAGACCGCGCAGCTGCGTCGCCGTGATCCCGCCAACCTGCGTGGCGTTCAAGCCGCCGACCTGTGTTGCGTCCAAGGCCGACAGGTTGGTCGCCGAGAGCGATGACACTTGGCTGGAGGTGAGGCCGGTGATCTGCGTCGCGTCGAGGCGGCCGATGCTGGTCGTCGTGAACGCCGCAATCTGCGTTGTTGCCAGGCCGCCCAGCTGGGTCGAGTTGAGCGCACCGAGTGCGGTTGAGCTCAATCCGGCAAGCTGCGTCGTGGTTACGCCGCGGAGCTGCGTCGAGGTGAGGGCGCCGATCGCCGTGGTGTCGAGCGTCGAGAAATTCGTCGCCGACAGCGCGCCGATCTGGGTCGAGCTGAGCGTTCCGATCTGCGTGTCCGTGAACTCGCCGATATCGGTGGTCGAAAGGCCGGCGATCTGGCTGGTCGTGATTCCGCGCAATTGCGTGGCGCTCAGGGCCGAAACCGCCGTCGAGTCGATCGAGGAGAAGTTGGTCACCGACAAGGCGCCGAGCTGCGTCGAGGTCAGGCCGCTGATTTGCGTGTCCGTGAAGTCGCCGAAGTCGGTGGTCGAGAGGCTGCGAACCTGCGTCGACGTAATGCCGCTTACCTGGGTCGCGCTCAAGCCGCCGACCTGCGTGGCGTCGAGCGCCGAGAGGTTCGTGGCCGACAGCGAAGCAACCTGGGTTGATGTGAGACCGCCGATCTGGGTGGTATCCAGGCGGCCGACACTGGTGGACGTCAGCGCCGCCAGCTGCGTGGTCGCCAGCGAGCCGATCTGCGTCGGCGTGAGGGCGCCAAGCGCGGTGGAGGTCAACCCGGCAACCTGTGTCGTGGTGACGCCGCGGAGCTGTGTGGCGCTGAATGCTCCGATGGCCGTGGTGTCGATGGTCGAGAAGTTCGTCGCCGACAGCACCCCGATCTGCGTGGATGACAGCGAGCCAATCTGCGTATCGTTGAACTCGCCGATGTCGGTGGTGGACAGCCCGGAGAGTTGGGTTGTCGTCACGCCGCGGACCTGCGTCGCGCTGAGAGCGCCGATGGCCGTTGCGTCGATCGAGGAGAAGTTCGTCGCCGACAGAGCGCCGATCTGGGTGGAGGTAAAGCCGCTGATCTGTGTGTCGGTGAAGTCACCGAAATCGGTCGTCGTCAGACCGCGCAACTGGGTAGCGTTGATCCCGCCGATCTGCGTGCCGGTCAGGCCGCCAACCTGCGTTGCGTCAAGTGTCGAAAGATTGGTGGCCGAGAACGAGGCGACTTGGGTCGAGGTCAGGCCGCCGATTTGCGTTGTGCTGAGGTTGCTGACGCTGGTGCTGGAAAGCGCCGTAATCTGTGTGGTCGCCAGCGAACCGATTTGAGTGGCCGTAAAGCTGCCCAGGGCGGTGGAGGTCAAACCTGCGACTTGTGTTGTGGTCACCCCGCGAAGCTGCGTTGCACTAAGCGCGCCGATGGCCGTTGCGCCGAGGCTGGAGAAGTTGGTCGCGGACAGAGCGCCGATCTGCGTGTCGTTGAACTCGCCGATGTCGGTCGTCGACAACCCGCGCAATTCGGTGACGGAAACCCCGGTGATCTGGGTAGAGGAGAGAGAGCCGACCTGCGTCGCACTCAGCGCCGAGAAGTTGGTCGCGCCAAGACCCGCGATCTGCGTTGTGTTCAAGCCGCCGATCTGGGTGGCGTCGAACTCGCCCACATCCGTCGAAGACAGCGCGGAAAGCTGCGTCGTGGTCACGCCGCGGAGCTGCGTTGTATTCAGCGATCCGATGGCGGTGGCGTCAATGGCCGAGAAGTTCGTCGCCGACAGTGCGCCCAATTGTGTGGACGTCAGGCCGCCGATTTGGGTGTCCGTCAACTCGCCGAAATCGGTCGTCGAGAGGCCGCGTATCTGGGTAGCGGTCAAGCCGCCGACTTGAGTGGCGCTGAGGCCGCCGGCTTGCGTCGCATCAAGGGCGGACAGGTTGGACGAGGACAGCGATCCGACCTGGTTGGCCGTCAAACCGCCGATTTGGGTACCCGTCAGGCGACCGACACTGGTCGTGGTTAGCGCCGCAAGCTGCGTGGTGGCCAACGATCCGATCTGCGTCGCCGTGAAGGCGCCGAGCGCGGTCGAGGTCAGGCCGGCGAGCTGCGTGGAGTTGACACCCCGGAGTTGCGTCGTCGACAGCGCGCCGATGGCGGTGGTGTCCAGCGTCGAGAAGTTCGTCTCGGACAGGGCGCTCAGCTGCGTCGAGCTGATGTAAATGGCGGAGACAAAATGTGCCGGATGGCGGCGTGATTGTGTACCAGTCTGGTTAAGAGAAAAGGGCTTTGAAGCCCCGGGTTGGTGTTGTGTCATCGCGGGCTGTGAGGCGCGCGTAGCGGAGCGAAGCGCGGGTCACAGCCC
>CANJBZ010000027.1 GCA_947473475.1 Alphaproteobacteria bacterium
CCAATGTCTCCGCGTCGCTGAACGTGCGCCAAGACGCCAACAACCTTAAAGGCGTCACCGATATTCAGCTCCGCCTCGGCACCGGACTTAGATTTTAGTCACAGCCCCTCAAACAACGCCGTCGATAGATACCGTTCCGCGAAGGACGGGATAATCGTCACGATCTGTTTGCCGGCCATTTCCGGAATGAACAGGCAGACCGTATCGGTGGTCATTCGAACACGGTCCTCTCGCATGTGGCGGGGCGGACGATACCGGTTGATTCTGATTACATCCGGCAATCGCCAAAGCCATCGCCGCCAGCAACATCGCATTGCGCTTCATATTCGCCCCCAGTTCACGGTTTCTCTGATCACCGATACGCAGGAGCCATTCTAGCCCCTCAACGGGAGAGGGGGGCCGCGTTATTCCGCCGCGATGACCTGCTCGGCCTCGGACAGGTTCACCGACACGAGCTGGCTGACGCCCCGCTCGGCCATGGTCACGCCGAACAGCCGCTCCATGCGCGACATGGTCAGCGCGTGGTGGGTGATGATGAGGTAGCGCGTATCGGCCAGCCGCGTCATTTCGTCGAGCAGGCGGCAGAAGCGGTCCACATTGGCGTCGTCCAGCGGCGCGTCCACTTCGTCCAGCACGCAGATCGGGGCCGGATTGACCAGGAACACCGCGAAAATCAGCGAGACGGCGGTCAGCGCCTGTTCACCGCCCGACAGCAGCGACAGCGTGGTCAACTTCTTGCCCGGCGGCTTGGCCAGAATTTCCAGCCCGGCTTCCAGCGGGTCTTCGGATTCGGTGAAAGTCAGCCGTGCCTCGCCACCCTGGAACAGTTCCTTGAACAGCCGCTCGAAATTGGCGTTCACCTTCTCGAAGGATTCGAGTAACCGCTCGCGTCCCTCGCGGTTCAGTGTCTGGATGCCCTTGCGTAAGTGCGCGATGGCGCCTTCCAGATCGGTGCGATCGGCGATTAAAGCCGTCAGCCGTTGCTCGTGCTCCTGGGCTTCTTCTTCGGCGCGCAGGTTTACGCCGCCCAGCTGCTCGCGCTCGGCCTTCAGCTTCTCGACTTTCTTTTCGGCCTGTTCGACCGGCGGCAGTTCGGAATCTTCCTTCAGCTCCGCGCGCACCACCAAGTCGGCGGGCGTGGCGTCGAGTTCGTCGCGAATGCGCGTGTGCAATTCGGCAAGCCGCGTGGCGGTGGATTCGGCCCGCGCTTCGGCGCCCGCGCGTCCTTCGCGCGCTTCGGTCAGCGCATGGTTGGCAGCCTTGGCGAGCTTATCGGCTTGGGCCTGCTCGGTTTCGGCGATGGCGCGCGCGTCGGCGGCTTGCTTGCGGGCGCTTTCCGCCGTGTCGATGGCATCGCTGAGTGCCGAACGGCGCGTGGCGATGTCGGCGGGCTTGGCGTCAAGCACGGCCAGCTCTTCGTTCATTGCTACGATGCGTTCGGCCAGCGCATCGATCTGGCGCAAGGCGGCGCTGCGCCGGCCGGACCAACGGGTGTTCTCTTCCGTAATGGCGCGCAGCCGGTTGGTGCGGGCCAGAGCCTCGCGCCGGATCGTTTCCAAATTCGCGCGCGCTTCGCTGGCGGCGGTACGCGCATCGCTCGCAAGGCTACGCGCGGCGTTGAGCTGTTCCGCAAGGTGGGCGCCGTCCGGCAGCGCGGCCAATGCTTCGGCGGCGGCTTCCGTTGCCCGCCGCGCATTTTCGCGCACGGCTTCAAGATTTTTCAGGTCGGCTTGCAGTGTCGCCAGACGCCCGGCGCGTTCGGCGGCGAGCCGTGCGGCGCGTGCGGCTTCATCCTGCGCGGCCATTAATTCGCGTTCTGTGTCGCGCACGATGCGGACGGCGGCGCGTGCCGCTTCGGTGGAAGCTGCGGCATGCGTTTGCGCCGCGGCATAGGCGGCATGCGCATCGGCGCGGATCGCTTTGACGCCGACCAATTCCTCTTCCAGCGCCGACAGCCGGTTGCGCTGTTCCAGGCGGATCGCCGCCTGACTCTTCGCGTCGGAGGATGAGGCATAGCCGTCCCAGCGCCACAGATCGCCGCGCTGCGAAACGAGCCGCTGCCCGGCCACCAAATTCTTCTGCGCGTCGCGGCCTTCTTCAGGCGTGACCACGCCGGTAAAGGCAAGCCGCCGCGTCAGCGCATGCGGTGCGCCCACGAAGTTCGACAGAGCCGTGCCGGCGGGCAGGGCGGGCGGTTCGGCATAGTCGCCGAGATCGCGCCAATGCTGCGGGGCGGATTCATCGAGCGGCGCGTCCAGATCATCGCCAAGCGCGGCGGCAATTGCCGCTTCGTAGCCCGGCTGCACCTTCAGCGCGTCGATCAGCGGCGGCCACAGATCGTTGCCGGTCGGACGCAGCAGATTGGCGAGGACGCGGATTTCCGCTTCCAGCTTGTGAACGTTGCGCTCAGCAATTTCCAGCGGCGCGCGGGCGGCGGTCTCGGCGCGTGCTGCCTCGGCTTGCGTGGTTTCCGCGGCTTCGGCAGCGGTGCGCGTTTCCGTCACGCGCCCACGCACGTCTTCGACACGTGCCTGCGCCGCGCCGACATCGGGTGAGTTCGCCACTTCTTGCGCGGCGGCATCGAGCCGAGGCTGCAACATCCCGCGCTGTGCATCGGCGCGGTTGACCTGCGCGGTGCTGTCATTGCGGGCGCGTTCGTAGCTGGCGCGCTTGGCGTTCAGGTCGGCGAATTCCGCGTTCAGGCGTTCGAGCGAACGCTCGCGCTCTTTCAGCGCTTCCGACAGACGCTGCACCAGCTCTTCGGCTTCGGCGAGCTTGTCGACAGCATGTACGTTGGCGGCTTCGAGTTCCTGCGATTCGCCTTCGAGATCGGCAAGGGCGGAGGCGGCGTCGTGTTCCAGCGTGCGCTCGCGCTGTTGGTCTTGGTCCGCTACCCCAATGCGCTGACGCAAGCGCTGCGCTTCATCGCGCGCGCGGGCTTCCTCCGCATCCAGCGCATTGCGCTCGTGCAGCAATCGCTGAAGGGCCGCGCCTTTGACGGCTTCTTCCTCGCGCAAGGGCGGCAACGCCGCCGCTGCATTGGCTTGGCGTGTGGAGGTTTGGCTTGCGGTTTCGGTGCGTTCCACGACCAGCGCCGCGGCGGCGGTCAAGGCTTCCGCCGCGCTCGATGCCAGTTTCTCCAAATCCTGCCAGCGCAGCAGAAACAGAAGCGCTTCGGCCTTATGGATCAGGCCGGACAGATTGCGGTAGCGGACCGCCTGCCGGGCTTGGCGCTTCAAGCCCTGAAGCTGGCCTTCGACCTCCGTAATGATATCGTTCAAGCGGCCGAGGTTGGTTTCCGCACCCTTCAGCCGCAGCTCCGCTTCGTGGCGGCGCTGATGCAGGCCGGAAATGCCCGCAGCTTCTTCCAGAATGGCGCGGCGTGCCAGCGGCTTCTGATTGATCAGGATCGAAATCTGACCCTGGCGCACCAGCGCCGGGGACGACGATCCGGTGGACGCGTCGGCAAAGAAAATCTGCACGTCGCGCTGACGGACTTCGCGGCCATTGATTCGGTAAACCGAACCGGCTTCGCGCTCGATCCGGCGGGTGATCTCGATGACGTCGAATTCGGTATAGGGGGCCGGAGCGCTGCGGTCCGTGTTGTCGATAAACAGCGTCACTTCGGCATTGTTGCGTGCCGGACGCGCGCCGCTGCCGGCGAAAATCACATCGTCCATGCCTGCGCCGCGCATGGAGGTCGGGCGATTCTCGCCCATCACCCAGCGCATGGCTTCCAGCAAATTGGACTTGCCGCACCCATTGGGTCCGACAACGCCCGTCAATCCCGGCTCGATAATCAGCTCGGTCGGATCGACGAATGACTTAAAGCCACTCAGTCTAAGGCGGGTGAACTTCAATGTTCGCTTCCTGTTACGCCCGCCTTAAAGAAGGATCACTTCTTTACCAGCGGGTCCAAAATCTTCTTCAAATCCGCGTAGCTAATTTCGCCTGCGTGGGATTCGCCGTTGATGATGAACGTGGGTGTGGAATTCACGTTGAACTTGGTCTGACCTTCCATCCAATTCCCATCGACCAGCGCCAGGTTCTTCATGTCGTCGGCGCAGGATTTGACCTGATCGGCGGACATTCCGGCGATGCGGCCCATTTGGGTCAGACCTTCGAGAATGTCCTCCTTGTTCAGCGTCCCATTGCCGTCAAAATCTTTGATCCAATTCATCTGATTCTTGAACAGCAGATCAATGAACGAAAAGAATTGATCCCCAGGCAAACAACGTGCGACCGCCGAAGCCATGCGCGCCGCGCCATCCAGCGGATATTCGCGGAACACGACCTTGACCTTGCCGGTGTCCACATAATCCTTGTTAATCAGGGGGATGACGTCCTTCTGGAAGGCCGCGCAGTGCGGGCACGTCATCGACGCATATTCTATGATGGTGACAGAGGCATCCTTGTTGCCATGCACCATGTCGGTCGGCTTCAGCTCGACAGTGGTTCCGCCGGTCACGCGCGACAATGTGCTGCCGGATTGGCCGCAGCCCGAAAGGCCGAGCGCAAGGAGAACGGACGCAACGGCACTCAAGGCGCGAAGTTTGGTGTTCATCGGCGGATATCCCTTGGTCTTTCAGCTAAGTTTTGGCAGAGCGGGCGTCCGGGTTCAATCGGTGCGTCAAAACCGGCTTGTTTTCAGGGTTTTCACCCTGGCGCGCAGGCGGGCCAGACGGTCCAGGGCATCGGGCAGAGTGGGCGGGTCTGACTCCGCCGGGGGAAGCGGCGAGGGGTGATTCGGTGGTTCGGCGGGGGATTCGAGCCTGCCGGGGACCAGCTTCAGCCGTGCGACCCGGTTGGCGCCGAGATAGGCGTTCAGCCGCTGCACCAACTCCCGGGTCTGGTGCTGGAGCAGAACGGCGGCGCCGGATTCGCATTTCAGCGTCAGGGTGGCCCCCGATTCGCCGTCCTGCCATTTCAGCGGCCGGGCGACGCGTGCCACGGCCGGGCCCGCAATGTCCGCCCAGCGCAGGACCAAGCCTGGATCGGTGAAGCCGGCCCTGGCAAAGGCGCCGCCCGTCTCATTGATGGCCACTTCCCCAGCGCCCCGTACCCAATTGTTACGGGGATAGGTGCGGGGAGAGTCTTGCCGGTCGGTCGGTTTCGCGCTTCTGCTCATACATGGCCGTCCTCAAGAGACGACAGCATAAGCGGCAGGACCATGCGGAGGCGAGCCCCACGCTGGCTCTGCTTGCCTGGTATGATGTGTACAAACGCGATCTTCCCTGGCGCGCCAAGGCGGGCGAGGCTGCCGATCCGTACCGCGTCTGGCTGTCCGAGATCATGCTGCAGCAGACAACCGTCGCGGCGGTTGCGCCCTACTATCGTGCCTTCCTGAAGCGCTGGCCGACCGTCAAGCGGCTGGCGGCGGCTTCGCAGGATGATGTGCTAGGGGCCTGGGCTGGGCTTGGCTACTACTCGCGGGCGCGCAACCTGCATCGTGCGGCGCAAACCGTGGCCGGCGAGATGAGCGGGGTGTTTCCGGGATCGTCGGAGGCGTTGCGCAAGCTGCCGGGGGTGGGCGCGTACACGGCGGCGGCCATCGCGGCGATTGCCCATGGTGAACGCGTCGCGGCCATGGACGCCAATGCGGAGCGCGTCATTGCCCGCCTGTTTGCCGTGGAGGAGCCTCTGCCAAAGGCGAGGCAGACGCTGGCTGCCCTGGCGGAGCCGCTGGTGCCGGAAGGCAGGGCGGGGGATTTCGCGCAAGGTTTGATGGATTTGGGCTCTTCGATCTGCGTGTCGAAGAAGCCGCTCTGCGATGCGTGCCCGATTGCGGCGTTTTGTGAAGGGCGGCGGCGCGGAATTGCCGAAACGTTGCCGCGCAAGACACCTAAGGCCGCACGGCCATTGAAGCGGGGGGCGGCTTTCGTAGCGTTTGACGCCAAAGGCGCCGTCTATCTGGAACGGCGCCCGGAAAACGGCCTTCTCGGGGCGATGCTGCAGCCGCCTCTAAGCGAATGGCTGCCGGATTTCCCCGCCCGCACCCGAGCGCTGCAACAAGCGCCGTTTTCCGCAGGCTGGAAAAAACAGCCCGGCATCGTGCGCCACGGCTTCACCCATTTCGAACTGGAGTTGGAAGTCTACGTCGCCAGCTTTCCCGCTCGCCCCAATGGCGAGGGCATGTGGCTGAGCCCGAAGGAGCTGAAGACTGCCGCGCTCCCGACGCTGATGAGGAAAGTGCTCGCCTGCGCCAACGAGACCCCGTCGCTGCCATCGCTTTTGGACTTTGAACCATCCGTGAAGAGGGGAAGGTTACCCTGATAGCGCGGCGGCCTTTTTGTTGAACGGCGGGCAGAGTAACTTGCAGCCATTGAAACATTCACGCTGGATCGAACCGATGGGCAACCGAAAGTTAGTAACGCTATTGGTAGGCGCGGCCCTATGCGGCTGCGCCGGGGCGGCCCTGGCGGGCGACAGCAACGATGAGGCTCCGAATTTCGCGGGCGTTTGGGAGCGCGCCAACGAATCCCGGTTCTTTCCTGTGCCTGGGGACAATGAGGGCAAGCCCTTGGATCAGCTTCCCAGTAAAATTCGCGGCGTCGTCGCCGGCGACTTCAACAATCCCATACTTCAGCCCTGGGCGCGCGAGATCGTGAAACACAATGCCGAGCTGGAGCAGAAGCAGGAACATGTCGATACCGCGCACGGCACTTGCTGGCCGTCCGGCGTTCCCGAAGTGCTGAACCTGCGCGAGCCCGTCGAGTTCCTGCAGCAAAAGGACAAGATCACCATCATCTATCAGCGCGATCACCAAAGCCGGGTGATTTGGCTCACCGATAAGCATTCGCCGAATGTGAAACCGTCCTGGTACGGAGAATCCATCGGCCGTTACGAAGGTGACACGCTGGTGGTCGACACGGTCGGCCAGGCGGTGAAGCCGATGTCTGTCGTGGATTCTTTCGGCACCCCGCACACCGACAAGATTCATGTGACGGAGCGTTACCGTATCGTCTCCGACCAGCGCGGCAAGGGCTTGGAAGTCGTCTTCCGGGTGGACGACCCCGGCGCCTTCACCATGCCTTGGAAAGGTATGGTCACGTACCGCCCCAGCCGAGGCGGCAAGTTCGAGGAAGTCGTGTGCGCCGAAAACAACCGCACCTTCGACGGCACCCTCATCGGCGAAATTCCCGAAGCGAAAACGGCGGATTTTTAAAGGGCGTTTGTCATTCCCGGCGTCGTGACGCGGTTGGCGTCACGACGGGAAGGGAATTCATTTGTCGCCGTTTGCGCTCAAATCTTCGCCGATTGGGTTCCCTTCCCTCGCATCGCCTGCCGCGATGCTCGCCGGGAACGACACACATCGTACGAAAATCCGCTTGAGCATACGCCTGATGCAAACCCTCCGCGGCTAGGTTTGCTTCGGCTTCTTTTTGCTGCCGGCGCGGGCGGCGGCATCCGACGCGTTCAGCGTCACAGCGGCTTTGATAAGCGCCTTGAAGGCTTTCTCGTTGATCTTGTCGTTTTCGCCGATGTCGATGGCGCGGCGTATGTTGCCGTCCAAACTGGAATTGAACAGGCCTGACGGGTCTTCCAGAGACGCGCCTTTCGCAAATGTCAGTTTCACCGCGCTTTTGTAAGTCTCTCCGGTGCAGATGATGCCATCATGCGACCACACCGGAACGCCATCGGGCTTTGACGGCTTACGCCATTTCACTTCTTCGACGATGAGTGGGTCGCCTTCCTTTATGAGACGCCGCACATGCGCGAGGGTTTCATCCCGCCAATCAAGTGCGTTCTTCCGGTTCATAGAGGATTGCTCCCTTGATGCTTCGCAGCTCTTTGGCAAGCGGCGGACCTAAGTTATTATCTTTGTATGGCGGATTATACGATGGAGGCTGAATCTCTTTTCCGAGACTTTGCTCGGCGCCATTCGTTCACCATTGAAAGGATCGACAACGCTCCCATCGAGCTAATGATGCGCTTGTCGAAGCAGCCCGGCCTCTCATTTGAGCTCACGTTGGCTTTGCAAAATGGCGACGAGCTCAACATTGGTTTTGAAAAATTCTGGAGCTACTTTTTTCCGTACGAGAAGAAGCGACGAATTGTTCTTGACGCGCTCGACGCGATTGCTTCGGGCGATTGCAGACTTGCTATCCATACGCAGCGAGGTGGGGTCGTTAGGCGCGTGCTGGAAAAGCTCTCTGATGGATTATGGCAACCAATCTATGTCGCCCATTCGGGCGTCAAATTTCCGTTCCTGACGACGAGTATCACCTATCTACGCAACGAGGACGTGCGCCCAGAGAAGCAAAGCGTCTAATTCAATTCAGCGCGGACCTGTTGGCGCAGCAGGTCGATGGGGATCATCGAGCCCTTCTGCTCGTAGTGCCAGAAGGTCCAGCCGTTGCAGGCGTCCAGCCCTTGCACATGCGCGGCAATGCGGTGGATGGAGCCGGTCGCATCGGCGCACACCAGCGTTCCGTCGGCGCGCACTTTCGCCCGGAAGCGTCCGCCCATGCCAGTCAGGACCGCGCCCGGTTTCAGCATGCCGCGTTCCACCAGCGTGCCGAAGGGAACGCGCGGCTCGGCTCTCTTTGAGCGCGTAACCGCGATGACGTCGTCTTCCGCCGGCACCACCGCCGCCAAACGTTGCCGCGCCAGCCGGACATAATTGGGATCGCGCTCCAGGCCGATAAACCGCCGCGAGAGGCGTTTGGCGACCGCACCTGTTGTGCCGGACCCGAAAAACGGATCGAGCACCACATCGCCCGGATTGGTGGACGACAGGATCACGCGATGCAGCAGCGATTCCGGCTTCTGCGTCGAGTGCGCTTTGTCGCCGTTCTCGTCCTTCAGCCGCTCGCCGCCCGAGCAGATTGGCAGGTGCCAATCCGAGCGCATCTGTAGTTCTTCGTTCAGCGCCTTCATGGCTTCGTAATTGAACGTGTAGCTTTTCTGATCGCGCGATTTGGCGGCCCAGATCAGCGTCTCATGTGCGTTGGTAAAGCGGCGGCCGCGGAAATTCGGCATGGGATTGGCTTTGCGCCAGATCACATCGTTGAGAATCCAGAAGCCCAAATCCTGCAGGATCGCACCGACGCGGAAAATGTTGTGATAGGAGCCGATGACCCAGATCGCGCCATTGTCCTTCAGCACGCGCCGCGAGGCCGTCAGCCACGCACGGGTGAAGCGGTCATATTCGTCCAGACTGGCGAATTGGTCCCAGGCATCGTCGCACGCGTCGACCTTGGAATTGTCAGGCCGCCTTAGCTCGCCTTCGAGTTGAAGATTGTAGGGCGGATCGGCGAAGATGAGGTCGGCCACGCCTTCCGGCATGTCGTTCATCGCCGCTACGCAATCGCCCTGAATAATCCGGTTCGCTTCAAAGTCCGCTATTTCAGACCCGTCCGACCGTCTCGCCATGTGCCCCACCCGCGAATCAATCCACAGGCCGGGCACACTGATTCACAGGTGATTCGCCGTCAATCAGATAATTGAATCAAGCGGTTAAATTAGAGTCCCCAGGACTCACAGGACGCAACATCTGGTAGACGGGCGCAAAACTGCGACGGTGATGCACGCAGGGACCGAGCTGATTCAGCGCCACAAGGTGCTGCTGGGTGCCGTAACCTTTGTTGCTGCCCCAGCCATAACCGGGGAACTGTTCGTGCAAGGCGCGCATCATCCGGTCGCGCGTGACCTTGGCGATGATCGATGCGGCTGCAATCGAAACCGACTTGGCATCGCCTTCCACCAGCGTTTCGCAGCGGCAGGGAAGGGCGGGGGCATCGTTGCCATCCACCAGTGCGAAATTCGCCGCCACCGAAAGCGCCCGCACCGCGCGCGCCATCGCCAGATGTGTAGCCTGCCGTATGTTCACCAGATCGATTTCATCGACGCTGGCTTCTCCGACGCCTACGATGCAGGCTTCCATGATGCGGAGGTAAGCTTCCTCGCGCGCCTGTTCGGTCATCTGCTTGGAGTCGTTCAGGCCCTTAGGGATCCGCTTGCGGTCCAGAATGACCGCAGCCGCCACCACCGGTCCGGCCAGCGGACCGCGCCCCGCTTCATCGACGCCGGCAATCGGCCCTTCGACCGTCTTCAGCCAGCGCGATTCATAGATGTAATGCGGCATGGGTGGGCCCGGACGTTCCTTCCCGAGTCATAGCCCAGTCGCGGGTATCCACCGCAAGCCCAATCGCGATTACCCACACACATCCCACCGGGCCACGAACGGGGCGCGGTGGAGAGGCGGCAGGGCTATCGCACATTCGAAAAATTCTGGCCGAAATTGCCTCCCCCTTGTGGGGAGGCCGAAATTGATCGCGCCTTACGCGAGCAATTTCGGGTGGGGGGAGACTGTCCGCGGCAATCCCCCCACCCGAAATCCCTCGCGGCTGAAGCCGCGAGGGATTTCGACCTCCCCACAAGGGGGAGGTAATTCAATATGCGATCCCCGTGCCACACGCGTGGGGGAAGAAACGGAGCGAATCGTTTTCCCGTAAGCTTTCTTATCTCCTCCAATTTAGCTGCTAACCGAACAGCTTGAGTTGATCGCCGGTTTGCGCTGGGCGTTTGAATTTCGATGTGTCCAACTCCACGCGCATTCTGTTCAGCCCGAGCCGCTTCACAGAAATTGCAAACCGCTGCGCCAGCATCTGCGCGTAAGGCCCCATGCCGGTCATGCGCGTGCCCCAGTTTGAATCGTAATCCTTGCCGCCACGCATCGAGCGCACCAGCGACATCACATGCTTGGCGCGATCGGGGACTTGGTCTTCCAGCCACTCGCGGAATAGGTCTTTGATTTCGAGCGGCAGCCGCAACAACGTGTAGCCCGCCTGCTTCACACCGGCCTTCGCCGCCGCCGCCAGAATGGACTTCATTTCGTCGTCATTGAGCGCGGGAATGATCGGCGCTGTCATCACCACCGTCGGGATGCCCGCCGCGGAAAGCGCCCGCAGCGTTTCCAGCCGGCGCTCCGGCGTTGCGGCGCGCGGCTCCATGATGCGGGCGAGCTTGCGATCCAACGTCGTGATCGACAGCGCCACCTTCGCCAGCCCCTCGGCTGCCATGGGCGCCAGAATATCGATATCGCGGGCGATCAGCGCCGACTTGGTGACAATGCCGACCGGGTTCTTGAACTTCGCGAGCACCTCAAGGATGGAGCGCGTCACCCGGTATTCGCGTTCGATCGGCTGATAGGGATCGGTGTTTGTCCCCATCGCAATCACCTGCGGCACGTAACTGGGCTTGCTTAGCTCCGCTTCCAGAAGCTTCGCCGCGTCCGGTTTGAACAGAATTTTGCTTTCGAAATCCAACCCCGGCGACATCCCCAGATACGCATGCGTCGGCCGCGCGAAACAGTAGATGCAGCCGTGTTCGCACCCCCGGTACGGGTTGATGGACTGGTTGAACGAAATATCCGGCGAGGTATTGCGCGTGATGATGGTTCGGGTCGCATCGCGAAGCACTTCGGTGCGAATGGGCGGCGGCTCTTCGTCCTCGTGCCGCCAGCCATCGTCGAAACCGACACGCCGTTCCGCGTCGTAGCGGCTGGAATCGTTGGAGCGGGCGCCGCGTCCCTTTAAAAGCCTTGGGTCGGCTGCTGCGTCGAGTACTTGGGTCATAAAGCAGTTTAGCAAGCGCAAAGAACAAAGCAAGAACAAATGGATTGAACGATTTAGATGGCGATATTATACTTGACGTTCCCAAGTACGAGATATAGACTTTGATCATAAGGAGTTAGCTTATGTCTAAGTCGATCTTTTCCCAGCCCCACTTCACCGATGAAGCCGCCGCTTACGCCTTCGTCGAAAAGCACCTTTGGGCCGATGGCCGGGTTTGCCCGCATTGCGGCGTGGTGGACCGTTCCGGCGCTTTGAAGGGCAAGACGAACCGGGTTGGCCTCTACAAGTGCTATGCCTGCCGGAAGCCGTTTACGGTCAAGATCGGGACGATCTTTGAGGCCAGCCACATCGCCATGCGCGACTGGCTTTGCGCCATTCACCTGATCTGCTCCAGCAAGAAGGGCGTCTCCGCTAACCAGCTTCATCGCACGCTGGGCATTACGCTCAAGTCTGCATGGTTCATGTCGCACCGCATCCGCGAGGCAATGAAGCCTTCCGGCAAAGGCGTTCCTATGGGCGGCCTTGGCGGCTTTGTTGAGATTGACGAAACCTACATCGGACACAAGGCCGACCGGCCTATGAAGACCGGCGTGGGCCATAAGAATGCGGTTGTTGCGCTGGTTGAGCGCGGCGGACGTGTCCGCTCGCTGTACATGCCGATGCTTCGGAAGCGCGATATGCACGACGTAATCAGGCACTACGTCTCGCCCGAGACGCATATCCGCACCGATGAATCCGTTCTGTTCCCCGGCATCGGTAAGCATTTCAAGAGCCACAAAACGGTGAACCACAGCCGTGGCGAATATGTTCGCGGCGATGCTTCCACCAATACGGTCGAAGGTGTGTTCAGCATCTTTAAGCGTGGCATGGTCGGCACGTACCAACATTGCGCCGAACAGCATTTGCAGCGGTATCTGGCGGAGTTCGATTTCCGCTACAGCAACCGCGAGCGGCTTGGCGTTGGCGATGAAGCCCGCGCGGTTCGCGCTCTGAAAGGCGCAAGCGGAAAGCGTCTCACGTATCGAACGACTAGTGGGGCGCCCTTCTGATCGCGACTTCAGAAAGGGCCGTGATATGCTTCGCCTCATCCTTCTCTTGCTAGAAGCGACCCGGAGTTGACGCGAAAATGCGGTATCAAAGATCGGACGGGAGTTGGGGGTGTCTGACGCTTGATCTGCGGAAATACGATCCGCTGCCACCACGTTTGCCCGCCAAGCGGCGTTCATGGTGGCAGCGGATTGGCGATGTGATCTTGAGGCGGCCCTGATGCCAAAGAAGAAGACTGTTCTAACGGAACAAGACCGCGCCAAGCGGTTGCGTGAGGCTGCACGCGAACTCGAAACCGACAATGACCCTGGATCGTTTGAGCGGGCGTTCGGAAAAGTCGTCAAGACTACCCACCCATCAAAATCTGGTTCTGCGGAGTGACGCGGAGAACCTTGACTGTAATGTCAGCTTGAATCCGAACGGCATGGCGTTTTTTCTCGCCGCGACCGAGCAGTCGCCCGGTTCGCACAGAAAAATCCGATATCAAACGGTCATTCTCAAGGAGGCAATACAGAGGGACCGCAGTTGGCTCCTCGCCGTTTGCCTCCGCTTGCACATTGGGGATTTGCAAGCCATCGAAAAAGCATTTTATCCGATTATCTAGGTCGCCACCTGCCTCAAAAAGATGTTTCGGTTCTTCGTGACGCAGAAAAAGCATGTCAATGGCGCAGGCGAGGTGAAGGCTATTTCGCACTATGGGAATGTAGTTCCGAATTGGCGCGCAAAGATCGACGAAGCCGTGCGGCACCTCACCGATTGGCTCGGTGTATTCACTTAACCTCATACCCGACACCGCCATCATGCTGTGGCCGGATTCTGGCACTCGAGCCGTCCGTGCCAATTGCCGCAAGATGATATGGCTGTCCCACAGGTCGGCCATTTGATCGTGAAGTTCATTGCGAATCCGGCTCGCATAGACGGCCCTCTTGCCATCCCCCGCTGGCAAGTCACCGTCATAGACCAGCGTGAATTTCATAAGATTGAGCCCCTCCGACGCCTGTCGAAGCGCTTCCCAGTACGACCAAGGCAGCGCAGTCATGTCAGACTACCCCTCGCGCCTGGGAACGCAAAGTATAATATCGCCATTTAGATCAATCGGTTCAGCGGCGGTTCATGTAAGAGTGACCACCATCGACCGTGAAATGGGTTGATCTTGGCAATACACAGCGACCATCCGTATTGCTCATCGTAGGAGAGTGAAATGAGGGTGTTGCTCAAAGCCTTGCTCGCGGCTGCGCTGATCGTGCCTCTCTTGGTGGAAACCGCGGAGGCGGCAGAGGGTGGCCGTGGAGGTGGCCGTGCAGGCGGCCAGGGTGGTGGAGGCGGCGGCCCGCCACCAAACGTAGGCCCGCAAGGCGCTCCAGGCCCGCAGGGGGCAGGCCCAGGTGTGGGGAGAGGCGGCGGTGGCGGTTTTGGCCGCGGCGATGGAGTGCGCGGCGGCGGCTATGGCCGCGGTGATGGATTCCGCGGCGGCGGTTATCGCGGCCGGGATCGCTTTTATGGCAGCGTCTTCATCGGTCCGGGTTTCGGCCCCGGCTGGTACGACCCGTTCTGGGGGCCTTATTACGGGGCTTATGGCTATGGCTCTCCATATTACGCACCGCCGCGCGTCGTGGAGCGCGACTACGGGCCGCCCCCGGCCGACTATCTGATTCCGCCCGATGGGCCGCCACCGCCGCAGAATTGGTACCACTGCCAAAATCCCGAAGGGTATTACCCGTATGTGCGGGAGTGTAACGGCGCGTGGGAAGCCGTACCCGTAACGCCGCCGCCCGACGGTCCGCGCCCGCAAGGCGGTTAGGGTTGGCATACAGGAAAGGCTCGGGGCGACCTGCGCCTTTTCTTATGGCGTTCAGCGCGACATGAGCGCAGCCACGGCGCGGTCGGACGGGCGATCGCTGGCGCCAAGCCCCGCGGCGACGCCGGCTTGGTCCTCGGCGTTTCTGTTCTGGCTCATTTTCCGTTTGCCTTCCAAACGGGCAATGGGAATCCGCAGGCCGATAATTGCTTTAAGCTGTGTACGGATGAATTCCTCGGGCGCATCGGTGACGGCCCATGGATCGGCGCGGGGACTCTCGTGCCGATCGGTCAACCGCGTAACGACCTGATACAGACGCTGCACGTCGTCGAAAAATTCGACCGGACCGTAAGCCTGAACCGTCATGTAATTCCAGGTCGGCACGACCTTCCCGTGCTCTTGCTTGGACGGATAAAAGGATGGGCTGACGTAGGCATCCGGTCCCATGAACAGCACCAAGGCATCCCCGGCCGCCGCCAGCGTCCATTGCGGGTTCGCGCGCGCCACATGACCGTAAAGCGTGCCATAGGGGCCTTCATCGGGCGCCAAAATGAGTGGCAACGGCGTAGCAATCATGCCTTCGGCCGTAGCGGTGACAAGAGTCGCCAAACGGGCCTCGCGCATTGTCGCGTGCAGGATCGAGAGGTCTTCCTCACGGAACGCTGGGGGAACGTACACGGACGGCTCCTTTGGTGATGCGTAATAACTCCGAACAGGCGGAGCGTCATCCCGAATGTCTGCGCAGGTCTTTGAGGAAATTTACGACGCGCTCTGTCCTTGCCGGTGCAACAAGGCAGCCGTCTGGAATTGTGCGATCTCCAGAGCGCAATCCGACGAAGTGGACGCCGGTTCGTCGTTAGATTGCGCGCCAAACTAAGGAATCTAGAGTATGATCCGATTCCTTTTGATCGGATCATGCTCTAGGGCAGCGGGCTCGTTCGGGTTTGCGCCGGCGGATGGCTCGTTCATGGCAGGAAGCCGCTATTTCCGGCGCAGATGTTCTTCCAGGCGCGGCATGATCTCGATGAAGTTGCACGGCTTGTGCCGGTAATCGAGCTGCGCCTTCAAGATACCGTCCCAGCCGTCTTTCACGGCGCCGGGAGAACCGGGCAGAGCGAACAGATAGGTGCCCTTCGCCACGCCCGCACAGGCGCGCGACTGAATGGTGGAGGTGCCGATCTTGTCGTAGCTGATGCGGTGGAACACGGCGGAGAAGCCGTCGATCTCTTTTTCGAACACACTGCGGAATGCTTCGGGCGTAACATCGCGCCCCGTCAGTCCGGTGCCGCCCGTGGAGATGATGACGTCGATTTCCGGATCGGCGATCCATTCGATCAGCCGGTCGACAATGCGGTTCTTGTCGTCCGGTACGATGGCGCGGCCGGAGACATGATGCCCGGCATCGCGCACCCGCGCTTCCAGCGTGTCGCCTGAAACGTCGTTCTCACGCGTGCGCGTGTCCGACACCGTCAGGATGGCGATGCGGACCGGGATGAACTCGCGTGAATGTGTATCTGCCATGTCATTGCGCGGGAGGAGACTCGTAAGTCGGCCAGCCACCGGCGGCGGCATCGTCCAGACCCGCCGTGGGTTGGCCGAGACGAAGACGATACATCCAAAGATTGGTCATCACACGCTTAACATAGTCGCGTGTTTCTGAGAGCGGGATCGTTTCGATGAAAAGCAGCGGATCGGCGTCACGGTCGCGCAGTCCCTGCCACTTCGCAAGATTGCCTTCGCCGGCGTTATAGGCGGCGGCAACGCTGAACAGATTGCCGTTCTGACGGACAACCAGATCGCGCAGATAATTCTGCGCCAAGGTCATGCTGTAGGTCGGGTCGTTCAGGCGGGCGATGTTTCGTCCGGCCAGCGTAGCGTCATGCGCGATGATGACGGCGGTTTGCGGCATGATCTGCATGATTCCACGGGCGCCGGCTTTCGACAGGGCGCTGGGCTCGAAGCGGCTTTCCTGGCGCGCGATTGCCAGCACGAAAGCGGGGTCCATCGCGTAACCGCCCTTGGGTTCATACGGCGGCACGGGATAGAGGCTTGTCAGCCTGATAGATGGAGCAGCGGTTTCGGCCGCGCGCAGTTCCATCGCGGGAGCGCCAAGATTGCGGGCCAGTGCGGCAAAGGCCGCATCGAGGTCGGGCGAGATTTGGCCGAAGGCGCGGGAAAGCTCAGGCTGGACATTGTCGGAACGGCCGATCTGCCACAGCGCAACCGCGCGGTGCGCCGCCTTGTCCTGCATCAGATTGGAGAAGGCGATCGTGTCCAAAGCCGGTTCGGAGAATTCGGCCTTCATATCGTTGCCGAGAACGCGTTTGGCCAGCAGACCGTAGAAGGTGTCGGATTCCGCGGCCGCACGTTCGTACAGCGTGAGAACGCGATCGGGTTTGCCGCTACGGGTCCAGCTCTTGGCCGCCCAGAAGGCGGCAGCCGCATAGGTACGCCGTGCTTTGGATGCATAGACGACGGCCTCGAAGTGACTTGCTGCATTCTCAAACTGACCAAGCCGGTAAGCGGCCAGCCCTGCCGTCCAATGGCACTGAATGGCGGCAACACCGCCACGGGCGATGACCTCTTCGGCCAGCGCCAGGGCTGCTTCGTCCTTAACGGTGCCAAGATAGGCCGTGGCCACATAGGCCGTCAGCCGGTCTAGATCGGCTTGCGACAGACCCGACCGCGTCTGCGCCAGGCGCTTCACGGCGGCATGGGCCGCTTCGGGCCGGTCGTCACGCACCAGAGACCGCAGTTGCTCCGCGATGCGCACGGCGGCAGGCGACTGAAGCGACATATTCTCGAAGGGAAGGCCGTCGCCCGCCGAACCACGCCAATGCGCACGCAGAGGCGCCGGGACGGATGTCTTCTTCGGCGCCCGCTTAACCGCCAGCTTGTAAATCTCATCGGCCCCGGCAAGATCGCCGTAGCTCTCCAGCCAACTCTTCAGCTCAGGAAATTTCGTCCGGTAGTGCGCACCGAGATAGCGATCCTGCAGCACATAGCCGACAAGGACGTCGTCCTGGAGCTTGCCCAGGAGCTTATCGGCTTTGGCGAACTGTCCGGTTTTCTGCGCCGCGAAAATCTCGCCATAGAGTTTGACGTCGTCCGGCGAGAGCACCGTGGAAGCGGTGACGGGATCGGCCGCAGCGGTGTTAACCGCGGCAAAGCAACAAAATGCTGTGAGGGCTGCGACGGCGAATGTTTTCAATGCGTGGTTTTCCTCTAGCTAGTGCCTATGGTGGCCAAGGTTAACCGGTCAAGCAAGCCCAAGCTCGGCGATTTTTTCGGAAATTGCCAAAAGATCAAGCCATGCCAATCGCTTAGCGGAAGGTTGACGCAGCAGAAAAGCAGGGTGAAGCGTGGGCATGACGGGCACTGGCCGCTCCAGTTGGGGATTTTGGTAGACCTCCCAGCGGCCCCGGGCGCGCATGATGCCCTCGGTTGACCCCAGCACGTGGCGGACCGAAACGGCGCCTAACAGGACCAGCACACGAGGCTGAACCAGCGCGATATGGCGGTGCAGGAAGGGCATGCAGGCGGCGGCTTCTTCCGGCGAGGGGTCGCGATTCTGCGGTGGACGCCAGTTCAGCACATTGGTGATGTAGACCTTGGTCCGGTCCAATCCCGCTGCCGCCAACATGCGATCGAGCAGCTTTCCCGCCCGCCCGACGAAGGGCAGGCCCTGCTCGTCTTCGTCCCGCCCGGGCGCTTCGCCGATGAGCATGATCCCATGCTCGGGCGTGCCGTCGGCGAAGACGGTGTTCTTGGCCGCGCGCTTCAGCTCACCCATCCCATCGAAGTTGATTAGCGCCTGCTTCAGCTCCGCAAGCGTGGCGCAGGAGGCAGCCAGCGCGCGTGCCGCCCCCGCGGACGTCGATAAGGAAACGGCCTCGGCTGAAGCAACCGTGTGGGCCGGAGCCTCCGGGCGGCGAATCTCGCGCGGTGGTAATGCCGCGGGGCGCATTCCGGCGGCGTACGCGGAAGGTTGGGGAGAGAACCCCGCAGCTTCCGGCCCTCCGGTCCGCAAGGCCGGTTGCGGGGGAGCGGCGCGGAAACGATTGACCGGCTCCTCGGCGGTAGCTTCGTCTGCCCCGGCCTCGATCAGCCAGGTCAGTGTCGCCAAAGTTTCCGCTCGCACGCTCATATTGCGATGATAGGCCATTGGCGGCGGGGCGTCAGCCTTGCCTCACCGCTTGTTACGTCTCTAAGAACAAGTCCATGAGCGAATCCCGCGAAAGCATGGAATTTGACGTGGTGATTGCCGGCGCGGGTCCCGCCGGTCTGTCCGCCGCCATCCGCCTGAAACAACTCGCACCCGATCTCAGCGTCTGCGTTGTCGAGAAGGGGGCCGAAGTCGGCGCCCACATCCTCTCGGGCGCGGTGATCGATCCGATCGGGCTGAACGCGCTTTTCCCCGACTGGAAGGAGCGGGGCGCGCCGCTCGGCACACCCGTAACGGACGACCGTTTCTATTTTCTAGGCCCCGCCGGCCGGTTGCGCCTGCCGAATTTTCTGATGCCGCCGCTGATGAGCAATCACGGCAACTACATCGCGAGTCTCGGAATGGTGTGCCGCTGGCTGGGGCAGCAGGCCGAAGCGCTCGGCGTGGAGATTTACCCCGGCTTCGCCGCGGCCGATCTTGAGTTTGGCCCCGCAGGCGAAGTTACCGGCGTCATCACCGGCGATATGGGCGTTGGCCGCGATGGGCAAGAGAAGGCGAATTACACGCCGGGCATGGTGCTGCGCGGGAAATATGTGCTGATCGCGGAGGGCGCACGCGGGTCGCTGGCCAAGACGCTCATTGCGCGCTTCGGGCTGGCCGAAGACCGGGCGCCACAAACCTATGGCCTCGGCTTGAAAGAGTTGTGGGAGCTGCCGGCCCAAAAGCACAATCCCGGCCTCGTCATGCACAGTATGGGCTGGCCGCTCGACAATCACACCGGCGGCGGCTCATTCATTTATCAGTATGGGGAGCGGCTCGCCTCGGTCGGCTTTGTGGTCCATCTGGACTACCGCAATCCCTATCTGTCGCCCTTCGACGAGTTTCAGCGGTTCAAGACCCACCCGCTCATCCGGCCCATGCTGGAAGGCGGGCGGCGTATCGCCTATGGCGCCCGGACCATTACCGAGGGCGGGTTTCAGGCGGTGCCGAAACTTGTTTTTCCAGGCGGCGCGCTGATCGGCTGCGCTGCGGGCTTCGTCAACGTCCCCCGTATCAAAGGCAGTCATAATGCGATCCTGACGGGCATGTTGGCGGCGGATGCTGCCGCTGCGGCGCTGTCCGAAGGACGGGCAGGGGACCTGCTGACGGGGTACGAGGACGCTTACCGCCAATCACCCGTTTTCAAAGATCTCAAACGGGTGCGGAATGTGAAGCCGCTATGGTCCCGCTATGGCACTGCGCTCGGCGTACCGCTCGGCGCGCTCGACATGTGGACCAACCAGCTTTTCGGCTTCAGCCCGTTCGGTACGCTGAAAAGCAAAGGGCCGGACTACGCGCAGCTGGTTCCGGCGAAAGACGCAAAAGCGATCGCCTACCCTAGGCCTGACGGCGTCGTCAGCTTCGATAAACTGTCCTCCGTCTTCCTGTCGGGAACACGACATGATGAGGACGAGCCCATTCACCTCAAGTTGAAAGATTCCAGCCTACCAATAGGTGAGAATTTGCCGGTCTATGCCGAGCCGGCGCAAAGGTACTGCCCGGCAGGCGTCTTTGAGGTGGTGACCGGCGCCGAGGGGGCGCCTCGCTTCGTAATTAATGCCGCGAATTGTGTGCACTGCAAGACCTGCGACATCAAAGATCCGGCGCAGAATATTACGTGGACTACGCCGGAGGGGGGCGACGGGCCGGCCTACGGAAACATGTGACGGACCCTGTGACGGCCCTGGCAAATACGGGTATGGTTCCGCCAGCTAAGAGGAAGCAAAAGCCGTGCAATTGAAAAAATTATTGGCCCTTGCGTCCGGTTTGTCGGCGCTCTCGCTTGCCGCTTGCAGCACCCCTGGAACCATGCCGATGCAGGCCAAGGTCACGGAAACACCGCAGGCCAATTCGATGGCCGGCACCTACCTCGCGGCGAACTTTGCCGCTTCTCAGGGCGATGTCAAAGCAGCCACCGGCTACTACGCCAACACGCTGAAGGACGATCCGTCTAACTCCGATATTCTGGAGCGCACATTCCTGTTCGCCGCGGAAGCGGGCGACATTGACCACGCGCTGAGCCTCACCGACCGCGTGCTGGCGGGCGATCCGGAAAACCGCCCCGCGCATCTGGTGCGTGAGGTCGGCGCCCTCGTTAAAAAAGATTATCCGGCGGTTATCGCCGACGTTGACGGGCCTGCGCGTGGATTGTTTGCCGTGCTCACCAACAGCGTGGTCACCGCCTGGGCGCGGGCCGGTATGAAGGACGCCGACGGCGCCATTACGGCGCTGGATGCTCTCTCCAATCAGCGCGGCGTTGAAGGCCTTCGGCTGATGCATCGCGCACTGATCTACGATTATCTCGGTCGCGATAAAGACGCGGACGACAGCTACAAGCAGGCGCTTTCCGTGATGGGAACCGGCCCGCGCACGGCCGATGCCTATGGCCGCTATTTGGCGCGGCACGGACGTGCGGACGAAGCCAAGACGCTCTACGAGCGCGCGCTTCGGGACAATCCCGGCAATCCGCTGGCGATCACGGCGTTGAAGGACATCGCCGCCAAGAAAGTACCGCAGCCGCTGGTCGGTACTCCGGCGGAAGGCGTGTCCGAGGCCCTGTTTGGAATTGCTGCTTCGCTGAACGATCAGCGCAGCGCGGACGTGGCGATCCTGTATTTGAATTTGACGCTGTACGCGCGTCCCGATTTCGACCTTGCGCGGGTGCTGCTCGCCAATCGCTACGAGCAGATGCAGAAGTTCGATTTGGCCAATGGTCTGTATGCGCGGATACCCGCCACATCGCCCTATTACGGCATGACGCAGGTGCAATCGGCCATCAATGACGGCCGCTTGGGTCAGAGCAATATGGGCATCACCAGATTGCGGGCGCTTTCGGCGATGATGCCGCAGGAAAGCGACATCTGGACGGCGCTCGGTGATTTGCTGCGTCAAGGCGATCAATACTCCGAAGCAGCGGGGGCGTATGACAAAGCCATCGCCATCATTCCGCCAGGCGACCGGCGGCTGACCGGCTTGTTCTACGCGCGCGGCGTTTCGCTGGAGCGGTCGAGCCGTTGGGAAGCGGCGGAACGCGACTTCCGCGCCGCGCTGAAGATCAATCCGGATCGTGCCGATGTGCTGAATTACCTTGGCTATAGCTGGGTCGATAAGGGCATGAATCTGGACGAGGCGGTTGCGATGCTGGAAAAAGCACGCGCACTTCGCCCGCTCGACGGCGCCATCGCAGACTCCGTGGGCTGGGCCTATTACCGGCTCGGCCGCTATCAGGATGCCGCGCGCGCCCTGGAAGAGGCTGTGCAGCTTGCCCCGGCAGCCGCTGATGTGAACGAGCATTTGGGCGATGCTTATTGGCGCGTGGGACGCAGGATTGACGCGCGCTTCCAGTGGCAGCACGCGCTTCAAAGCAATGCCGACGCCAAACAGAAAGTCGTTCTCGAACGCAAACTGCAATTCGGCCTCGACGCCGTCTCCGCCTCGCAGTGATTTAATCCTCCCCCGCTGCGCAGGGGAGGATCACTTGGGCGAAATCTGTGACGCAGCGAAACGTACCTGAAACAATCGAGGTCTTCGCTCCGGCGAAGATCAATCTGTTTCTGCACGTCGGCGAGCGCCGTGACGACGGTTACCACGCGCTGGAAAGCCTCATCGCCTTCGCCGAAGCCAGCGACCATCTTACATTCGCACCGGCCTCTGATATCTCGCTTTCGATTACCGGCCGCTTCGGCAAAGGCCTCTCCGCTGGTCGCGATAATCTGATTTTAAAAGCCGCACAGGCTTTAATCGCCTCGCCCCCCCTGGGGGAGAGGCCGTGCGCGGCGCAGCCGCGCGCGGGTGAGGGGGCGGTCTCTCCACCGCGCAAACCCGGCGCCGCAATCACCCTCGAAAAGAACCTCCCCGTCGCCTCCGGTATCGGCGGCGGTTCGGCGGACGCAGCCGCCGCCCTGCGCGGCCTGAACAAACTTTGGAATTTGGGCCATTCCGAAGACGCGCTTGCGCATATCGCCGCAACATTAGGATCGGACGTTCCGGCCTGCGTCTACTCCCGTCCGTGCTGGATGGAGGGTCGAGGCGAGCGCGTCATCCTCGTCCCGCCGATGGCCCAATTCCCGCTGATCCTCATCAATCCTGGCGTGATGGTGCCGACGGGACCCGTGTTCGGCAGTCTGAACGCGCGCACCGGCTTGGGCGCGAAGCCGCCCGCAGGCGCAATGACAACGGTGTGGGATCTGGTCGGCTACCTCAGCGGCGCGGTGAATGATTTGGAAGCGCCCGCATCGCATGTTGCGCCTGTCATCGAAGAGGTCTTGGCCGCGCTCGATCGCGAACCGGGTTGTGTTCTGGCGCAAATGTCAGGCAGCGGCGCGACCTGTTTCGGCCTGTTCGATCAGCAGCAATTCGCCATCGGCGCCGCTGAACGCATCGCGCAGGATCATCCGGACTGGTGGGTGAGGCTCACACGCATTGCGGCGCCGGATATCGGCTGGCCGCGCGACGGCACTCAATAAGCCCGTTCGACCACGAATTCGACGATGTCGGTCAGTGCCGCTTTGATCTCGCTGTCGGGGCATAGAGAAAGCGCGCTTTGCGCGGCTTGCGCGTAGCTGCGCGCCCGTTCGATGGTCTCGCCCAGCGCGCCGCCGCGTTCCAGATATTCGATGGCGCGTGTCAGATCGCCTTCTTCCTGCACGCCCACTTCGATGGTCTTGCGCCAGAAGCGGCGTTCCTCTTCGCTCGCGCGCTGCAACGATAGGATTACCGGCAGCGTCACTTTCGCTTCGCGGAAATCATCGCCCACCGATTTGCCCATGACCGCCTGACGTCCCGAATAATCCAGCGCATCGTCCACCAGTTGAAATGCGATTCCGAGATTGCGGCCATAATCGCGCAACGCATCAGTATGAGCATGGGACGCGCCCGCGGTCATGGCGCCGGCCTCTGCCGCCGCGGCGAACAGGGCCGCGGTCTTGGCGGTAATGACCTTCAAATAATCGCCTTCCGTGGTCGCCAAATTTTTTGCCGAGCGAAGCTGCAAGACTTCGCCTTCCGCGATGATCGCGGAGGCATTGGCCAAAACCGCCAGCACGGACGGCATGCCGGTTTCCACCATCAGCTGAAAGGCCCGGCTGAACAGGAAATCCCCGACCAGAATGGACGGCTTGTTGCCCCACAGCACGTTGGCGGCGGGCCGCCCGCGGCGCAGGGCGCTTTCGTCCACCACGTCGTCATGCAGCAGTGTCGCGGTATGGATGAACTCGACGGCGGCGGCGAGCTTCAGGTGCGCTTGCCCCGTGTAGCCGTACTGACGGGCGGCAGCGAGCGTGATCAGCGGCCGCAGCCGTTTGCCGCCGGAATCCACAAGGTGCTGGCCGAGTTGGGGAATCAGCGCCACTTCGCTGATCATGCGGGAATGGATGACCGTATCGACCGCCGCCAGATCGTCGCCGACGAGTGACGCCAGCCGCTCCACCGGGTTGATCCGGGATGGCAGAGAAGCGGTTTCCCGCGGATTCGTGCTCATGAGCGCTTGCCGCCTGTTGTCGTTCGCGCCATTTAGGTAATGCCTGCCCGGCCGGTCAAGGAACCGCCCAAAAATCTGGCTGGGATTTGCGGAACCCTGATGAAAGAGCTCTTACGCACCAACAATTTTGTTTACCTGTCCTTCGCCCAGGCGGTGCTGAAGGAGGCGGGGGTCGAGCATTTGGTCTTCGATGTGCATATGAGCGTCATGGAGGGCAGTTTGGGCGTGTTGCCGCGCCGCCTGATGGTGGCGGACGACGATCTGGATCGGGCCAAGCAAATTCTGACCGAAGCGGAGCCTCCCGAGCCCGGCTGGACGTGACGGCGGACGGCCACACGCTCGACGGTTTTCTGAACCGGCGGCTGACCATCGCCCAACCCAAGCGCGGATTTCGGGCCGGACACGACACGGTTCTGCTGGCGGCGGCGGTCCCCGCGGAGGCCGGTTCTCTTGTGCTGGAATTGGGGTCTGGGGCCGGGGTGGCGAGCCTGTGTCTGGCGTCCCGCGTGCCGGGCGCCAGTGTGGCGGGCGTCGAAATCGATCCGGACTTGGTTAATCTCGCAAACGAGAATGCAGCCCGTAATGCGATGGCGGGGAGGGTGCGGTTCGAGGCAGGCGATGTGTTGCAATTTGCCCAAATCGCCGCGTTCGACCACGTCCTGTTGAATCCGCCCTTCTATCCGGCCAGCGGCCAGGAATCGCCTTATGCGGCCCGGGACCGGGCGATGCGCGACGCGGATCGGGCGCTCGCTGACTGGATGCGCGTGGCGCTCTCGGCGGTGAAGGACGGCGGTACGGTCACCGCGGTCCTTCGCGCCGACCGTGCGGATGAACTGCTGGACCCGGCACGCGGGCTGGCGGGCATCGTGTTTCCGTTGTTTCCCCGTCCAAGCGAGCCCCCAAAGCGCGCCATCGTTCAGGTGACAAAGGGCCGGGAGGGAAAGCCCGAAACCGCGCCCGGCCTGGTGCTGCACGAAGCGGATGGGCGGAACACGGCGGCCGCCGAGGCCGTTCTCCGTCACGGGGAAGCACTGAGGCTCACTTGAATGCAGGCACCCTTACCTGCCAACCGGCGCTCAAAAGCCCGCGCTTGACCGCAGGTTCAGGGCGCGGCTATCTGCGCCCGTCCTCTTTTCGAGCCCCCCTTGTCCGCAAACCCGGTTACCACCGCCACCTTTCAGGGCCTGATCCTGACGCTGCAGAATTTCTGGGCGGCGCAAGGCTGTCTGATCCTGCAACCCTATGACATGGAAGTGGGGGCGGGGACCTCGCACCCGGCCACTACGCTGCGGGCGCTTGGCCCTAAGCCGTGGCGGGCTGCCTATGTGCAGCCGTCGCGCCGTCCCAAGGACGGCCGCTATGGCGAGAACCCCAACCGGCTGCAGCACTATTACCAGTATCAGGTGATCCTGAAGCCGTCGCCCAGCAACGTGCAGGACCTTTATCTGGAATCCCTCCGGACGCTCGGCATCGATCCCATGCGGCACGACATCCGCTTCGTGGAAGATGATTGGGAGAACCCGACGCTCGGCGCCTGGGGCCTCGGCTGGGAAGTCTGGTGCGACGGCATGGAGGTGACTCAGTTCACCTATTTCCAGCAGGTCGGCGGTTTCGACTGCGCGCCGGTGTCGGCGGAAATCACCTACGGCCTGGAACGGCTCGCGATGTATGTGCAGGGCGTTGAGAACGTCTACGACCTGAAGTTCAACGAACACTTCCGCTATGGTGAAGTGTTCCACCAGAACGAGCGCGAATACTCGGCCTATAATTTCGAGCATTCGGATACGGAAATTCTGTTCCGGCATTTCACGGACGCGGAGAAGGAGTGCAAAAATTTGCTCTCCGCCGGATTGGCGCTGCCCGCCTACGACCAATGCTTGAAGGCCAGCCATAATTTCAATCTCCTGGATGCACGTGGCGTGATCTCGGTGACGGAACGGGCCGCCTATATCGGCCGTGTACGGACATTGGCGAAAGCCTGCTGCGAAGCCTGGCTCGCCAGCGGCCAAGGCGAATACACCCCGAGGCGCCCATGATGGACGCTATGCAATTCCTTCCTTCCCACCCTCCACTCAAGGGGAGGGTAGGGTGTTCTCCAATTCCCTCTCCCCCCCAGGGGGAGAGGGTCAGGGTGAGGGGGCGGTCTCTCGACCTGCAGACCCGTCGCGTTCGACCCTCCCTTAGGGAGAGGGTAGGTTTTTCATTCAACGGAGCGGCTTATGGCTGATCTGCTGCTCGAACTTTTCTCTGAAGAAATCCCCGCGCGCATGCAGGTGCAAGCCGCGAAGGATTTGGAGCGTCTCGTCGTCGGCGCGCTGTCCGATCGCGGTCTGTTGTTCGAAGCGGCAAAGGCTTTTGCCGGACCCCGGCGGCTGACGCTGGCCATCACCGGCCTGCCGTTCAAACAGCCCGATGTTTCGGAAGAGAAGAAAGGCCCGCGTGTCGGTGCGCCGGAAAAGGCTATCGAGGGCTTTCTCAAATCGGTTGGCGTCACGCTCGACCAATGCGAAAAGCGCAACGACGCCAAAGGCGAGTTCTACGTTGCGGTGATCGCGCGCAAGGGCCGCGAAACCATGGAGGTGCTGTCCGAAATTCTGCCTGAGGCCATCGGCAAATTGCCTTGGCCGAAGAGCATGCGCTGGGGCGATGGCGCATTCCGCTGGGTCCGTCCCCTGCACAGCATCCTCGCCACCTTCGACGGCGAAATCATCCCCTTTGAAATCGTTCTTTCCTCCCCCTTCGTTACGGGGGAGGTGGCGCGCAGCGCCGGAGGGGGCGCAGGGCGCGCCGTCCGCAGCGGCAACACCACGCGCGGTCACCGTTTCCTCTCGCAAGGCGAAATTACCGTTCGCCGCTTCGAGGATTACGAAGAAAGCTTGCGTAACGCCCATGTCATTTTGGAGGGGCAGGAGCGGCGCGAAACCATCCTGCACGATGCCAAGCAGAAGGCGTTCGCGCTCGGGCTGGAGTTGATCGACGACGAAGGCCTCGCCAATGAAGTGATGGGCTTGGCGGAATGGCCGGTGGTGCTGATCGGCCAGATCGATCCGGCCTTTATGGACGTGCCGGCGGAAATTCTTCAGACCTCCATGCGCACGCATCAGAAATATTTCGCGCTGCGCGATCCAGCGCGGGGCAAACTGGCCAATCGTTTCGCTGTCGTTTCCAACATGCTTGCCGACGATGGCGGTTACGAGATCGTCGCCGGCAATGAGCGCGTGCTGCGCGCGCGCCTGTCCGACGCAAAGTTTTTCTGGGACCAGGACCGCAAGGTCAAACTGTCCGACCGTGTCGATACTCTGAAAGACATCGTCTTCCACGCCAAACTCGGCACGCAGATGGAGCGGGTTAGCCGTATCGAAGCCTTGGCAGGTGAAATCGCGCAGGCACTGAATCTTTCCCCGGTGGAGGTAGAGCAGGCCAAACGCGCCGCGCATCTGTGCAAGGCGGATCTGACGACCGGCGTCGTGGGCGAGTTCCCCGAACTGCAAGGCGTCATGGGCCGCTATTATGCGCTGCATGACGGCGAACCGCAGGAAGTCGCCGACGCCATCCGCGACCACTACAAGCCGGTGGGGCCATCCGATGCCGTGCCGACATCGCCGGTGTCCATCGCTGTCGCGTTGGCCGACAAACTCGACACGCTCACTGGCTTCTTCGCCATCGACGAAAAGCCGACTGGCTCCGGCGATCCCTACGCGCTCCGTCGTGCCGCGCTCGGCGTTATTCGCATCGTTCTGGAAAAGAATGTCCGGCTGGGGCTCAAAACGGTCCGCAAATTCGGCGATGATTTGCTGGCCTTCTTCGCCGATCGTCTAAAGGTAGCGTTGCGCGACAAGGGTACCCGCCACGATTTGGTCGAAGCCGTGTTCGCTCTTGGTAACGAAGACGATCTGGTGCGGTTGGTGCGCCGTGTAGAGGCTTTGCAGGCCTTCCTGAAGACCGACGACGGCGCCAATTTGCTCACCGGCTATCGCCGCGCCGCCAATATCCTTCGCATCGAAGAGAAGAAGGACAAGACCGAATATCGCGGTGTGCCGGACGGACTAAAGCAGGATGAGGAAATCGCGCTGCAACGCGCGCTCACTCACACAAAGGTTGAAGCTGCCAAGGCGCTGCACGCGGAAGATTTCGAAGCCGCCATGAAGGCGCTGGCCTCCTTGCGCGTTCCGGTGGACCGTTTCTTCGACAAAGTAACGGTCAACACCGACGACAAGCTTCTGCGCGAGAACCGCCTAAAGCTTCTGTCGCAAATCGTCGAAACCGCGCACCAGGTCGCCGATTTTTCGAAGATCGAGGGATAGCCGCAAGCCCTTTACCTCCCACTTGTGGGGAGGTCGAAATTGCGAAGCAATTTCGGGTGGGGGGAGCCTGTCCGGAAGCAGCCCCCCACCCGAAATGCCTCGCGGCCTTGCAGCTCAGCATTTCGATCTCCCCGCATGGGGGAGGTGATGATTGGGCTGTCATCTTCCGCACTTCCCGCCGCAGCCCGATCGGGTAGAATGGTTTCGCGTCGTACGGGCTGGCCGTTTCGGGGGCATCTGCGTTGTTGCAGGGGGCTTCCGGGATCAGACCGTTAACTACTCGCGCGGTAGCTATGCCCGCTAAAGCATTCGTGACGTGAACGACATTCGAGGAAACGTCCCCGGGCGGGCCAAACCATTAAAGAAGGAACCGGGGTTATGACGACAAACACAGGCCCAAAATGGGTCTACAATTTCGGCGCGGGTCAAGCTGACGGCCGCGCCGAGATGCGCGCGTTGCTGGGCGGCAAGGGCGCCAACCTGGCGGAGATGAGCAATCTCGGCCTTCCGGTTCCGCCCGGCTTCACCATCACCACCGAGGTCTGCACCTATTTCTACAAAAACGGCGAGACCTACCCGCCCGATCTAAAGGCCGCCGTGGAAGCTGCACTGAAGCATGTCGGCGAACTTGCCGATGGCCGCTTTGGCGATGCCGCGCGTCCGCTGCTGGTGTCCGTGCGCTCCGGCGCGCGCGCCTCGATGCCGGGCATGATGGACACCGTTCTCAATCTCGGACTGAATCCCGAAACGGTTGCCGGTCTTGCGGCGCAAACCGGCGATGAGCGGTTCGCCTATGATTCCTATCGCCGCTTCATCCAGATGTATTCCGGCGTGGTGCTCGAAGTGGATCACGGCCATTTCGAAGAAATTCTGGAAGACGAGAAAGAACAGAAGGGCGTTGAACTCGACACCGATCTGGACGCCTCGGACTGGAAGCGCATTGCCGAACGGTACAAGGCCAAAGTGCAAAAGGTGCTCGGCCGTCCCTTTCCCGACGACGTATACGAACAATTGTGGGGCGCTATCGGCGCGGTGTTCGGCTCGTGGATGGGCGCGCGCGCAAAGACCTATCGGCGCCTGAATAACATTCCCGAAGATTGGGGCACGGCCGTCAATGTGCAGGCGATGGTGTTCGGCAATCGCGGGACGACATCGGCGACGGGCGTTGCCTTCACCCGCGATCCCTCAACCGGCGAGCGCATTCTGTACGGCGAGTTTCTGATCAACGCCCAGGGCGAGGACGTTGTCGCCGGCATCCGCACGCCGCAATCCATCACCAAGAGCGCGCGGGAAGCCTCGCGCTCTAAGCGGCTGTCGATGGAAGAAGCGATGCCCGATGCGTTCGCGGAACTGTCGCGCATCGCATCCCGGCTGGAAGCGCATTACCGCGATATGCAGGACGTCGAATTCACGGTGCAGGAAGGTACGCTGTTTATGCTCCAGACCCGTTCGGGCAAGCGTACCGCGCGCGCCGCCCTGCGGGTCGCCACCGAAATGGTGAACGAGGGGCTGATTACCGAAGACGAGGCGGTGATGCGCGTCGATCCCTCCGCCTTGGATCAATTGCTGCACCCCACACTCGATCCTGACGCGCCGAAAGAACTGATCACCACAGGTCTTGCCGCATCGCCGGGCGCGGCGTCGGGTGAGGCCGTGTTCACCGCCGAGGAAGCGGAACATGCCGCGAGCGACGGCCGGGACGTCATTCTGGTGCGCCTGGAAACAAGTCCCGAAGACATTCACGGCATGCACGCCGCCAAAGGCATTCTCACCGTGCGCGGTGGCATGACGAGCCATGCGGCGGTTGTGGCGCGTGGCATGGGCCGCCCTTGTGTGACCGGCGCGGGCACGCTGAAGGTCGATGTCGAACGCGGTACGATGACGGCGGGAAGCTTTACCGTTTCGCGCGGCGACATCATCACCATCGATGGCGCGGCCGGAAAGGTTTATCGCGGCCGCGTGCCGATGCTGCTGCCGGAAATGTCCGGCGATTTCGCAACGCTGATGCAATGGGCCGATGCGCGGCGCCGGCTCGGCATCCGCACCAACGCCGATACGCCAGCCGATTGCGAGACGGCCCGCCGCTATGGCGCGGAAGGCGTCGGGCTTTGCCGAACGGAGCACATGTTCTTCGATGCCGAGCGGATTCTGGCCGTGCGGCAAATGATTCTCGCTGACGATCTCGCGGGCCGCAAAGCGGCGCTCACGAAATTGCTGCCGATGCAGCGCAGCGACTTCCACGGGATCTTCCGCATCATGCAGGGGCTGCCCGTCACCATCCGCCTGCTCGATCCGCCCTTGCACGAATTCATTCCGCACTCGGATGAAGAGATTGCTGAAGTGGCAAAGGCAGCGGGGTCCGAACCCGCGAAATTGCGCGCTCGCGCCATTGCACTGGCGGAAGCAAATCCAATGCTCGGGCATCGCGGCTGCCGCCTGGGGATCAGTTATCCCGAAATTTACGAGATGCAGGCGCGTGCAATCTTCGAAGCGCAATTGGACGCCGAAGCGGAAACCGGCACGCCGGTCCATCTGGAAATCATGATTCCCTTGGTGGGGTTCAAGAGCGAGCTGGACTTCCTGCGTGACCGAATCGCGGCGGTTGCCGAGGCGGTGGAAAAGGAACGCGGCAAAAAGCCCGTCTATATGATCGGCACCATGATCGAGCTGCCGCGCGCGGCATTGATGGCGAAAGAGATAGCCGGGACCGCGGAATTCTTCAGCTTCGGCACCAATGATTTGACGCAGACGACGCTTGGCGTTTCACGCGACGATGCCGGCAGTTTCTTAAGCGAATATCTGACGCGCGGCCTGATCGAGCGCGATCCTTTCGTCACGATCGACCGGAAGGGCGTCGGCGAACTCGTTGAAATCGCTGTCAAACGTGGGCGCGAGGGGCGGCCTAACCTGAAACTCGGAATCTGCGGCGAGCATGGCGGCGATCCCGATTCCATACGCTTCTGTCATGAAGCGGGACTGGATTATGTTTCATGTTCACCGTTCCGTGTTCCGGTGGCGCGGCTTGCCGCGGCCCAGGCTGCGCTCGCAAATACGCGCGAAAAAGACTGACCGCACACGGATCATCCGTAGAAAGACGGTTTTCATATCGTGACGCGGCGTCACGATATGTGTCATTTTTGTTTGACAGACCCTGCGCAACACTGTTAGCAAAACCCCAAGGGCGGGCCGCTACGTGCTCAAAAGGGAAATGTTCTTGCATGAAATATTCCGTGGGGAAGGCCCATCGGCGTGCAGACTGTGCGGTAGTAGGCGCGATAGCGCTGGCTGCGGTCACTGGCGTGTCGGCGCAAGAATTTAATCATTACACGTATGAATCTTATCTTCTGAAACAGCTTCCCGCATCGGTGGAAGTGACCGCATCGCCGGTTGCACTGGCCCGGGCGCATCGCGCCGCCGAATCCGAATGCCTTGCCGAAGTCATGTATTACGAAGCGCGCGGCGAAGGGGTCGACGGCGAAAAGGCCGTTGCCGAAGTCGTCCTGCAGCGGGCGAAGAGCCCCGATTATCCTGAAACGGTCTGCGGCGTTGTCTATGATGGCGCAGTGACCGCTTCGCTTTTGCCTGACCGCCACGATTGCCAGTTCTCGTTCGCCTGCGATGGATCGGTCCGGCGGCCGCGTGATGCCGAAACGTGGACGCGCGTGCGCGTGCTTGCGGAAAGGATCATGACCGGCGCGGTGAAGCTTTCCGGAATTACGCATAACGCCACGTCCTATCACAGCGTGGACGTCGCCCCCTCATGGGCCGGCGACATGATCCAGACGGCGCAGATCGGCAACCACGTCTTCTACAAGCCCGATCCTTTGGCGGACGCCAAACTGGCGCAGGCCACCGCAAAGCCGATCGATTCTCTATCGGGTTTCTTGTTTCAGGCGACGGCGCCGCTCGAGACGGCAATCCCGTCAGAGGAAATCCAGACCCAGATCCAAATTCCGGGCGCTGTGGGTGATGGCGCCTGAGGATATGTAGTCCACGCCGGATTCGGCGATGGCGCGTACCCGGTCCAGCGTAACGCCGCCCGAGGCTTCCAGTTTCGCGCGGCCCTTTGTGATCGCCACCGCGCGCGCCATGGTTTCGGGCGGCATGTTGTCGAGCAGAATCGCGTCGATGCCGAACGAGAGCGCGGTTTCCAACTGTTCCAGCGTGTCGACCTCGATTTCTATTTTCACCATGGGACCGAGCCGTCCGCGCAGCGCGTTCACCACGGCTTCAATGCCGCCTGCCGCCGCGATGTGGTTGTCCTTGACCAAAACGGCATCGTCCAGCCCGAAGCGGTGATTGAGCCCGCCGCCGCAACGCACGGCGTATTTTTCCAGCACACGCAGGCCCGGCGTTGTCTTCCGTGTACAGATGATGCGGGCGTTGGTTCCAGCCACGCGCGAGACAAGCTGATGGGTGGCAGTGGCCACGCCGGACAGATGCCCCATGAAATTCAGCGCCACGCGCTCGGCGGTCAGAATGGCGCGGGCAGGGCCGTTTAAATCGGCAATGACATCGCCCTTGGCGACGACCGTTCCATCGGCTGCGCGCGGAACAAGGCGAACATCCGGGTCGATCAGGCGAAACGCAAGCTCCGCCGCGATCAGCCCGGCGACGACGCCTGGCTCTCGTGCGGCGATGACAGCCCGCACCATCGCGTCTTCGGAGATAATCGCATCCGTGGTGATGTCGCCGGCGCGGCCCAAATCTTCCGTCAGCGCCTGCCGCACCAGCGGCTCGATCAGAATGGTGTGCGGCGGATTGGTATGGGGCAGGGCGAGCCGGCTTTGCGGCTTTGGCTCGTTAGCGCCCATCAGGCCGCCTCGCGCTGCAAGCGCCGGGTGTTGGGCTTAACCCGCAGCATCGCTTCCACGGCGGCGCGGGCGCGAACCGCGATGAGTTCGTCCACGAAGACTTCCGTCGTCAGCGTTTCCAACGAATGCAGGATCTTCGGCAGCGTAATCCGCTTCATGTGCGGGCACAGATTGCACGGCCGCACGAAAGACACGTCCGGAAATTCCACCGCGACGTTGTCGCTCATGGAGCATTCCGTCACCAGCACAACGCGGTTGGGACGCTTCTGTCCGACATAGGAGATCATGCCCGAGGTCGAGCCGGCGAAATCGGCTTCCGCGACGACTTCGGGCGAACATTCTGGATGCGCCAGCACCACCAGTCCTGGATTGGCCGCGCGCATGCCGCGGATGTCCTCGGCGGTGAAGCGCTCGTGCACTTCGCAATGGCCCTTCCAGGTGATGATCCGTACCGACGTCTGCTTGGCGACGTTCAGCGCCAGAAATTCGTCGGGGATCATGACGACGGTATCGACGCCCCATTCGGCGGCAATCGATTCCACCACATCCACCGCATTGGAGGACGTGCAACAAATGTCGGATTCGGCTTTCACGTCGGCCGATGTGTTCACATAGGTGATGACGGGAAGACCGGGATATTTCTGTTTCAGCAGCCGCACATCCGCGCCGGTGATGGAGGCGGCAAGAGAACAGCCGGCCTGCATATCGGGGATCAGCACGGTTTTCTGCGGCGAGAGAATCTTCGCCGTCTCGGCCATGAAATGCACGCCTGCCTGCACGATGATCTTGGCATCGGTCTTGGCGGCTTCGCGCGCGAGCTGCAGCGAGTCGCCGACGAAATCGGCGACGCAGTGGAAAATTTCCGGCGTCATGTAATTGTGCGCCAGCACCACCGCCTGTTTCTCTCGCTTCACGCGGTTGATCGCGTCCACATAGGGGGCGAACACCGGCCATTCCATTTCCGGCACGACGTGTTTCACCCGCTGGTAGAGCGGGGCGGTGTTGGCGGCGACTTCGGCTGTGTAAGGCAGCTGTTTCATGACACTCTCGTTATGCTCTATATGAGCATATATAGGGGGTCAAAAAAGGCCGAAAACGATCGGCAGCGCCCTTATGCTATATTTGAGTATTAGCCGTCAAGGGCCACGCAACCTTATCGCAGCCGGGCCGGGGGAAGGCGCACGCCGGGGGCTGGGCGTTCGCGCAGTACCTCCCGCCGGAAGCGGAATTGCTCGGCGGGGCGCCCGCCGCTCTTGCGGGACAGACGCCCAGTGCCTTCCACGAGGCCTTGAGCCTCCACCAGCCGGCGGAAGTTCTGTTTGTGCAGGCGTATGCCGGACAGCGCCTCGACCGTCCGCTGCAGCTCCAGCAGGGTGAACTCGGGCGGCATCAGCTCGAACACGACCGGGCGGTATTTCATCTTTGCGCGCAGCCGCCCCATCGCGGTGGCCAGGATACGCCGGTGGTCGAACACCATGTCGGCCCCAAGCGGCGGGATGGGCCCCCCCGCAGGCGCCGCATGGCGGTCGCGCTGGGCTTCCCGCACCAGACCCGCTTCATAGAGCAGCTCGTACCGCTCCAGCACCTTTTCCTCATCCCAGGCGATGGCGTCTGTTCCGAAGCACAGCCGCACCCGGCTGGCACGGCGGTCACGCACCTCTGCCTTGGGGGCGGCGCCCACAAATTGCTCCAACCGGGGCACGATAAGTGCGCCGATGATTGCCGGCTCCTGCTCGCGCCAGTCTTCCCAGGGAAAATAGGAATACCAGTCCCGCCACATCGTATCGGGGGCACCACGCCCGTCCTGAGGCCGCGTCAGGGCGAGATAGCCGACGGACAGCACGCGCGGCCCTTCACCTGCGAGGGTCAGATGCCGCCCGCGGTCACCGAAGGTATAGAGCTGCTCGACATAACCCAATTGGAGCCGGGTCTGTTCTTCCACCCAATTGCGCAAACCCGATTCCAGGGTGCGATGGGCGAGCGGGTCGAAGGTGCCGAAGGGCAGAGCGTCAGCGCCATCGCGATGCACCACCAGCACACGCGGGCGTTCTTCGGCGACCGAGACGATGGCCGCCGACAGGCCCAGAAGCACCGCATGGGGATCGCCGGCGATCTCCTCATCCCGCACCGGGCTTTCCGTTTTGCGGCCCGCAGCCATCAGAGCTCTTCCAAGGTGAGCGGCAATTCCACCAGTTCACCCTCCCAGGCGGGACGCGCCGGGCCCAGCGCGTCGACCGCGGCAATCATCCGTCCTTCACGGCTCAAAAGCGCGTCGGCGTAACGAATCATCAGCCGGTTCGGACGGGCATGGGGCGCGCGCAGGCGCAATGCCCGGGCGATGGCAGCCTCGTGTCCAGGGCCATGAAGGTCGCACAACACAATATAGGCCCCGGCGGTCGAGCGGCTGATTCCCGCCCAGCAATGCACCAGAAACGGTGCTGTGCGATCCCAGCTTTGGGCGAAGCCAAGCAATGCGGCGATGTGGTTTTGATCGGGGACGACGCTGCCTTCCTCCGCTTCTGTGATGTCATGCACCGAAAGCCGCAAATGCCGGCCGGGAAGGATCGACTCCGGCGTCTCCACATGCGGCTCGACCATCAGGGTGAGCACATGCGACGGGCGATGCCGGCGCACGGTATCGTTGAGCAGGGAATAGGGCGAAATCAGGATCTGGGACATTGTGGCAGTGTAACAGGAAAACGGCGTTTGCCCGCCATAAACGGGCTTTGTGCTTCGCCGCAAAGGGCCGGCGAGGGCATACCAAGCCGGTACCGTTTATTGGGAAGGATCGAACACGAAGAGCTGCGTATCGGGTGGAATTTGCTCCTGCGCGATCAACTCGTAACCCACACCGGCGGCCAGTTCCACGATGCCCTCACTGACGAAATCGTTGACCCAGCCCATGCCGCGCCGCGCGGGCGGAGGAAATGCCGGATCGTACGTCACATAGGAGAAAATAATGCGCGCCTTGGATGCCGCGAGCCAGCGCCAGAAGGCTTGCGGATCGGTGAGATATTCCATGACGCCCAGAACGGTAATATGGGTCACGCCCTCCTGCGGCGGATACTCTCCGCTATTGAGGTCGCAGACGATGGTGCGTTCGTCGCGGGACACCAGATCGGAAGGAATATAGCGGCAATTTTCCGGCAACATTTTCTCGATCATCATCTTGCCGCAGCCGACATCGAGAACGGTTGCCCCGCCAGGCACATAGCTCGCGGCGCGTTCGCTGCGGTAACTCCATGCGTCGTGCAAATTGTTAGGGTTGGCCCAGTGTACGGCGTCGCTGGGTTGCGGTCCCGCCTTGGGAGCCACGGCTTGCGGCCGGGCGCCGGATTGAGCCAGCAGAACATGCGCCTTCTCCCAGGCGTCCGCCGCGGAACTGGCCAGAAGGCAGATGTCGAGCGGCCGCGACCATGATTCGTAAAAGGAAAAGTTCTTGCCGTAATTGTTGTTGAGCAGAACATGGGGAATGCCCATGAGCGTGCAGAGAATGTGCGCATGCAGGCGGTCGGTCACCACCACCCGCCCAGCGGAAAGAAGCCGCATCGCACGGCTGACCCAAAATCGCGAGCGCTGATCGAAATCCAATGCCTGGAATTTCCTCGCGCTCTCGCCGCCGGCGATTTTCAAACAATACCAATCCGAGACCAGGAGGTTTGCCCCAGACACGGCGACCACGCTGTTGGTTTCGATACCGTCATCGAAGACGCCGAGATTGGCCTCGCTGTCGCGCAGATCGCGCAAGCCCGTCGCCTCAGCGATAACAGAACTATAGACGCCTTCCCTGTCGGTCCGGTTGAGCCACATGACGTCGAAATTCGCGGAGCCTTGGCGGGGCTGCACGCCCAGCATGAAGGCGGCATCGCTCGCGTACACGATACGGGCAGCGTTGCCGAAATGTCTGGTAAGCACATGGAACGACAAAGCATCGCGGGCGGCTATGGTGACTTTCCCGTGCGCGGCGAATGCCTCCACCGATTGCGCGAGTTTCGTATCCGAGAAGAACATCGCGGTTTGCGGAAAAATGACGACGTCATTGTGGGGGAAATCGCGCAGCACCTGCAGGCGGAACTCGTGGTAGAGGCCATAGATGTCGCCGAAATTGCCGCCGCCATGTAAGAGGATCGCACCTTGTCCCAGCGCTGCGGCCATGGTGGCAGGAGCGTAGGTCTGCACAGAACATTGATAGACCGGGACGATGCCCAGGGCCGCGAGCAACGCCTTTTCGCCGAGCCAGATCGCGTGATCGCCGGAATTGAACGAATCGGGATAGTCGATCAAGGCATATCGTTTGCCTACGTCGAGTAGCGGAGCAAACGTCGAGAAGAAATTCTGCCTGAGCCGCTCGACCAATTGGCCGTGCTGCATGTGTTACCTCTTGGGCTGGATTGACCTACAGCGATGAACTCGCATACCTGGAATGTGGCGGGATTCATAGGGCTGCGGGCGCGGCTCCGGTATCGCAATCCGTGCGTTGCGGCCGGCACGTTTGATGCGCAAGTTCTTCCACGATGTTCCGGCGCCCTTAGCGGCGGCGAATCCCCCAAACTTCGGGTTGGCCGCCACCGGTGCGCGCGACATTCACCGTTTTTTAGGCGCGGGGCCTGTACGCCCAAGTTCAAGAAATTTTGGCGGAGGCTCCATCTGTCCCGCTTTAGCTCACGATTCCATAAAGAGGACCGACATGTTCCTTCGCCGTGACAATGGTACCCAAGCCGTATTGGACGCACTCGACAATTCTCTGGCCATCATCGAATTCACGCCGGAAGGAACGGTCCTACGTGCCAATGCCAACTTCTGCACGGCTTTGGGATATGCGTCCGCGGAAATTGTGGGGCAACACCACAGCATGTTCGTCGATCTAGCCTACGCCCAAGGTGCGGAGTACCGTGCATTCTGGGACAAGCTGCGCCGCGGTGAGTTCGACGTCCAACAATATCCTCGGCTCGGTAAAGGCGGACGGACGGTTTGGATTCATGCAACCTATAACCCGGTTCGAGGAGCGGACGGGCGCGTTAACAAGGTTGTGAAAATTGCGACCGATATCACCGACCGCGTGAATGCGGTGGCTGCCCTGGGGAACGCTTTGGCGGATTTGGCGGCAGGCAAGCTTGATCGGCGCCTTGACGAGAAGTTCCCAGCCCACTTGGAAAAGATCCGGGAATACTTCAACCAGGCGGGCGAAGCGCTGCAAAATGCGATGGCTAAGGTCGATACGTGCACGCATACGATTGCAGAGGCCGCCGGAGAGATCGGTCAGGCGTCCGACGATCTCTCGCGCCGCACCGAGCAGCAGGCGGCCTCTCTTGAGGAAACGGCGGCAGCTCTCGAAGAGATTACTGCCACTGTGAAGAAGACTGCGGCAAACGCGCGCGAGGCGACCAATACCGTTGTAAGTGCGAAGCAAGCTGCGGAGACCGGCGGGCAGGTCATGGGAACGGCGGTCAATGCGATGGATGCGATTGCGCAATCTTCCAGACAGATCACCGACATTATCGGTGTGATCGACGAGATCGCGTTCCAGACCAACCTGCTCGCCCTCAATGCCGGCGTTGAAGCTGCGCGTGCCGGCGATGCGGGCAGGGGCTTTGCGGTGGTGGCCTCGGAAGTGCGGGCCTTGGCGCAACGCTCGTCGGAAGCGGCAAAGCAGATCAAGTCTCTGATCAAGGAATCCGGTGAACACGTGAATCTGGGAGTCAAATATGTGGGCGAAACCGGCGTCGCGCTGAAGCGGATCGTCGATCAAGTCCTGCAGGTCCACTCGCTGGTTTCCGAAATGGCCCAGGCCGCCGGACAGCAGTCTTCCGGCATTGAGCAGGTTAATGTCGCTGTCACCCAGATGGATCAGGTCACCCAGAAGAACGCGGCCATGGTTGAACAATCCACCGCAGCCACGCGCAATCTGGTGGACGAGACAAAAGTACTCAATGAACTGTTGAGCTTTTTCTCGGTCGGGAATACCCCCAGCGCGGTGACGGCAAGCAAAGCGCGGCCCCGCGCAAATTCACGCCCGGCCGTTTCGCCGCCAAAGCAGGACCACGCCAAACCCGTCGCAAGGCTGGCCGCCGCAGGCGGAAGAGGTGCGCCGGTTAGCTCGGGCGATGAATGGACGGAATTCTGAGAGTGGGAGACACGGCGTCGCGGCGGGCTACGACCGTGGGCGCCGGCTAATCGCTCAGCCGCCGGAAGCGGTCGAGGAATTGCTCCTGTGCGTCGGTTGACGGCAGCGGTGTCAGCCGCGGCGGGGTTACGCCGCGCGGGGCGCCGAAGAATTTGCGCCCTTCCTCAATACCGAACCCGGCCAGTTGGGTGGCTTCGAAATAGGCGGAGATGTGGTCGGCGCGTTTGATGAGCGCGACGTCTTCCGCAGTGTTTTCGGGGGGCAGGCCGAAGCGGATGTGGATGGCGCGGGCCAATCTGTTCTCGAACGCTTTATAGTCAAGTCCGACCGCAGTTTTGAACGGGCTGATCAAGTCACCGATCACATATTCGGCCGCGTCGTGCAGCAGAGCCGCCAACCGCAGTGATCGCGCCGCTTTGGGCCGCAGCTCATGGACGAAGCGTTCGACCAGCAAACAGTGCTGTGCCACGGAAAACGCGTGCGCACCGTTGGTCTGCCCGTTCCAGCGGGCGACGCGTGCCAAGCCATGCGCGATATCCTCGATCTCGATATCCAGGGGTGACGGGTCCAGCAGGTCGAGCCGCCGCCCGCTCAGCATGCGCTGCCAGGCGCGTGGCGGGTTCGCTGGGGACTTTCTGGGCGGCATGGCCGTTGTTTGCCTCTCTTCGTTCGCCGTCGGATAATAGGCACGCCGCCAAGCGGAAGGACACCATGCCCATAGCGAAGATACTTGCCCCGGTCACCGGCGGCGCCCGCGACGCGGCCGTGCTCGCCAATGCGGTTCAGGCCGCGAAGCCGTTCAACGCGCATGTGGTGGCGTTCTTCGTCCGCCCCGATTTGAGCGAGGCGCTCGCCTTCTTCACCGATGGCGTATCGGGCGTTGTCGTCGAGGAAGTCGTCAAGGCGACGAAGGACGCCGGCGACGATGCGGCGAAACGAATCGAAGATTCGATCGATGCCATCTGTGCGACGGCAGGTGTAACGCGGGTGAAACAGCCGAGGCGCAGCACCGGCGTAACGCTGTCCGTCAAAGAGGTGCGGGGAAATTTCGGCGACCAATTGACGGCCGCCGCCCGCCTTTCCGATCTGGTGGTCTTCGGGCCCATCCGTGAGAACGATCAGGCCGGGCTGGCCGAGGCTTTCGTTCAAGTGCTGGTTGAAACCGACCGGCCGGTTCTGCGCGCCACCGATGAGGCGCCGGGAACCTTTGCCCGCCGTGTCGCTATCGGTTGGGACGGCAAGACGGCGGCCGCCCAGGCGGTGAGTGCCGCGATGCCGTACCTCGCCAAGGCCGATTCGGTCGAGATTCTCAGCATCCAGCGTCCCCCGATGAAGGCGGAGGCCACCGAGAGCCTTAAGGAATATCTGGCGCTGCATGGCGTTTCCTGCACCGAAAGGCTGATCGACCCGGGCAACCGCCGAATCGGCGAGGCGCTGCTCGGTGCGGCAGCGGCGGGGAATGCGGACCTTTTGGTCGTCGGCGGTTATGGCCGGGGGCGCCTCAGGGAAAGCCTTATCGGCGGGGTAACCCGCCATGTCATTGCCCATGCCGGTCTTGCGGTTTTCATGGTTCGTTAGCTCTCGGAAGAGGAAAATGTGCCTACAAATCAGGCACATGGAGATTTCGAAACCTCTTGTTTACGAACTCACGATATGAGGGAACGGCAGACAAAACGGATCAGTCTGGATGCCGTCTTTAGTGGCCGCCCAAAGCGAGGGAGAGACGGCGCGCTCCTGTCCTCTCTGCGCCCCCGTCCTCGACACCTGGGCGAGCGTCTCCGGCCGTTGGAGTTTCGCGCTTTCGATTGGCATCGGCTTTTTGATTGGTGTGACGCTTCCCACTGCCGCGGGAAGCCCTTTGGCGGGTGCTCTGATCAGCCTTGGAGCGCTCGGCATTGCAGCAATGGCCGCTTATCAAGGTTTGGCGCGGCGCAACGAGATCGAACAGCTTCAGCAGAGATTGCAGGACGAAGCGAGCTATCACGCCTTTGTCGATGCCGCGCTTGAAGGCTTTTTCCGTACCACCCGCGATGGCCGCTATTTGATCGTCAATCCGGCGCTGGCGCGCATTTACGGCTACGATTCGCCGGAGCAGTTGCGTGCGGAGCTGACCAATATCGGCGATAGCCTTTATGTCGATCCCGCGCGCCGAACCGAATTCGAACGTCAGATGAACGAAATCGGCTTTGTGAACAATTTCGTGTCGCAAATCCGGCGCCGGGACGGCAGCGTGATTTGGATTTCGGAAAACGCCCGCACGGTAAAGGACGCGGACGATCAGTTCCTGTTCTACGAAGGCACCTGCGAGGACATCAGCCTGGAGCGTGCCTCCGAAGAGGCGATGCGGCACGCGCTTCTTGAAACGCAGGACGCGTCCCGCGCAAAGGCGGCATTTCTCGCGGCCATGAGCCACGAACTGAAAACGCCGCTGAACGCGGTGATCGGGTTTTCCGATGTTATGCGGCAGGAATTGTTCGGCAAAATCGAACAGGAACGCTATCGCGGCTATGTCGTGGACATTCACGATAACGGCCGCAAGTTGCTGCGGATGATTAACGACATCCTCGATCTCTCGCGTGTCGAGGGCAAACTTCTCGATCTCGACGACGATTCTGTCAATGTGGAGGATGCCGTTACGGCCGCCTGCAATGCGGTGACCGGGGACAAGCCCGATGCACCGCCAGTCCATATCGAGATTCCTTCCGATCTACCGTTGCTTCGTGTGGACCCGCGCCGCCTGCGTCAGGTACTGACCCATTTGATGGCGAACGCGATCAAATTCACCCCTGCCGACGGACATGTCACGGTGCGCGCCGGGGTTATGGACGATGGCGCATTCGGCATTGCGATTGCCGATACGGGCATTGGAATTCACCCCGATCGCATCGGCCATGCGCTGGAGCCGTTCAAACAGCTCGACGGGCGTCTGGCGCGGCGGTTCGACGGTGTCGGGCTGGGGCTTCCCTTGGCCAACGCGTTGGTCAAAGCTCACGATGGGGCGCTGTCGATACAGAGCGCTCCAGGCGCCGGAACCACGGTGACGGTGCGTTTCCCGCCGGAGCGTATTGTCGAGGTCGCCCGCGCCGCCTGCGCCTAACGCCTCGCGCGCAAGGTTTGCTTGCGCTACATCTTTCCCATGCGTGAAAAAGACGACGCCGCTTTGGTGCTGTTTTCGGGCGGTCAGGATTCGACGACGTGCCTGGCCTGGGCATTGGAGCGGTTCACGCACGTTGAAACCGTCGGCTTCGTTTATGGCCAGCGGCATGTGGCCGAAATCGACGCGCGTGTGCGGGTGCTGGGCCAGCTGCGCCGGGAATTCGCGCCATGGCGCGCGTCCTTGGGTGAGGACCATCTGCTTTCCTTGGATGTATTGGCGCAAATCGGCGGCTCGGCGTTGACCGATAATGTCGCCATCGCGATGCGCGCGGACGGTCTGCCGACAACTTTTGTGCCGGGGCGCAATCTGATGTTTCTGACCGCCGCTGCTGCGTTGGGCACGCGGCGCGGCATTCGCGATCTCGTCGGGGGCATGTGCGAGACGGACTATTCCGGCTATCCCGATTGCCGCCAGGACACGATGGCCGCGATGCAGCTGGCGCTGAAGCTGGGATTCGCGGAAGATTTCACCATCCACACGCCGCTGATGCATATCGACAAGGCAGAGACCTGGCGTATGGCCCAGCATCTGGGCGGCGAAGCGTTGGTCGCGCTGATCGTTGAGGAAACGGTGACCTGCTACGAAGGCGACCGCGTTCATCGACACGACTGGGGTTATGGCTGCGGCGTGTGTCCCGCTTGCGCGTTGCGGGCGGCCGGATACGGCCGATACCGCGGTGAGGCGGCATGACCTATCAGGTCAAGGAAATCTTCTACACGCTGCAGGGCGAAGGCGCGCGCGCCGGGCGGCCGGCTGTGTTCTTGCGCTTCGCGGGCTGCAATCTTTGGAGTGGACGCGAGGAAGATCGTGCGTCCGCCATCTGCAAATTCTGCGACACGGATTTTGTGGGCACCAACGGTCCGGGTGGGGGCAAGTTCACAACGCCAGACGCGCTGGCCAGCGCCGTGGCTGCTACGTGGCCAAAGGCCGGGCAGGGCGAGCCCTACGTTGTTTGCACCGGCGGCGAGCCCTTGTTGCAACTGGATGAGCCGTTGATTCGGGCGTTGCACGGTAAGGGATTTGAGATCGCCATTGAGAGCAACGGTACCATTGCACCGCCCCCCGGCATCGATTGGATCTGCATCAGCCCAAAGGCGGAAAGCAACGTCATAGTTTCCCAGGGCCACGAGCTGAAGCTGGTGTTTCCGCAGAAGAACGGCGCGCCGGAGCGGTATGCCGCGTTGGACTTCGAGAACTTCTACCTTCAGCCCATGGACGGGCCGGATCGTCTGCGCCACACTGCGGCGGCCGTCCGGTATTGTCTGGAGCATCCGCAGTGGCGGTTGAGCTTGCAGACCCACAAGCTCATCGGAATACCTTAACGCGTACCGGCCCGTGGCCGGACGCTTGACGCGGGCTTTAGGGCCTGCCAAACGGCCCTCCATGAAACGAGCCTTGACCGAGATTACGCAGCAATTCGGCTTCGACGCCGCGCATTTTCTTGAGCAATCGCCATTGGGTTCCAACCGGCGGATGCACGGCCATAGCTTTTACGCCGAGGTTACGCTGCGCGGGGAGCCGGACGCGGACAAGGGCTGGGTGCGCGATTTTACGGGCGTAAATACGGCGCTTTCCGAGGTTCGTGGCGAACTCGACCATCAGCTCCTGAACGAGATTGCCGGGCTCGGCGCGCCGACGCTGGAGAACCTCGCGCGCTATATATACCGCGAGGCGAAGAACCGCATGCCGGAAGTCTGCCGCGTGCGCCTGTCGCGCCCGTCGTCGGGCCAGTCCTGCGTTTATGAGGAAAGCTGACCATGGCGCGGGACAAAAAGCCGTTGCAGCTCGGGCGGACCGTTCCGGTCCCCGTATCGTCTAAGGATGCGGTGCTGGACACCGTTCCCAACCCGCATGCGGATACGGATTATTTTGTGCGCTTCACGGCGCCGGAATTCACCACGCTTTGCCCGATCACCGGTCAGCCGGATTTCGCGCATTTCGTCATCGACTACTGCCCCGGCAAGAGCCTGATGGAATCCAAATCGTTCAAGCTGTTTCTCTCCAGCTTTCGCAACGAAGCCTCGTTCCACGAAGATTGCACGCTGACGATCGGCAAGCGCATCGTCGCGGCGATCAAGCCGAAATATCTGCGCATCGCGGGCTTCTGGTATCCGCGCGGCGGTATTCCCATCGATGTGTTCTGGCAAACGGGGCGTCCGCCCAAGGACGTCTGGCCACCGGACTTGGACGTGGAGCCTTATCGCGGCCGCGGCTGACGGGCGAGCTGCGCACACGGCTTGTAGCGGTGGCAGCCCACAATGTGGTCGTTGACCATGCCGACGGCTTGCGCAAAGGCGTAAACGATCACCGGCCCGCAGAATTTGAAGCCACGGCTTTTCAGCTCTTTCGCCAGCTTCTCGCTCATTTCCGTTTTGGCGGGAATGTCCTGCATGGTTTTGAAGCGGTTCATGCGCGCAGGCGCGTCCGCGAACTTCCAGATCAGGCCGGAAAAGCCGCCCGGTTCCTTGTCCATGATGTCGAGCCATTGACGTGCGCCGCCGATGGCGGCTTCGATTTTGGCGCGGCTGCGGATGATCGTTTCATCGCCCAGAAGCCGTGCGACGTCCTTATCGCCATAGCGCGCGATTTTTCCCGGGGCAAAGCCGCTGAACGCTCTGCGGAAATTCTCGCGCTTGCGCAGGATCGTGATCCAGGACAACCCCGCCTGGAATCCGTCCAGCACCAGTTTTTCGTACAGCGCGCGGTCGTCATATTCGGGAACGCCCCATTCCTCGTCGTGATAGGCGCGATAGAGCGGGTCTTCACCCGGCCACGAACAGCGAACGACGTCAGACATGGCGCCACGGAGCCTTGCGTAAAGTCAGCGGGCGACCGGCAGCGGTGATGGGCGCCTTCGCCGTTTGGGCTTCATCCAAGCGGTCCAAGCGCACCAGCGCCAGCGCCTGGTTTGTTTGGCCGCTTGCAAGTATCCCGATCTCGCGGCCCTCCGATTCGATCGATGTGCCGGCAGCCGGCAAAGCGTCCGTGCTTTCCACGATCACAAAGCGGCGGCGTGCGGTCGCGCGATGCTTCATGCGGGACGTGACCTCCTGGCCCACGTAACAGCCCTTTTTGAAGTTCACCCCGTTGAGCTCCTCAAAGCCCGCATCGAGCGCGAAGACGGAGTCGGACGGCAGGTCGGCGCTATCGGGCACGCCCAGCCCAACGCGGTGCGCCGCGTAATCGCCGCCCGGCAATCCGGCCAGCGCGCGTGCCAGCACGTCACGCGTGCCTATCATGCGTGAACCAAGGTCCGGAAGCCTCGGATCGCCATAGGTAATCGCTCCCACGGGCAAGGGGGGAAGCACGTCATCGTCTGCCCAGACGGCAGCCACTGCGAGCTCGGGTTGTACGGCGATGTCGATCTTTGCCCGCAAGCGATACATCGAAAGCCGCTTGACCAAATCCGCGGTGCGCGCAGTAGCGCAATCGAGGAGAAAGCGGTTCTCCGTCTCATGGACAATGAAGAACTCGAACAGGATTTTGCCCTGGGGCGTCAGCAGCGCGGCGTAAAGGGCGCGGCCTTCCGCGCAGCTCGCCATGTCGTTGGTGATGAGGCCTTGCAGGAAATCGCGCGTCTGCGGTCCGCAGAGCGCGATCACGGCGCGGTCGTCGAGAAGGGACGCATGAGCCATGGCCATCAGGTAGAGCGCCCGCCAGCCCGAGACAAGGCCCCAGAGACAATGCCAGAGACAATGCCAGAGACAATAGTTGCCAAGTTCAAAGGCGCTGTCGTACTTGTGCTGACCCTTGCAGAGGTTCCATGGCGCTGAAAATCCTGACCATGCTCGCCGGAGCATCCGTAGGCGGCGCCGAAACCTTCTTCGTTTCTTTGACGCTGGCGCTCGCCCGGGCGGGTCTCGGCGTGCGGCCGGTCTTGAAACCCAACCCGGCCCGGCAGCAGACCTTTTCGCGCGCCGGGCTTTCTTACGCGACGGCGCCATTTCGCTCGGTTCTGGATTTCTCAACCGCGAGTGTGCTTCGCCATACGGTGAAGGATTTTGCGCCCGACATCGTGCTGGCATTTGCGGGCAGGGCGGCATCGTTCGCCCCAAAGGGCCGGCATACGGTGATTGGCCGGCTTGGAGGCTATTACAATCTCAGGAATTTCCGGTCGTGCGATTATCTGGTGTGTAACGCGCCCGACCTTGTCCGCTACGTCCGGGAAGGCGGCTGGCCCGCGGAGAAGGTATTCCTGATTCCGAACTTTCCCTTTGTCCCGGATGCGCCCGCGCTGGACCGTGCGCTATTCCATACGCCGCAGGATGCGCCGCTGGCCGTGGCGCTGGGCCGCCTGCATCCCAATAAGGGGCTGGACGTCCTGATAAGGGCTGCTGGTGAAATCCCTGAGCTATTCGTCTGGATCGCGGGCGAGGGCCCCGAGCGGCAGAATTTGGAAAAACTGGTGCGCGACTTGGGCTTGGGGCGCCGGGTCAAATTCCTGGGTTGGCGAGATGACCGGGCCGCTCTCTACAAAGCGGCCGACTTGTGCGTTTATCCGTCCCGCGAGGAGCCCTTCGGCAATGTGGTGGTCGAGGCCTGGTCGTGCGGCATTCCGATCGTCACCACGGCCAGCACCGGGCCGGCCTGGCTGACACGCAAGGACGAGGATGCCATCGTCACGCCGGTTGACGATACTGCGGCCTTTGCCGCTGGCATCCGGCGTGTCATTGCGTGCAAGGCGTTGGCGGCGAGTCTGGTGTCGGCTGGCCGCCGCCGCATTGAGCAGGACTTTTCCGAGGACGCCATCGTGCGGCGCTACAGTGAATTGTTTGAAAAGGCCCGATTGATCGAAAAGGCGAGCCGGTAATGTGCGGCATCGCCGGCATCGTCACGACCGTTACGAACAAGCCGCCAGGGACTGTTCTCGACAGTTTCCTGCGTTCGCTTTCGCATCGCGGCCCGGACGGAGACGGACGGTACGAAGCGCCGGGCGTGGGATTTGTTCAGACGCGCCTTGCCATCATCGATCTGTCGACCGGCGATCAGCCGCTCTATGGCAAGCCCGGAACGGCGCTTGTCGCCAATGGCGAAATCTACAATTACGTCGAGCTGAAACGCGATTTCCCGGACTTTCCGTTCAAGACGCGCTCTGATTGCGAACTGCCCTTAGCAACGTATGGACGTGACGGTGAAAATTTCGCGCGTGACCTGCGCGGCATGTATGCCATTGCGCTGCACGACGCGCGTGAACAGGCCGTGTATCTCGCGCGTGACCCGTTCGGCATCAAGCCGCTGTATTATGCCGAATATTCCGGCGGCATCGTCTTTGCTTCCGAGCTGCAGGCGCTTCTCAGGACAAATCTGCTGTCGCGCAAGATTCGTCCCGAGGCGGCAACTGAACTTGTGCAGCTGCAATTTACCACGGGCCGCCAGACTATTTTTGAGGGCATCCATCGCGTCGCGCCGGGTGAGACGCTTGTCCTGCGCGGTGGACGGATCGCGGGGCGTCATCACCGGCACGCATTGCCCGAAGCGCGTCCTCGCCCGCTCGGCGAAGATGAGGCGCTGAAGCTGCTGGACGCCGCGCTGATGAACAGCGTCATGGTGCATCAGCGTTCCGATGTGCCCTACGGCATGTTTCTGTCCGCGGGCGTGGATTCGTCCGCCGTGCTGGCGTGCATGGCGCGGCTCAACGACAAGCCGGTTCGCGCCTTCACCGCGGGCTTCCCGAAAAGCGCCGCGCATGACGAGCGCAAACAGGCCGGCATCATTGCGAAATCCGTCGGCGCTGAACACATCGAAGTCGCAGTCACCGAAGAAGATTTCTGGACAAAGCTTCCGGCGATTGCGGCGGCGCTGGACGACCCTGTGGCCGATTACGCGGCGCTTCCGACCTATCTGCTGGCGGCCGAAGCGGCCAAGGAGTTGAAGGTTGTTCTGACCGGCGAAGGCGGCGATGAATTGTTTGCCGGTTATGGCCGTTATCGCAGCGCCTTGCGCTCTCCATTTCTGGGCGGTCGCGCGATGCGCAAGCGGGGGTTCCTCGACCGTTTCGGCGTGCTCAGGGACAGTTCGCGCCATTGGCGCGATGGAATTGCGGCGGCGGAGCGGCGGCTAACGGTCCCCGACTACACGCGGTTGCAGCAGGCGCAGGCGCTCGATTGTGCCGATTGGCTGCCGAACGATCTGCTCGTCAAGATTGACCGCTGCTTGATGTCACACGGTCTGGAGGGGCGCACACCGCTGCTCGATCCGGTGGTGGCCGATTTCGCGTTCCGCCTTCCCGATGCGCTGAAAATTTCCAAAGGCCGCGGCAAATATCTGCTGCGCCGCTGGCTGGAAAAGGCGCTTCCTGCCGCTGATCCGTTCGCGGACAAACATGGCTTCACCGTGCCGGTCGCCGAATGGATGCAGCCGCGCGCGCGGCTGCTGGCGCCTCTGCTGGGCGCCTCCGCCGGATTGGCCGAGATATGCCATCCGCAAAAAGTGGAAGCGCTCTTCCGCTCGTTCGCCGATCGAGGCGGCAAGCATGAAGGCAGCGCCTGCTGGCAGCTTTTGTTTTACGCGCTGTGGCACGCAATTCACGCCGGACAAGTGGCGGCCGATGGCGATGTGTTCGCGGTTCTGGAGGCGAAATGACGGAAACCTTCGATCTGATTATTCGCGGCGGTACGGCGGTGACGCCATTCGGGACGATGCAGACCGATATCGGGGTGCGCGGACAATCGATTGCCGCCATCGGGGCGCTGGACAACGCCGTCGCGGCCGAAACGCTGGATGCGCGCGGGCTCCATATCCTGCCGGGCGTGATCGACACGCATGTGCATTTCCGCGAGCCGGGCAATCTCGAAAAGGAAGACATGGAAACCGGCAGCCGCGCGGCCGTTCTCGGCGGTGTGACGGCGGTCTTCGAGATGCCCAATACCAATCCGCCGACGACAACGCGGATTTTGGTCGAGGACAAACTCAAGCGCGCCCGCGAACGGATGTATTGCGACCACGCTTTTTACATCGGCGCATCGACGGCCAATATCGGCGCGCTGTTTGCGTTGGAGCGTCTGCCCGGTGTTGCCGGCATCAAAGCGTTCCTCGGGTCTTCGACCGGTTCGCTGCTGCTGGATAAGGAAGACGCAATCCTCGCGGCGCTGAAGGGCGGCACACGGCGGATAGCGGTGCACTCCGAAGACGAAGCGCGGCTGAAAGCACGCGCCAACATGGCCATGCCCGGCGATCCGTCCACGCATCCTGTGTGGCGCGACGTCGAAACAGCGCGGTTCTCGACTGAACGTGTCCTGCGTCTGGCGAGGGCGGCCGGGCGGCGGCTGCATATTCTGCACGTTACCAGCGCCGAAGAACTCCCGCTGATTGCCGCGTCGCACGATCTGGCGACAGTGGAGGCGGCGGTGCCGCATCTGACACTCGCCGCTCCCGAGTGCTACGAACGGCTTGGGACCTACGCGCAAATCAACCCGCCCATTCGGGATGCGCGCCATCGTGACGCACTCTGGCGCGCCATCGCCAGCGGCTTGATCGATGTCGTTGGATCGGACCATGCGCCGCACACCCGCGCCGATAAGGAAGGCATCTATCCGCAGACGGCCTCCGGCCTGACCGGCGTGCAGACGCTTGTGACCATCATGCTCGATCACGTGAATGCGGGCCGGCTCACGCTGGAGCGAATGGCCGATTTAACGAGCGCAGGGCCAGCCCGCGTGTTCGGCATCGCCGCCAAGGGACGCATCGCCGAAGGCTATGACGCCGATTTTACCATCGTCGATTTGAAAGCGCAGCGGCGCATCGAGAATCGCTGGATCGCGTCGCGCTGCGGCTGGACGCCCTATGACGGGATGCAAACAACCGGCTGGCCCGCCTCGACCGTGATCCGCGGGCAGATCGTCATGCGCGAAGGCGAAGCGGCGGCAATGCCCGCCGGGCGGCCCTTACGCTTCCTGGAAAGCCTTGAGCCTACTGCAGCTTGAACTCTCCGCTGTAATATTTCAGTTCGGATGGCGCGATGATGCCGGTGGCTGCGACCGAAAACGCGGCGCCAGATCGTATTCCTGCCAAACATAGATTTGAAGAAGAACGGGATGATCGGGCCGGTGATAGAGTATTTCGACCGTGGCCAATCGGTAACCTTCCAATCTACGTTCGAATTCGCGCATGTCCTCACTCTCTTACGCACCAGACTGAATGAAAATACGTACCGCATTGCAAAGTTTCGCTCGCGGTGCATGCCACCAAACGGAGCGAGCAGGCGTTGTAACTGTCCGTGTGGGATGCAGCAGGCAAGGAAGCATTGGCCGGCTCTTGTCCCGGCGCAAGACTTGGCCTGCTGACTGTTCGTGCTTGACGGCGTACCTGAAATTCGGCTGGTTGCCGGGCGCGACCGGAAACCCGTAAAACGATTTCACTTCTGACCGCCGCCTTCTGGCAGTCAGGCGGAGCGAGATGGAGGAGCCTTCGTTCCGATGTATGTTCTGCTTCTCATCAGTACCGGAATTGTTATCGGGCTTATCGTCGCCGCGCCCATCGGTCCGGTTAACCTCATTTGCATCCGCAGGACGCTGGCCTACGGGCCCGTTAACGGATTTGTGTCCGGCCTTGGCGCCGCGCTGGGCGACGGCGTTTTCGCGATTGTGACGGCATTCGGCCTGACGGCCATTTCTCAATGGATCGAGGGGTTTTCAACGCCGCTGCGTCTGGTGGGCGGCGTGATGCTGCTGGTCTTCGGCATCCACATCTTCCGTTCCGACGTTTCACAATTGCGCGACGCGGAAGGCGGGTCTTTGCGAGAAAGCGGCAGCCGCTCGCTGTTGCGCACGATTGCGTCTACCTTTGCATTAACGATTACAAATCCGGCGACGCTGTTTGGCTTCACGGCCTTGTTCACCGGCATCGGCAGCCTTGCGGGAGGGCAGACGACCTTTCTCGACGCCGCATTGATGGTGGCGGGGGTGATCGCGGGTTCGACGATATGGTGGTTCATGCTGACGGCGTTGATCGGCATCTTCCACCGGCACATCGACACGGCGGTGATGCGCAACATCAATCATTTTTTCGGGATAGCGGTGACCGGCTTCGGCGTCGTCGTGCTCGGCGACATCGCGCTGAAACTGATCTGATTATTTTCCGGCCGTCAGCCCGGAAAGCCAGCTTTGCCATTCCAGCGCCCGCGATGCCCAGGTGTAATGCTGGCGCACGAAGGCGATCTGCGTTTCGCGCCGGAACGCAGCCTTGCCGGGATTGAGCTTCATATCCATCAACGCATCGATGCTCATGGCCGCGAAATCGCGCGCCAATGCGGCTGGATTTTCGCTTGGCGGGATCATGCGGCCAAATCCAGCGAGTGTTTCCGGCAGCGCGCCCAATCCCGTCGTCAGCACCGTTGCCCCCATTGCCATCGCTTCCAGCGCGGCAATGCAGGAGGTTTCGGCGTAAGTGGAGGGGTAGGCGAGGGCCGCCGCTTCGCGCAAGGCATCGGCCAACGCAGGTTGTGAAACCGGACCGATATATTCGACGCCGGGTGTGGCGAGGCAGCGATCGTACAAATCTTTGTACTGATTGTCTTCGGGGCCGCCGCGCGTCGTGGACAGTCCCGAATAGACGCGCAGCACAGCGCCCGGCACGGCGGCGCGGATTGCAGGAAAGGCGGGCAGCAGCACATCCAGCCCGCGATAGGGCGCGCTCGTATAGGCTAGCACCGGCGGACTTCCGCGCGTAAACCAAGGTTCGGCTAGGGGCTCGCGTTCGAGAAACACGGGGGCGACTGCGTTGCGTTTGACCGAAGCGCGCTCGCGGGGAAGCCAAAATGTCTGGCAGTATTCGTCAAGCTGCCACTGGCTTACGAACGCAAAGCCCGTCCACGCTTTGCGTTCGCGGGAATATTCCAGCGGCTCGATCGGCGGCTGATCGTCGGCGTGCCCCGTCCACAGCACCATCGGCTTGGTGACGCCCATGTCCCGCAATTGCCGCCCGCAGGCTTCGTTGACGACGACGAGCGCATCGGCGCCGTTCAGAAAATCCTGGTTGAGCACGTCTTTGTGATTGAGGCATTCAACGCCGCTATAAACCCCAGGTTCGGATGGGCTGGCCAGCAGTACGACCTGATGCCCCAGCTTCGCCAGTTCGGCGGACAGATAGGACACGCCGGCCTCGGTGCCGCCGATGGCCCGCCGATAGGGCGTTTCCACCGTGTAATCCACGATCGTTCGATGGACAAAGATAATGCGCAAACGAGTCAGCCTTGCATCCGCGCCGCCGCGTCGATGATCCGCCGCGTCTCTGTCCACAGGTGATATTCGTCGAGTGCGTCGTAGGCAACCCAGCGCGCTTCCGCCGCGTCGCTGCCTGCCATCAGCGTTCCCGACACCGGCCGCACTAGAAAATCGATCAGAACATAATGACGGATCACGGCGCCCGCCACGTCGCGGGTGAGGGAATCGACCACATCGATCAGCCCCGTGACTTCCACCTCAAGCCCGGTTTCCTCGTACACCTCGCGGACGATTCCTTCGCGGACCGATTCGCCCCATTCGAGCCGTCCGCCGGGAATGCTCCATTCGCCGCGGCGAGGTTCCTGGCCGCGGCGTATCAGGACGATCTCGTTCCGGCGGTTCCAAATGACGGCGCCGACAGCGGCGATGGGCGGGGAGGGTGGCTGCATATGCGTATTCTGCACGGCTGCGCTGGTGAAATCACCTGCTTGGCTTCCCAGACTTGCCCTTTGCGGGTATGAAAGCCGCCGCACGCTCCAGGAGATAAGAATGTCACTAAAGACTACGGCGGCCGTGGCCGCGCTCTGCGCCTTCGGCTTGCTTGCCGGATGCAACCAGCAACAAGCAAGCGCACCCGCGCCCGCACCGGCCGCTGAGCCGGCCGCCGTTCCACCCGCAACGGAGCAAACCTCTTTGACACCCAATCAAGGTCCCCCGGCTGCCGCGGATACTTCTCCGGCCGCGAACAAGAAATTCCTGGAAGACAACGCCAAGCGCGAAGGCGTGAAGACCACGCAGGACGGCTTGCAATACCGCGTCATCAAAGCCGGCGCCGGCAAGACGCCGACAGCGCCGACCGATAACGTGACCGTGCTGTACAAGGGCCAGCTCATCACCGGCATGGTCTTCGACCAGACGATGGAAGGCATGCCGGCGACGTTCCCGGCGGGCGCCCTCATCCCCGGCTGGGTTGAAGCCTTGCGGATGATGAAGGAAGGCGATGAGTGGGAGCTCGTGATCCCGGCCGAACTCGGCTATGGCGAAGCGGGCGCCGGTGGCGTCATTCCGCCGAACCAGACGCTGGTCTTCCAGATGGCGCTGCTGAAGGTCGCCCCCGAGGGCGCACCGCCGCCTTGAACCACAGCCTCATAACTGAGGCAGTAGCTTTCCCGGATTGAGGATGTTGTTGGGGTCGAGCGTGCGTTTCAGCGCACGCATGACCTCAACTTCAGCCGCGCTCTTGTAGAGCGCAATGGCTTCGTTCTTGGCGAGGCCGAGCCCGTGCTCCGCCGAAATGGAGCCGCGAAACATCTGCACCGTATCGTGCACAGCCCGCTCGATGCCGCCGCGCGCGGCAAGAAGCGCCGCGTCATGGCCGGGCGCCTGAACCGCAAAATGCAAATTGCCGTCGCCGACATGGCCGAAGGTGAAGGGCCGTGCTTCTGGCAGCACCCGCCGTACGGCTTCGGTTCCTTCTCGAATGAATTCAGGGATGCGCGACAGCGGCACGGTGATGTCGTTGGAGATGGAAGCGCCGTCCTGCCGCTGAGCTTCGGGGATCGCTTCGCGCAAGCGCCAGAGCGCCTCGCGGTCGCGCGCTGTCTTAGCAAATACGGCGTCCACGACGTCGCCTTGCTCCACGGCGGCGGCAAGTGCCTCTTGCAGAGCTTCGGTCGCATCGAAGGCCGACGGATTGGACACTTCGAGGAGGACGCTCCATCCAGTATGCGCCGGGATCGGATCGACCGTGCCGGGAACGTGCTTCAGCACGAGGTCGAGCGCGCGCCGCTCGATGAGTTCGAACGCCGTCACCAATCCGCCAGTCGCGTGTTGCAGCCCGTTCAACAAAACGACCGCGCGATCCACGTCGGCCAGCGCGACAAACACCGTCGAATAGCCGGCGGGTCTAGGAAACAATTTCAGCTGTACGGCGGTGATGATGCCAAGCGTGCCTTCGGCGCCGATGAAAAGCTGCTTCAGATCGTAGCCGGTGTTGTCCTTGCGCAAGCCGCGCATGAGATCGAGCACACGCCCATCGGCCAGCACGACTTCCAGCCCCAGCACAAGATCGCGCGTCATGCCGTAGCGCAGCACGTTCACGCCGCCGGCATTGGTGGAAATATTGCCGCCCACCGTGCAGGAGCCTTCCGCGGCAAGGCTCAGCGGAAACAGGCGTCCGGCTTCGTCCGCCGCTTTTTGGGCGCTCGCCAGCACGACGCCAGCTTCCACAATCATGGCGTTGTCGTCCGGGGTAACGCTGCGGATGCGGTTCATCCGCGCCAGCGACAGAAGAACTTCCCCTTGCGTGGGAATCTGCCCGCCGGCAAGCCCAGTGTTGCCGCCCTGGGGCACAACGGCTGTGCCCGTCTCGTCACAGATTGCAAGGATGCGCGCGACTTGGGCCGTGGCGTTCGGCTTCAACAGAAGGGGCGTCGTGCCTTTCCAGCGGCCACGCCATTCCGACAGATGCGGCGCGATTTCGGAGGGCTCTTGCGTCCAGGCGCCCGGTCCGGCGGCGTCTTTCAGGCGTTCGATGGTTGCGGGCGCGGGGGCATGCATGCCCTCACTCTTCGCGCGGGTGCGCGGCGCGTGCAAGGCGGTCGTTTATGGCCTCGCCGAGGTCGTGGTCCGGTATCGGCATCACGGCAATGATATGGGCCCCGGTGCGGTCCAGGCTACGCAGCATATGGAATAGATTGGCGGCGGCTTCCTGCAAATCGCCTGCCGGGCTTAGGTTATGAACGAAGCTGGCGCGGGGCGGAACATTCGGGCCGAACGCCAGCAGTGCTTCGCCGGGATACACACCGGTCGCGTTCAGGCGCAGTTTGGCCCGCGGCGCATAATGGCTCGCCAGCATGCCGGGCGCCTGGATGACGCCGCCCGCCGCAACGCCCAGCGGCCCCAGAACCTGCTCGATGGCGCTGCGCGCAATAGCGCCGGGCCGCAGCAGAATCGGCTTTTCCCCATCGAAGCCGACCACGGTGGATTCAATGCCGAAGGGGCAGGGGCCGCCATCCAAAATCACCTCGACGCGTCCCTGCAAATCCTCCGCGACATCGCTGACGCGGGTGGGACTGACCCGGCCCGAACGGTTGGCGCTCGGCGCTGCGATTGGGACACCCGCCGCCTCGACAAGCGCGCGCGCAACATCGTGGGCAGGAGAACGTACCGCGGCCGTCGGCAAGCCCGCGCTGGCCAATTGCGCCAAAGGGCAGGGCTCGCGCCGGGGCAGAACCAGCGTCAATGGTCCCGGCCAGAAAGCGCCGGCAAGCGCAGAGGCCAGGGAATTGAATGTCACCAGCTCGTTTGCCTCGTCCTGGTCGCGCACATGGATAATCAGCGGATTGAAGCGCGGGCGCTCTTTGGCGGCAAAGATTTTTGCGACGGCCCGTTCGTCCAACGCATTGGCGCCCAGGCCATAAACCGTCTCCGTCGGGAACGCGACAAGCGCGCCGTCGCGCAGCAGAGACCCTGCTTCGTGGATGTTGGCTTCCGTCGCCGGCAGGATGCGGGTCATGGCACGCGCAATGGCAGTCATAGTTGGGCTCTAAGATCCCCAGAGTGAGCTATCGTGTTCCGGTGTCTGTAAAAAATCTTCAGTCTGGGTATAATGAATAGGCCCTTAAATACCACGGCCAAAAAAAACGGGGGGGAGAACATGGCGACTGCAGCAGTATCTCAGAGCAATGACGATCTTGGTAAACTTGTCTTACGCGTCACCGTTGGCGCCTTAATCGTGTTTCACGGTCTTGCGCTTGCGACCGGCGATAATGGAATTCCGAACAATCTCGTCCGCTGGGGCCTGCCGGCCCAGCTGATGTGGGTTGGCTTCCTGGTCGAATTCTTCGGCGGCGTCGGAATGATCTTAGGCATCTACGCACGGCTCGGCGGCTTTGCGCTGGGCGTGTTCATGATGCTGGCCCTGTTTATGGCCCATAGCGGCCTGATGGGGTCGCAGAACCACTGGTTCATGGTTGCGAACAACCCGGCCGGTAATCACTGGGACCATTATTTCCTGGAAACGCAGATGTTCTACATGCTCGGGGCGTTCGCGGTGGCGCTTTTGGGCGCGGGCCGTCACGGGCTGAATATCGGCGGTAAGTGGAACTGACGTCTTAGCCTCGCTTTGATCCGCGCGGGGCCGGGGGCTCCGTGCGGGTTATGCTTAAAGGCTCAGGAGAGGCGCATGGCATCGATCGGTTTTACGGGCAGGCGCAGCGCGTCGCGCGGCATGTCCGCTACGCGAGAAGATGTTGCAAAGCTGGTTCTGCGCGTTTCTGTCTGCGCGATGATTATGATCCGCGGCTGGGCGGTTCTCCACGGAGAACAGGCCATCCGCGATACGCTCATGCGTTGGCATATGCCGACGGAGCTTGCCTATAGCTCCCTGTTCTTCGAAGAATTTGCTCCCCTGATGGTGATACTGGGCGTTTATGCGCGGGTGGGGGCATCGGCCATGGTCTTCTGGATGGTTATGGCGTTCGCGCTGGCGCATGTGGATACGGGCCACCTGCTTCAGCTGGATGCCGTCAATGTCGGCTGGCGGGTAGAAGGGCCGTTCTTCTTCCTCGTGTGCAGTCTGTGCGTGGCGCTTTTAGGCGCCGGGCGTTACGGCCTGAATATTGGCGGAACGTGGAACGACTGAGCTTTCAGCGCCGGGTTTTGTTGCTGGCTGCCGGAATGGCGGCCGCCGGTGGGATAAGCCTTGCTGCCTTGGTGCCGGACGATAGCTGGGCGGCGGCGCGTAAGCGGACGCCGAGGAAACCCAAGATCGCAGTGGTTCAGTGTCCGGCCGAGGGCAGCCAGACGGTCGCCTTCGCGAAAGCCCTCAACGGCGCCAGCTTCATGACGCAGGATGGGCGCGAGATACGCCTCGCCGGAATCATGGCGCCTGCGGACGCCGGGGAGGTTGTGCCTTCGACAACGACCGACGCGGCCCGCGATTCCCTGGCGCGTGTGCTGAAGGCGGGAAGCGTAACGCTTGCCGCCACGGATCGTCCTGACCGTTACGGTCGGGTTGTTGCCCAGGTTTTTGCTGGCGGTGTGTGGGTGCAGGGCAGGCTCTTGAACGACGGCGTTGCGCGCGCCGCGCCCGACCGCGCGAGCGATCCCTGCGGCCGCCAATTGGCGCAAGCCGAAGACGAAGCCCGTACGGCCCAAGCCGGACACTGGCATGACGGCGTTTTCGCTTTGCGTGCGCCGGAGCAGCTCCGCAGCCGTGTGGGAACGTTTCAGGTGGTGGAAGGTGTGGTGACAACGTCCGGCGCCAACAAGGGCCGCGCTTACATCAATTTCGGCGCCAATTACAAAACCGATTTCACTGTTACGGTCGGCCAGGACGATCTGAAGCTGTTTCGCCAAATGCGCTTCGACGTGAAAAAACTCGCCGGTAAACATGTGCGCGTGTACGGCTGGGTCGAACAATTCAACGGCCCGGAGATGGAAATTTCTACGCCCACAGCGATTCAGGTGTTGGACGAGCCCGCACCGGAAATTGCCGAAAAGACGGCCAAAGTCGAGAAGCCCGCGAAGTCTCGCGTCGTAGCAGAAAAGAAAAAGCGGGTTCGGACGAAGAAGACTGCCAGTACGGAAAAGCCTGCCAAAAAACAGGTCACGACCGGAAAGAAAAAGCGGACGCGGAAGAAGAAGGCAGAGACCTAGGGCGTGTCGTCATTTAAGGGATTCGTAAATCAGTAAAAGTGTGATTCATAGGGAGCTTCCTGAAGGAGGCTTGCGATGGAACGCCATGCGTTGCGCGACGATCAATTCGCCCGGATTGAAAAATTCCTTCCGGGTCGCCCCGGCA
>CANJBZ010000028.1 GCA_947473475.1 Alphaproteobacteria bacterium
ACGCTGCAGCTTCCATCGTTTCGCCGAGTTCGACGAACCCGCCGGGCAGCGCGTACTGGCCTTGAAACGGCGGGTTCTTGCGGCGAATCAGCAGCAGCCGTTCATGCGTATCGAAAACGACGCAGTCGGCCGCGACCCAAGGTTGTTCACAACCCTGCAAAATTATCTGCATGCCTCCAACACGATGGATCGATCCGGTGTGTTCCTGTTCGGCGGCTTGCCCTCGGGGTGGATGCTGGTTGGTATTGGCGGACTTGTGCCGGCCTTCGTGTCGGGAGCTGCGCCATCGGCTGCTGCCATGGCCATCAGCCTGGGCGGGGTGATGATCGCCCAACGCGCATTCACGGGCATTTCAGGGGGGCTTAGCGGTCTTGCGCGCGCATCAATCGCGTGGAAGCAGGTCGCGGAATTGTTCCGCTGCGGCAGCGCGATGCCGTCTACCGAACCCTATCTTTCGCGCGATCAGATGCGCGGCACCGGCAGCCAGCTTTCGCATGGCGAGCGGAGCCGCATTTTTCTGGCACGCGCGTTGCTGCAAGGCGCGCAGCTTACGGTGATGGACGAGAGTTTCGCGGCGCTCGATCCCGAGACGCTGGAGAAGTGCTTGCGCGCAACCTTCAAGCGGGCGCAGGCGCTGATCGTCATCGCCCACCCCTAAGGGGCATTCAGCCTTCCGGCGAACCGTGATAGCCAATTTCGAACGGCGCCTTTTCCGGCATCTCTTGCGCGTCTCCCGCGCCACCACGGCGGAAGTGCAACACCGCCCAATCCATCGAGCCGAGCATACGCGCCGGTTCGGCCGCTGCACACCGCGCCGCAAGGTCTATCCAGAATTGCGGCGGCGTTTGTCCGGTCTGCACAATATGCGCCGAGCTTAGGAAGGCCCGCGCGAAGCCCATGCCGAATGGGCGCGTCTGATGGAAATGCGTGATGCCGGCGGAAGCGATGCGGGATTTCTCCTCTCCCCACCCTTGCGACGGATCGATACGCTGCACGTCCGGTGCATCAAGCGCTTCGAACAACAGCGCGAGACGGCGGTGAAGCGCCTGAACCTGAGCGGCGAACGATTGTTTCGCCTTGTGGCCCAACACTGACCGGTCGCCGAGCACGAAGCTTAGGGGATGATCGTCATCGATGTTGATGGCCGCCTGAACGACAAAAAAGCTTCCCGTCTTGGTGAGACTGCGCGTTACGCCACGGCACACCATAACGTCGTCAAGCCAGTGCAGCGCCTGCGAGACGGTAATGACGTCATATTCGCCGTCTTGATAAACAAGCCGGTTGCAGGATTCGTGGATCGCGTTGAGCCGCAATCCCGCGCGTTTGGCCTCGCGCTTCGCTGCCGCCACAAAGCCGCGGGACAATTCCATCAGCGACACGTTCTGCGAGACGCGGGCGAGAGCCAGGGCAAGGCTTCCCGGCCCGCCCGCAAGATCGAGAACGCGCGTCTCCTCCGTTACAGGCGCCGTTTGGATCACGACGTCTGCGATCTCCTGCGGGAAGGGACGGTGCGTCAGATAATCCTGCGCCATACGTGCGCTGTACCGCGAGGTGTCATCGCGCACACCCGCCAGAACACCGGCGCTGCGCATATCCTCAATGGCTTTCAGCAGGCGGGCACGTTCCGGCTTTGTATCCCGCGCTTTGGTGAAGCGAAAATAGGCTTTCACCGCGTCCGCCGGAGTGGCCCCGCTGCGCCCGGAAAACAGTGCCAACAGCACGCGGTAACGCTCGTTCAGCCAGTATTGGATGTAGGGCTCGACCTCTTTGGCAACATACGGCCGGCCATCCATGGAAAAGGCGAGCGCAAAGTTTGGCGAAGCGCGCAGCCGCTCGCCGGAAGATGCCTTCCTTTTCGGTGAAATCTTAGCCATGGGTTACACCATAGACGCCAGTGACCGCATTTTATTCCCTTCCGCGGAAATCTGAGGGCAAGCTCTCAATAGCCCAGAGCGCACCCATCTTTGCGCGGATCGGAACCGCCGATGAGAGTGCCTCTCTCCCAGTCGATCCAAATCCCCTGACCACCGCCAAGGGGAACAGCCGCTTTGGTTGTCTTGTGACCCAACCTCTCCAAACCCGCGACAATGACGGCAGGTACGCCGTCCTCAAGCTCGTAGAGATTTTCGTAGTGCAGCCCGCGCGGCATATCGATGGCTTCCTGCACATCGCAGCCGAAATCGAGCATGTTGGTCAGCACATGGACCTGCCCCACCGGCTGATATTGTCCGCCCATCACGCCGAACGGCATGACAGCACGGCCCGCTTTTGTAACCAGCGCCGGCATGATCGTGTGCAACGGCCGCTTGCGCGGCGCTATGCAATTGGGGTGACCGGGCTGAATACGGAAACCGGTGCCGCGATTCTGGAAAAGAACGCCGGTCTTGTTGGACACGATCGCCGAACCGAACGAGTAGGCGACGGAATTGATGAACGAGCAGACGTTACGATCCCGATCAACCACCGTAATGTAAACCGTCGATGGGCTCATGGGCGGCGTCACCAAAGGCAGGTCCAACAAACGGTCCATTCTGACCTGCGCGCCGTATTCTCTTGCGAATTGCAGCGCCTTTGCGACATCGACCGTGGCGCTTTCCGGGTCGGCGATGTGTTCCTCGCGCATCATGTAAGCGACGCGCGCGGCCTCCGCTTCGAGATGGAAACGCTCCACGCTCATCGCCGGTAAGCTCGCCAGATCGAAGCGCGACAAAACATCAAGCATCGCCAGCATGGTGATGCCGGGACCGTTCGGCGGACATTGCCAAACATCGTGGCCGCGATAGCTGGTGCTAATTGGCTTGGTGGTCTCGGTCGAGTGCGTGGCAAAATCGTCCAGCACGTGCAGGCCGCCAATGCCACGCAGAGTTTCCACCATGTCCTCGGCAACAGCGCCCCGATAGAACCCGTCGCGCCCGTCTTTGGCGATGGCGCGCAAGGTACGTCCGAGTTCAGGCTGCCGGACGACATCACCGGCTACCGGCGGTTTACCCTGCGGCAGCAGATAACGCTCGGTGTTAGTGCCGCTTTTCAATTTTGCGAAATTGCTTTTCCAGTCAGAGGCAATGCGAGGCGCAACAACGTAGCCCTCCTCCGCCGCCTTGATCGCAGGCTGCAGCACCGTGTCGAGCCCCAGTCTGCCGTGATCCCTCAGGATTGTCGCCCAGGCATCGACCGCACCGGGAATGCTGACCGCATGAGCAGACGTGAGAGGGATCGCGCCGATGTTGCGTTCAAGATACCAAGTGGCGTCCGCCGCGTTTGGCGCACGGCCCGAACCGTTGTAAGCAACGACGTCGCCCACGCCTCTGGGCTGAATGAGTGCAAAACAGTCGCCGCCGACGCCGGTCGACTGCGGCTCAATAACCCCAAGCAGCGCGCACGCCGCCACCGCCGCATCAGCCGCCGTACCGCCGGCACGCAACACGTCAATGGCCGTTAGCGTCGCCAACGGATGAGATGTCGCCGCCATCGCATTCTGCGCATGAACCGTCGACCGCCCTGCAAGCTGAAAATTTCTCATAACAATTTGCTCACTTTAATGCTGACAGCCGGGCGGATAGCGCCAGCTTCCTATGGCGCTTGCGCCATAGATCTATTGCACGAGGCGAATATGTTCGGCGAGCAGTGTTGTCCCGACGAGAAACCCGTCGCATTCCACTGTCTGTCCAACAAAACCATTCAAAGTCGCATCCGCGAATGCGGGCCCGCTCTTCCTGCGCAGGATAAACTGACCCTTTTCGGTGTCGACAAAAACGGCCTCGCGTTCGCTTTTGCTGCCTTTCGCGTATAGCCCTAGCGTGACCCGCCCGCGCAGATCTTTCACCGGTATAGGGCCCGAGTTATCCGTCATCCCAGTCTCAGCGCCGGTGATAGACGCAGTAATCGATGATACGTCCGCCCAATTCCTTGGCGACCACTGCAATCGTTGATCGCTGGTCGCTCTTGGAGTTTGCCTTGGGCGTACCGATCGTAAGGTAATACCTGGAAGGAGCGCTGGCCACCTTCGACGTGCCTGCAGAACGCACATATTGCATGGTTCCACTGCTGCACGCCTGCTTTGATCAATTTGCCCAGCCGAAGATCGCTAGCTTAACCGTTAACGACACCGCGACCTTTCAATAGGTCATGCTGGCGGCGTTGAGCATGCCGATGGCGAACGTAGCAGCTGCAAGAATTTCAACGGCAGCGGCATTGCCTTCTTCGATATGGCGGAAAATCCCTCGAAACAGGAAGTTCACCAGCAGATGGCCTCCGTGTTGGACAAGAAGCGCGGTGACGCTCCACACCGCCATGTCGACGAAGGAAACGCAGTGGCTGGGGGACTAGGATTCGAACCTAGACAGGCAGAGTCAGAGTCTGCAGTCCTACCATTAGACGATCCCCCAAGACCGTCGTGCGCGGCGTGCCCGCGGGGTTGTACCGCTTTGGGCGGCCAACGGAAAATCCCTTATCCCCTCTCTGTGATAAGGACAAGGCCCGGCGCGGCACGAAGCCCGCCTCCCGGCCTTGCAGGTTCACCGAACCTGCAACACTCTGGGGCAAAACAGGGGGGGAAGCATTTGGAAATCCTGCACGCGGCGGGTGAGGCTTTTTTTCTCATCTTCAACCTGCACACGCTGCCCTTCCTGTTCCTCGGGGTCATCATGGGCCTGTGTCTGGGCATTCTGCCCGGTATCGGCGGTGTCGCGGGGACGGCGCTCCTATTGCCGTTCACCTATAATATGGACGCGCCGACCGCCATTGCCCTGCTGCTCGGGCTCGGCGCCACCACCACCACGGCCGATCCGATTTCCGCCATTGTGCTGGGGGCGCCCGGTCACGCGGCATCGGCGGCAACTACGCTGGACGGCTATCCCATGACGCGCCGGGGCGAGGCCGGCCGCGCCCTTGGTGCTTCTTATATGTCCGCCCTGATCGGAGGATTGTTCGGCGCCGCCATCATGGCGGCCCTTCTGCCGGTGGTGCGGCCCTTCATTCTGTTTGTCGGCTCGCCCGAATTGCTGGCGTTGGCCGTATTCGGCATTTCCATGGTCTCGGTGTTATCGGGCAATACGCCCTTGCGAGGCCTGACCTGCGCCTGTTTTGGCATGATGCTGGCCATGATCGGGTCGGACCCGCAGACCGGCACATTGCGCTGGACAATGGGCCAGCTTTATTTGTGGGAAGGGCTACCGCTGGTGCCGCTCACGCTCGGCATCTATGCGCTTCCGGAACTCTGCGACCTGCTTGTCGCCCGAACGACGATTGTCACCGAGAACAAGCACGTGGACACCCGAACCGGGCTCATGCAAGGCGTTCGCGATTGCTTCCACAATTGGTTCCTGGTGCTGCGCTGCTCGGCGCTCGGCTCGTTCATGGGGATGATTCCCGGCATCGGAGCGGCAGTGATCGACTGGCTGTCCTATGGCCACGCCCTGCGCACCGAAAAGGGCGCGCAGCAGACCTTCGGTACCGGCGATGTGCGGGGCGTGATCGCCGCGGAATCGGCCACCAACTCGCGCGAAGGCGGCGCACTGGTGCCGACGGTGGTGTTTGGGGTCCCCTCCTCTGCCGGCATGGCGATTTTGCTTGGCGCCTTTCTGGTCCATGGCCTGGTGCCTGGGCCGGATATGGTGACCAAAAATCTGAGCATCACCTATTCGATGGTTTGGAGCATCGCGATCGCCAACATTCTTGGCTCGGGGCTGTGCTTTCTGCTGTCGGGACAGTTCGCGAAATTGGCGACGCTACGCTACACGCTGATCCTCCCGGTGGTGCTGTGCCTTGTGTATATCGGCGCCTTCGAAGGCAAGCGCGAATGGGGCGATCTCTATGCGCTGTTGTTTTTCGGGATTTTGGGATGGGCGTTTAAGCATTTCCGTTGGCCGCGCCCGCCGCTGGTGCTCGGCTTCATCCTGGGCAGTGTGCTTGAACGGTACATGTTCATTTCCATCCAGCGTTATGGCGCATCCTGGCTGACGCGCCCCGTCGTCATTGTGATGTTTTCGCTCGCCGCGCTGAGCTTGTTCCGGCCACTGCTGCAGGATGTACGGTCCCATGGCGGGCTGAAGGGCATGCTGTCCGATTTCGGAAGACCGCGCTTCTCGTGGAGCAATCTATTCCCCGCGTTCTTGCTGGTTCTCTTTGCGGTGATGCTGTCTGAAGCAGGGGAATGGAACCCGCTGGCGCGCATCATTCCAGTGATTGTGGGAACGGGCGCCATCGTGTTCTGCTCACTTGCGCTCATCAATGAGGTGTTCAAGCGCGGAGGTGTCAAGCAGGAGAGCCTGGACGAACAGGCGCGTGCGCAAGTGCAGCGGAAGATGCACATGGACATTAAAAGCAATGTCGGTCATCTGCCCGTAAAGACGCTGCTGACGCGCGGCGCCATGTTCTTCGGCTGGATGGTTTTCTTCCTGGGTTCGATGGCGCTGATCGGCCTCATTCCCACGGTTCCACTGTTCATCATTCTTTTCATGCGGATGGAAGGACACGAACCCTGGCGCATTGTGCTGCCCATGGCGATAATCATGTGCGGGTTCATCTATGTGCTGTTCGATCAGCTGCTGGCCATTCCATGGCCACCGAGCGTTCTGGGTGATTTCCTGCCCGCCCTGAAAGGCGTGGTTCCGAGCGTGTAGCGCGCCCTGCGCCCCCTGCGGGCATCTTCGCCAGAAGAGCGAGGGAGTAAATTTGAACAACGCTTCCAGCCGGACTGGCAGGTCGCGTACGCGCTTTTCTGTTACGTGAAAATCCGTATTTGCGGCCGCCGCGTTCGCCGCAATGCGGTAGCCGGCAAGATTCGTATTGACGTAGCACGCCGCGCCACGGGAAACGCCAAGCCGCATCGGCCCGTGATTAAGATTTGCACCAGAGCGGTAACCGTTCGTTCATTGATCTTAATCTGTGTACAGATTTCTTCGCAGCAACAAGAACGGCGCAGGACCACAATCCATCCGTCATAGGCGGAACAAGCGCGCGCATTTGCAGAAAATTAGAGAGAAAATTCCGCACAAGAATATTTCAAGCAGCGCTAAAAACCAGCCATTTCAGGCCGTTCTACAGCACTCTCAGCTAATCGCGACAAAACGAATAACGACTCGTCAATCCTGGCAATAGTCTCCGTGTACGAACCGTCCGATGTGAATTGACGGTCCGGAAAACTCGCCTCATACAGGACGCGTTCTTCGCGGCCATACCGGCTCCGTCAAAAACGGAGCGGCGCAAACGCCGGAGAAACCAAGCGACAACGAGTAGCGCAGAAGCGCGTAACACGGCATTCGCCGTGAAGGAGTGACTATGACTGCTTTGACCGTCGGAGCTGAACAGCAATACAAAACCATCAAAGACGCCGTTGCGGCTTCTCAGGATGGCGACACGCTCTACGTTCAGGCAGGGGTGTATGTAAACGACTTCGCCACCGTCAATCACAACATCAGTATGATTGGCGTAGGTGGAATGGTGCAGGTCGTGACAACCAAAACTGTCGCCAAGGCCGCCCTCATCGTCAAAGCCGACCTGAACATCGACCATTTTGAATTTTCTGGCGTGAAGTCATGGAACTACAACGGCGCCGGGCTTCGCTACGAAGCGGGAAATCTCACAGTCACAAACTCATATTTCCACGACAATCAGGATGGCATCCTGGCGACCCCGATTGTAAAGGGCGTCGGCTCCATCACCGTTCGAAACAGTGAATTCGCCCGCAACGGCGCCGGCGATGGGCAAAGCCATAATATCTATGTCGGCTCGATCGAGAATTTCACGATCACCGATAGCTACTCCCACGATGCCGTTGTCGGTCATGAAATAAAAAGCCGCGCCATGAACACCACGATCACAAACAATCGCATCGACGACGGTACGAGCAATGCAAGCTACAGCATTGACGTGCCGAACGGCGGCGTAACGGTGATCGCCAACAACATCATTCGCCAAGGCTCGGCGTCGCAGAACAAGATCATCATCTCGTACTCCGCCGAGACCGACCACCCGGAATGGACAAACTCGAGCCTCGACATCAAGAACAACACCGTCGTCGACGCGATTGCCGGGAAGGCAATGTTCTTGCGGAATGTGAGCAGCATCGCAACCGCAAACATTGACGGGAACTCCTTTTTTGGTCTGGCTTCGACAGAGCTTTTGAATGGCAAAGGCGTCATAACCAGGGCCTCGCTCATGACCGGCACTGCGCCGGCCATGGATACGTCGCATCCCTGGAGCAACGGCGCCCTGGAGCACATTGTGTCTATCGGTATCGGTGACGACGTACTTGCGGGCACGGCTGCGAAGGATTTGTTTGTTGGCGGCGCCGGCCAGGACGTCTTCATCATCCGCCCGGGTGGCGGCAGCGATACCATCGCGGATTTCAGCGCTGGCGCAGGTGTCGTGGACGTCGTGCGCTTCGAAGGCACGAAGTTCGCTTCCTTGTCCGACGTGAAAGCGGCCATGTCGCAACACGGTCAGGATGTCTGGCTGAATCTCGGAAAAGGCGAAGTCCTGACGTTCCAAAACCACCAGATGGCCGACTTCGCCGCCGACGATTTCGTGTTCGCGACCTCGGGCGTGACCACGTCATCCATCTCCGCGCCCACGCAGGTCAAACTGTTCAAGCTTGCCGGTCCGGCGAAAGCGACCACGACCATCAACGGCAGCGACACGAAAGACGACGTGCTGACGGGAACCTCAGGAGCCGACAGCATCGACGGGAAGAAGGGCGCTGACACGATGCAGGGCGGCGCGGGCGACGATCACTATTTTGTCGACAACGCCAAAGACCTGGTCGTGGAGAAGGCTGGTGCGGGCACCGACGTGGTGATCTCGAAAATCGCCAGCTATACGCTGCCGGACAATGTGGAAAATCTGTATACGAGCGGAAGCATCTCGCATGTGGCGATCGGAAACGCGCTCAACAATTTTCTGGTCGGAGGCGGCACTGACTCGCTCAACGGAATGAGCGGCAACGATATTTTATCCGCTCTAGCCGGAAAATGCGAACTCACGGGCGGCACCGGCAGCGATATCTTCCAATTTTCTGCTCCAACCGGCGGCATGTCGACGATCACGGACTTTGCCATCGGACAGGACCTGATAGATCTCTCGCTGGCCATGAACAAGTATACCGGCATCGATCCAATCGCCGATCACACGATGAGTCTTCGGTCTGATGGACATGGCGGTACGATCATCGCCATCGATCCGACCCATACGGGGACGATGCAGGATGCCGTAGACGTTTTGAACGTCGCACCGACAGCTCTGCACATGGGGTACGACTACATATTCTAAAACTCCGCCGGCTCGTTCCACAGCAGACGCAGCCCTTGAACCGGCGGCGTCTGCTGTCTTGAGACGGTCGGCGATTTCGGCAGATGGGAAGCTTGCACCGCGGGCTACGGCAAGGTACCCCACTTTCATCTTTGCACTCGCGAGCCGAACGAGGTCATGACCACGCCCACGGTGGAGTTCGTGAAGCGGTCGATGATGATGAAGCCGCCGGTGTCGCGGTTTTGGCGATAGGCGTCGAACGCGACCGGCACAGAGACCGAGAGATTGCAGTAGCCGATCTCGTTGAGAGTGAGCGTGCGGCCCGCCATGTGCTCAAGCGTATTCACGTCGACTTTGTGCTTGAGCGTCGTCACCTGGCCCGGAATGGTCTGGGTCCCCACCTTGATGAGGTATTGGCGGTGCGGAAGCATTTCATCTTCCGTCATCCAGAGAATGTGCGCCGCGAACTGATCGGCAACTTCCGGACGGGATTCCGGGGCTACCAGCATGTCACCGCGTGAAATGTCGATCTCGTCCTCGAGCACCAGCGTGATGGCTTGCCCGGCGACCGCTTCCTTGATGTCGCCGTCGCCGGTGACCACTTGCTTGACGCGTGAGGCGCGGCCGGATTTGGCGACGACCACCTCATCCCCTACGGCCACACGGCCGGCAACGATCGTGCCTGCGAAGCCGCGAAAATCGAGGTTGGGCCGGTTGACCCGCTGTATCGGCATCCGGAAGGGCTTGGTCGCAACTTCCGTTTCCACGTCGATGGTTTCGAGATGCTCCATCAGCGCCGGCCCCTTGTACCAGGGCGTGCTTTCACTGACGGAAATCACATTGTCTCCGTACCGCGCGGAGAGAGGGATCGGCACCAGGGTTTCAAAGCCGAGATTGGCGGCGAAGGCGCGGAATTCGGCGACGATGCGGGTGAAAACGTCCTCGGAAAACTCGACGAGATCGATCTTGTTCACCGCCAGCACAACGTGCCGTATGCCGAGCAGCGACACGATATAAGCGTGACGCCGCGTTTGGGTGAGAACGCCTTTGCGCGCATCGATCAGAATGACGGCCAGCTCGGAATTCGACGCGCCAGTCGCCATATTACGCGTGTACTGCTCATGGCCCGGCGTATCGGCGACGATGAATTTGCGCTTGTCGGTGGCGAAGAAGCGATAGGCCACATCGATCGTGATGCCCTGTTGCCGCTCGGCCTCCAGGCCGTCCACGAGCAAGGCAAGGTCGATGTCCTCGCCGGTCGTGCCGTGCTTACGCGAGTCTTTGGCGAGCGCAGAAAGATGATCTTCGAAGATGAGCTTGGAATCAAAAAGAAGGCGGCCAATCAGCGTCGACTTGCCATCATCCACGCTGCCGCAGGTGAGAAACCGCAGCAGCGACTTCTTTTCCTGCTGCGCGAGATAGGCCTTCAGATCCTCGAATTGGACGGGTTTCATCAGAAATAACCTTCCCGTTTTTTCTTTTCCATGGAGGCGCCTTCGTCGTGATCGATGACGCGCCCCTGACGTTCGGACGTTGTCGCCGTGAGCATTTCACTGACGATCTCTTCCAGCGTAGTGGCAGAGGAGTCGATCGCGCCTGTCAGCGGATAGCAGCCAAGCGTTCGGAAGCGGATCAGCCGCATCTCGGGCTGCTCGCCGGGACGAAGCTTCATGCGGTCGTCATCGACCATCAGCATCGCGCCGTCGCGCTGCACGACAGGACGGTGCTTTGCGTAATAAAGCGGCACGATGGGGATGTTCTCGGCCATGATGTATTGCCAGATGTCCAGCTCGGTCCAGTTGGAGAGCGGAAACACGCGGATGGATTCGCCTTTGCGAACGCGCGAATTGTAGAGCTTCCACAACTCAGGGCGCTGGTTCTTCGGGTCCCATGCATGGTTTTCCGAGCGGAAGGAGAAGATGCGCTCCTTGGCGCGGCTCTTTTCTTCGTCGCGGCGGGCGCCGCCGAAAGCCGCATCGAACCCGTATTTGTCGAGGGCCTGCTTCAACCCGTCCGTCTTCATCACCTGCGTATGCAGATTGGACCCCGAGTCGAAGGGGTTGATGCCGCGCCTGACGCCGTCCTCGTTAATGTGGACGATCAGATTGAGGCCGAGCTGCTGGACGGTTTCGTCACGGAACTGAATCATTTCCCGGAACTTCCAGGTCGTATCGACATGGAGCAACGGGAATGGAGGCTTTGCGGGATAGAACGCCTTCATCGCCAGATGCAGCATGACCGACGAATCCTTGCCGATCGAATACATCATCACGGGGTTACGGAATTCTGCCGCAACCTCCCGCATGATGTAGATGCTCTCGGCTTCGAGACGCTCCAGATGGCTGAGCCGATGAGCCGGCAAAGTCGCGACGTCAAGCGCCCGCATATTGACCCCTCACTGGTGCGCTCGCACCGACTAATTTCTTCCGGCAACGCACCCGGAAGATGTTGATGAACTCCGAACCTTGGTTTGCCCGGGCATAGGAAAGCCCATCAAGCAAAACTTCGGTTGCAGTACCCTTAACAGACACGAAAATCCCGCCGCTGGGCGGGATTAGCATTCGCGTCCCCTTACAGAACCAGGCGGCCGCCAACAAGCACAAGCGTTCCAGCCAAAATGTAGCGCAGCACCGTATCCGGCATCCGGGGAGCCAAATAGCTGCCAAGGATAATACCGGGGATGGAGCCTGCGAGCAGCGAGCTTAACAGGCTCAAATCCGTGAGCCCGAGCATCCAGTGGCCCATGCCCGCAAGGAGCGTCAGCGGCACAGCATGAGCTATATCCGAACCCACAATTCGCGCCATGGGCAGGTGCGGATAGAGCAAGATCAGTGCGGTCACGCCGATGGCGCCGGCGCCAACCGAAGAGATGGAGACCAATATGCCGAGAGGTCCGCCGACGGCAACCGTCAGGCCAAATGTCTTGCGCGGATCCATTCCCGTCAGATACCCCGCATAGCGGGCAATGATCCGTTTGCGGAACAAGAGCACGATCGCCGTCGCGAACAGCGCCACCGCAAGAACCGAGGTGATCAGGGCCGTCGCGGCATGGCTTTGTGTCCCGAGTTGAGACAAAAGAACGAGGCTAAGCGCCGTTGTGGGTATGCTACCCATCGCGAGCCGCGTAACAAGTTGCCAGTCGATGGTCCGGCTGACCCCGTGAACCGCCGTGCCCACGGTCTTGGTGGCCGCCGCATAAAGAAGATCGGTTCCGACCGCCGTCGCAGGATGGATGCCGAACATCAGAATGAGAAGCGGCGTCATGAGCGATCCGCCGCCGACCCCGGTCATACCGACAAGCACGCCCACGACAAAGCCGGAGAGCGAAAAAAGCGGATTTATGGTGGAGAACAGGCTCATCTGGACTCTTGCAAACCATAAACGAAATACTACCGCCCGTCAGGCGCGGTTACAAAACAGGATGCCGTTTGTCGAAAAAGCAAGAAGCGTGCCGCCCGGTTCGATCCACTACGTCCCAATAGGATAGTCTAGAACTTACGAACGGAACTTTTATGACGTAATCTGTGTCGATCGGCCAATCCGGTTCCAGGACACAACAAACGGCCTTAAAACGATGTACGGTCGGTACGGTTCCATAGCTAGTTTTTTTGTCGCACGGCGTTAACAGAAAACCGATGCAGAGCAGTGTACAAGCCACCGACGTGCTGATGAGCCGCGCGCAATCGCTCGCCCAAACTGGGGATTTGAGCGGCGCAGCGGGCGTCTTGCGTGCCATTTTGGCGCAGCGAGCGGCGCATTTCCCGGCTTTGTTCATGCTCGGAATGATTGAAGCGCAACTCCGGCAATTCGGTGACGCTGAAATTCACTTAACGCGGGCTGTAAAAATCGATCCGCGTTCGGCAGAGGCGCTGACCGTGCTTGGCAGCGTTTTGACCGAGCTCAAACGCCACGAAGAAGCTGTGACCGCCCTCACACGCGCCCTGACATTTCAGCCGCAGAACGGACATGCCCTGCTCTATCGCGGGCTCGCCTTTGCCGAGACGGGCAAACATGAGCGTGCGATTGCCGATTTCGAGAAAATCCTCAAGCAGGACCCGCGTTCGATCTTCGCGCTGCATAACCGCGCCACATCTTTGATGGCTTTGAAACGGCACAGAGAAGCGCGGCCCGATGTCGTTGCGCTGGTCCGTATCGCGCCGGATTACGTGCCCGCGCTTGTGAATTTTGTGCTGTTGCTGCTGGACGACAGAAAATACAGCGAGGCGCTGGAAACGGGAGACCGCGCCCTTCGGATCGAGCCGAGGAATCACGACCTGATGCATGCGCGCGGCACTGCGCTTATGAAGCTCGGCAGACATGCGGAGGCTCTTGCCGCATTTGAATGTGTCGTGAGGCAGAAGCCTGATGCTGCTGACGCGCATCTCAATACGGCAAACATGCTGATGGAGCTTGGCCGATTGGAGGAGTCGCTCCAGTCATGCGATGCCTCGATAGCCGCCCAAAAAGTTTATGCGCCGGGCCATTTGATGCGGGCCAATGTCTTGCAGCACCTGTTCCGGCCGGACGAAGCATTTGCGGCCTATGACGCAGCGATCGCCGCTAAGCCCGATTACCACGATGCCTATTATCATCGCGGCTCCGCTCACTTGCTGCATGGACGATACAAGGAGGGTTGGCGGGATTTCGAACATCGCTGGCAGGCGAGCGCGTGCGGTTTCGACCGGCCCAAACTGCAACCTGCGGAATGGCGCGGTGAGGACCTGAAGGGCCGGAGCATTGTTGTCTACGCCGAGCAAGGGTTGGGAGACACGATCCAGTTTGTGCGCTTTCTGCCGAAGTTGGCGGACATGGGCGCAAAGGTGACCTTCCTGTGCCATCCGAGTTTGATGCGGCTGTTCGGCGTTTTTGCCGATCGCTTGGAGATTGTGGCTACGGTTTTGCCGGAGCAGAACTTCGACTTTCAGTGCGCTCTAATGAGTGTGGCGGAACGTTTGCAAATCGACAGGGATCATTTACCGGGGCCAACCCCCTATCTGTTTGCCGAGCCCGAGCTCGTGGCGCTATGGCGCGAGAAGATCGGCGGTGACGGGTTCAAAATCGGCATTGCGTGGCAAGGCAATCCCAAGGGGCTGATCGACAAGGGCCGCTCGGTGCCGCTGGCGATGTTTGAGCCTTTGGCGCACCTGGATGGCGTGAGACTCATTTCGCTGCAGAAGACGCACGGGCTGGACCAATTGTCGCGATTGCCCTCGGGGATGAATGTCGAAACGCTCGAATCTTTCGACGAGGGGCCGGATGGATTTCTGGATACCGCCGCGGTGATGGAGAATTTGGATTTGGTGGTGAGCTCCGATACGGCCACGCCGCATCTTGCGGGTGCGTTGAACCGGCCCTGTTGGGTGGCTCTGAAACAGGTACCCGATTGGCGCTGGATGATGGGGCGAAGCGATAGTCCGTGGTACCCCTCCATACGGCTGTTCCGGCAGCAGGCGGCCGGGGATTGGGCCGGTGTGTTTGCCGAGATCACCCAAGCGTTGCGTTCATATCGAGCGGAGACCGCGTCATGAATCCCTCGGTGCCCCTCTCCTGGGGCGAACTGATCGACAAGGTCACGATTTTGGAGATCAAGTCGGAGCGGCTGACGGTCGAAGCCGCGTTGACGAACGTGCGGCACGAATTGGCGGTGTTGCGTCCTTTTGCCGACGAAGCCTCGTGCAATCCCGGCGTGGTGAGCCTGAAGGCAGAGCTGAAGCGAATCAACGAAACGCTTTGGCAGATTGAGGACGACATCCGCGCGAAGGAGGCGGCGAAAGCTTTTGACGCGGACTTCGTCCGGCTGGCGCGGGCTGTCTATTTTACCAATGACGAGCGCGGGCGCGTAAAGCGGAAACTCAATGAGGCGCTAAATTCCGGGCTGACCGAAGAAAAGCAGTACGCGGCCTATTAACAGCCGGGTTTCCTTGACTATAACCAATGCTCTGTTCGCAAGCTGCAAGGGTATCCTGCCGATGAAGCCTCTGTCCCCGACGCGGACCCAAGGCATGCCGCTCCCGTGAGTTTTCCCGAACCCAACCGGGCCTTGCGCAATCGTTGCGCCATTGTGGGCGCCGGCAACAGCCGGCTCGGCCAGGTGCCCGGCGTTTCAAGCCTCGATCTTCTGATCGAAGCGTCCGCTAACGCGCTCGACGACGCTGGGCTCACACCCGCCGGTATCGATGGCGTCATCGTACGCGGGCCGGACGATTCTTATTGCCATCATCAGCTCGTCGGCGAGCGGCTTGGAATAAACGCGCATTTCTCGACAACGCTCGACAATGGCGGCGCCAGTCAGATCCTTTCGGTGGCGATCGCGACGATGGCCATCGAAGCAGGGCTCGCCACCACGGTGCTTTGCGGCTATGGGCGCGATGCGTGGTCACGTACGCACAAATCCGAAGAGGCGCGGGTCAAGAACCAGACCCGCTCAGACGATCAGCACGCCAAAGAGTTTGGCCCCGAATATGGCTATTTCGGCGCGGTAGCAGCGCATGCGTTCGGCGCCCAGCGGCACATGCACGAGTTCGGCACCACGCGCGAGCAGTTCGCCGAAATTGCGGTGGCCTTTCGCCAGCATGCCCAGCGCAATCCGGATGCGCAGATCCGAAAGCCGCTGACGGTCGAGGACTATTTCAAAGCACGCCAGATCGTATCGCCGTTCGGTCTGTTCGACTGTTCCTTACGCAGCGACGGCGCCGGAGCGGTGATCGTCACATCGGCGGAGCGTGCGCGCGATTTCAAGCAGCCCCCCGTCTACGTCCGCGGTTTCGGCAGCTTCAACAATCTAACCGGCTGGTTCGCGGCGGAAAACATGGTGCATACCGCGGCCATCAAAAGCGGCGAAGCGGCCTATCGCATGGCCGGCATCGGCCCCGGCGATGTGGATACGGCGCAGCTCTACGATTGCTTCACGTACATGGTTCTCGCTCAGCTTGAGGATTACGGCTTCTGTACCAAGGGAGAAGGCGGCGCCTTCGTGCAATCGGGAGCCTTGCGCATGGGCGGGCGTCTTCCTACCAACACATCCGGTGGGCAGTTATCCGAGGCGCATGTCGAAGGCATGCTGCAGATTGTCGAAGGCGTGCGGCAGCTTCGGCACACCTATCCGGCGGAACGCCAAGTAAAGGATGCGGAGATCGCGCTTATCTCCGGGCATGGCGGCAATCAGGTCTGTCATTCGACGCTGATCCTGGGGCGCGTGCCATGAGCGATGATAAGCGCAGCCGTAAGCCCGTTCCGCGCCCGTCGCCGGAATCGCTGCCATTTTGGGAGGCCGCCAAAGAGCGGCGCTTGCTGCTGCCGCGATGCAATGCGTGCAGCCGATTCTTCTTCCCGCCGTCGCAGCGGTGCCGACATTGTCTTTCGCCCGACGTGAATTGGGTGGCGAGCAAGGGCACGGGCCGTGTCTATTCTTTCGTTGTGTACCACCGCCCCTATCATCCGGCGTTTGAGGGGGACGTGCCGTACGTCGTTGCGATTGTCGAATTGGATGAAGGCGTGCGTCTGCTCAGCAATATCTTGGGCACGCCGCCGGAGGACGTTCGCTGCGATATGCGCGTGCGTGTGACCTTTGAAGACCGCGACGGCGCCTCCATTCCCATGTTCGAGCTCGCACCGTGACCACGCGGGCATGGCGGGTGGCAGGTGTTTCCCCGCTCGTGCTCGGGCTTATTGCCATCCTGCTCGTGCTTATCGTGCCGCCGGTGATCTATCTCGTCCGGTCTTCGTTTCAGGAGATCGAATTCGACGGCTCGTTTGGTGCTTTTACCTTCGCGCATTATAGGGCGCTGATCGAGACGGACGGGCTTTTATCGGTTCTGGCGACAACGGGCCTTTACGCCGCGGGCTCTGCGCTCGTGGCGATCCTGCTGGGCGGCGTGCAGGCCTGGATAGTCGAACGCACCGATACGCCTTTGCGCGGATTGGTTATGATCGTGTCCATTGTGTCGCTCGGAATCCCGAGCGTGCTGTATACGATTTCCTTCCTGCTGCTGCTCGGCAAAACGGGACCACTCAATGAGGCCATGATGGCGTTGACCGGCGCCGCCGATCCGCCATTCAACGTCTATTCCCTGCCCGGCATGATCCTGATCCAGGGAATCGAATATACGCCGCTTTGCTTTCTTCTTTTGTCATCCGTGTTCCGCTCGACGGACGCCGCTTTTGAAGAAGCATCGATGATGTCGGGCGCGGGGCTTGGCGCCACGTTCCGCCGCATCACGCTGAAGCTGGTGACGCCTGGTATCGCGGCGCTATTGATCCTCATCTTCATCCGCGCCTTTGAGGCGTTCGAAACGCCTGCGCTTGTCGGCATGCCGGGACGCGTGCATGTGATGACCAACGACATCTATCAGAGCATGCTCGATATTCCCCCCAATTATGGAGAGGCGAGCGCCTTCTCCATGGTCATGCTCGTCCTGATGGTCTTCCTGCTGCGGCTCTATGGCAATTTCTCGCGTCACGCCGAGAAGTATCAGACGATCAGCGGCAAAGGCTTTCGCCCGCGTGTGATGCGTATCGGCCGCTGGCGCTGGCTGACGACCGGCATATTGCTTCTGCTGTTCGCGTTGCTGATCGCACTGCCCGTGGGCATCACCTTGTGGGTGTCGCTCGTGCCCTTTTACGACGGCCTGAATGTCGAGGCGTTGTCGCGTTTTTCGCTGATGAATTATCGCACCGTCATTTTCGAAACATCCTTTACGTCCGCGCTTTCGAACACCTTCATATTGGGTATCGCCACGGCGACTTTGGTGGCTGCCTTCACCACCCTTGCCTCCTGGCTCGCGGTAAGACGTCAACCCGGTGCTTGGCTTCTGGATCAACTCGCCAGCGCGCCGTTGGTATTTCCGGCCATCGTTCTCGCGGTAGCCTTCCTGCAACTGGTGTTGAACGTGCCGCTTGCGCTGTACGGCACGCTGCTGTCCATCATTGTCGCATCGATGGTGCAGTTCTTGCCTTTCGGAATGCGCTATTCCTATGCGGGCGTGCTGCAGGTGCATCGCGAACTGGAAGATGCCTCCGCCCTTTCGGGCGCGCGCACCGCGACCACATTCTTGCGCGTCGTCATCCCGCTCGTAGCCCCCGCCGTGGTCACGTGTTGGCTGTTCGTCTTCTTGATGGTTTCCAAAGCGGTATCGATCCCGTTGCTGCTGGCGGGACCCAATTCGCAAGTGGTCGCGGTCACGATGTTCGAGATGTGGCAGAACGGCGTTGCACCGGAACTCGCCGCCCTCGGCATCATCTGGACCGCCGTCATGACGATCGTGAGCACCGGCTTTTTCGTGCTGTCGCGCCGGTACGGTCTCAATAGCAGGGCCTGATCGGCAAGAATGCACATCGCCGCGATTTCCGCGCCTTTGAGAGTCAGGCCGCGTTGCTACGATCACCCAAAATGCTTTTTCAGCAGCCCCGCTACTTTGCTGTGCGTCGCATAGAGCATTTCATCATCGATGAACGTCTCTTTCAACCCGGCCAAGCGCGGGCTAACGGGCTGCAGATCTTTCAGAGGCTGCACGTCCTGGTTCACTGGAAAATATTGCGCGTCGCGCAACACGGTCTGCCCTTCCGCCGATAGAACATAATCCACAAACAGCATCGCAGCGTGTGGGTGCTTGGTCCCTTTCGGGATCATGATGCTGGCAACAGTCGCCGGCATGGGTTGCAGAACCTGTGCGGCGATGGGGGCACCCTTGCTCGCTGCAATGATTGGCAGATGCTGAGCGGTCGTCAGTGTGATGGCGTACTCGCCGGCAATCACCCGGTCGATCAGAGCCTGAGCGCTCCCGGTAAAACCCACCACATTCTGGGCGGCCAATGCCTTCAGATAAGCGTCGGCCTTTGCCTCGCCCATACTCAACATGACGTTGGCGACGAACATGTGCGCACCGGAATCCGAACCGACGCGCCAGGCCATCTGGTTCTTCCATTTCGGGTCCAGGAGGTCGGAGAAACTCTTTGGCTGCGTTCCCGGCGGGACCAGTTTCGTGTTGAACGCCGTCCCGTAATAGGAGAAGCGCGTCGCGGCGGTCAGCCCTGTCGCGTCGCGGTACTGCGCCGGCGTTTTCTGGGTTTCGGGCGATGTGAACGGTTGCAGGAAGCGGCTCTTGATGAAGATGGGCGCAAGTTCACTGCCCTCGATAAGATCGCCGGACGGCGACCCGGCGCGAAGCTCGGCCAGCATTTTCTGCGCGATGTTCACTTCGGTCCCGCGCCAGGATTCGACCGCAACAAACGGATATTTCTTCTTGAAGCCGTCCGTGATCGCCTTCAGCCCAAGATTGGGGATCAGCGAGGAATAAAACATCAGGCGGCCTTCGCGCCGGGCGCCTGCGCTAAGAAATGCCGCGCGATCCGCTCCGCGATAGTCGAATGGATCGGCTGACGCCGCCAGGACGCGCGCGCCCGTCAGCAGGTAGGCACCGGCGGCCGCGAACGTGCGGCGCGTGAGACGCACATGTTTCATAGGCCACGCACAAGGGCGAGATACAGCAGAAGCAGGCCGACGCCTCCCAGCACGGCAATCGCGATGGCGGGAAGCCGCCGTGCCCGAAACGGAAAGGCAATCGCTCCCCTCAGCAATCCATGTTTTCCCATTCGTCCTCTCCTCCCGCTTTGGGTTATGGTGCCCAGCATACCGGGGATGACATCCGGAGCGAATAGGGAAGGAATAGCATGGCCAAGACCCACGATCTGGCCGAGATCATCGGGACGCAACGATTTGGCGCGTTCCAACTGCGCATCGTCATCCTGTGCGGGCTGGTCCAATTTCTGGACGGGTTCGACACCCAGGCTCTGGCCTATGCCGCACCGGCACTGCGCGAGGCTTGGCATGTCACCCCGCCGCAGCTTGGGCTGGCGTTCAGCTTCGGCGCCTATGGGACGGGTATCGGTTCGGTACTGCTGTCGCCGCTGGCCGATATTTTTGGCCGCAAGCGCGTCGTGATCGGCGCGGTCATCCTGTTCGGCCTTTTAACGCTGGCGACCGTGGCGCTGACATCGATCGATCAGCTTCTGATTTTGCGGCCTCTTACCGGCTTCGGCCTTGGCGCCGCTTTACCACTGACTTTTGTCATCGCGAATGAATTTGCGCCCGCGCGTTTCCGCGCGCGCATGGTTGCGATCATGGCCTGCGGCTTTGCCATTGGGGCGGCGTGCGGCGGCCTTTTGCAATCGGTGATGGCGCCGGCGTTCGGCTGGCAAGGCATCTTCTTGATCGGCGGAATCGTGCCGCTGCTGCTGGCCGTTGCCCTGGCGCTGTTTCTGCCGGAGTCGGTGCGATTTCTTGCGACGCGCCCCGGTACATCGGATCGCATCGCCCGCATTCTGAAACAGATGAACCCGGCCCTGGCGTTCAGCCCCGGCGATGAGTTTGCGTTGCCTGCGGAGTCGAAGAAGACTGGCCTGCGCCCGGCACGATTGTTCGCGGACGGGCGTGCAGTCATGACGATGCTGCTCTGGATCACCTATCTGGTGTGCCTGATTTCCCTAAACACGCTCAACAATTGGCTGCCGGAGGCGCTGTCCATGCTCGGGCTTGCGCGCGATGAAGCGGTGCGGACCACGACGCTGTTTCAATTTGGCGGTATCGCTGGCGTACTGCTGTTCGGTATAGCGGCGGACCGTATTGGCTACGCGCGCGTGCTTGTCCTCGCCTTTTTGGGCCTGGCGGTATTCGTCGCGGCGATCGGCTCTATTGGACCCTCTACCGCCTTGCTGGCGCTGGCGGTAGCAGGGACCGGCTTCTGCCTAGTGGGCGCGAACAACATGCTGAATGCATACACGGCCACGCTCTACCCGACCGATATTCGATCGACCGCCGTGGGCTGGGGGGGAAGCTTTGGCCGTTTCGTTGGCGGGCTTGGCCCGTTCTTTGGCGGCATTCTGCTTCACGAAATGCCGCTAAACACGGTGTTTTTCATTTTTGCCGTTCCGGCACTCTGTGGAGCACTAGCCGTACTGGCGCTTCAACGGTTACGCCTCACGCCGCCGCAACTCTTCTCCGCGAAGGCCGAGGCCGGCATTTAAAGACTGAGCTGAGCGCCCTGGAATTTGATCTAGATCAAAAATGCGATTGGGCCTGCGGTTACCGTTCCCCATGCAGGAACATGCAGCCGTTTTGAAGCACCGCATCGACTTCTGCCGGAAGCAGCTGAGCCAAGGTGTTCTGGCAGACGAAGGTGACCGGCTCGCGCGTCAAATCATGGAACTGGAAATCGAGCTGGAGGAACATCTCCGCCGTTTCCCGGCTGGCGACTGATCGCGTCACACGCGGCTAGGCTGAAACCCGGAATTGGTGCGAACATTCTGTGCCCTTTGTTTTACGCATGCATCAAGGCGCCGGGATTTTTCAGGTACTGCGTCGTGATTGCGTTGGCCGAAAAATACGCCAGCGCGGCGATAGTGCCCGTCGGGTTGTAACCGGGGTTCTGCGGAAATGCCGCGCCGCCCATGACGAAGAGATTGCTGACGTCCCAGCTTTGCAGATAGCGGTTCAGTGCGCTGGTGCGGGGATCGGTGCCCATGATGACGCCGCCCGTGTGGTGCGAGGACTGGCCGGTGATGTTGTCGAAATCGCCGGTGCGCGGCTGTGGCGTGCCGATGATTTTCGCGTTCGCCGCCCGCGCCATTTCGACGGTGCGATCGGTCAGGAATTGCGACATCTTCTGGTCGTTGGGGGAATAATTGTACGTCATCCGCACCAGCGGACGGCCGATCGCGTCTTTGTAATTGGGATCGAGGTCGAGGTAATTGGTGCGCCATGCGTAAGAGGCGCCATGCGCGCTGATGGGGAATGTGTGATTGTACCAGCGCGTGGTCTCTTCCTTCCACTTGCCGCCCCAGCGCGGGGTGCCCGGCGGTACAGCCCGCACCTGGATGGGACGGCCGCCGCTGATTGACGGATAAAGATAGCCGCCGCCGAAAAAGCCCAAGCCCGCATGGTCGAAATTGTCGCCTTGGAAGTCATCGAGCGCCGCAGGATTAACGCCGGTGCCGATGAACGGATTGATTTCGTCCTCGACGAACAACTGCACCGACGACATGACCTGCAGGCAGAAATTCTTGCCGATAACGCCACGCCCCGTCCGCGGATCGTAGGGCTGACCAATTCCCGCGCTGAGCATCAGCGAGACATTGTTGAAGGGATAGGCGCACAACACGACCATATCGGCCGGCTGCTCCAGCTCCTCGCCCGTCTCGCGGTTGACGTAGACGACACCGCGAACCTTCTTGGCAGCTTTATCGTAGACGAGGTTTTTGACATAGGCATGCGAGCGCAGCTCGAACCTTTTATCGGCCAGCAGCACCGGCATCAAACAGATATTCGGGCTGGCTTTGGAATTGGATTCGCAGCCGAAATATTCGCAATGGCCGCAATATTGGCAGGCGCCGAGCGTTTGGCCTTCGTTGTTCGTATAGGCCGCGCTGTTATTGGATGAGGGCGTGGGAAACGGATGCCAGCCGAGCTTTTTGGCGGCATCGGTAAAGATCAATCCCGCCTGGGACATTATCAGCGGCTTGTTAGGATAGTCGCTTTGGCGTGGACCTTCGAAGGGGTTGCCGCCGTCCTGAATTTGTCCGCGCAAATTGCCGGCTTTACCGGACGTACCGCACAGCTTTTCGAACCGTTCGTAATAGGGCTCAAGCTCATCATAGGTGACGCCCCAATCCTGCACGGTCAGGTCGGCGGGAATGGCGCGTTTGCCGTAGCGGTTTTCCAGATGCGAGCGCAGAACGAATTCGCTGGGAAGGTTGCGCCAGGTCACGCCGTTCCAATGCGTGCCCGCGCCGCCAACACCATCGCCCAATGGAAACGCGCCCCAGCGCCGCATCGGCAGCGCCGCTTCATCGGGCGTGTGCCGCATGGTGATCGTCTCGACCGCGTTATCCAGCATGAGCTGGAAGCGTAGGCGGTATTTCAGCTCATCGCGGATTCCGGGTAGAGCGAAATCTTCATGCGGTGAGCGGAAGGCGCCGCGTTCCAGCCCGACGACGGAAAGCCCCGCCTTCGTCAGTTCGCGCGCCATGACGCTGCCGGTCCAGCCCATCCCAACCATGACGGCATCGACGGCCTTGAGTTTTCTTGGGGCCATGACGGTTCTCTTACGAAAAATCGGCGATAGATTGCGGTTCAATACTGATCTTCTTGCCGCGCAAGGCTTCGGCCTTCGCGCCCCAGGTTGCGGGCAGACCCGGATAACCGATCATCCGCCACGAAACCTTGTTGCGATTGCCGCCATACATGGGATCGGCGAAGAAGCCTTCCATCGCCGATTGCAGAAGCGCTTCGAAGAAGGGCTTGGCTTCCAATCCGTCGAATTGGGCCTGGCCGCTTTCCATGGCCGTCAGCGCGGACGAACGGTCGGCCGGGGACAGACGGTCCAATGTTTTGCCATAGGTTTTCACTGTCCAGGCATTCGTGGCTTTCACGCCGGCGGCGAAATACTCTCGCGGGCTGAGCGGTAGCTGATAGCCGTGCTCAGGTCTGGCCGGCAGGAAGGGCCCATTGCGGTAGAGCTTTGCGCCATTGCCCCATGCGCCGGCAAGCTGCCGGTCGATATAGGTAACGCAGCCGCAATCGGTGCCCGAGGGAGACAGGTTGTCAGCCGGTATTATCGCGTCGTAGACGGCAGAGAAAAACGCCGCCTCATCCGCAGTCAGGGTCAACAGCGGTTCAGGCGGCGGCGGAGTGCTCCCGCCTTGCGCCCCAGCACCCGTTTGCGCCTCCGCTGGGCGCGGCAGGGCGCCTGCGGTCAGCGCGGTCGCCGCCAATGCGCCGCCCTTCAAAAAGTCGCGGCGTGGAACGTCTTGGTCCGCCATCTTCCCCTCCTGAGCGCGCAGATTCCCGTGCGCGGCTGGCGGCAATATAGCAGATGCGGAGGACGGCTCTACCGTGACGGTGCGGGGCTCACCCCACCGAAGTTGGGGTTGACGAACACGACGTTTGGCGGCGGCTCCTGCGGGGGCGGCGCATTGCGCCGATCGACGTAATAGATCGCGGCGACCACGATTCCGATGGCCAGAAGCGCGATCAATCTCGGTGTTCCCCGTCCCATTCGGCCCATGTCGGCAACGGAGCATCCGCCCCTCTCACAGTCAAGAGCAGAGCCAGCCGCTCACTGCCCCAGCGTGACGGCGGCGTTGACTGCCACGGCAATCAAAATGGTGTTGAAGACGAATGTGATGACGGAATGCACCAGCACGACCTGCCGCATGCGCGTGCTGACGACCGTCACATCGGAGACTTGCGCGGTCATTCCGATGACAAAAGAATGATACACGAAATCCCAGGCATGCGGCTCATCCGTGTCGGGGAATTTCAACCCGCCGCCGTCGTAGCGCTCTCCGTCCCGGAAGTCGCCTGCGTAATAGCGCTGCGCGTAATGCAGGGCTGCGACCGTGTGCAGCATGAGCCATCCCAAGGGGGCGCTCGCAAGTGTCAGAAGAAGCTGTGCGGTGTCCGGCTTTTCCGCTTGCGCAAACAAAAGGAAGATCGAACCCAGACTGACCGTGACCGCGCCGACGGCGATGGAGGCGATCAAGCCGATCCCTTCATTCTCAAGATCGGCAATGCGGCGCAATCTTTCCGGGGTCGCGCTCACCACGACCGCGGATATCAGGAGCAAATAGATAGCGAAGAACGTGTCGGCTGCGACCACGATGGCAAGGTGCGGCCATGCTTGCGCCGTCACCACCCCGGCGGCAATTCCAGCAAATGCCGCCGAATAGAAGCGCATATGCTTTTTGAGATGCGAAACCGTCATCCACAGTCTGTCATCGAAGAAGCCAATCTTGGAACAGGCATTGCCGTATTGCGAGCAAGAAGTAATCGCTAAGACGGATTGCGCAGGCGGGAGAGGATTTCCTCCGTGTGCTGACCGAGATCGGGCGCGGTGGTTCTGATCTCGGTGGGCGTTTCGCTTAACGTAACGCCGCCGGAAACCAGGCTGACGTGCCCCACTTTCGGATGGGGGATTTTCTTGATCAGGCCGAGATGCTGCACCTGCGGATCGGCGAACACTTCGTCCAGCGTGTTGATCGGGGCGCTCGGCACATCGTGGGCGCGCAGAAGCGTCAGCCAATGTTCCCGCTCGCCTTTACAGAATATCTCAGCCAGAAAACCGTGCAGCACCTTGTAGTTTTCCTGGCGGTCGCGCTTCGTCTTGAAACGCGGGTCGTCCTGCCATTCCGGGTGGCCGGCGGCCTCCGTCAGTCCGCGCCAGAATTTCGTTGGTGAGGAGAGATGCACGACGAAGCCATGACCGGCTTCATCGGTGAACGCATAGACCTGCGCGGACCGAGCGCGGGTTTCGCGCGAAGGGACTTTGCCGGTTTCAAAGAAACGCGCCGCGTTCTCGCCCAGAAAGGCGATGCTTGCCGCCAGAAGCGAGGTTTCGACACGCTGGCCGCAGCCGCTTTTTTCGCGCGCCATCAATGCGCCCAGAATGCCGTAGGCGGCCATCATGCCGGTGAGGTGGTCGGAGAGCGAAATGCCCATGGGCTGAGGCTGCTGCACGTCTGTCAGCACACTTAAGAGACCGCTCATGGCCTGACCGACGGTGTCGTAACCGGCGCGCTCCGCGTAAGGCCCGGTGCCGCCGAAGCCGGTGATCGAGGTGTAAATCAGGCGCGAATTCGACGCGCGCAGCGTCTCATAGCCGAGGCCCAACCGCTCCATGGTCCCGGCGCGATAGTTCTCGATGAGCACGTCGGCGGTTTCAGCGAGCTGTCGAGCCGCAGCGAGCCCGTCTTTCGATTTAAGGTCGAGCACAACACTTTTCTTGTTTCGGTTCACGGAGCCGAAAGTGGCGCTGTAATCGGCCGCGCCCCAACCCCGAAAGGGATCGCCGCCGTCAGGCGATTCGATCTTGATGACCTCGGCGCCGAGGTCGGACAGCATCATGCCGGCGTATGGCCCGCTGACGTAATTGGCAAATTCCAGAACCGTTATGCCCTCAAGCGCGCGCATGTTTCGCCCGTTGGTGTTTGCTCAGGTTCAAAAGAAAACAGAGCGGCGAAACTTGTTCGCCGCCCATACCCCCAAAAGAAAACGGAGCGGCGAAACTCGTTCGCCGCCCATACCCCCAAAAGAAAACCGAGCGGCGAAACTTGTTCGCCGCCCATACCCCCAAAAGAAAACGGAGCGGCGAAACTTGTTCGCCGCTCCGGCCGACACGACAAAATTCATACATGCCTTCCCGTTGATGGGCATACATGCGGCCTCTCAACCATCGCCGGAAATATTCCGGTCATACGTACCTCGCATGATGCGAACGCACGTCTCTGGTGATTCAGACCAGTCTATAAAGACTGGCCCCGGTTTCCGGGGCCAGTGCAACAAGCAAACTTAGTTCGCGCCCGCGTTCGCGCCGGCAGCGCCATTCGGGTTACCCTTCGTGGTGCCGTCCGGCAGCGTGACCGCCATGAACTGGCCGCCATGCGTGCCGTCTTTCAGCGGGTGAATGACCGCCGTGACTTTCATGCCGGGGGTCAAGGTCTTGGGAACCCAGCCCTGGCGAGCCAGACCGCCCGGTGCGCCCATTTCGATGGCCCATTGGTCGCTGCCAACGGTCATCAGGATCCAGCTGTGCGGGTTGGTCCATTGGAATTCTTTAACCGTACCTTCCAGCGTCATCTTCTTGTCCGCGTCAAACATCGCGAACGAATGATGCGCGAAGGCGGGAATTGCATACATGGCAACCGCTGCGGCTGCGAGTGCAAGTGCTTTGACTTTCATTGGCGTCTCCTCGTCGTGTGGCACCCATCATCGTCTTGCGTGGGTCAAGCGGCCCCCGCCAGGCACGATTTCGATAGTCATCATATAGCATTCCAGAGTTGCGAAAAAAAGAGGCTCAGCTTACGGCGCCAGATAGGGAAAAGCCCTTAAAGCGGCCTGTTGCGGCGCAAACTTGATCGCCTCGTGGGCGCCGCGCGGCGGGGCCTCGAATCGCCCGGTCTGAAAGACCGTTCCCTCCAGCAAACTGTGTCGACTCAATGGACGCTGCATTTTTCCAGAGGAATTTGCGGTTCACAACATGGAACATCTTGCCGCAGGGGCCTTTTCAGGAGCAGACTATCGCCTCCTGGCTTTTTCCGCCGGGGGCACGGGCATGAGGGCGCAGCTATTACGTCATGGCTAACTACGATCAATCCAGTTCCCGTTCGGGCTTCGGTTCGCAACGGGCGACAGTAAAATGGTTTAACGGCACCAAGGGTTTTGGCTTTGTCACCTTGGACGATGGCTCGGACGCATTTTGTCATGCGTCATCGCTGACAAGCGTTGGATCGACCGAACTGCCGCAAGGAGCTACCGTCTTTTGCGAAGTCGCACAGGGTCCGCGCGGCATGCAAGTGACGTCTGTTCACAGCGTCGACTTGTCGACTGCCGATCCGCTTCCGCCACGCGGGGGCGGTGGGGGTGGTGGACATGGCGGCGGCTTCGGCGGTGGCGGCGACCGCGGCTTCGGTGGAGGGGACCGGGGCTTTGGTGGCGACCGCGGCGGCGGTGGCGGCGGAAGGTCGCGGGGCGGCTTTGGTGGACGCGATTCGGCCGCTTCGGGTCCGATGGGCGATGGGCATGTGAAGTTCTTCAACGAACAGAAGGGCTTTGGCTTCGTCGTTCCGGAATCCGGCGGCACGGACGTGTACGTCCATGCAAGCGCGCTTCGCCGTTCCGGTATCCAGACCTTAATGCCCGAACAAAGGGTGCGGTTTTCCACGCGCCAGGGCATGAAGGGCGTGGAAGTCGACCGGATCGAACTGTCGTAAGCTGTCGCCTTGGCTTGCGTTCGTGTGGGGCATGCCATGCGCGTGCGTGCGCTGGATTTTGTCCTGAGGATTCGACTTGAGCGATCGCCGCGGGCCGTGGGCCGATAATTCCAATGCAGGCCCACCGCCCCTCTGGCGCATCATCCTATGGGTCGCACTCCTAACGGCCATTGGCTTCGGCGTGTGGCGGCTGATCCGTGCATTTCCAAATCAGGTCCAGTCGGATTGGGACCGGGCTTACATCATCCAGCTCGTTGTGATTCTGGCGCTCGTGTCGGCCGGTGTGATTTTTTCCCGGCGCTACCCTGTTCGCGAAGTACTGCGCAACATTGCGCTTTGGAGCGGTATCGCATTGGTGCTGGCGATCGGCTTCAGCTTTCAGGACGAATTGCGCGCGGTCTATTTCCGGTTACGCGCTGAATTGGTCCCCGGCTATCCGGTGCGTGCAATCGCCAAGGAATTGGTGCTGACGCAGAGCGGCGATGGCCATTTCTATATAATCGGCATGGTCAACGGCACGCCGCTGAAATTCCTGGTCGACACGGGCGCAAGCGATGTCGTGCTGAGTCCGGATGATGCCAGGCGTCTGGGCATCGATGTGGCCGGACTTAATTTCAACCGTCCGTATCAGACCGCGAATGGCGTGGGTTACGGGGCTTCTTATCGGTTGGCGCAGTTGACCCTTGGCGAGGCGGCGTTCACGGATGTTCCCGTGTCGATCAATCAGGCGCCGATGAACGAATCCTTGCTGGGTATGTCGGTGCTGCGCGATGCGGCATCGGTTGAGATTCGCGACCGCAAGCTGTTCCTGCGCTGGCGCTAATTCAGCGCGTTTTGTCGACGGCCACCGCGCCCGCTTTCATCACCCAGCGGACTTTGTTCAGCACCACATTGATGTCGGCGAGCGGATCGCCTTCCACCGCAACGATGTCGGCGATGTAGCCCGGCGCGACTGAGCCGAGACTGTTCTGCATGCCGAGCATCTCGGCCGGTAAAATGGTTGCCGATTGCAGCGCCTGTTCGTTCGTCATGCCGAATTTCACGAACCAGCCGAGTTCCTGCATGTTGGCGCCATGCGCGGTGAAAACTGCATCGGACCCGACCAGCATGCGCACGCCCGCACGGCGGGCTTTTTGGGCGGTGACGAAATTGCGCTGAATGAAATCGGCGAGGTTTTTCTGCGCTTCGGGCGTGAATTTGTAAACGGCGTCCGCGTTATCGAGATAATGCTGATTGTGATTGATCGTCGGGACGTACCAGATTTTCGTGCGCGCTAATTCCGCAATGGTCGCGTCATCCATATCGGTGGCGTGTTCGAGCGTGTCGGTGCCGGCACGAATAGCATCGCGCCCGCCGGCGGCGCCATAGGAGTGGATCGCAACTTTGCGCCCGTTCGCGTGCGCCGTGTCGATGATGGCTTTCATCTCGTCATAGCTGATGGTCTGATCCCCGGAGAGATCGTCGGCGCCGCCAGTTGAGCCGTAGACTTTGATCCAATCCACGCCGCTATCGATCAGGCCTTTGGTTATGCGCGCGGCTTCCGCGGGATAGTCCGTGACGCCTGGGCGGTGAATGGCGGCTACACGAATCCCCCGCCCTGATACGAACATGCGCGGGCCGACGATAGCGCCGCGATTGATGAGATCGCGCAAGGCAAGATCGGCGCCGTCGAAGCCGGTTAGGTCGCGGACGGTGGTGACGCCCGCTTCGATGGTTTTCTTGGCGTTCTCCTGGTCGAAGAACACGGTCAGCGCGACATGGCGCGGCGGTTGCTTCAGCGGCGTCGTGCCGGTCGAGCGATCCCAATAGAACGTCATGTGCGTGTGGGAATCGATTAGACCGGGCAGCCCAGTATAGCGCGAAAGATCGACGACTTCCGCGCCGGCGGGAATGGCGCCGTTCGCGGTGACGCTACGAATTTTATCGTCGTCAACAACGACGACGGCGTTGGCAATACTGCGATGGCCGTCCCACAGTTTTCCGAATTTGATCGCCTTGGTCGCCGCTTCGGCGCTGAGCGAGATGGTGACTGTGAATGCGAGAGCGAGCGCGGCGATGCGGAGCATGGGACCTCGAAAACGGAGTGATCTTGCTTCGAAAGTATAAGCTGCGCGGTAGGCGCGCAAATCGCTCTAAGATAGGCCTGCCAGTGCCGCTAATTTCGCCCGGACATCGGCAAGAACCGCTGGTGGTACGCGCGCACCGGCAAAACCCACCCCGCGTGCCTGTGTGTCGATGCTGCGCAAGTGGCTTGTCAGAATCTCTCCAACAACCGGAAGACCGGGTGGAAGAATGACGCTCGTGGGGAATGGACGGATGTGCGACGTGATCGGGCAAACAATCGCGAACCGTGTTGAGCGAAAGAATGCGACCGGAGACAGGACCAGCGCAGGACGCCTTCCGCTCTGCTCGCGTCCCGTTCGTGGATCGAAATCCGTCCAGATCAGGTCGCCGGCATCGGGTTCGTAATCAGTCGACGTTTTCGCGGCCGGCATCGGAACCCCAGTCGAAAGCGCCGCGCATGGATTCGGGCGTCATCCCGACCAGCAATTCTTCGAGCGAATAGACCGGCCGCTTGGTCGAAATCACCAGACGGTCGCCTTCTATTGCAACATCAACCCGAGAGCCTTCGGTCAAGCCAAGCTTTGCCGCTACGTCTTTGGGGACGCGGACGCCCAAACTATTACCCCATTTGGAAATCTGGACCTGCATCGCGACCACCTTGGATATACAAGGGATATCTAAATGATATTCTGCGGATATACAATGTTATTCTGCTGCCGTCGAGCGGGCGGCGGTTTTGGGGTTGGTGGGCAGGCCGCGCAGTTCTTCGGGGTCACCTTCGACCGCGTGCAGGCGCTCGCGCGCGTCAGCCGCTTCTTTCTGACGGTTCCACATCGCGGCATAGGCGCCGCCGCGGGCGATTAACTCGCCATGTTTGCCGCGCTCCACGATTTGGCCGCGGTCGAGGACGAGGATTTCGTCGGCGTCGATGATGGTGGACAGGCGATGGGCAATCACCAGCGTGGTGCGATTCTTGGAGACAAGCTTCAACGACGACTGGATTTCACGTTCCGTGTGCGTGTCGAGAGCTGAGGTCGCCTCGTCGAGCAGCAGGATGGGCGGGTTCTTTAGCAGCGTGCGCGCAATGGCGACACGCTGCTTCTCGCCGCCGGACAATTTCAGACCGCGCTCACCGACCATGCTGTCATAGCCGGCAGGCAGTTCGCGGATGATCGGATCGATCTGCGCCAGACGGGCAGCCTCCAGAATTTCCGGGTCGCCGGCGTCGATGCGGCCGTAAGCGATGTTGTAGCGGATGGTGTCGTTGAACAGGACCGTGTCCTGCGGAACAATGCCGATCACACGGCGCAAGGATGCCTGCGTTACGTCGCGAATATCCTGGCCGTCGATCGTCACGCTGCCGGACTGAATATCGTAAAAGCGGTACAGAATGCGCGAGATCGTCGATTTGCCCGCGCCCGTGGGGCCCACTACCGCGACGGTCTGGCCGGCAGGGACGCGGAAGGAGACACCCTTCAGAATTGTGCGGTCGGGGTCGTAACAGAAGACGACGTTCTTGAACTCGATCTCGCCATTGGCCACCTGGATCGGCTGCGCGCCCTCCTTGTCCTGAACTTCCTGCGGACGGCGCAAGAGACCGAACATGGTTTCCATGTCGATCAGCCCCTGGCTGATGTCGCGATAGACCGTGCCCAAAATGTTCAGCGGAATGAAAAGCTGCACCAGCAGCGAGTTGACCATCACCAGATCGCCGACGGTCATGGTGCCCTGCTTCACGCCATAGGCGGCGAGCACCATGAGCGCCACGACTCCTGCCGCGGCGATCACGCGCTGGCCGGTGTTGAGGATAGACAGCGAAGTCTGGGTGATGATCGACGCGTCGGCATATTTCGCCATGGCTGCATCGAAGCGATTTTCCTCGTGCAGCTCGGCGTTGAAATATTTCACCGTCTCGTAATTGAGCAGCGAGTCGACGGCTTTGCTGTTGGCCTCATTGTCGGAGTCGTTCATGGCGCGGCGGATATGCATGCGCCAACGCGTCAGAGCGAAGGTGAAATAGGCATAGGCCGCGATCATCACCACCGTGATGACGGTGAACCAGACATTGAGTTGAACCCACAGCAGGATGCAGATGAAAATGAGCTGCAGCGCAGTCGGGAAAATGTTGAAAATGGCGAGCGTGAGCATCCGGTCGATGCCTTTGGTGCCGCGATCGATGATGCGCGACAGCCCTCCCGTGTGCCGCTGTAGGTGAAAGCGCAGCGACAGGGCATGCACATGGTGGAACGTCTCCACCGCGATGATGCGCAGCGCGTGGTAGCAGACCTTGGCGAAAATGCCGTCGCGCAATTGAGCCACCGCCTGGCTCATGATCCACGCAACGCCGTAGCTGACGATCAGAGCAACGGGCGCGGCAATGGCAATATCGGCTGGGTTACCCTTGAGCCGGTCAACAGCCAGACCGAAGAAGTAGGGCGTGGCGACCGTGACGATCGGCGTCAGCACCAGCAAAAAAATGGACACGATTACGCGGGTGCGCAGATCAGGTCGCCCGGGCGGCCACAGATAGGGCATCAACTCGAGCAGTGGCTGCCAGCTTGGAGGCGCGTTGTTTGTGCCGGAAGATTTGAGGGACCGGCCGCCGTAACCATAAGACGACATGATGTTATCGCGTCTCCCGCGCCTGCCCTTTTGTGGAACCACAGGGCCTTTTGCGTGGTTTAGGTTTAGTAGCGTGCGCTCCCATCATCAATTACTTAACTGTCGCGCGTGCCATAATTTTGGCCCTTCAGACGCTTAGGTTTGATTTATGAACAGAATGCCGTCGGATTTGTCCCCTACCCGCCCCACGATTTGCGTCTTTTGCGGCTCCTCCCATGGGGCCGACCCGGTCTACACCCAAACCGCCCGTGCCTTTGGCACAGGGATGGTGGCGGCCGGCTTCGACTTGGTGTTCGGGGGCGGCGGCGTGGGGCTGATGGGGGAAACCGCCATGGCCGTCTCCCAGGCGGGCGGAAAGATTCTTGGTGTCATCCCGTCGTTCCTCCGTCATCTGGAGCCGCCGCTGACGGTGTCGCAGGAAATCGTCATTACCGACAGCATGAATGAGCGCAAGGCGCGCATGTTCGCGGCAGCGGATGGGTTTGCGGTGTTGCCGGGCGGGTTGGGAACACTGGACGAATTCGCGGAAGCGTTCACGGGCGCGCAGTTACGCCTTCATGCCAAGCCGATCGTTCTGGTGAATGTGAAGAACTATTATGCGCCGCTGATGGCGCTGATCGATCATTTCGTGGCGAACGGGTTTGCGGGCGCCCATGTGAAGGAGCTGATCCATTTGGCTCCGACCGTGGAAGATGCGCTTGCGATTTTTTCGGCGCATATCGCGGCGGGGCGCGCAAAGCAGACGGTGGAGTAATCTCCCCTCCCCCGGCGCGCCAGAGCGCACTTGCGAAAGCGCAAGTGCGGGCGCGCCGCCCACTCCCGCTAGGGGAGTGGGGAATTTATGCAGGGGCTCCGGCGCCGTAGAGCTTGTAGCAGATGGAGTCGGAGAGGGCTTCGAAGGAAGCGTCCACGATGTTGGCGGATACGCCGACTGTCGACCAGCGGTGACCGTGGGCATCAACGCTTTCGATCATCACGCGGGTGACGGCCTCGGTGCCGCCCGTGAGGATACGCACCTTGTAATCGACCAGCCGTAGGTCCTGCAGATAGGACGAATAGCGGCCCAAATCTTTCCGCAAGGCGGAGTCCAGCGCGTTCACCGGGCCATTGCCGGTGCCGACATTGTGGAAGCTTTCTCCGGCGACATTCACTTTCACGGTGGCTTCGGAAATCGTGACCAATTCGCCCATCGCGTTGTGGCGGCGTTCGACCATAACGCGGAAGGATTCGACGTCGAAATAGGTTGGGACTTGGCCGAGCGCGCGGCGCGCCAGAAGTTCGAACGAGGCTTCCGCGCCGTCATAGGCATAGCCCAAAAATTCGCGGCTCTTCACATCTTCCAGCAGGCGCGTGATGCGTCTGTCGTCGGCGGCGACTTCGATGCCGATGAGCGCCAAGCGCGCCATGATATTGGAGCGGCCCGCCTGATCGGAGACGAGGATGTGCCGCTGATTCCCAATGGCCTCGGGCGCAACGTGCTCGTAAGTGCGTGGGTTTTTCTGCACCGCTGATACATGCAAGCCGCCTTTGTGTGCGAAGGCGGACGGGCCGACATAGGCGGCGTGACGGCTGGGCGCACGGTTGAGAATTTCGTCCAGTAGGCGCGAAGTCGGGGTGAGCCGCGTCAGCTGTTCGGGCGAGACGCCGGTTTCATACGCGGAGGCGTAAGCATCCTTCAGCATCAGTGTACTGAGGATCGAGCAGAGGTTGGCGTTGCCGCAGCGCTCGCCGAGGCCGTTCAGCGTGCCCTGGATTTGCCGCGCCCCACCGCGCAAGGCCGCGAGGCTGACGGCGACTGCTTGCTCGGTGTCGTTGTGGGCGTGGATGCCGAGATTCGCGTTCGGGAGGCGAACCTTCACTTCCGAAACGATGCGGTAGACTTCTTCGGGAAGCGTGCCGCCATTGGTGTCGCACAGGACCAGCCAATCCGCGCCGGCGTCTTCCGCCGCTTTGAGCGCGGCGACGGCGTATTCGGGATTGGCTTTGTAGCCGTCGAAAAAATGTTCGGCGTCGAACAGGGGCTCGCGGCCTCGCGCCACGATATGAGCAATGGATTCGGAGATGTTGTCGAGGTTTTCGCTACGGGGGATTTCCAGGGCGACGTCGACTTGGAAGTCCCAGCTTTTACCGACGATGCAGAGCGCGGCGGCTTTGGTGGAGAGAAGCGCGGCGAGACCGGGATCGTTGCCGGCGGAACGGCCGGAACGTTTGGTCATGCCGAAGGCGGTGAAGCGCGCGTGTGTGAGGTGCGGCGCGTCGTCGAAGAAGGCCGTGTCGGTGGGGTTGGCGCCGGGCCAGCCACCTTCGACGTAATCGATGCCCAGGGAGTCGAGCGCGAGCGCGATAGTGCGCTTGTCTTCGACGGAGAAGTCGACGCCCTGCGTCTGCGCGCCGTCGCGCAAGGTGGTGTCGTAAAGGTAGACGCGGTCGCGGGTCATGAATCATGCTCCATGGCCGGACGCATTAGCGCGAGACTTGTGATGTGCTGTGCCGTTTGCACGGTGGGTCCCGGATCGGCGCTGCGCGCCGTCCGGGATGACATCGCATTTAAAATAAAGCGCGGGGTCATCGTTTTACCTCCCAGGTGGTACCGGTGGGAGAGTCTTTGAGGACGATGCCTTTGGCCAGCAGTTCGTCGCGGATGCGGTCGCTCTCTTTGAAGTTCTTGGCTTTGCGGGCTTCCGCGCGGGCAGTGATGGCGCGGGAGATTTTTTCGGCATCGACAGGCGGTTTGGCGGTGATCTTTTCCTGCTCAACGGAGAAGCCGAGAAGAATGAGCCCGCCAACAATGGCTTCCGGTGTTTCCTTGTGCAGTTCCGCGAAAGCCTGGGGCGTGTTGAGATCGTCCGAGAGCGCCGCAAGAAAACCTTCAGGAATACGCGCGGCATAGCCGGACGCAGAGGCCTGGTACCAACGCTCCAAAATGGTCCAGCTTTCTTTCAGGCCGTTCAGCGTCCAGTCGAGCGGTTGACGATAATGCGTACGCAGCATGTTGAAGCGCAGCACATCGCCCGGCCAGTCGTTCAGCAGGTCGCGGATGGTGAAGAAATTGCCGAGACTCTTCGACATTTTCTCGCCTTCGACTTGCAGGAAGCCGTTGTGCATCCAGACCTTCGCGAGAGGAAGGCCGTGGTGTGCGCATTCGCTTTGGGCGATTTCGTTTTCGTGGTGGGGGAAGACGAGATCGATGCCGCCGCCGTGGATATCGAAGGATTCTCCGAGCAACGCCTCACTCATGGCGGAGCATTCGATGTGCCAGCCGGGACGGCCGCGGCCCCAGGGGGAATCCCAGCCGGGAATCTCGGGCGATGACGGCTTCCATAGGACGAAGTCCATGGGGTTCTTTTTGTACGGGGCGACTTCGACACGGGCGCCGGCCATCATTTCATCGAGGCTGCGGCGCGCCAGCTTACCGTAATCGGCTTTGGACGACACGTCGAACAGTACGTGGCCTTCGGCGGCGTAAGCGTGGCCTGCCGCGATCAGGCGCTCGTTGATAGCGATCATCTGCGCGACATAGTCGGTGGCGCGCGGTTCATGTGTCGGCGGCAGCACGCCGAGCGCAGCGATGTCGTCGTGGAATTGGCGCGCGGTTTTTTCGGTCAGCTCGCGGATGGAAATGCTTTCGGCGGCGGCACGCGCGTTGATCTTGTCGTCCACGTCCGTGATGTTGCGGACGTAAGTCACGTGCTGCTCGCCATAGATGTGGCGCAGCAGGCGGAACAGCACGTCAAAGACGATGACGGGACGCGCGTTGCCGATATGGGCAAAGTCGTAGACCGTCGGACCGCACACATACATGCGGACGTTGTTCGGGTCCAAGGGAGCAAAGTCTTCCTTGGTGCGGGTCAGCGTGTTGTAGAGGCGGAGCGTCATGGCGTTCTTCATACCATTCGTGGCGGCGGATTCATCCCCCCTCCGCCGCGCCCCCTTCGTCGCGCTACGCGCGCCACTTCCCCCGTAACAACGGGGGAAGAAAATGGGGCGGATATTGAGAGGCGGTCACCCCCTCCATCCGCCTTCGCCCGAGGGCTTCGGCGGGACGCGCCGCTTCGCGGTCCCCCTTCCCCCGCTTCGCTGCGCTGCGCAGGGGAGGAAAATCAGCGGGCGTCGCGGAAGGCGTTGGTGATGGGGTAGCGGCGGTCGCGGCCGAAGTTGCGGGCGGAGAGTTTCACGCCAGGAGCGGCTTGGCGGCGTTTGTATTCGGCGACATAGAGCAGTTGCTCGACGCGCTTGACCGTGGCCGGGTCATAGCCTTTGGCGACCACCTCTTCGAAGGCCATTTCGCCTTCGACCAGGCATTCGAGAATGCCGTCGAGTACCTCATAGGGTGGCAGCGAATCCTGGTCGGTCTGATTGGCGCGCAGTTCGGCGGTCGGCGGTTTATCGATGACGCGCTCGGGCATGACGCGGCCTGTGGGGCCCAGCGCATTTTTCGGCAGCACCTGATTGCGCCAACGGGACAGCTCGAAGACCTTGGTCTTGTAGAGGTCCTTCAGCACATTATAGCCGCCGGCCATATCGCCGTAGAGGGTCGCGTAACCGACGCTCATTTCGGATTTGTTGCCGGTGGTCAGGACCATGGGTCCGAACTTGTTCGAGATCGCCATGAGGATCACGCCTCGAATGCGTGATTGGATGTTTTCTTCAGTGATGTCGGGCGCGCGTCCGGCGAAGACGTTCCCGAGGATTTCGCCAAACGCATTCACCGGCGCTTCGATGGGAACACTGTCGAGCTGAACGCCGAGCAGCTTTGCGACGGCTTCGGCGTCTTCGAGGCTGTCTTGCGACGTGTAACGAGAGGGCATCATCACACAGCGCACGCGGTCTTTCCCGAGAGCATCGACCGCGACAGCGGCGGTGAGCGCGGAATCGATACCACCCGAAAGACCGAGTACCACGCCGGGAAAGCGGTTCTTGTTGACGTAGTCTTTCAGGCCCAAGACCATCGCAGAGTAAAGCGCGGCGTTGAGATCTTCGGTCTCAGCGAGCGGGCCTTCGGCGCAAACCCAACCGGCGGCTTCGCGCCGCCAGCGTGTGATCGCGACGGATTCTTCCCAGCTCGGCAGTTGCGCGGCCAAACGGCAGTCGGCGTTGAGGACGAAGGATGCGCCGTCGAAGACCAGTTCGTCCTGGCCGCCGATTTGGTTCAGATAGACCAGCGGCAAGCCGGATTCGACGACGCGCGCTACTGTCACATTGAGACGGTGATCGCGTTTGAGGGCATCGAAGGGCGAGCCGTTGGGCACGAGCAGAATCTCGGCGCCGGTTTCGCTAAGACATTCGACGGGATCCGGCCCCCAGATGTCTTCGCAAATCGGAACACCGACACGCACGCCGCGAATAGCGAACGGCCCCGGCATCGGGCCGGAGCGGAAGACGCGCTTTTCATCGAAGACACCGTAATTGGGAAGATCGGCTTTAAAATTGGTCGCCTGCACCACGCCTGCGTCCAGAAGGGCCACCGCGTTGTACAGCCCGCCATCTTTGACCCAGGGTGTACCGATCAGAACGGCGGGGCCGCCATCGGCCGTATCCTTGGCGAAGGCTTCGACGGCGGCCATTGCGTCTAGCTGGAAGGCGGGCTTCAGCACCAGATCTTCTGGCGGATAGCCGATGATGTAGAGCTCGCTGAAGAGGATGATGTCCGCGCCGGAAGCGGCGGCTTCCGCGCGGGCATTGCGGGCGCGCGCGAGGTTGCCGGGGATGTCGCCCATGATAGGATTGAGCTGGGCGAGTGCGATGGTGAGCGTGTCGGTCATGACGTCCAAAATGTCATCCCGACCAAGTGCTGCGCAAGCAGCGCAGAACGGGGACCTACGGAGCAAGTATCAGGGTGGGTCCCGGATCGGCGCTAATGCGCCGTCCGGGATGACAACCCGTCTATAGAATTAGGCTCTGCGGCGGAGGCGGGGTTTTTCCTGCACCAGGATTTCGGCGGCGGGGACCAGGGCCTCTTCGATCAGGAGCGCGGATTCAAGAGCGCGGCGCGCTTCTTCCGGACGGACCAGCGTGGATGCTCCGGCGCGGGCGGCGGTCGCGAAGGCCGACACCGATTCCCACAACGGATCGCCCAAATCCAGGCTGTGCAGCTTGCGATTGGTGGTGTTGGTTACGGTGCGGGTCAGGAAGTCGATGTTGATCTCACCGTCGGGATAAACCACGCGCATCGAGCGGCGGCGCACATCCGCGGCGCGGTCCGCGACCAGTTCAACTTCGGTGCCGTTGGCAAAGGTCATGTTGGCTTTAACGCTGTCTGGCAGACCGCCATGGACGACGCGCCCTTCGGCACGCACGCCGGCAAGCGCGCCCGGCACAAGCTGATGCACCAGATCGAGATCGTGAATCATAAGGTCGAGCACAACGCTGACGTCGGTGCCACGGCCCGTCCACGGACCTTCACGGACGCATTCCACGGACAGCGGCGCATCGTCATAATCCAGAAGGCCGCTTTTGGCGAAGACGAAGCGTTCTTGATGCCCGACGGTGAGCACCAGCCCACGCTTGGCGGCGAGAGCGATCAGCTCCTTTGCCTCATCGAGATCGGTTGCGATGGGCTTTTCCACCAGCACATGGGCGCCTGCGTTCAGAAATGCGCGGACGATTGCGGCGTGTGTGCTGGCTGGGGAGCAGATGCTGACCACATCAACCTTACCGAGTAGCTCGCGCCAGTCGGACACGGCAGGAACTTGCAGCTGACTTTCAACGTAATGGCGCGCATCGGAACTGGGGTCGGCTACCGCGCTCAGCTTGACGCCGGGCATCCGAAGATATTTCGAGGCGTGATGGCGGCCGAATACGCCGCCACCGATAACGGCGGCCCTGAGAAGGCGCTGGGACGTAAGCGGCTGAATGGTCAAAATGCCAAATCCTGTTGCGACTGCGAATTCACCAAGATTTCAATGCGCGATAAGGCACTTAAGCACCACTCATAAGATGTTTCGCTTTGTTACGCTATTTCGTGATGTGGGTAAGTCGTTGGTGCGATTGGTGAATTTATCGGGAGAGGCTGGTTAACCGGGGAAAATGAGTCAATCGGCCGCAGGGTGGTGCGGAAGCGCGCTCATCGCGCGGGCTTGTGGTGCCCGGAGAGGCCCCCCACCCGAAATTGCTCGCGGGCGAGCAATTTCGGCCTCCCCGCAAGGGGGAGGCGATCGGTGGACCGTTAGGCTTGGGCGGTTTTGGCGGGGCGGAAGAGCTTTTTTTCTTCGCGCAGATTCTCGGCGACCAGGAACGCCAAGTCCAAGGCTTGGCTGGCGTTGAGCCGGGGATCGCAGTGCGTGTCGTACTGCCGGGCCAGATCGGTTTCCGAAATGTCCTGGGGGCCCCCCAAACATTCGGTCACGTCCTTGCCGGTCAGCTCCAGATGGATGCCGCCCGCATGGGTGCCTTCGGCGCGGTGGATTTCGAAGAAGGTGCGGGTCTCTTTCAGCACACGGTCGAAGGGGCGCGTCTTGTAGCCGGTCGATGCTTTGATGGTGTTGCCATGCATAGGATCGCAGGACCACACCACTTTCTTGCCTTCGCGGGTAACCGCACGCAGGAGCTTGGGGAACTTCTCGGCGACCTTGTCGGAGCCGAAGCGGCAGATCAGCGTCAGCCGCCCCGCCTTGTTCTCGGGATTGAGGGCGTCGATGAGGCGGAGGAGATCGTCTTCCGCGATCGACGGGCCGCATTTCAGGCCGAGCGGGTTCTTGATGCCGCGGCAGAACTCGATGTGGGCGCCGTCCGCTTGACGCGTGCGGTCGCCGATCCACAGAAGGTGTGCGGACGTGCAGTACCAATCGCCGCTGGTGGAATCGACGCGGGTCAGGGCCTGCTCGTAGCCGAGGAACAGCGCTTCGTGGCTGGTGTAGAAGTCCGTCGAGCGCAGCTGTGGCACCAATTCGGGTGTGATCCCGCAGGCTTCCATGAAGGCGAGGGCCTCGCCGATGCGCGCGGACATGGCGCGGTATTTCTCACTGGCGGGTGAGCCCGCGATGAAATCGAGCGTCCAGCGGTGGACGTTGTGCAGGTCGGCGTAACCACCCGTCGCAAAGGCGCGGATCAGGTTCAGCGTCGCTGCGGATTGGCCGTAGGCTTGTAAGAGCCGGTCGGGGTCGGGCACGCGGCCTTGGGCGTTAAATTCGAGACTGTTGACGTTGTCGCCGCGGTAAGACGGCAGCGTGACGCCGTTCAAAGTTTCTGTGTCTTCCGAGCGGGGCTTGGCAAATTGGCCGGCGATGCGGCCGACCTTCACGACTGGGAGGGAGCCGGCAAAGGTCAGCACAACCGCCATCTGCAGCAGCACGCGAAAGGTGTCGCGGATGTTATCCGGGTGGAATTCGGCGAAGCTTTCGGCGCAGTCGCCGCCCTGAAGCAGGAACGCCTTGCCTTCGGCCACGGCGCCAAGGGCTGCCGTCAGGTTCCGCGCTTCGCCAGCAAACACCAGCGGCGGATAGGATTTCAGCCGCGTCTCAACGGCGGTCAGAGCCGCCGCGTCGGGGTATTGCGGCACCTGCTTGATGGGCTTGTCCCGCCACGTGCTGGGGGTCCAAACTTGCGCCACTTAGGCCTCCTTTGTTCAGGGGGGTGGATATAGGCGAAGCGGTTCCCCCGCGCCAGAGGGGCGTAGTCATGTTGCAGGATCAGTGGGTTGCGCCGATTTGCTCATAACTCACCGCCTGTGGATGGAAATTATCCCCATTATTCACAGGCGATCTGTGGTTGCCGCGTGAGGGTTTTGGACACGAACGCGGCGAAGACGTCCATCATTTCGGCGAGGACATCGGCGTCTTTACGACCCGTCCTTACCGGGACATGGAAAGAATGGTCGGCATCGGAGAACAGCTTCAGTGTCGCCCGTTTGGCGAGGGAGGCCACCAGCGGTTCGAGTTCGGTTAAATCTGCGAGGGCATCGCGCGTCCCCTGCAGGAACAGCATGGGGATGCGGATTTCCGATAGGTGCGCACCACGCTCGCGGGACGGTTTACCGGCAGCGTGGAGCGGAAAGCCGAGGAAAATTAGGGCCCGCACACCTGGCAGCGGCTCGGCGGCTTGCGCCTGAGAGGTCATGCGGCCTTCGAAGGATTTGCCGCCGGCGAGCAGCGGCAGCTCGGGGAGGAGTCGCGCGGCTTCTTTCACCGCGGCGCGGACGGTGGCTTGCGCAAGCTTCGGCGGATCTGGGCGTTTCGACTTCGCCTCCATGTAGGGGAATTGATAGCGCAGCGTAGCGATGTTGCGGGCGTATAGCTCGGCCGCGACGTTGACGAGGAAGGAATGCGTCATCCCTGCCCCTGCCCCGTGCGCCAGTACGTAGCAGGCGGTGGCTTTCGGCGGGACAAGCAGGAGGCCGGAGACGCTGGTGCTCTCGCCGGCGGCGATGGTGATGGGCTTGGGTGTAAGGGTGAGGTTGGGCATGGGTGGATTTTAAACGCAGCTGTCATCCCGGCCAAACGCTGCGCAAGCAGGGTGCAGAGCCGGGACCCACCGAGCAAACGGCTGGGTAGGTCCCGGATCGGCGCTGGCGCGCCGTCCGGGATGACAACCGGTTGGATGGTTGATTTGAGTCCGCTACGCCATGATCTGACAACCACACAGCGATCAATGCAGGAGCTTCCACCATGTGCCGGAATATTCGGACGTTGTTCAATTTTGAGCCGTCGGCGACGGAAGAGGAAATTCGAGCGTCGGCGGTGCAGTTCGTTCGCAAGCTGAGCGGGTTTACGGCGCCGTCGAAGGCGAATGAAGCGGCGTTCAACCGGGCTGTGGAAGAGGTGAGCGATGCGGCGCGGCGGTTGATCGCGTCGTTGGAGACAAACAGCGCGCTGCGGGATCGCGATGTGGAAGCGGCGAAGGCGCGTGAGCGCGCGAAGGTGCGGTATGGGTGAGGCTGTATTGGAATTGGTTTTAGCCGCGCTTGAGACCGCCCCCTCACCCTGACCCTCTCCCCCTCGAGGGAGAGGGAATTTCGGATAAAACTATGGCCGCTTCGCTCCGCGGGGAGGAAATTAGGGCGTCCGAGTCGACGATTTGGTGCGGATGGTGACGAGTTCTTCGGACATCGTTGGGTGCACCGCGATGGTCGCGTCGAATTGCGCTTTCGTGGCGCCCATTTTCAATGCGATGGCGACGAGCTGCGCCATTTCGCCGGCCTGCTCTGAGAAAATATGGCAACCGAGGACTTTGTCTGTATTGGCATCGACCACCAGCTTCATCAGGGAGCGTTCGTCACGGCCTGACAGCGTGTGCTTCAGTGGTTTGAAGCTGGTTTTGTAGATATCGACGGTATGGCCGCGTTTCAGAGCTTCTTCTTCGGGAAGGCCTACTGTCCCGATTTCCGGGCGCGTGAAGACGGCAGTGGCGACGCAGTCGTAGCCGGGCGCGGTGGGTTCGCCGCCATAAAGCGTTTTGGTGAGGCACATCGCTTCGTGGATCGCGACCGGGGTCAGTTCGATGCGGCCGGTGACATCGCCGATGGCGTAAATGCTCGGAACAGAGGTGCGCGAATAGGCGTCCACTTCTATATGGCCGGTGTCGCGGGTCTGCACGCCGGCGGCTTCGAGGCCGAGGCCCGAGGTGTTGGGCTTGCGGCCGATCGCGAGCATGACCTGATCGGCTTCGATTTGCTCGCCGGAAACGAGCGTGACGCGCCGTTTCTCGCCAGAGCGTTCGACTTGCGTCATGAGAGTATGGAGCAGTAAGCGGATGCCCTTTTTTTGCATCGATGCCTCCAATGCGTCGCGCACATCTTCGTCGAAACCACGCAGCACCTTGGCACCGCGATACAGCAGCGTTACGTCCGCTCCGAGGCCGTGGAAGATGTGAGCGAATTCAAGCGCGATGTAGCCGCCGCCAACAATCGCAATGCTTGCCGGAAATTTGGGCAGATGAAAGGCTTCATCGGAGGTGATGCAAAGCTCGAACCCTTCAAGGCTGGGTTGGCGCTCAGGATGACCGCCGGTGGCGATCAGGATGGTTTCGGCGGTGATCTCCCGGCCAGACTTTTTCAGATAGATGGTGTGGGCGTCTTTCAGGACCGCACGGTCTTCAAAGATGGTGACGTTGTTATCGGCGAGGATGCGGCGATAAACAGCAGAGACGCGGGCGATGTCGGCGTCTTTGCGCGATACAAGCGTCGGCCAGTCGAAGCGCGGGTTATCTACGGTCCAACCGAAGCCTTGGGCGTCTTCGAACTCCTCGGCGAAGGCGCTCGCATAGACGAACAGCTTTTTGGGAATACAGCCGCGTACGACGCAAGTGCCGCCGAAGCTGTCTTCCTCTGCAATAGCGACGCGGGCGCCCATCTGAGCGGAGACGCGGGCCACACGCACGCCACCGGAGCCCGCACCGATGACGAAAAGGTCGTATTGGTACGTCATACGGAAAGCCCCCCACCCGAAATTGCGTGCCTTGCACGCAATTTCGACCTCCCCGCGTTGGGGGAGGTGATCGTTTGAGTTTTACGCCGGATATCCGGCATTATTTATGAATAACGCGGATGCCGCCGGCGCCGGCGATGACGAGGGCGGATGCCATGTTCACGAACAGGCCGTGCTCCACCACGCCGGTGATGGGCGATAAAGCGGCGGCCAGCGCGGGAACATCGTGGATCGTCGCGAAAGGGCAATCGTAAATGACGTTGCCATTGTCGGTGCGGTACGCGGCGCCGTCTTTCAGGCGCAGCTTGGGGTCGAGAGTGCGATAGCCGAGCGCCGTTGCCGCCTTGACGATGCGGGCTTTCGTCGTGCCATGGCCGAAGGGGATGACCTCGACGGGCACCGGAAAGGCGCCGAGAGGTTTTACCAGTTTGCTTTCGTCCGCGATCACCACCATGCGGCGGGCCGAAGCGGCGACGATTTTTTCCCGCAGCAATGCACCGCCGCCGCCTTTGATGAGTGCGAGATCGGCGTCGGCTTCGTCCGCACCGTCAACGGCAAGATCAAGTTCGCCAAGGGCGTCTAATTCGGCGAGCGGGATGTTGAGTTCGCGCGATTTCGCGGCGGTGCGTTCGGAGGTGGGCGTACCGACGATCTTGAGACCGCCGCGAATGCGTTCGGCGAGCAACTCCAGAAACAGATCGGCGGTCGAACCCGTTCCGAGGCCAAGCTTCATGCCGTCTTCGACGAAATCCAGGGCGCGGGCCGCGGCGGCGCGTTTCAGGGCGGCGGGATCGGTGTTGGTCATAGGCGCTTATAGCGCGAGAGGGCCGCGTCTCAAATTCGGCATTCGCCGGCGGATAGAGCGCCCCATCACCCTGGCCCTCTCCCCCGCTGGGGGAGAGGGAATAGGTTATTCGACGGTGACGGATTTGGCGAGGTTGCGGGGCTGGTCTACGTCGGTGCCTTTGGCGACGGCGGTGTGATAGGCGAGCATCTGGATCGGCAGTGCGTATAAGAGCGGCGTAATGAACGGGTCCGCAGCGGGAACCTCAATGGTTTTCCAGGTTCGGTCGGCGGCGAGATCGAGGCCTTTTTTGTCGGAGATCAGGATAACCTTGCCGCCACGCGCCATCACTTCCTGCATGTTGGAGACGTTCTTCTCGAAAAGTTCGTCATGCGGGGCGATCACGACGACGGGCACGTTACGATCGATCAGGGCGATGGGCCCGTGCTTCATCTCGCCGGCGGCGTAGCCTTCGGCATGGATGTAGGAGATTTCTTTCAGCTTCAGCGCGCCTTCCAAAGCCGTCGGATAGTGCAGACCGCGGCCGAGGTAGAGCACATCTTGGGCTTTGGCGATTTCCTGGCCCATTTCCTCTATTTTCTGCTCCTGGTTCAGAACGGTCACCATGTGACGGGGAACTTCGAGCAGCAGGTTCGAGAGGCGCTTTTCTTCAGCCACGTCAATTTGCCCGCGTGCTCGCGCCGCCGCGATGGAGAGGCAAGCCAGTACTGCAAGCTGACATGTGTATGCTTTTGTGGATGCGACACCGATTTCCGGACCGGCATAGGTGGGCCAGACGATGTCGGATTCACGCGCGATGGAGCTTTCCGGCACGTTGACGATGGCGGCGACTTTCTGGCCCGCGGCCCGTGCGTCACGCATGGCCGCGAGCGTGTCGGCGGTTTCGCCGGATTGCGAGACGTACAGGCATAGACCGCCTTTGGGATAAACCGGATTGCGGTAGCGCAGTTCGGAGGCAACGTCGGCTTCCACGGGAAGCCGCGCGAGCTTTTCAAACCAATATTTACCGACCATGCCGGCGTAGAAGGCGGTCCCGCAAGCCGATATCGTCAGGCGCGGGGCGTCGCGGAACATGGCCGCGGCTTCTGGCGTGAGATTGACCGAGGGGCCCGAGGCATCAATGTAGCGCGATATCGTATGGCCCACCACTTCGGGCTGTTCGTGAATTTCCTTCGCCATGAAATGGCGCCGGTTGCCTTTGTCCACCATCGCGCCGGAGGGCGGAATGACGTGAATCGGGCGCGCCACCCATTTGCCCTCGCTGTCATAGATAACGACATCGGCGCCGCGCACCACGGCAAGATCACCGTCTTCCAAATACGCGACGCGATTGGTGAAGGGCGCCAGCGAGAATGCATCCGAGCCGAGATAGGCTTCGGTCTGACCGTAACCAACGGCCAGCGGGCTGCCGCGTCTGGCGGCGATGAGCAGGCGCTCTTCGTCCTTGAAAATCATCACCAGCGCAAACGCGCCATGCAGGCGCGTGACGGCTTTCCTGGCGGCGTCTTCCGGCGACAATCCATCGTCCAAATATTGCGTGACGAGATGGACCGCCACTTCGGTATCCGTGTCGGATTCGAATTCATGTCCTGCGGCTTTGAGTTCCTGCTTGAGCTCGCGGAAGTTCTCGATAATCCCGTTGTGCACGAGCGCCACACGCGAACTTGCGTGCGGATGGGCGTTGCGTTCGGTCGCCGCGCCATGGGTGGCCCAGCGTGTATGACCGATGCCGGTAAAACCGAGGAGCGGCTGGTCCTTCAGCACCTCGACAAGCTTGGCCAGCTTGCCTGGGCTGCGGCGGCGGTCGATGGCGCCGTGGTTGAGGGTCGCAATGCCCGCGGAATCATAGCCGCGATATTCGAGCCGCTTCAGTGCGTCCACGATGAGGGGAGCAACGTCCCGCGTTCCGGCAATGCCGATAATTCCACACATATTCAACAGTTCCTGTTCTTGCGGGCTTTGTTCCGTGCACGAAGTTTTTCCGCCATACCGGGTTTGGCGGTTTGGCGCGCCCGGCCGATAGCGAGCGCATCCTTTTCGATATTTTCGGTGATGGTGCTTCCGGCGGCGACATAGGCGCCGTCCGCGATAGTGAGCGGCGCAACGAGAGTCGAATTCGTGCCGATAAAGACGCCCGCGCCGATATCCGTCTTGTGCTTGTTCTCACCGTCGTAGTTGCAGGTGATAGTGCCGGCGCCAATATTTGTGGCCGCCCCCACGCGCGCATCGCCAATATAGGCGAGATGATTGGCCTTGGCGCCTTTTTCGATGCGGGCGGCCTTCACCTCAACAAAATTTCCGATGTGGACGGATTCTTCCAGGATCGCGCCGGGGCGAAGCCGCGCGAACGGACCGACAATGGCCCCCTCTCCCACTTCGGCGCCTTCGATGTGGCAAAAGGGACGAATTTCCGCACCGCGTTTTATCGTCACGCCCGGACCGAAAACCACAAACGGACCGATGGTTACGTCGGGCTCTATGACGGTGTCGGCGGCAAGGTGGATTGTTTCCGGCGAGATGAGAGTGACGCCCGAATCCATCAGCGCCAAACGGGTGCGGGATTGGAATGTCGCATCCGCCTGCGCCAATTGCGCTCGGGAATTCACGCCTTGCATTTCGGACTCAGGTCCTTCGACGGCCACACAGCGCAGGCCTCGTTTGGCGGCAAGGGCAATTACATCGGTCAGATAGAATTCGCCCTGGGCGTTGTCATTGGTCACGCCATGCAGCAATGCAAAAAGCGTGCGCGCCTTGCCCGCGAGCATGCCGGCAAAACACAGGTCGATCTTGCGCTCGGCTATGCTTGCGTCCTTGTGCTCCACAATGCGTGCGAGGGAATCGCCGTCCGTCACCATGCGTCCGTAACCGGTTGGATCGGCGGCACGGAAACCTAGCGCGGCTATGCCGGCTTCGGGACCGAGACGGCCTGTCAGCTTGCCCAGCGTGTCCGCCGTGAGCAGCGGCGCATCGCCGAACAGGATAAGGAGATTGCCGTCGAAACCGGCAAGTGCCTCTTCGCTGCACAGAACGGCATGCCCGGTTCCGAGTTGGCGGTCTTGCGGCACAGACTCCGCGCCCCATTCGTCCGCCACTTTGGCGACTTTGACGGCCCCGGGCGCTGTCACCACGACCATGCGCGTTGCCGAAAGCGCCTTTGCAACGGCCAGAACATGGGCCAGCATCGGGCGCCCGGCAACCGGGTGCAGGACCTTCGGTAAGGCGGACTTCATCCGCGTGCCTTGGCCAGCAGCGAGAACAACGACAGCTAGAGCGGGACTATTCATGGTTAATTCGATTGAACCAGGGTTTTGTATCGAGGAATAGGTTTGGCCAGTAGTGCGGATCGTAACAAGGGTAAATTGACGTTTTGTTGCCGCTTCTTTCCATGGGGCCGAAATTCAGCTAATTCGCTGAGCATCCGGTATTATCCGCCTGAAGGAACTCCGCCTGTTGCGATATTGTCCGGATTCACCACTAGCGATTGTTTTCGACCTCGATGGAACTCTGGTCGACACCGCCCCTGACTTGCTGGGCGCGCTGAATGCCGTGTTGACCGTGGAAGGGCACGAGCCGGTGGCTCCCTCGGACCTGCGGCACATCGTGGGGCATGGAGCACGGGCGATGTTCGAACACGCCCTGCTGCGCACCGGCGCGTCCGTATCGCCGGAACGGATGGAACTCCTGACGGATCGGTTTCTGGCCTATTATCGGGTGAATATCGCCCGCGGCAGCCGTCCTTTTCCCGGCGTACCAGAAACGCTGACGTTTTTCGCCGGAACCGGGGCGGAATTGGGCGTGTGCACGAATAAGCCGCAGGATCTGACCGAATTACTGCTGGATGCGCTCGATTTGACCCGGCACTTCCCGGTGGTAATCGGCGGCGGACGGACCCCTTATAATAAGCCAGATCCGCGCCATTTGCTGGAAGTGGTCTCCGCCCTCAAGGGCCGGCGCGAGCGGGCAATCCTGATCGGCGACTCACCGGTCGACGTCGCCGCGGCGCGCGCAGCCAATATTCCGGTGATTGCGATGAGCTATGGCTATACCCCTGTGCCTGCCCACGAACTCGGCGCCGACGCCGTGGTCGACGACTTCGCCAAATTGCCAGAAGCCGTTTCGCGGTTGATGTGCGCCTGAGAAAATCGAATCTTTGCAATTTCTGAACGCCATGGGGCTGCACGTCGCCCGAGCAGATACCCAAGGCGATTGCTGCCGCGGGCTGATGGCGAAGACAGCGGTTAAGCCAGCAGCGCGTAGAGACATGTTCGTTGCTTCGCGGGATCGGCGACGTGCTCGCCGTAGATCTGCCAGTTCGTGCCTGCAAGTTTCAGTTTTTCTCTGGTGCACCATTCGAAAAGTGCCTGCCATGCATCGGGGAGGCGTTCGAGCGGGCCTTCGAAAAGATGATGCCCTGCTTGACCTCCCGGCAGCTCAGAGCAAATCACATAGTCCTCAGACATGAACGCTTGGGCGACGATGACACCCGGCTCCATGGCGATTTGGCCGCTAACAGGCGGATGCCACAGCATTGCCTCAGGCCCGAGCGAGCCAGTGTCGAGCGACGTTAGCGACGCATTGAGCGTTCGGCGCAGGGAACGCTCCGCATCGGGAATGCGGCTTGAAGGCACGTTGCACTTGATTGCCGCGGTGATCTGACGCTCGACGGTGACGATGCTGCAAGACGGCAATTGTTTGTTGCGGCGAAAGAACATGGGAGTCAGTTGGCCAGATAGAAATAGCCGACTTTGTTGTTTGCAGGCGAGCCAAACCACAACCGACCCTGCTCATCGGCGAAAAATTCGCGCATCGTGTTTTCGCTATGGGCGTAGGGATATTCGATAACACGTCCGGTTTTCGGATCGAGATTACCGACCACATCCAGATGCTCAGATGAGTACCAAATGTTGTGGCTTTTATCGATCCCGAGCGCGTAAGGCGTTGCTTCCGGACCGGGCAGCGGGAATTCCGTCACCTTTTCGGTCTTCGGATCGAAGCGGCCGATTGCGCCCGACTTGAATTCGGCGAAATAGACCGTGCCGTCGGTGTCAATTTGGATACGGCGGGGACGGGCGTCTTTGGTCGGGAGTGGCCATTTGGTGACCTTTAGCGTTTTGGCATCCACCTTCCCGATTTGCCCGTTCTCTGTGTATTCGGCGAACCAGAGGTTTTGATCCCTGTCCAGCACGAGGCCGTAAGCGGAAGGGACTTCGCTGAACTTCGTGTATTTCTGTGTCTTGGGATCGAACATGGTGAGAGGACGTCCCGTCGCCCAGACGCGGCCGGATGCATCGACACGGAGTGTGTGCTTGTCGCCTCCGCGGGTGACACCTTCGCGTCCAGGCAAATAGGTGTCGGGATATTCCGTGATCTTCTGCGTTGCCGGATCCCAGTGGCCCAGTTTATTGGCGCCCTGCTCCGTGAACCAGACGCTGCCGTCATTGGCAGGAACGGCAGAGTGGATGGCCGCGGTACCTTCGTTCGGCGCACGATATTCAACGATCTTGCCGGATCTGGGGTCGAGGCGGCCGATACGGTTGGCCGCACCGTAATAGGGTATCCAGAAGCTGCCGTCTTTGGCGGGAGCGGCGCTCCAAGGCATGCGGCCGCGCGTAGGTACCTGATATTCGACATAGACTATGCGCATCGCTTCGTCCGGGAACGTGCGAACGAGATTTTTATAGCCCGGCATTTCAGAGGGCGATTCGGGAAGCACCGGCCTTTCGCCGAACAGAAGATTTATATAGGACGTGACATCGTCTGCATCATGATCGGTGAAAGGCGCGGCGCTATCCAGGAAAAAGTGCATCGCGCCGCGCATATAATTGACACGGTCGCGCCAGCCGTCCGCATCGCGCTTCACAGAGGCCATGCGCGTCTGAAAGCCGTGACAGGCAAAGCATCGTCCGATCAGAATTTCCTTACCCCGCAGAATCGTTCCGCCCTCAGCCGCCGGAAACAGCACCGAACCTTGATACTGCGAGAGGTCGTTCCAGTGGCCCTTGTCCTGCTTCAGCGCGAACTCGGAGGCGGCGTTTTGGGTGGCGGCGAGCACCACAGCGCCCCGCGGATCGGCGCGGAAACCGACAGCACGCACGGACAGTTGGTATGTTCCGGCCGCAAGATTGGGAATGCGGTACTGGCCGGCGCGATCGGTAAGCACGCTTGTAAGAATGCTGGTCGCGGCATCCTGCGCCTGGACAAAAGCGCCGCGGAACGGTGCGCCGTCAGGGCCTTTCACCGTACCGGTTAAAGTTGCCCCCGTTGCGGCCGAAGACAGCAGTATCGCCGTCAGCAAGCCAATCAATGAAGCTGCCGCCCGCATGGGATACTCCTCCGCCGCTGTTTCTATGTTCGGGCATTTTCACCAGAATTGGGCGCCAGGCCAAGAGGGAGCGCACACAGCCGCGTGAAGCGGTGGAATTCCCTGTGCATCTGTCGTAGGACCGTCGTCAAAAGAACCATAGATTTCAGGGAGCAGCTATGGCCGACGTTAAAGTTTCAGAGGAGCTTGCCAAGAAGTTCGCGACCGAAAAGGATCGCGATACGCCTTATCAGCGGTGGGTCCGTGCCGAAGGCTTGGATATCGTTAGCGGGCACTATGTGGCGAATTTACGTACCATCGACCTCTACGACTGGCCCCGCCGCGGCGGCCGGGGCGTGTACATCAACCATGACGCATCGCGCACGTCGAACGATTGCTATGTGTGTGAGATTCCGCCTGGCAAAAGCCTGGCGCCGCAGCGGCAATTGTTTGAAGAGATGATCCTGGTGCTGGACGGGCGCGGCTCGACCAGCGTTTGGAACGATGCGGGCGCGCGCATAACTTTTGAATGGAAGGCCGGCGCCATGTTCGCCATTCCGCTGAATTGCTGGCATCAGCATTTCAACGGCTCGGGCCGGGATGCGGCGCGGTACGTCGCGGTGACCAATGCTCCGGCGGTGATGAATCTGTACGACGATGCGAATTTTGTTTTCAACACCAGCTATGACTTTAAGAACCGTTTTGCGGGCGAGCCTGATTACTTCAGCCCGAAGACGGAGCCAGCAGGATTTCTGCTGCCGACAAATTTCGTTCCGGACGTGGTGAACCTGCCGCTTATCTCCGCGAAGGAGAGAGGCGCCGGCGGGGGACATATTCGCTTCAATATGGCGAAGGGATCGATGTCCAGCCACATCTCGCAGTTTCCGGTAGGCACGTACAAGAAAGCGCATGCGCACGGCCCAAGCGCGCATGTGATCATTCTTTCGGGCCAAGGTTATTCGCTGATGTGGGCGGAAGGCGAAGAACCCAAGCGCTACGATTGGGAAGCTGGATCGCTCATCGTGCCGCCCAACAAAATCTTTCATCAGCATTTCAATTCGGGGACGACACCGGCACGGTATCTGGCGTTCAAGCACGAAGTGGCGCTGATCCGGAATTCACAGGGCGTTCCGACGGCGTGGATCAGCCGCCGCGTTGGCGGAGACCAGATCGATTACGCCGATGAAAAGCCGGCCATTCGCACGATGTTTTCCGAGGCGCTTGCCAAACACGGCATGTCGCCGAAGATGGACGATGCCTATGCCAAGGAAATCCCCGATCTGCCGCCGCCCAGAGTAGCGGCTGAGTGATCGAGCGAGGACCATCAGGCTTGCCACGGATAGGATCACAGATGAAGCGGCGCATATTTTTGCAGTCGATTGCAGCAGCATCCCTAAGCCCGCTCGTCGCGAGAGCGGCGGCGCCGGAGTTACCGGCGCAATATTCGGGCGCGGATCGGATGCAGCGCCTGGTTGCCGGGGCCAAGAAAGAGGGATTTCTGAACCTCTATTCGTCGGCGATTACCGAGCACATGAATGTGGTGATCGCCGGTTTTCAGAAACAGTACGGCGTCAAAGTTCGTCTGTGGCGCGGCGGGTCGGAAGAAATTCTGCAGCGGGCAGTGACGGAAGCACGGGGACGACGGTTTGATCTCGACGTTGTCGAAACGGCGTCGCCGCAAATCATTGCCATGGGGCGCGAGAAGCTTCTGACTCCAGTGGCAACGCCTGTCGCTGCGGAACTGATGCGCGATGCGATCATTCCAGGCGAACCGTGGCTGCCGGCGCGCATTGTGCTCTTTACCGGCGCTTACAACACCAATGCCGTCAAGAAGGCCGATCTGCCGAAGACCTATGCCGACCTTGCCAATCCCAAATGGAAAGGGAAGCTTGGCATCGAAGCAGACGACAACAATTGGCTGATGGCGTTGTGCACCGCGCTGGGCGAGCAACAGGGCCTTGCCTTGTTGCAGAAGATCGTCGTCACCAACGGTTTGTCGGTGCGCAAGGGCCACACGCTGATGGCCAACCTCGTCGCGTCCGGCGAGGTGCCCATGGGGTTGACCATTTATTATCATGAGGTCGAGCCGTTGAAGCGAAGCGGCGCGCCGATTGACGAATTAAATCTCTCTCCTATGTTCGCGTTCGCCACGGGTGCTGGCGTTGCACGGAATGCCCCGCATCCCAATGCGGCCGTACTCTTTCACGACTATCTGCTGACGGACGGGCAAAAGATTTTGGCGGATCAATCTAACGTGCCCGCCAATGTGAAGTATCAGCGTTTACCGGCGGGCACGCAGTTGAGCTTTTTCGACGTGCCGAAATATATGGGCGAAAGCGCAAAGTGGACGAAGGCGTATAAGGAAATCCTGGCCCGTCAGGTTCGGTGACACAGGGCTTGCGCCGGAGAGTTGCGCCTCATGCACCTTCGTGTCGCACAGCACAGATGCGTATTGCCAAAAATGCGGATCAGTCGGCGTTCCGATTGCCCGTACCATTCTGCGAAAATCGGGCGTTGTGGGCATTCAGACGGTCGATGAGTTGGTGAATTTTCGCCTCAATCTGAAGCGGCGTTTGATAGGATTGCATCATCGGTTCGCGCCACGGTCCGAGCGGGGTTGTGGCCGCGATGCGTTCCATATCCGCGAAAACAACGGCAAATGCGGCGGCGGTTGGGGAGCTGCCGGTAAGACGTGACCTCATGCGGTGTGTGACTGCGCCGCCTCTGAGACGAAAAAACGTTCGCAGGCTTTTTCGAATTTCAGACGCGCTTTGCTGCATAAAGAACATAGCCGTTCTTCTTCAGCGGCATCGTCTCCTTGATATTCCAGATACCGGCGACGAGCGGCGTAAAAGCTTTGTCCGGCGATGAAGAGGCATTCTCGATGCTGGTCTGGGCCGCCAGCTTCCACAATCTGAGCTGCGATGAGCATTCCTACTCCGGTCAAAGACCCGGACGAATGTTCTCATTGGCGGACGCCTACGTCAATAGGTTCTTTCCTATATAACACCGATCGGCCAAGCTTCGGTAAGCGAACTACTCGCCGCTGCCGACAATCTTGTGAATTGTCAGAAGATCTTTGAGCGCGATGTCGAACGTCTTGGGCGGATTGAATTGCTCAAGGACAATTTTGGTGTTCATGCGTTTCGCCAAGCGCTTTATGAGGGCCGGCGGCGGCGCCCCTTCTTCTCGGGGGGCAAGCTGCACCAATACGTAGCAGCCGACCGTGACGGGTTTGCCCGGATGCACATAGATCATTTCACCGGGATGGTAGCGCGGCTCCATGCTCGTGCCGACGACATAGGTGGCATAACCGTTCGGCGCTCCGGATAGGGATGGCGGACGGTCTACCCGGTCCACAATTTCCCCGTTCCAAAGCGAATCGCCATTGGCGCCACCTTCCGCAATTCCCATGACCGGGATTTTATCCAGGGCGTTGGGAAACGGTAGCGAAAAAAAGCGGGAAGACTCCGCAAGTTCTCTGACGGCAGGCGATCCGGGTGTCTTCAACTGATCCGGGGATAGACCGAGAAGCGGCGCCAGTGCTTCGCGAACATCCTCAGGCAGTTTCGCGGGAACGCCGCGCTCCAAGAACTGCTGCAGATAGGCGTGATTGCGGCCGATCCGTTCGGAGGCTTCTTTCATGGAAAGACCAGCTCGCGCGAGCCGATCCCGGAGAAATTCGCGTATGTCGGTCATGGTTTCCCGTTCTATAGGATCAGTCCTACTGCACAAAATAGGATTTTGCCGTTGACATAGGTAGGTATATTCCTATATCGTTTGACTCATGATCGAGCAAGTCACCTTGTGGTTTTCGCTCCTGCGGTCCCTCCCCTCCCCCGTGGCAGGAGCGAGGCGGGAGGCAGATGGGTCTGCCTCCCGCTCCCTTTCGATGCGTTACTCACGGCGGAAGACGAAGGGGGCGGCGTGATGGCGTGTTCGTCCTATTCTCTCGAGCGCGTGCGGGTCGAACGCAGACGCATCGGATTGGCAGGGGCCATTGCGCTTGTGCTTCCCTTTCCGCCGTCCGCCAACACACTCTTCGAGAGTGCACCTGGCGGCGGATGTGTTGCGACCAAACGCTACCGCGAATGGCGCGAAGCGGCGCACGGCGAAATTGTGCGTCAAAGACCGCGCTTCGCAGTCGGTCCCGTAGAGGTCACCATCACTTTGGAGGACCGCCCCGGCAGACACGATGCGGACAATCTGTTGAAGGCCGTGCTCGATTGCCTTGTAGATGAAGGCATCATCGGGGGCGACCACTCCGCGATCCTGCGGCGGGTGACAGCGCAATGGGGCTCTGCCCAAGGCGCCCGTGTGGACATCATAAGGCTTTCCTAGACAGGCGGTCACCGCCCCGCCCGGCCGGTTGCCGGCTAAGCCCATTACAGCGAGGAATCTATGACGGCAGCACGTCACGACAACATTGAAGGGCCGGCGAAAGTTCATGCAGGCCACAGCCGGAGGGCGCTCGGTGCCGCGGCGGGCGCCGACATGGCAAAGGATGTCGCCGCGGGCATGCAGGCGTGGCTTGCCGCCATTCCTTCGGAACTGTGGCAAGTGTTTGGCGTGTGTTTCTCCGTCTACGGTGTTACTCGCACGGTCGAGAAGGTCAGGGGAGTGGCGCGGTAGATGGCATTCATCGAGTTCTTCCTCGCCGATCGCGACGATTTCGACGAAGCTGAAGGAAGCAATCTCGCCCTCCACGTTCGGCTTGAGCGCGCCAGGCACCGTCGCACAGATAAGAAACTCACCTTCCTGGTTTGGATCGTTTCCTTGTTCTTCTTCTCCTTTATGGTGGATGCTCCGCATACGGCGCACACCATTCTTGCGCTGGTGCTGAAATGACGGAAATCGAAGACGATATTGTCGAAGCGGAAATTTTGCCGCAGGCGGATGTGCCGGGCTATCTGGTGTTACCGGAGTCTATCAAAGATGAGGGCCGCCTCGCCTATGCCCTTTCCTTTGTCGTCAACGGCGCCGGCGGGCTGCACCCAGAATGGATTGCCGTGTGGAGCACGATCAATCACGTGCTGAAGACCAAGGAATTTCCGGCAGTCGGCGAGGTGCGCGCTTTGAAATTGCGCAGGTAAGCAGCCCTCATGTGACGACCTTGCGCTGCATACAGACAAAAACTGCGCGTAGGCGTTAAGCCCCGCGCAGTCTTTAACGTCAATGTCTAAGCTGGCTTAAGCTTTTCCGCGAAGGCTCCACTTGCCGGCGCGATTGACGTACCGCTTGTCGACCTTGCCGCGTTCCAGCTCCAGCCGGACGGCGGAAGGCGACAACAGCTTCTCAGCATCGGACCCGGCAGCTTCCGTGATCTCTCTCACGGAGCGGGCGCCTGATGCCAAGACTCTTTCAACTAGCGTTTTGGCGGTTCCGCGCGGCGCGCGTTTTTTCTTTCCACCGCCGGAAGCCTTCGGTCCTGCTGTGCGCGTGGGTGCACTTGCACCGCCACCACCTTGAGCAAGATTCAGAATGCTTCGCATGGCGTCGTCACTGCCGCTTTGATACGCAGCCTGAAGCGCTTCACGTACGCTATCCAAAATGCTGTCGAAGTTTGGCGCCGCACTTGCGGAACTAGCCGGTCTTCCACGTCCTCTTTTTGCCATTCGTTTTCCTCTTTTTGGCACGGCACGTACCTTTTTTGATTTGGTACGCACACCGAGCTTACAACAAAACTCTTACTACAAATGAACTATACATAAATGTGAGCAGCGGCAAGTCTAAAACTTCAAGGTGACATACGCCGCGTCGATGCAATCAAAGCTATTCGCTACGACTGTGCGAATCGGACACGTGCCGAACCGATCCGTAGACGGACTACGCGCACGGGTTGAAGCGCGATTCAAGCATGTTTTGCTATTTCGAGTCGACAGCCGCGCCCGAAAACGGAACGCTTTATGTCACAGAGTTCCGCAATCCCACAATGCTGCGCCTTCGGCACTCGACATAGCTCGATGCGGTGCGCGTGACGCCGCGAACGAGAGTCCCTACACGGCGCGCAAACTTCAATGTGCGTCAGCGTGTTAGTGAATTGTTAACCAAAAAGTGAACGTGCGTCAGATGACGCTTCGCCCCTGCCCCCCTCGACACTGAAACGCTGATCATCTGCAGGACCTGATTCGGAAACGCCTTTCCGGATTACACGATCCATATCGCCGATAGCCAATCCCTCAATCTTTCGCTCACAGGAGACTTCGATGCAGTAATTGCGCGGCTTCGATTCGCTTTTAATTCCAGATTTGCTTCAGTGCGTCGCGCCTATTCCGCTGTCACCGCCTGAGATATGGGACGCTGACAACCAATCGACCGGAGAGGCGCCACCGTACAGGATGGCTGGGCAACCAATGATGCCCCCCGCACCTCGGAACGGTAGAGCTGGCTCGGTTTGTTTGAACAGTTTTCCCGTTTCGATAAGTGGAGCCCCGGCCCAGTTTATGCCGCCACGGGAAGAGACAGCGTGTTGAAGTAGGCGTGATCCGGCGTCTGCCGTTCAAGGCTGGAATGTCGTCTTCTGTGGTTATAAAAGTTGAGGTAGCTGCCGATCGAGGCACGAGCATCGCTCACGGTTTCGTAG
>CANJBZ010000029.1 GCA_947473475.1 Alphaproteobacteria bacterium
CCGTCCTTCGCGGAACGGTATCTATCGACGGCGTTGTTTGAGGGGCTGTGACTAAAATCTAAGTCCGGTGCCGAGGCGGAGCTGAATATCGGTGACGCCTTTAAGGTTGTTGGCGTCTTGGCGCACGTTCAGCGACGCGGAGACATTGGTGTTCCCCCAGAACTTGGCGTAGCCGGTGGCGAAGTCGGTTTCGTTGCCGCTGGGGTGCAGACCGGTGCGAGTCAGGCCCGTATGCGCGTAACCCTCACCGTCCACACTGGTTGTGACCAGATCGATGCTGCCGTCGAAGACGCGTAGCGGCTTGGTGACGGAGAAGCTGGCGTGATCGTTTGCGCCGAACAGATTCTGCTGCACCAGCGCCATTCCGTATGACCGCGCCAATAGCGGGGTCGTGTCAGCGATCAAACCTTCGCCGCGCGCGCCTTGCGTCCGTGCCAGCACGGCGTTGAACAGGAGGCCGGTCCCCTCGCCAAGCTTCACCGCCAATGACAAACCCGCCGACATCGATCGGTGTTCGCGGCCGAGGCTGAACGCGCCGCCGCTCGTGTATTGCGCGCCGAGCAGGCCGTTTTCCTCACCCAGGAAGCTCATCGTCATGCCCGCCGTCCAACCGGACGCAAGCTGCGTCGTTACACCTGCCGAAACAGCGGACGCATGCGGCATCAACCGTCTTGCCGACGGAACCGAATAGTCCGGCGCGCCTGTCTCCGTGATGGAAAGGCCTACGCGCGTATGTTCGCCGGTGTCCATGCCGAGCGCCATGAAGTGACCGCCACCGGCCAGGCTCGACAGATCGGTGACGCCTTCCAGAGAATAAGACGCGCTGACGGCCAATGCGTCCTGTCCCCACATGGCTTCCGCAAAGGAGGTCGCCACCGGGAAGCCGTGCCCCACCGCGATGTTTACGCCCGAAGGATCGCTCAGGCTTGCGACCCACGCGCCCGTCGGCAGGCCGCGCGCATTGTCCGAGACCGCATTGCTGAGATTGTCCGCGCCCGGATTGATTCCGTGCGGTACGATGCGGTCCGCACCCATCGAGAAGGCGAGCGTGCCGCCATTGGTCAATCGCGTGCTGCTGCTCAACAGAGCGGAAGACAACGACGATGTGCCGGTGGCTTTGCTCCCGGACTGCTTCAGAAGACCGGAAAGATCCACGGTGAAGTTGCGCTGGAAGGAATCGAAGCTCGTGTAATTGGCGAGCAGCGGCGTGATGACGGACAGCGAGCCGAGTGCGCCGCTGGTGAGCGTGGTTGCGGTGAGCGAGCTTACGGCAATGGAGCCACCGCTCGCCGTTGTCACCGTCATCGCGCCGATCGGTTGGAAGGCGCGGCTGACGTTCAGAAGGCCATTGCCGTAAACATTGTCGATGCCGTTGGCGCCTAAATCCGTGGAGCTTTGAAAGAGCACGCGGGTTGCCGTGCCGTTACGTTGCAACACCGGCCAGGTGCTTTCCAGAAGCGCCAGCGCGCCCGACACGACGGGAGCCGCCATCGACGTGCCGCTCCAATAGGCGAACGCCGTCGATCCGTACTGAATTCCCGGCGCAATGATGCGCTCGCCCGGCGCCATCAGCCAGAGCGAGGCATAGGAGCTGCGCGCGCTGCCGGCTATGGCCGCGCCCGCGCCCGGCGTATTGCTGAAACTGGACAGCACGTTGGCGGAATTCACCGAGCCGACGAAAACCAAACGGTTGAGAGCGTCCTGCGTAAATCCCGTGCTGTTGGCGCCGCCGTTCAGAGCCAGCGAGGAGTTGCCTCCGGCAAAGACAATGATCGTGCCCTTGGAGGCGGCATAGTTGATAGCGGTGACGACACCCGGCGTCGGCAGATAGGTCAGGCTGAGATTGACGACCTGCGCCCCGGCATTGACCGCCGCCACGATGCCATTGGCAACGTCGCTGTCATAGCCGCTGCCGCTGGCGTTCAGCACCTTCTCCGCGATGATCGTTGCGCGCGGTGCGACACCGGCCATACCTGCACCCCCGGATGTCGCTCCAGCGCCGATCGCAGCCGTCGCCGTGCCATGACCGTTGTCGTCGATATAGCCATTGGAGCAGCGGAAACTGACGGCAGCGCATTTGGACAGCGTCGATACACGTCCCGTGACGTCCATCTGCGTGGGCGCGATGCCGGTGTCGACGAAGCCGAGCTTGAAACCCGCCCCGCCGTTCGCCTGCGTTTCAATACCGGAGGTGACGCCGATCTGACTGAACCACTGCGCCGAATAGCCGGTTGGCCAAACCGTCGTCGCCTCGGCCTCCACCGCTTGCGCCCAAGCCTGCCCATTGGCGGCAAGCACAAGCATGGATGCGCACACCAGATTTCGCTTCAGCGTCATGGATTCCCCGCAACTCGACTGCGGGGCATTCAAAGAGAAGCGGCTTAATGGGCGCTCAACACGCCGTGCACATTGCTGGGAATGCTTGCCGGAGTATTGACGCGGTCCAGAAAGTTTTGCGCAAACCCTAGAGAAGCGGCTGCAGCAAATCCGGCCGGTCGGTACAAAGGGCGTCGGCTCCGTGCGCGATGAGCCGCTGCATGCCGGCGGTCTCGTTTACGGTCCATACGGCGAAAGACAGCCCAAGCGCGTGGGCGGATGCCACAGCTGGCGCGCTGGCATTCTCGATGGCGCAGAACCAGCCGTCGCCGCCGGCGGCCTGAACATCAGCCGCCGTGAGACCGGCATTTGGTTTGGTCGTGCACCAGCAGATAATTTCCGGCGCAATTTTCTTGGCCTGGGCAAGCGCCCGCCAATCGAAGCCAACGAGAGTGCTGCGCGCCAGAAAATCATGGGCGCGAAGGTCTGCGATAACCGCCTCTGCCAGCGCTTCCGGCGAGGCAGACAGCGACGGATCGCCGGTGCTGGATTTCAGCTCCACATACAGGTGGAAGTCTTTGAACGGCATCACGGCCGCGATCACCTGCGCCAGCGAAGGCATGTGCTCGCCTTCGCAAGGGCAAAGTGCGGGATGGTTCAGGGCATAAGCCGAGCCCGGCTTGGGGCGCCCCACATCGTAGCTTTGCAGTTCGGCAAGGGAGAGGTCGCGAACGCGCGGAAGGTCCCGGTCCGCGGAAAGCCATAGTCCCGTGGAATCGCGGCAGAGGACGGGGCTCAGTTGAAAGTCATGGAAGACCACAAGCCGGCCGTCACGGGTCAGTTGAACGTCGAGTTCAGCACCGGAAAAACCCGCTTTTGCCGCCGAAGTGAAAGCAAAAAGCGTGTTCTCGGGCCAAAGCCCGGCCCCACCACGATGGGCAATATTGAGGATTTGTCGCATTTCCTTGGCGCGATATTTGCCGCCGCGAACGAGGTTAACGAAAAAATACTATCCGCCCCAGCGACCCAGAGTATACAATTACACGGAGGTTTCAGCGAAACACCATGCGCATCCTCAAGACTTTATCCCTTGCTTTGGTCCTGGCCTCCGGCGCCAGCGCCACCTATGCCGTCAATCTGCCCGTGGAAGATGCGAGCGGCGTGGTGCTGCACAGCACCTTGGGTTCGGTGATGGGAGACTACTCCGGTATCAGCGCCGCCGCGGAAGACGTTCAGCCGGGCGAGACGTTCATGATCACCGGCGCATGCGTGGCACGCGTTCAATCGGCGGACAATCTTCGCGTCGTTCTCACCTTTGCCGATTCCGGCGCCGGTGCGGGCTATCGCTCGGTCGTCGCCACCGATCAGGAAATTCAATCCGAAGGGCTTGCCGTTCGCGTTCCGGATGTGCAGGGCGCCGCCAACCGCGTGTTCTCGGTGCGCGTGTTTCATCTCGGAAATGACACGCCTGAAGTTTGCGACGCGGGCAGCATCCGTATCGTCGGCACGACGCAAGGCAAGGTCGGGTAAGCCACCCCTGTTAGATCGTGTGTGCTTCGAGGCTCGCTTCGCGAGCGCCTCAGCATGACGGGTATTTATAATAATCGAATCATAATAGTCCGACGGCCAGGATTCCGAGGGCGCCGGCGGCTATCCATAGGGCGACGCGCACGTGGCGTGTTCGTCTGAGTTGCGACGTGGCAATTGCCCTGACCGAATCGGGATGCAGGCGTAAACCGCCGTCCGCCAATTGCGATGCGATGATTTCCGTATCGCGCAAGACCTGCGGGAGATTTTGCGCCAGCTTGCCCAGACTCGTCAGGCCGTCCGCCGCGTCGCGCAGCCGCGCCTCGGGTCCGAGATTTTCCACCATCCAGTTTTCGATGACGGGGCGCGAAGACTCCCAAATGTCGAACGCCGGATCGAGCGTGCGCGCCACGCCTTCGACAACAACCATGGTCTTTTGCAGCATCACAAGCTGCGGCTGAAGCTGCATATCGAAACGGCGCGTCGTGTCGAACAATTGTTCCAGCAGCCGCGCCATCGAAACATCGCGCGCCGTCCGCCCGAAAATCGGTTCGCCGACCGCGCGCAAGGCTTGGGCGAAAGTCTCGACATTGTGCACCTTTGGCACGAAGCCGTAATCGAAATGCACCTGCGCGACACGCATGTAGTCGCGCGCAAGAAAGCCTGCCAGCGTTTCCGCCATGAAACGGCGCATCGCCGGTTCAAGCCGGCCCATGATGCCGAAATCAACCGCGCACACGCGCCCGCGCGCATCGACAAACAGATTTCCCGGATGCATGTCGGCGTGGAAAAATCCGTCGCGCAATGCTTGTGTCAAAAACGAACGCAGCACCGAGACCGCAATGCGCTTGGGATCGTGACCGGCCGCGCTCAGCGCCTCGGGATCGCGCAACGCGATGCCTTCCAGCCATTCCATGGTGAAAACCCGCGCGTTGGTTCGCGACCAGTCGAGCGTGGGGACGCGAAAATCCGGGTCGTCACGCGTATTTTCGGCGAGTTCGGAGGCAGCGGCGGCTTCCATCCGCAAATCGAGTTCAAGGGCGACCGAAGCGGCGAGCGTTTCGACGAGGGCGTTCAGCCGTAAGCGGCGGCCCTCCGCCGAATAGCGCTCGGCTATACCGGCGGCAAAGCGAAAGGCGTCGAAGTCACGGACGAATTCGGCTTCGACACCGGGGCGCAGGATTTTGACGGCCACGCGGCTCGGCGGATCGTCCGTTGTTTGCGCTTCGTGGACTTGCGCGATCGAGGCCGCCGCGACGGGCGGCCCGAAAGCGGAAAAGACCTGATCGATAGGGCGCGACAGTTCTGTTTCGACGATGCGCCGCGCTTCGCTTTCGGGAAAGGGCGGCAAGCGGTCCTGCAGCGTTTCCAGGCCGCGCGCGATCTCCGGGCCGACGAGGTCGGCGCGTGTCGCCAGCAATTGGCCAAGTTTGATGGCCGATGGCCCCATTTGTTCCAGCGCCTGCGCCAGCCGTTCGCCCGGGAGCAGCGCCCGTTCAAAGCGTTTCGGCCGGCCCAAAAAGCGGGCCGCCATCCGCAGCGATGCCGGCGCAAAGCGGGCGTATTCGTGCGGCACCAGCGCGTCGTGCACGGCCAGAATGCGCGCCATCCGCAGCAAGCGCCGGATTTTGGTCAGGGTACGGAACATATACGTCTTGCGTTCAAGCTGGCGGCGACAGCTCCTCCCCCGTTCACGGGGGAGGGGGACCGCGAAGCGGTGGAGGGGGCTGCGAGCGACGGACGTTTGACGAACAATAAGCTGGGATATGACGGTAAAGGCGGCGTGTGAAACTGGCCCCCTCCACCATGCTTCGCATGGTCCCCCTCCCCCGCTTCGCAGGGGAGGAGCCGTTTGGGTAGCTCCGCCGTCATATTTTCCAGCCGGAGTGCATGGCGGCGATGCCGCCGGAGAGGTTGCGGAATTTGACCTGTGAGAACCCGGCTTTGACGATCATTTTGGCGAACGCAGTCTGTGAGGGAAACCGGCGGATGCTTTCCGCCAAATAGCGATAGGCCGCGCCATCTCCGGCGACCATCTCACCGAGCCTTGGAAGTACGGCAAAGGAATAGACATCGTAAAGCCGGTCCAAGCCGGGCGCTGCGACCTTCGAAAATTCCAGGCACAGAAAGCGTCCGCCCGGCTTCAACACGCGATAGGCTTCCGACAAGACTTGATCCAGATGCGTCGTGTTGCGGATACCGAAGGCGATTGTGTAGGCATCCTGGCTTCCGGTTTCGACGGGAAGATTTTCCGCATCGCCACAGACCCAGGTGATGCTGCTGTCGCTTGCCTCGGGACGCTTGACGCCTGCCTTCAGCATGGCAAGGTTGATGTCGCAGATGGTGATGGCTGCCGCGCCGCCCTTGGCGCGGGCACGCTTGGCCATGCGGAAGGCGATGTCGCCGGTGCCACCGGCCACGTCCAGAATCGCCATTCCTGGCTGCGGGTTCAGCCAATCGACAAAGGCGTCCTTCCACAGACGGTGCACGCCGGCCGACATCAAATCGTTCATCAGGTCGTAGCGGGAGGCCACCGAGGAAAAGACCTCGCGCACCAACCCCTTCTTTTCATCCGCCCCGACCTCGCGGAAGCCGAACGCGACCGTGTCTTCTTTGTGTTCGCTCATGGGGCGGACAATAGCCTCTGCGCTCAAAACCGGCTACACGCGCTCGATGCCTGAATTACCTGAAGTCGAAACCGTTCGATTGGGCCTTAAAGACGCGCTCGAAGGGCACGCGTTCGCCCGCGTAATCGCGCGCCGGCCCGACCTGCGCAAGGCCTTCCCTGACCGATTCGCGGAGCGGTTAACGGGCCGGCGGGTGCTTGGCCTGCGGAGGCGGGCGAAATACCTCCTGGCGGACCTCGATAATGGCGAAACGCTCATTGTCCATCTGGGCATGTCGGGGCGCCTCACCATTCACGGGCCGAAGGCGCGGCTGAAGCCGGGCAACTTCCATCACAACACGCCCGATGACGGCAGCGGCGAGGGCAAACACGACCATGTCGTGTTCGATACGGACGAAGGCACGCGCATCGTCTTTACGGACCATCGCCGTTTCGGCCTGATGGACATCGAAAGAACTTACGCCCTTCCTCAGCATCCCCTGTTTAGAGGGCTCGGCCCCGAACCCTTGGACGCCGCCTTCACCCCCGCCGTCCTGAGCGCCGCGCTTAAGGGGAAGAAGACGCCCATAAAATCGGCGCTGCTGGATCAGCGTGTGGTTGCGGGGATCGGCAATATCTATGCGTGCGAGGCGCTGTTCCGCGCCGGCATTTCGCCCAAGCGCCTCGCCAAGACGGTCGCGGGCGCGCGCTGCGAGAAATTGGTCCTGGCGATCAAGACGGTGCTGAAAGAGGCGATCAAAGCCGGCGGTTCATCCTTGCGCGATTACGCGCGAGCGGATGGCGAGCTTGGATATTTCCAGCATTCTTTTGCCGTCTATGACCGCGAAGGCAAGCCGTGCCCAGGAGAAGGCTGCAAAGGCACAATCAAGCGCATCGTCCAAGCCGGGCGATCCACCTTTTACTGCCCAGCGTGTCAGAAATAGCTACGCCGCTTCGGCGGATTGGCTGCGCTCGCGTGTTTTCAGGAAACGGATGTTGGGGTATTTGCCGCCGACATAGCCCAATTCCCAATTGCTCTTGGCCAGGAACACCGCAGCGCCGTCGCGGTCCTCGGCGATCTGGCCCTTGTTGGCATCGCGGAACTTGACCACCTCTTCCGGCGTGCCGCCGACCCAGCGCGCAGTCTCATAGGGGGAGGCTTCCAGATCGACCTCCAGCCCATATTCGGCCTGTAAGCGGCTTTTGAGCACATCGAGCTGCAACTGGCCGACAACGCCGATCGTCCATTGCGAACCGATGAGCGGCCTGAACACCTGGGTCACGCCCTCCTCCGCCAGACTCTCCAGCGCGCGCTTCAGATGCTTGGCCTTCATGGCATCGAACAGCCGCACACGGCGCAGAATTTCCGGAGCGAAATTGGGAATGCCGGTGAACACGAGATTGCTGCTCTCGGTCAGCGTATCGCCGACGCGCAAGACGCCGTGGCTGGGAATGCCGATGATGTCGCCGGGCCATGCCTCGTCCACGATTTCGCGTTCCTGCGCGAAGAACAGAATCGGGTTGTGTATGCCGATGCTTTTGCCGGTGCCCGATTGCTTCAGCCGCATACCGCGCCGGAACTTGCCGGAGCACAGGCGCAGGAACGCCACGCGGTCGCGGTGGTTCGGGTCCATGTTCGCCTGCACCTTGAAGACGAAGCCGGTGACTTCGTTTTCGCCGGGCGTGACACTGCGCGTGCTGGCCGGTTGCGGACGCGGCGGCGGCGCAATGCGCCCGATCGCCTGCAGCAGATTGCGCACACCGAAATTTTTCAGCGCCGCGCCGAAGAACACCGGCGTCATGTGGCCGGCACGATAGGTTTCGAGATCGAACGGCGCGGAGGCGTGCCGCACCAATTCGACATCTTCCTCAAGCTTGGCCCGAACATCGTCGGGCAGCGCGCTTAAATCCTTGGTCCGCGGTTCGCCGAGCGCGAATTTCGCGAATTCATCGCGTTCCAGATCGAACACGCCGTGGAAGTTCAGACCCGAACCGGCCGGCCAATTCAGCGGCGCGCATTCGAGCTGAAGCTGATCGGCGATTTCATCGACCAGCTCGAAGGGATCGCGCGCTTCGCGGTCCATCTTGTTGATGAAGGTCATGATGGGAATGTCGCGCAGGCGGCAAATCTCGAACAGCTTGCGCGTCTGGGTTTCGATGCCCTTGGCCGCATCGATCACCATGACCGCCGAATCCACCGCCGTCAGCGTGCGGTAGGTATCTTCGGAAAAGTCTTCATGGCCCGGCGTATCGAGCAGATTGAAAACCGCATCCTCGAATTCGAACGTCATGACAGCCGTGGTGACGGAAATGCCGCGTTCCTGCTCGATCCGCATCCAGTCCGAACGCGCCCGGCGTGCCTCGCCGCGCGCCTTGACCTGACCGGCCAAGCGAATGGCGCCGCCCAGCAGCAGCAATTGTTCGGTCAGCGTGGTCTTGCCCGCGTCAGGATGGGAAATGATCGCGAAGGTGCGCCGCCTTTCGGCTTCGGCAGCCGGCGTTCCTTTCACTGCGGGGGTATCGGAGCTCATAGCGGGTCCATCCGTGAGCCGGAGTGCGTAGCAGCGGGGTGCGCGCCATGCAACGGCGGGGCCTGTCACGCCGCCCCTTTAACCTTACCTCCCACGGGGGAGGTAAGGAGGTTCTCTCCGCCGCTTGCCGCTCGCCGGGGCGCTGGCTATGGTCCGCCGCGTTTTTAGATTTTCCGCAATGGACGACGCACCGCCGGTGAACAAGTCCCTGGCGAACGGCGCCATTCGCCTCAAAGTTGGTCTCAAAAGAGAGGGTTACAATGAAGGGAAAGATTGCACTCGAGGAGCACTGGAGCCTTCCCGAGACGCTTGAGGATGCACGCGGCTTCGTTGGTGGCTCGGCGGACTGGAAGCGGTTCGAACGGCAGATCCTCGATCTCGGCGACGAACGCGTCTCCGAAATGGAGAAGAACGGCATCGACCACCAGATCGTGTCGCTCAACTCGCCCGCCATTCAGGCGATTGTCAGCACAAACGAAGCGATCGACCTCGCCAAGCGCGCCAACGATACAATGGCGCAACTGGTGAACAAGAACCGCAAGCGTTTCTCAGGCTTCGCCGCTCTGCCGATGCAAGACCCGAAGGTGGCGGCCGACGAGTTGGAACGCTGCGTGAAGGAATACGGCTTTGTGGGCGCGCTGGTGAACAGCTTCACCCAAAAGGACAAGGCCGATACCGCGCTCTATTACGATCTGCCGGAATACCGGCCGTTCTGGAAGAAGGTTGCGGAGCTGGATGTGCCGTTCTACATCCATCCGCGCTCCCCGCTGCTCTCCAAGGCGCCGGAATACGAAGGCCATCCGTGGCTGATGAGCTCGCCATGGGGCTTTGCGGCGGATACGGCGGTCCATTCGCTGCGGCTCTGCGGATCGGGTCTGTTTAAGGAATACCCGAATCTCAAGATCGTCATCGGGCACTTGGGCGAAGGCATCCCCTTCTTCCTGTGGCGCATCGATGCGCGCATGCGCTTTTCCCCGCGCGGCTATAAGGGCGGCGACTATCTGGGCGAGACCTTCGTCAAGAACTTCTGGATCACGACCAGCGGCAATTTCTGTACACCATCGTTCCAGTGCGCACTTTCGATGGTCGGCATCGATAAAGTTCTCTTCTCGGCCGACTATCCGTTCGAAAGCAACAAAGACGCTGCCGACTGGTTCGACAGATTGGAGATTGCTGCTGCCGACAAGGAGAAGATCGGCCGCACCAATGCGCTTAAGCTGTTCAAACTCGATCTGTGATAGCGGGCTGAGCCACCGTTCAGGTGGCCGCCCCCTCCACCGCTTCGCGGTTCCCCTCCCCCGCTACGCAAGTGCTCCGCGGGGGAGGATCATTCAAAAGTCTGGGCGCGCGGCCGTCGGAATCGGTTCCAAGCCTTCACCGAAAATGTCGCCGTTGTTTTCGGCGCAGACCATTTCTTCCATGGGTCCCTTCGGCACGCGTGGGTCGGCGGCGTCGCCCGCGGCGCCAATCCGGCGATAACGCTGGACGGCGTCCCACGGCATGGTGAAGGCGCCGGGGTCTTCGACATGCACGCGGGCTTCCAGCGTTTTGCCGCCGTCGATCAGGCGGAAGCGCTCCGTCACATGCAGCTTGTCGGTGTGCGGCGTCCGGTAATTGTCGACGAAAGTTTTGGCGTTCAACCCTGTGGTGTCCACCACCAGCGTGTCGCCTTCGTAGCGGCCTACCGATTCGCCGAACCATGACGGCGTTAGCCGCGGCGAGTGCGGCTGATCGAGATAGATGTGGCGGACCTGATGATCCTCGGACCAGATCATCGTCACCTCTTTCGGCGTCTGCAGAAAATAGACCGGGAACACCGGATACAGCAGGAAGCCGGGCATACCGATCGGCCAGCACCGCTCTTTGGGTGTGTAGGCCGCCTTGCCGGAGAGCGCCCGCTCATTGGCTTGGCGCAATGCATCCCGCACCCAGGGCTGAAGGATTGGATTGGAGAGATCGGCGACCCGGAATTGCGGCCGTCCGGGCACCGGGCGGTGCGCCGGATCGGGCATAATCGGCCCGGGTCCGCTGGCCGGCGGCAAGAAGTCCTGTCCGGCGGCGATCCAGGCGGTCGAAGCATCCGGTGCGAAGTTCGGGACACCATCGCCCTGCGCCGCCGGAGCCGGCAGCGCAGCAACCGCGGCGGCAAAAACGCCCGCCACAATGGCTGGCGCGAAACGGCTTTCCATTTTCCGCATGACCCGCCCCTCCCAGGCTTCTTTCCCGGAAAAATAGCACAAACGAGCGGTTGAAGAATGCTCCCCTGCAACGGACAAGGACACGACAGTCTGATGGGACAGAATTGACGCTCGTGATATATCAGATGCCAGCGGTGCTGCCGGGAGGGCGCGCCGGGTACTGATCTGTCTGGGAGGGACTCATGGCACGTAAGACGGGCACCGGCGTGGACCGGCGCAAATTCCTGGCCGGTGCGGCCGTAGCGGGCGCGGCAAGCGCGATTCCCGCCGTCGGCGCAAATGCGCAAGCAGCCAACCCGCCGAGCGCCGCGTTCGTGCGGCGGCCCTCGACGGCGGCGGCACAGGCCGAAATGGCCGGAAATGTTACCGCCTCTCCGGGGACGCTGTCGGGTCCCGCCGGATCGGACTTCATGGTGGATGTGCTGAAGTCCGTCGATATGGACTTCGTGTTCTCCAACCCGGCCTCTTCGGCCCGCGGCATCCACGAGTCGATCGTCAATTACGGCAGCAACAAGAAGCCCGAATTCATCACCTGCCTGCACGAAGAATCCGCCGTCGCCATGACGCACGGCTACTTCAAGGTTGCCGGCAAACTCGCCGGCGCGCTGTGCCACGGCACCGTTGGCCTGCAGCATGCGGCGATGGCCGTCTACAATGCGTGGTGCGACCGCGCCGGCTCGTTCATCATGGTCGGCAACCGCATGGACGCGGATACGCGCCAGCCGGGCGTTCCCACCATTCATGCCGTCCAAGACCCTGGCTCGCTGATCCGCGACTTCACGAAGTGGGATGACAATCCGCAATCGCTGCAGCACTTCGCGGAAAGCGCGGTGCGCGCCTACAAGATCGCGATGACGCCGCCGCACGAGCCGGTATTGCTGGCGCTGGAAGAAAAGCTTCAGGAAGATGCGATTCCGAAAGGTCCCCGCCCGCTCGTCATTCCGAAGCTGAACATGGTTGCGCCGCCGAGTGGCGATCCGAACGCAGTCCGCGAAGCCGCGCGCCTGCTTGCCATGGCGGACAACCCGGTCATTGTCGTCGATCGCCTCGCGCGCACGCCCGCCGGTGTGAAGCGTCTGGTGGAATTTGCCGAGACTCTGAACGCCCCCGTGGTCGATCAGCTCGGCCGCATGAACATGCCGAACAACCACCATCTCTGCGTTATCGGCGCCGGCAATCTGATCGAGAATTCGGACTGCATCCTGGGCCTGGAGCTCACGGATTTCTGGGGCACGGTCAATGAAATGGACGACAGCGCCACAGCCGACTACCGGCCCAAGATTAAGGAGGGCACCAAGCTGATCAGCATTGGCGTCGCCGATCTTTACATCCGCGCCAATTATCAGGATTTCGAGCGCTATCAGCCGGTGGACATCGCCATCGGCGCGGATGCCGAAACCACGCTGCCCCTGCTCACCGAATATGTGAAGCAAGCCATCCCCGCAGACCGCCGCGCCATGATTGCCGCACGAGGCGACAAGGCGAAGAAGGGGCAGGCCGCCGCCCGCGAGCGTATGCTCAAGGCCGCCGCCGACAATGCGTGGAACGCGTCGCCAATCAGCTCCTCGCGCTTCTCGGCGGAAATCTGGGCGCAGATCCGCAACGAGAACTGGGCCCTGGTGTCGCGCGATTCCAGCCCGTCGAACTGGCCGCATCGTCTGTGGACGTTCGATCAGCATCACCAGTTCATCGGCGGTCCCGGCGGCGCGGGCATCGGCTACGGTCTACCGGCGGCAGTGGGCGCAGCGTTCGCGCATCGCTCCATCGATCCAACACGTCTGTGCATCAATATTCAGAACGACGGCGACTCCATGTATGCGCCGGGCGCTCTGTGGACGGCGGCGCACCACAAGGTGCCGATGCTCACCATCATGTGGAACAACCGCGCCTATCATCAGGAGATCATGCACTTGCAGCGCATGGCCAACTGGCGGCAGCGCGATGCCAGCACGGCCTATATCGGCACGACGATCCGGAACCCGTTCATTCAATACGCGAAACTGGCGGAAAGTTTGGGCCATGTCGGCATCGGGCCGATCACCGATCCGAAGGACTTGGCTGCCGCCATCAAGCGCGGCATCGAAGCGGTGAAAATGGGCGAGCCCACGCTCATCGACGTCGTCACGCAGCCGCGCTAACAGGAGCACTCATCCATGCATAAGATTGTTTTCTCCGCTGCTGTCGTTGCTGCGTCTTTGTTCGGCATGTCCTCGGCATTCGCCGCGCAGGCCGCGCCGCAAGGCGATGCCGCCAAGGGGCAAGCGAATTTCGAACGCGTCGGCTGCTACCAATGCCACGGCCATGCCGGCCAGGGCGGACGCGAAGGCCCACGCATCGCCGACCCAGTGCCGCTGGCGTGGCCGGCTTTCCAGGCCTGGGTTCGCACCACGAGCGGCGACATGCCGCCCTATACGGCCAAAGTGCTGTCCGATCAGGAACTGACGGACATCTATGCGTATATCTCGTCAGTGCCGAAGGGCCCGGATTATAAATCGATCCCGCTGCTGACCGGGATGCAGAACACCGCGACGCGCTAATCGTCATTATACGTACTTTCTTAAGACGGGGCTCGGGCCCCGTCTTTTTTTTGCTAATCCACCACGCGCCCAAGGGTGGCGATAAGGGCCTCGCGAGGGGCGGGCAACGCGATTTTGAAGTCGCGCTCCAGCACGGAGGCGACGTCATCCGGCCCGGGCAGTATGCGCCGCTCCGTGCGGCTATCCGGGTAATGGATTGAAAGCTGGTTGTTCAGAAGGCCGAGGCGGCGCGGGCCGTCGAAGCGGGACACCATCAGGCGCTTGGCGAAATAGGAATTTGGATTAGTGGAATGGTACCAATTGCAGACTTCGTAATCCTGCGACGTTTGCTCTTCCAAGGTGAAGCGGTAGAGGCTTTTCCAGTCACCTTCGATGAGCGCCTGTTCTTCCCAATAGGAGTCCACGCGCAGCAGCCGGTATAGACCGTGCGGCGTCTGCTGTTCGGCGCGTTCCTCCAGCCGCAAAGGCGCGCTCAAGGTGCGGCTACCGAAACCGACATCGGCGATATGGGGCCCCTGCTCCGTCTCGACTTTTAGCAACATATGCGTGCGCGGCGTTGTGCCCGGCGCGTGCCCCAGCAAGGCGCGGCCCGATAGTCCGGTCACAGCAAATCCCAAAGCGCGCAGCACGCGCGACAGCAACCCGTTCACTTCGTAACAGTAACCGCCGCGTCCGTTATGGATGAGCTTACGCTGGATCGCCTCCGCATCGATGTGCACCGGCACGCGCATCAACGGATCGAGGTTTTCAAAGGCAATGGCTTGCGGATGCGCGGCATGAATGGCCTGCAGCACCGCAAGCGTGGGCTCGCGCGCGCCGTCATAGGCGATCCTGGCGAAATACGCGTCAAGATCGATCGTGGGTTCCATTGCAGCCGGTTCCATTGCGCCGTTTTAGGGGAAGGCTCGTACCGGCAGCAATTGCTTTCTGGCACTTGCGCGGACGCGGCATAAGCTCGAATGCTTAGCTATGACGAACGCGCCGCTCATTTCCATGCTGGTCATCGGCCTCGGGCTGGCCTTCGTCTTCGGCACGCTGGCCCACCGGCTCAAGCTCTCGCCGATCGCCGGTTATCTGATGGCCGGCGTTGCGGTTGGTCCTTTCACGCCGGGGTTCATCGGCGATTCCTCCATTGCCCAGCAATTGGCCGACGTTGGCGTGATTTTGCTGATGTTCGGCGTGGGTCTGCATTTCTCCCTGAAAGATCTGCTTTCGCTGAAAAAAGCGGTCATCCCCAGCGTGTTCGGCCAAGTGGCGGTATCGGCCAGCCTCGGCGCCGCCGCTGCATGGTTGTTTGGGTTGGGCATCGGCGCGGCCATTGTTTTTGGCATGTGCCTGTCCGTGGCCAGTACGGTCGTGCTGTTGCGGACCATGCAGAACCGCCGCCTGCTCGACACCGAGCGTGGCCGCCTCGCCATCGGCTGGCTGATTGTGCAGGACTTCATCACGGTGCTGGCGCTGGTGCTCATCCCGGTTCTGGCGGAATGGCTGAAGGCGCAGGATTCCGGCGCAGCCTTCGACGCGGGGCGGCTGGTCCAAACCCTGGCCGTCACCTTCGGCACGCTGATCGCGTTTGTCGTGTTCATGATGGTGGTCGGACGCCGCACCATTCCGGCGATCCTGCACTATGTGGCCCATTCGGGTTCACGCGAGTTGTTCCGGCTGGCGGTGTTATCGGTGGCGTTGGGCGTCGCGTTCCTGGCAGCCGAATTGTTCGGGGTATCGTTCGCGCTGGGCGCGTTCTTCGCGGGTATGATCCTTTCGGAGTCGCAACTCAGCGCCCGCGCGGCGGAAGAATCGCTTCCCCTGCGCGATGCCTTCGCGGTGCTGTTCTTTGTCTCCATCGGCATGTTGTTCAATCCGCTGGTGCTGGTGAACGACACGCTGGCGCTGGCCGTCTCGGTGGCGATCGTCATCGTGGTGAATGGCGCGGTGGCTTACAGCCTTACCCGCTTGAGCGGCTATTCCGTGGAAACCGCGCTGGTGATGGCGGTGGGACTGGCGCAGATCGGGGAATTCTCCTTCATCCTTGCCGACCTTGGGATTGGCCTCGGCCTTCTGACGGAGCGGGGACGCGACCTCATTTTGGGCACCTCCATCCTGACCATCCTGGCCAATCCGTTTCTGGTGGCGCTTGCCACGCGCATTCATCCGGCGCATCCCGCCGGAGAACCCGTGGAGCCGGACACGCCGCCCGAACTGCACCCAACGGCGCTCAGCCATCATGCGATCCTCGTCGGCTATGGACGTGTGGGGAGCCTCATCGGGCGCGCCTTAAAGGATCGGCATGAGCGGTTTTTGGTCATTGAGGACGCCGACCGGCTGGTCCTCTCGTTGCGGGAAGCCAGAATCGAGGTGATCCCCGGAAACGCCGTGGACCCGCATGTGCTGGAAGCAGCGAACATCAAGGAGGCGCGTTTGCTCCTCATCGCTATCCCCAATGGGTTCGAGGCCGGCCAGATCGTGCAGCAATCGCGTGCCAGGAACCCGCAGCTTCATATCATCGCGCGCGCGCATTCCAACGACGAGGTCGAATATCTCCTGCGGCTCTCCGCCGACGATGTCATCATGGGTGAACGGGAAATCGCGCGCGGCATGATCGAGCAAGCCTATGGGCAAGCCGATGCCGCACCCAGGGCGGCAAGTCCGGCGCTGGCGGGCAGCGCGCCTCCGCCTTAGGATGCGGGCTTGCGTTTGCTGACGATGGGGATGGTCATGAAAATTTCGGCATTGCTCCGGCTGTGTGTTGCCGGTGTTGCGCTGGTTGCGGGCACGTCTGCCGCCAGGGCCGATGACGGCGAGCGCCTGCTGACCGTCGACCACTATGTGATGACGAAATCCATCGTGCCAGTCATCAAAGGGCAACCCGCCCAGATTTATGTGCGCGAGCGCGCCAAGGCGGCGACCGTTGCGCGCGGCGCAGCGGCGGACCGCGTGGTGCTGTTCATCCACGGGGCCGGCACTCCGGCCGAAGTCGGCTTCGATGTTCCGTATCAGGACTATAGCTGGATGGCCTATCTGGCGCGGGCCGGGTTCGACGTGTTCTCCATGGACACCACGGGCTATGGCCGTTCGACGCGCCCGTCGCCCATGAACGATCCCTGCAATCTCGCAGCCGAGCAGCAGCCCGGTCTTGCGCCGGCGCATTGCGAGGCGAGTTATCCCTATCAGCTCACGACGCTGGAATCGGATTGGAACGATGTCGGCGCGGTCGTGGATTATCTACGCGGATTGAAGCACGTCGATAAAGTAAGCGTCGTCGCGTGGTCGCTGGGCGGGCCGCGCTCGGCCGGTTACGCCGCGCAGCATCCCGACAAGATCGCAAAACTGGTGCTGCTAGCCCCGGCCTACAGCCGCACCGCCGCCGCCAAATCGCCTGGCGATATTCCGCTGAAGGGAGTGGCGATGAACACGCAATCGCGCGCGGAGTTCGACGCCAATTGGGACCGGCAGGTGGGCTGTCCCGATCAATATGACCGCGGCGCCTCGCAAGCGGTGTGGACCAATATGCTGGCGTCCGATCCTGTCGGTGCAACGTGGGGGCCGGGCGTGCGACGCGCACCAGTGACGACAAGCTGGGGATGGACGACCGACGTGGTCAAGAAGACGATGATCCCGACGCTGATGGTGTCCGGCCAGCACGACAAGCAGGTGGATCAGAGCCGCGTGCGCGAAATGTATGAAGACCTGGGCGCACCGCAGAAGGTGTTCATCGATCTGGCGTGTTCGTCCCACAACGCAATGTGGGAACGAAACCATATGCTGCTGTTTCAGGCGTCCTTGGAATGGCTGCAGAAGGGAACCGTGAACGGAAGCAAGACCGGCATGCTGCGCTTCGGTTATCCGAAATAATGAATTCTGCCGAAAAGATTTTTGCCGTTGCGCCGATGATGGATTGGACGGACCGGCATTGCCGGGTGCTTCACCGTCTTCTGTCGTCGCGCGCGCGGCTTTATACGGAGATGGTGACGGCGGACGCTATTTTGCATGGCGATCGCGAACGGCTGATCGGATTTTCGGGCATCGAGCATCCCGTGGTGCTGCAACTTGGCGGTTCCAATCCCAGGAAATTGGCTGAGGCGGCCCGCATCGGTGCGGAGCGCGGCTATGACGAAATCAATTTGAATGTCGGGTGTCCTTCCGACCGCGTGCAATCCGGCTGTTTCGGCGCCGCGCTGATGAAAGAGCCCGCGCTCGTTGGCGAATGCATGGCGGCGATGCGCGCCGCCGTGGCGGTGCCCGTAACCGTAAAGTGCCGTATCGGCGTGGATGAGCAGGAGCCTGCCGAGGCACTGCCTGCGCTTGTCGATGCTTGCACTGCGGCGGGTGTCCGCGTTTTCGCCGTTCATGCGCGCAAGGCATGGTTGTCGGGGTTATCGCCGAAGGAAAACCGCGATATTCCGCCACTGGATTATCCGCTGGTGTATGCGCTGAAACAGGCGCGCCCGGAGCTGACCATCATCATCAACGGCGGCATCGGATCGTTGGACGAAGCGGAAGCACATCTGCGGCACGTCGACGGTGTGATGCTTGGCCGCGCGGCGTATCAGACGCCTGCGCTTCTTGCCGATGTCGATCGCCGTTTGTTCGGTGAAGCGCCACGCGACATCAATGCCGCCGTCGATGCCTATGTGGGTTATATAGCTGCGCGCTTGCCTGAAGGCGTGCCGCTGAACGCGATGACCAAACACATGCTGGGGCTCTTCCACGGATTACCGGGGGCGCGCCTGTTTCGCCGGCATTTGTCGGAGAACGCAACCAAGAAGGGCGCTGGTGTTTCCGTGTTGCGCGACGCCCTCGGATTCATTGGCAAACCCCGCGCTGAAGCGGCGTAACCAACGCCTCTTGCTGTCTTGGGCCGACTGAGGACATCCAGCCACTGCGCTTGAACAGCCAAGTGTTAATCGGTCGCTGTTTGATCTATGTCAATTAGAGAAGGCGACACTCGCGTCACTCCTAGCCTGCAAGAATTGGAATGCGGGGGAATTGCAAGAGATTGCCCCAGGGGACATTCAACGCGGCTCCCTCGGCCGGAAAGCAATACTGCGACTCATCGTCAGTCACGGCTACGCAATCTGAAATCTTAACTGGCAGAGAATTATACCAGTGGCCCAGAATATCGTCTCCTCGTGTCATGGCCCGCAAAAGCGGGCCATCCAGGAGAACGTAGGGCTCATCAGCGCGCTGACGCGCGCTTGCTGGATGGCCCTGTCAAGCAGGGCCATGACAAAAGAGGGCAGGATCAAAAGCCACTGGTATTAGTCTTGTTGGACATGAAAATCCGCGAAAATGACGCAGACACCATCACAATACGATTCAAAGTCAGTACAAGGGAGCGCAAGCACAATGCCAAGTCTTTATGAACGCCTCGGTGGTGCGCCAGCAATTGGAGCAGCGGTCGATATTTTCTACCGCAAGGTTTTGAACGACGACCGTATCTCTCGCTTTTTCGACGATGTCGATATGGACCGGCAAGCTGCCAAGCAGAAAGCGTTCCTTACGATGGTTACGGGCGGCCCTTCCGCTTATTCCGGCAAAGACATGCGCGAAGGCCACAAACATTTGGTCACGCGCGGCCTAAACGATTCCCATGTAGATGCCGTCATCGAAAATCTGGGGGCGACATTGAAGGAATTGGGTGTATCGCAAGCCGATATTGCAGAGGTCGCGGCGCTGGCAAACTCCGTTCGCAACGACGTACTGGGCCGCTGAACGGCAGCGCCGTGGTTTCCGTCACCTTCGAGGGGCTGCCGCTCGACATCAAGCCGGGCCAAACTGTGCTTGCCGCTTGCGAAGCGGCAGGCATCTTTCTTGAATCGTCCTGCCGGTCCGGCGTTTGCCAAACCTGCCTTGTCCAGGCGGTTGAAGGTCCCGTACCCGAAATTGCGCAAGCGGGATTAAGTCCGGCGCTCGCCACTCAAGGCTATTTGATGTCTTGCATGTGCGTGCCTGCCGCGCCCATGAAAATTATCCGGCAGGGACAAGCGCGACAGCGCGTCGAGGTCGCCGTGCAATCCATCGGCCGACTGTCGAGCTCCGTGGTCCGGCTGCGCCTGGAGCCGCTCTCACCATTTTCCTATCGGGCTGGACAATTTCTCGGCCTCGTCGCGCCAGGCGGGCTAATCAGAAGCTATTCCTTGGCGAGCTTGCCGGAGCGGGACTCGTTTCTGGAACTGCATATACGCCTCATCCCTGGCGGACGTATGAGCGATTTCATTGAAAAGCAGCTTGAAATCGGTGACCGCCTCTACGTTCAAGGCCCATCGGGCACTTGTTGTTATGACGGCATCTCCCCAGATCAACATATTGTTCTCGCCGGCACGGGGACGGGACTCGCGCCATTGTGGGCGATTGCACAAGATGCGTTGAGCCGCGATCATAAGGCCCCGATACGGCTTTACCATGGGGCACTGAACGCGAGCGGCCTCTATCTGGTCGACGATCTCGTGAGGCTTGCCAGGGAAAATCCCACTTTTACCTACACGCATTGCATTCGCGACGGCGACGACACTACCTCGGGCGATCTAGCGGAAGCCGTAACCCACGCTGGCACGGAACTTACAAAGACCGATTACTTTCTGTGCGGCGACCCTGATCTGGTTCGGCGGATGAAACGAAGTCTCTTCTTGTCGGGTATTCGCCTCGATCGGATCAGAAGCGACGCCTTCGTGCCGGCCGCCGCCGGTTAGGGCCTGTTTCCAAAATGTAAGATTGTTCGCGAACTAAGGGTTTGGAGCGCTCGTTCGACGTACGCCGCCTCTGGATCAAATCGGATGTGACCGTCACCGGCGCCGTCAACGCGACGGATAAGGCCGGCATCAATTCGTGGGTGGTTTCGACGGCGGTTGCGTATCGATTCTGAGGTTGAAAACGCGGGGAGAGCGCCCCCCTCCGTCGTGCCGCATGGGCGGCACGACACCTCCCCCGTAACAACGGGGGAGGAAAAGGTGGTTAAATCTTCTGGTCGTATTCACCGACTTCGGGATGGTTGGACAGGCGCGTGTCGATGTCTTTGAACATCGCGCGCATCTGCGCATCAGAAGCGGGGCTTTCGACGACCACCACCAATGACGGCTTGTTCGAGGACGCGCGCACCAAGCCCCAGGTGCCGTCTTCCAGCGTCACGCGGACGCCGTTCACGGTGACCAGGCGGACGATCTTCTGGCCGAGCACTTTCGCGCCGCTCTCGTAGAGTTTGGTGTATTCCTGCGTGATCAATTCCACGACGGTGTATTTGCGATCGTCGGGGCAATACGGCGCCATGGTCGGCGAGCCGTAAGTCTTCGGCAGGCCTTCCACCAATTGCGAGATCGTTTTGCCGCCCGCGCGGTCCAGCATTTCCAGCGTTGCGATGGCCGCTACGATGGAATCGTCATAGCCGTTTCCGATCGGCGGGTTGAAGAAATAGTGGCCGCTCTTTTCAAAACCCGCCAGCGCCTTCAACTCGGAGGTGCGGCGCTTGATGTAGGAATGACCCGTCTTCCAATAATCCGTGACGACGCCGTTGGCCTTCAGCACCGGATCGATTTCGTAGATGCCGGTCGATTTCACATCGACGACGAATTTCGCGTTCTTGATCCGCGAAGACAAATCGCGCGCAATCAGCACGCCCACTTTATCGGCGAAGATTTCGTGTCCTGTGTCGTCCACCACGCCGCAGCGGTCGCCATCGCCGTCGAAGCCAAGCGCAATCTCCGCCCCGTTGGCGCGCACCGCATCGCCCATGGCGTGCAGCATTTCCAAATCTTCCGGGTTCGGATTGTATTTGGGGAAATTCCAGTCGAGCTCAACGTCCATCGACACGACGTCGGCGCCGATGCGGCGCAGCGCTTCGGGCGCAAACGCGCCCGCCGTGCCGTTGCCGCACGCCGCGACCACGCGGATGGGGCGCGACAGACGATGGCCTTTGGTCACCGCTTCCAGATAGGTCTCGCGCATATTCTCGATGCGCGTGTAAGAGCCGCCGGGGCGCACCTTGCCCTGGTCGGAGAACACGATGTCCTTGAGGCGGTTGATTTCGTCCGGCCCGAAGGTGAGCGGCCGCTCGGCGCCCATTTTCACGCCGGTCCAGCCGTTTTCATTGTGGCTGGCCGTCACCATCGCCACGGCAGGCGCATCCAGCGCGAATTGCGCGAAATAGGCCACCGGCGAAAGCGCGAGGCCAATGTCCAGCACCTGGCAGCCCGCGCTCATCAGGCCGATGGTCAACGCCTGTTTGATCGTCTGCGAATAAGACCGGTAATCGTGGCCGACGACCACCTTGGGCTCGATGCCGCGTTCGTGGAAATAGGTGCCGAGCGCCAGACCCAGCGCCTGCATGCCGACGAGGTTGATCTCTTTGGGGAACAGCCAGCGCGCGTCATATTCGCGGAAGCCGTTGGCCGTGATCAGCGACTCGTTTTCGAATTCAAATGTATTGGGGAGGAGATTGTTTTTCGGCGCACCGAACATGATTTGCGCTCATCGAGGTTTTCGCCTCCCGGTCTAAAGCGCCGATGCCCGGAACTCCAGAAAATTCAGCCGCCGCTGCCGAAGAAGGTACGGCCAACCGCCTGGAAAACAGGCTCAAAAAGCGTGCGATTGGCGGCGCCATTGGTAAATACCAGCGATTGCTGGAAGCGGATTGCGTCGGCGGTCGCGTCGTTGCCGTTGGGCAGCGCCAAGCCTTCGATCTGATAAAGCCGCTTCCGATTGTAAAAAACCGCGACAGAATCGTGACTGCCGTCGCGTCCGGTAATACTGAGCTGGCGTCCATACACCCGGCTTATGCGATGGGGAATGTTGAGCTTCACCTCGCCATCCCCCGTTAAGCTTTTAACCGCGTGATCGATCACCGCCTGCTCTTCCAGATTTTTGTCCGACAGGTCGACCACCATCATCCGCAAAACGGAGTTTGGCTGAGTCACCGAATACACACGCGCCTGGGCGGAAGAGCCGTCCGCCGCCTGGTATGATTGCGTTTCCATCGCGGGGGGCGCCGGAAACGAAACCGCAAAGCCGAGGGAAGGATAGGTGTATTCCTTCCACGTCTGCGCCAGTGCCGGGACGGCAACGATCAAGCTGGCGAGGATGAGGGAAAATTTGCGCATGGCGGTCCTCCCGTACGGCGGTCAGTTATTGTGCAACAGCCGGAATGCCTGCTGGAAGAAATGGATGCCGGATGAGCCGACGGGATCGGTGTTCACCTTCGGATAGGTGACCATGATCTGGTAGAGCTTGTCGTCGATGAAGAAGATGGCGTTGGTGTAGCTGGCGCCGTCGGCATCTTCGACGCGCACCTCACGGCCATAGTTGAAATCGATGCGGGCGCTCGATTCGTCGTGGGTGACCTTGCCCCGCACGGCGGTTTTCTTCACCGCTTCTTCGATGGTTTTGTCCTTGTCCGCCTTCGCTTGCGTAAAGTCCGCCACGTTGACCGTGTAGACAACCCCGCCGGAGGTGACGGCATAGGTCCGTTCGGCGACCTTGCCGCCCGGCGCAAGAGCGGTCTGGTAGTCCCGTGTCTCCATGGCAGGCTGAACCGGATACTGAGCCGCAAAACCGGATTCCGGGAAGCTGTACTCCGGCCAGGGAAAATCGCCGGTCGCGGCCAGAGCCGTTCCGAACGTGAAAACCGACAACGCCACCACAAGACCCCACAGCCGCATCCTCGAATCCTCCTCCGCCGCAATCGGGCGACATTGCCATAAAACGCAAAGCTTGGCTTATCGCGAGGTCGTGAGAAGGACCGCTTTTAAACAACGGCATTGCGTGTTATTATTTTAATAACAAAATTTGGATGTATAAATGGTCGACTCGGTTCTCGCTCTGGGCTCCGATAATCGGGCAGCAATTCGCCGCCTTGCGGATGCTCTCGCCCTTCCCCGGCTCGAAGCGGGTTGGGTCTGGCTTGCCGGCGCAGGTCCCGGCGATCCCGGTCTGGCGTCTCTGCACACGTTGAATGCCATCTCCGAGGCCGACGTGATCGTCCTGGATGCGCTCGTCAACAAGGCGTTGCTGATTTTCGCCCGGCCCGATGCGGACATCGTGGATGCCGGCAAGCGCGGCGGCAAACCCTCGGCGGCACAATCTTCGATCTCGCGGCAGCTGATCGCCTACGCCAAAAAGGGGAAGCGCGTGCTGCGATTGAAGGGTGGCGATCCGTTTGTGTTCGGCCGCGGCGGCGAGGAAGCCCTGGCGCTGGTCCGCGCGGGCGTGCCGTTCCGCGTCGTGCCCGGCGTGACGGCGGGCATTGGGGGACTGGCCTATGCGGGCATTCCCGCGACGCATCGCGATACCAATCAGGCGGTCACGTTTGTGACCGGCAGCGGCGCCGATGGACAAGCGCCGGACCTCGATTGGGATGCAATCGCCAAGGGTTCTCCGACCATTGTTCTCTATATGGCACGCCGACATGCCGGGGCGATTGCGGCGAAGCTGATTGCAGCCGGACGCAATGTCAGCGAGCCGGTGGCTATCGTCAGCAACGCATCGCTCGACGAACAAACCACCATCGTGACGCGGCTGGCGACTTTGGGCGAAGCGGCGGCCGTCGCGGATACGCCCGCGATTATCGTTATCGGCGAAAACGTGCGGCTGGCGGCCGGCTTGGATTGGCTGGGCGCCCTATCAGGCCGATTGCTTAATCCCGATCCGCTTGGGCGCGAACGCCTGAGCGATGCCGGCTGACGGGCTCTTGCCTCTGCAAAAGCTTAACGAAACCCTGCCACCCCCTTCACCAAAGGTTAGCCGCTAGGACCTAAGACTCGCGCCTGAGGTCTGAGGGGAGAGCTCAGTGGCGCACGCACAGTTTCACAAGAACCAACGTGTCTATGTCCGCCCGGTCGGAACGTGGACGCTCGTCGAACGCGTGGTTCCGCATTGGACCAAGGGGCTGAAAGAGCCGCTGCGCATTTTCTATGATGTCGGCCTGGGACGCGAATTTTCGGCGGACGAATTGCGCGCCGAAGCATCGGAGCCGCAGGGCTGTGATGATGACGAGCATTGGCGCGTGGTGCGCGCCGCAAACAAATGGCAATCGGCCAGGGAAACGGCGCACCATCCGCATCCGGGCACGCAGCCGGTCGTCATTACGGACGAGGCGGAATGGGGCGGCTGGCGTGTGCCGGGCGCGGAATACGCAGCGTCGCCGGACCGGATTGAAAAGCAGGCGCGCACGATTGCTGCCGCGCCAAAACTCGTGTCACTGGTCCGGAAAATCGCCGAATGGGCGCGCACAGAACCTATTCCCGAGTCTCTCATTGAACTTGCCGGATCGTGCGGCAAGATCGTCCGCTACCTCGATAACAGCATCGAGGACACGCGAGGGAGGGTTTAACCCTGGCGATTGGTTGCGATGGCCAGCCTACTTAGGCCGTACGATTTACAACGCAAGGCGCAGCACGAATACTCACCTCGACAGAGCGGGGGCTCCAATCGATGGACGACATAGTAGTGCGGCCGCTCTCACCGGCCGGTGACAAACAGCTGCATCGTTTCGAGTTTCGCGGCAGCGGTGGCGAATTCTTCCGCATCTGGATCGTCAATATCGCGCTGTCCTTGGTCACGCTCGGAATCTATAGCGCGTGGGCAAAGGTCCGCACACGGCGTTATTTCTACGGCAACACGTTCGTCGCCGGGCATGGCTTCGACTATCACGCCTCTCCGGTGCGGATTTTGATCGGACGCATTATCGCGCTCGCTCTGTTCGGCGTTTACAATCTCCTTCTGGGCATCTCGCCCTTCGCTTTGATACCGGCCATGGTTTTGCTGGGCGCCGCAATTCCATGGTTCATCGTGTCGAGCCGCCGCTTTAACGCGCGCAACACGAGCTACCGCAATGTGCGCTTCAATTTCAGCGGCACGTATGGCGGCGCGTTCAAAGCCTATATCGCCTGGCCGTTTGCCGGAGCGCTCACGCTCGGCGGGCTTATGCCGCTGGCCCATCGCGCGCAGGATTATTATTACATCAACAATCACGCGTTTGGCGGGAAGCGGTTTGCGACAGTCTTCCCAGGATGGAGCATCTACAAAGTCTACTTGCTGGCGCTGCTGCTGTTTTTGGGATTGGTTGTCGGAACCTTGGCATTCCTTCTGCTGCTAAGTCCGTTTGCCGATTCTGCCGGCGGTTTTGGAGCTGGTGTCTCATTCGCCGGGATGATTGCTATCCTTATAATCATGCCTGGATGGCTCATCATCGTGAATTACGTGAGGGCTGCAGGCCTCGTACTGGCTCTGGAAAACACTGCGCTCGACAATCGTCACACGCTCCAATCCGAAATCGAGCCGGGCAGTCTGGTGTGGATCATGACGTCTAACGTCTTTCTGATCCTGATAACGTTCGGGTTGTTCTATCCCTGGGCGCGGGTGCGCGCTGCCCATTACATGGCGGATCATCTGAGCCTACTTGCGGCTTCCAATCTCGATGAATTCACCTCGGAAACCTTCGCCACACAGGGTGCGATCGGCGAGGAAATCGCCGGCTTCTTCGATTATGATATCGGCTTATGAGCGAGGCTGTCGCAGGGCGTTACTTCTTTCCGGGCACCACGCGTTTTGTTGCCGCGCGCGCCGTTGCGGAAGGCGACATTCTGCGGGTCGAGGATGAAAGCGGGACGGTGCTCGCCCATGTTGCGCTGGAGCTTGTGGAAATATCGCCACGGCTGGGGACTCTGCGGCGCCGCTTTACCTTCATGGATGCGGGCTGCTTCGAAACGGAAGACAGCGACGCCGCCGATTGCCTGCTAATGGGTAAGCGCAAAGGAGTTTCGGCGCACCACTTGGAACGATCATGGCAATGGGCAGCCGTTTCGGTGCTCTTTGCTGCCGCCGCCATGTTTGCCTTCGTGGTCTACGGGATACCGGGGATTGCGCTTTGGTTGGCGCAGGAGACTCCCCCGTCCTTTGCTGCCACCCTTTCCGAACAGACCCTTGCGACATTGGACAAGACTGTTCTGAAACCATCGGCGCTCCCGAGTCCTGACCGGCTGAGGGTGGAGGCCCTGTTCGCACGGGCCGCCGGGCATGGCAGACGCGGCGCCGGACATTACAAATTGCTCCTTCGTTCCGCGGCCAGTTTGGGTCCTAACGCTCTGGCGCTTCCCGATGGAACCATCGTCATGACCGACCAGCTTTGGCCCTTCGTGAAAGCGGACGATGAAGCGATAGGCGTTTTCGCGCATGAAATTGCGCATGTGGACCATGCCCATTCGCTGCAGGCCGTTTATCAGGCAGCGCTCGTGCCGGCGGCCATCGCAGTCGTCACCGGCGACATTTCACAGATCAGCCAAATGGCGGCAATTCTGCCGGGCGTCCTGATTCAGGCGGCCTATTCCCGCGGCCTGGAGCAGCAGGCCGACGACGATGCGGCCATGACGGTTCGGCAACTCGGAGGGAACCCTGCCCATATGGCCGACCTATTGGAGCGCCTGGACACAAAATTGTGCGGCAAAGCCGGATGCCCAGCCAATTGGCTTGGAACGCATCCACAGACCGCAGCCCGGGCCGCCCATCTCAGGAACGCCGGCACAAAATAGTGCCAAGACGGCCGACAGGCGGCGGCGTTACAGAGGCGTCATTCCGCGTTATACCTGCCGAACGCTTCTAACTTCCGGACACACATGAAAACCGCTGAACCGCGCGCCATCCATCTTAAGGATTACGCGCCCCCTCCGTACCGCATTCCTGAAGTCACGCTTGGTTTTGCGCTGGACGGGAAGGCCACGCGGGTCACCGCGACCATGAAGGTCGAACGCCGTGCCGTTGCGCCCGAAGCATTGGTTCTGGATGGCAACCGGTTGAAACTCGTTTCCGTCGCCATCGACGGAGCGGCGCTGGGAAGTTCGGCCTATGTGGCCGATGCCGAGAAGTTGACGATCTTTGCCCCGCCGGAGCGGTTCACGCTTGAGGTAGTCACCGAGATCGCGCCCGCCGAGAACACCGCGCTCGAAGGGCTGTACATGTCCAACGGCATTTATTGCACGCAGTGCGAGCCGGAAGGATTTCGCTCGATCACCTATTTCCTCGACCGGCCTGACAATCTCGCCAAATTCGAGACACGGGTTGAGGGTGACAAACAAGCCGCGCCGGTTCTGCTGTCCAACGGCAATCTGGTTGAATCCGGCGATCTTCCGGGCGGCAAACATTACGCCGTGTGGCGCGATCCGTTTCCCAAGCCGTCCTATCTGTTCGCACTGGTGGCGGGCGATCTCGGGCATGTCAGGGATACTTATACGACGCTTTCGGGGCGAGACATCGACCTGCGTGTCTATGTGGAGCACGGCAATGAGGGGCGCGCCACCTACGCGATGGACTCGCTCAAGCGTTCCATGCGCTGGGACGAAGAGGCTTATGGCCGCGAATACGATCTGGACATCTTCATGATCGTGGCCGTGTCGGCGTTCAATTTCGGCGCGATGGAAAACAAGGGCCTCAACATCTTCAACGATAAGGTGCTGCTGGCCAGTCCCGAAACCGCGACGGACGACGATTACGCGCGTATCGAGTCGGTGGTCGGCCATGAGTACTTCCACAATTGGACGGGCGACCGCATCACCTGCCGCGATTGGTTTCAGCTTGCACTGAAAGAGGGCCTGACGGTTTTCCGCGAAACCGGCTTCGCCGGTGACATGCGCTCGCACGCCGTGCGCCGTATCACTGATGTGAAGGATTTACGTTTGCGTCAGTTCCAGGAAGACGCGGGTCCCCTCGCCCATCCGGTGCAGCCGCAGTCCTATATCACCATCGACAATTTCTATACCGCGACGGTCTACGAGAAGGGCTCCGAAGTCATCGGCATGCTGAAGACCATTGTCGGCGCGGAAACATTCCGCAAAGGCATGGATTTATATTTCGACCGCCACGACGGAGAGGCCGCGACCGTCGAAGAGTTTGTCCTCTGCTTTGAGGAAGTTTCCAGGCGCAGCCTCGATCAGTTCCGCTTGTGGTATTCGCAGGCCGGTACGCCCGAACTTCATGCCGATGGCGCATACGACGCCGCACTTAAAACCTTCACGCTGGATCTGCGCCAGAACGTGCCGCCGACACCGGGACAGCCCGAGAAAAAGCCCATGCAGATCCCGCTGGCGCTTGGCCTGATCGGCAGAAAGAGCGGCACGCCGCTGCATCTGACCCTGGAAGGCGAGAACGCCACCGGACCGCAGGAGCGGGTTCTGGAGCTGACGGAGGCGCAACAGCGATTTGTCTTCACCGGGTTGGACGAAGAGCCGGTGCTGTCGCTGGCCCGTAATTTTTCGGCGCCCGTTAACATCCGTACAAAGACCGATTCCGCAACACGCGCCTTTCTGATGAGCAAGGACACGGATGCGTTCAACCGCTGGGAAGCCGGTCAGCAGCTTTCGACCGAGATGCTTCTGCGCATGGTCCGCGAGGTTCAGCTTGGCAAAAGCCCGCAGCCTGATCCGATCTATATCGAGGCCATCGGCGGCGTTTTGGCGCGCGCTGAGGAGGATTACGCCTTCACCGCCTTGATGCTGTTTCCGCCAAGCGAGAGCGAGCTTGCACTGTGTGTAACGCCGATCGACCCGGAAGCCATTCACAACGCGCGCAAAGAGCTCATTCGGCATGTGGCGGCCGCGCATGGCGCAGCTATGGCGCCGCTGTACCGCAAACTGGAAGCGCGCGGCGCATTCAGTCCCGACTCCGTATCCGCCGGGCAGCGTTCGCTGCGCAATGCGCTGCTGCGCTTCCTGACCGTGGCCGACGATGAAAATGCCGCGGAGCTTGCCGATAATCATTACCGCATCGCCACCAATATGACGGAGATGACCGCAGGGCTGGCCGCTCTGGCGCGCATGGACACGCCCCGGCGCGACGCGGCGTTCGCGCATTTCCACGATCGCTTCCGCACCGATCCGCTCGTGCTCGACAAATGGATGGGCATGCAGGCTTTGTCGCCTCGCGCCGACACGATGGAAAAGGTGCGCTCGCTGATGAGCCATCCCGTCTTCTCCATGAAAAATCCCAACCGCGTGCGAGCGCTGATCGGCGCTTTTGCCATTGGCAACCCGCTGCGCTTCCACGACCGCAGCGGCGCAGGGTACCGGCTGGTACGGGAAGTCGTGCAGACGCTGGATTCGCTGAACCCGCAAACCGCCGCACGCATGGCGGCGGCGTTCGAAACCTGGCGCCGCTACGACGCCGAGCGGCAGCGTCTGATGCGGGCGGAATTGGAAGCCATTGCGTCCGGCACCGGCTTGTCGGCCAATCTCTACGAGATGGTCAGCAAGATGCTGGGCTAAGCAGCCCATCACTCCGTTTGGATTTGATTAAAACTGTATCCAATTCGGCTGCGGCATCACACGAGGCGTTAACGCGCCGGCGTTACGTTGGGCGCGGGCTGTTGCCCGCCAGATGCACGCGCCGGAACCATGGGACTGCTCATTCCGCTTTTGGGACTTCGAGACGCGCTTCTCGCAGCCCCCTTGTTCATTGGACTGGAACGCGCGCTTCCCAAAGAGCGCGGGCAGAAACTGCTGCGTCCTGATTGGGTCAACGACGCGGCCTATCTCATCTTCAATCGCTGGTTCATCAGCTTCGGCACCGCGCTGTTGCTTCTGCCGGTCCTGGCCTATCCGCTTGTGCCAGCATCGGTTCGAGCGGCGGTCGGCGCGCAGAACGAGTGGCTGCAGGTTTTCGAAATCGTCGTGCTGGCGGACTTCTTTTTTTATATCGCGCACCGTGCCTTTCACACGGTTCCGTGGCTATGGCGTTTTCATGCCATCCATCACAGCATTGAGCACATGGATTGGCTTGCCGGGAGCCGGGTTCACCCTATCGATCAAATTCTGACCAAGGGCGGATCGTTCGTTCCGTGCATCGTATTGGGCTTTTCCAATGAGGCGCTGGCTACCTATGCGACCCTCTATTTCCTGCACTCGGTACTGCTGCATTCGAATGTGCGCATCAGCCTAGGTCCGTTACGCTGGCTGATCGCAGCGCCGCAATTCCACCATTGGCATCACAGCCGCGAACCGGAAGCGTGGAACAAGAATTTCGCCGGGCAGATCGCGCTGTTCGACGTTCTGTTCGGCACTGCCTATATGCCGTCCGGCCAGTGGACGAAGGCGTACGGCATCGACGATCCGGTACCGCACACCTATGTCAACCAACTCGCCTATCCGTTCCGCAGCGAACGCAACCGCCTGGAAATTCCGGCCGAATAGGTTTCCGCAGCTTCCGATAGAGGACCTATTTCGCGGCGGCTTTGCGCTTCTCGTCTTCCAGATTTTTCACCGCGCCGTCTTTCGCCATTTTCAGCCATTGCTGCCAGGCGGCCGCATCGACGAAAGGATTGGGCTCACCGGGCTTACGCGCCTTCAATTTGATCTCGCGCTCCAGAATGCCGCCGCCCGGATAGGGATAAGACGTCAGCCAGCTGTGAACGTTGACGGCGACTTCGATGCCGGGGATTTTCGAAATCCGCTCCATGCTTTCGATGAATTGCGCGCCGCCGGTCGCGCCGTTGCGCGGCCCCGGCCCACCGAACAGAAACGCCTTATGCGGCGTGCCGTTGTCGTAGACGGTGAATTCCGCCGACAGCGAACCTGGCGTATGACCCGGGTGCTTGTAGATTTTCAGCGACGTATTCCCCAGCGTCAGAACATCGCCTTCTTTCACGACCATGTCGCGCTTGGGTGCGGTGTCCATCCACGCGCCTTTGCCCTGCTTGGTGCCGAACTGCTCCATCATCTTCCAGTCTTCATCGAGCGCCGCCACTTTTGCGCCCGACAATTGCTGAATGCGCGCCGCGCCGCCGAAATGGTCGAGATGCCCGTGCGAGAGGACGATGTATTTAATGTCCTTAGGATCGAAGCCCTCTTTCTTGATGCTGTCGATGATGTGGTCGACATAGGGCTCTTGCGCCGTGTCGACCAGAATGAGGCCCGCCGAGGTCGGGATTAGCCACACCGACACATAGCCGGGGCCAACGTAATAGAGGTTATCGAACATCTTGAAGGGAGCGATCTTCTGATAGGCGACGTTGTCGCGCTGACTGCCGCGATAGGATTCGCTAAGTTCTTCCTTCCTTTGTTCAGCGGCAAAGGCCGTTGCCGTTCCGCTTACTATCAGCATGGCCGCAAAAGCGGCAGCGGCAAATGTCGTCACGCGATTCATCATGGTTTCCTCTTCAAAAATCGGGGCGTGCCGCCGTCGGCACCGGTTCGAGATCCTGGCTGAAATGGTCGGCGTTGTTTTCGGCGCAAACCGTCTCGGGCATGGGGCCGTTTTCCATACGGCGGTAGCGCTGAATGGCGTTCCAGGGCGTGGTGAAGGCGCCGGGGTCTTCGACGTGCAGGTTTACTTCCAGCGTCTTGCCGCCGTCTATCATGCGGTAGCGTTCGATGACGTGCAGCTGTGCGGTGTGCGGAGTCAGATAATTGTCGACAAAAGTGCGATCGTTCAGGCCGATGGTGTCCACCACCAGCGTGTCGCCTTCGTAATGGCCGACGGATTCGCCGAACCAGGCCGGTTTGGGTTTTGCGGTATGCGGCACGTTCATGAAGACGTGGCGGACTTGATGATCCTGCGTCCAGATCATCGTCACTTCTTTTTCGCCCTGCAGGAAATAGACCGGCGTTGCGGGAAGCAGCGAGAACGCCGGCACGCCGACCGGCCAGCAGCGTTCTTTGGGAAGGCCGACATACTTCCCCGACAACGATTTCTCGTTGGCCTTGCGCAACGCCTCACGCGTCGCGGGCAGCAGGATCGGATTGGAAAGATCGGCGACGCGAAATGTCGGCTTCGGATTCGTCGGGAAGCGGTAGAAGCTGGTGTAAGGATGCGCCGGATCGGAAACGATGGGGCCCGGTCCGCTGGGCGGCGGTATGAATTCGTCGTCGGACAATTGCCAGCCGACTGCGGCCGACGGCGCGAAATTGGGAATGGTATCGGCGCCGTTTGCGGACGGCGCCGTCAGGAACGCCAGCGACAGCGCGACACCGGCAGCAGCGTTCTTCCAGCCTTGGGATGATGCGGGCACCGCGTCAGCTCCTTCAAAAATCCGGCCTGTCCGAAACCGGAATGGCAACATGCGAATAATATTCGAAGGTGTTCTCAGCGCACACCCGTTCTTCCCAGGCGTTGGCTGCGCGCAAATAGGTGACGGTGCCCTTCCAGGGCGTCGTGAACATCACCGGGTCTTCCACCGTGAATTCCACATGCAGGCCTTTGCCTTTGTAGCTGTAATCGACGAACACACCGTCGGCCGCCGGCCCATCGGCGCGGCCGTATTCGCGGTCGTTCTTCGCGCTTAACGCCTTGGCTTGTTCGTCGGGCAGCAGGGTGTAGCGCTCGATCACATGCAGCTGATCGCTGTGGGGCGTGCCGTACTGGTCCACCATCGAGATCGGCCCGACTTTGATTCCAACGGTGTCGATCACCAGGGTATCGCCCTCATAGTGGCCGACGGAATCGCCGTGCCATGTCGGCTTGACGTCCTTGGGATGCGCGCCGTTCATCCGTATGCGGCGGAACTGATGATCCTGCATATACATGATGGTGACGATGTCCGCCTTTTGGGCCATCTGCATTTCGTTCGCGCGCAGGATGTAAGGAACGCCCATGGAAATGCATTGGTTGGACGGATCGGGATAGGCGATTCCGGCGCGCGAGTCGTCGGCATGCCGGCGCACGACGGCGGCGGCATTCGGCTTCAGAATCGGATTGTTGTAATCACCGGCCAACATCTGGGCGTCACTGATGCCATTGGGACGGCGTTGGAGATTCTTCAGCGGGCCTGGGCCGGATTCGGGGAAACCCCAGCCGAAGGTGCTGCGCGCCCAAATGCCTGAGAAATCCGGCGTAGGCCCCGCATCGGCCACTGCCGAAGAGGCAAGCGTCAGAACGCAGCACAGTCCAGCAGCGGCGGCTGCCATCGTTTTACCAACGGCACTGAGCATCAAACCTCCCGGCCTGAACGAGGTGACGGGACTATATCGTGGCTTCGCGGGCCACGAAAACAATTCGGCCGGTCTCGCTCACACGAAACCGGCCGATTGCTTGCCCCATCCGGCAGCCGCTTAGAGCGGCGCCCCAGGAATGGCGATCTGGTCGCCCGTCGGGCCCGGTTTGATCATCGGCTTCTCCCACATGATCATTCCGCGCAGATTGTCCTTCTGCGTGCCGGGCTTGGAGAGCGTGATGGTGTAGCTCTGCTTGTCGCGCGGACCGGCTTTGGGCCAACTCCACTCGGCAACCTGCGCCTGCTCCTTGTCATCCTTGCGGACGCCCTTGTAGCCGGCGCCCGTTGCAGCCACGACCTGCGAGCCTTCCGGGATGACAAGGCGAACCGTGACGCCTTCGGCACCCAAGCCCTTACCAGCCAAGCCCAGATTTTGGACGTCCAAGGTATATGTCACGCCCTTCTCGCCCGGCTGCCCCTTGGTCAAACGGCCGCGCATGGCGGCGCGGAAGCCAACGTCGGATTTGATCCAGTCGAGGATTTGCGCGAGCTGCGCTTCCGTCACGCGGTCGGGGTTGAAGTTGCCCATGTGCGGTCGCGCCGGGCCGTTGCCCGTACCAACCGCCTGGGCATGGCGCTTGATGCCGTCCACGTGGTTATAAACGAGGTCCTTCAGCCAATTGATGTCGGCATTGACCGCGCCCATGTCGTCGCGCGGACCGATCAGCACGTTGCCATGGCACTGACCACAGCCGACGGAGATCATCGTGCGCTGACCGGCGGGGGCATTGGCCGGGACTTCGGTCTTCCACGGGCCGGGCTGCGCTGGCTTCGGCATGGAGGCGAAGTAAGCGGTGAGATTGTTGATTTCCTGATCGCTGACCTGCACATCCGTGAACATCGGCATGATGCCCCACGGCTTGCGGATAGCCTGGCGAACCTGCGCCGCGCTCAATCCACGGCCGGCCAGATCAGGCCCAAAAGCGCCTTCGGCCACGCCACCATGGCAGTCTTTGCAGCGAAGCTCATCAGCCCACAGAGTCTTTCCCGCGGCGGCATCGCCCTGTTGGGCAGCAGCCATCCCAGCGGTCAGCGGCAGCATGGCAAGCGCAAGCAATAGTTTTTTCATGTGATTTCCCTCCCAGGAGGCTCCCTTTTGGCTAGGAGCCGATCACGAAGAGTTTAACCCGCCCAGGCCCTCGCCTGCAACGCGAAACGCCGGTAATCGGCCTTCCCCGCTCCGCCGCAGACTTTTGGCAAATCGCGCGTTGACCCCGGGCCCTCCACTCCCCACCTTAGGCTACAGCTTTTGTGAACGGACCGAGCGAGACGTCGCTTCGAGTCGCCTTGAAAGGAGACCGTTATGCGTTGGTTACCCCGGTTCTCGAGCCCGGCAGGAAGCGGGGCCGCCGCGTTGGTGATTGTGCTCGCGGTCATGCTAACCGGCTGCGGCATCAACACGATCCCCACCAAGGAAGAAACCGCCAAGGCCGCCTGGAGCGAGGTGCAGAACCAGTATCAGCGGCGCGCCGACCTGATCCCCAATCTGGTCAACACCGTGAAGGGCTACGCCACGCAGGAGCAGACGGTACTGACCGAAGTGACCCAGGCACGGGCGAAGGCGACCCAGGTCCAGGTCAATGCCAATCAGCTCACCGACCCGGAAGCCATCCGCCGCTTCCAGGAAGCCCAAGCGCAACTCTCCGGTTCGCTGGGGCGCTTGCTTGCCATCAGCGAGCAGTATCCCGATCTCAAATCGAACCAGAACTTCCTGGCGCTGCAGTCGCAGCTGGAAGGGACGGAGAACCGCATCACCGTTGCGCGCCGCGACTACATCTCGGCGGTGCAGGACTTCAACACGGAAGTGCGCACGTTCCCCGGTCGATTGTGGGCCGGCATGTATGGCGCCAAGCCGATGGCGGCCTTCACGACGACGGAACAGAATCAAAGCGCACCTTCGGTCAAATTCTAAAGGCGGTCCCGTGCGCGCGTTTTTCTCGTTCTTCTTCGCCTTCGTGTTGTGGAGCGGTTTGGCGGTTGCTGCCGAGCCGCAATTCCCTGCTCTGACGGGGCGCGTGGTCGATCAGGCGCGCGTGCTCGACGCAAACACGCGCGCCGACGTCGATCGCAAACTCGCCGCGTTGGGATCCAAGACCGGCACGCAGTTGGTCGTGGTGACGCTCGCCTCGCTGCAGGGCTACGAGATCGAGGAATTTGGTGTTGGTCTCGGCCGCGCCTGGGGCATCGGGCAGAAGGGCAAGAACAACGGCGCGTTGCTGATTATCGCGCCGAACGAACACCGTGTCCGCATCGAGGTTGGCTATGGCCTTGAAGGCACGCTGACCGATGCGATTTCGCGCCTGGTGATCGAGAACGGAATTCTGCCGCGGTTTCGCGCCAACGATTATCCCGGCGGCATCGAACGCGGTGTAGACGATCTGACCCAAGTCCTGAGCGGCGATGCGAAAGAATTTCAGCAGCGCGCGGTGGCCCGCGACCGCGGCGCGGCCAGCCCGAAGGATCTGCAAGGCCTCCTTTGGATGGTCTTCATTGTCGGCATCTGGCTGTTCCTGGCGTTCCGTTCGAGCCGCAACCGGCTTAACGGCCGCCGCGGCGGCATGCCGTGGATCGTACCGATGCCGATGGGTGGCGGATGGCGCGGCGGCGATTGGGGTGGCGGCGGTGGCGGCGGCTTTTCCGGGGGCGGCGGTTCGTTCGGCGGCGGCGGCGCGTCGGGCCGATGGTGACGGGCCCGCTGCTTTCCGCCGAAGACCATAAGCGTTTGAGCGAAGCCATCCGCGCGGCGGAGGCAAACACATCCGGCGAGATTTACGTTGTCGTCGCGGAGCACGCGGACGGTTTTCGGCTTGTGCCGGTGTTATGGGCTGCGCTGTTGGCGTTGCTGCTGCCCTGGCCGCTGATCTACGCCACAACGCTATCCATCACGCAGATTCTCACACTGCAGGGCTTTGCTTTTGTTGTGGCGGGCGCGGTGTTGTCGCTACCCCAATTGCGCTATCGCCTCATTCCGCCCAGCATTGCGGACGAGGCTACGCGCGCCTCCGCGGAGCTGCATTTCTCCGCCCACGGCATTCATCTGACGGCAGAGCGAACCGGCGTGCTTCTTTACATCTGCATGAAGCCGCGGCGGATCGAGGTGCTGGCCGATTCCGGCATTCACAGCAAGGTCGATCCGGCGACGTGGGAGCACATGGTTGAGAAAATTGCTTCGGGCGGACGCCAGGGGCGTTTGGCGGATGGTCTCGCCGCCGCCATCCACAGCACGGGCGAGCTTCTGGCGCAGCATTTCCCGCGCCGTACCGACGATCGCAACGAACTGCCCGACCGTGTTGTCGAATATCGCGGACGTACGGTGCACTGACTTCAGTTTTCGCTGGAACCGTTCAGCTGCTTGAAGCGGTCGACTGCGAAGGTCCTGCCGTCCATCGTTGTCACCGCGATGAAGAAACCCGCGGCACTGCCGTCGCGGCGCGGATTGTAGGCGACCTTGATCTTGTCGCCCGCACCGAAGGCATCCTTGATGAAGCCGCCATTTGTCAGCCGCCCGATGCTGCCGCCTTCGAATTCAAATTGCGTGCTGCGGCCCGCGTCATTGACGACAACGAGGCTGAGCTTGGCGTGCGGGTTCATCCACTGCCAGCTCTTCACAGTGCCTTCGACCGTTTTGTAGGTGCCCATATTGTAAGCCGCGAGCGAATGATGCGCGGACGCGGGCAACGCGCCACACGCGACGCACATTGCAGCGATAGCAAAAGACCGTTTCATGCCCTACCTCCCGCGCGCTCACCGGCTTTGTGCAAGCTTAGCGAAAATCGCAGGGCAAGAAAATGCCAGGGTAGCTACAGGTACCACTCATATTCTTCCGCCGTGATGATCTTACGGAAGCGCTGAAGTTCTTTGGACTTGGTTTCGCGATAGAGTGCTATCGCCTCGGCGCCAAAATAGCCCGGAAGAACAGCAGCGTTCTCGAGCCGCTTCAGCGCCTCGCCAAGCGAGAAGGGTAGCGCCAGATCCGGCTCGCGCGAAACATTGCCCACAGCCAGCGGACCCGGCTCGATGCGGTGAACGAGGCCGTGATGCATGCCGGCAAGAATGGCCGCCATCACCAGATAGGGATTGGCGTCGGCGCCGGCACAGCGATGCTCGACGCGCCGCGCCGCCGACGGCCCCACCGGCACACGCAACCCCGCCGAGCGGTTGTTGATGCCCAGGCGGCGATTTACCGGCGCGAACATGTCCGGCTGAAACCGGCGGTAGGCGTTCAGATTGGGCGCAAAGAACGCCATGCTCTCGGGCATCAGCGCCGCCAAGCCGCCGGCAGCAAAGCGCAAGCTGTCGCTGCCTTCCGCCGTGCCGTTGTCGAAAATGTTCCGGCCGTTCTTATCGACGAGGCTCACATGCACATGCTGGCCGGAGCCCAGCCCTTCCGCATAGGGCTTCGACATAAAGCTGGCCTGAAAGCCCTGACTGAGCGCGGCGGACTTGACGATCTGGCGCAGGAAAATGGCGTGATCCGAGGCGGCCAGAACATTGGTCTGGTGCCGCAGATTGGCCTCGAATTGGCCCGGCGAATATTCCTTGCTGGTGGCAGTCAGCGGCACGCCTTGGACGACTGCGGCTTCGGCGAGCGCGGTGAGAAAACCCTGGTAGCGGTTAAGGTCTTCTATTCCGTATACAGACGGGGTGTTCTCGCGCTTTCCCGTACGCGGGCTTATGGGCGGCAGCGGCCCGCCTTTCTCGTCGCGCGCGGCGTCGATAAGATAAAATTCCAGCTCGTGCGCTGCGACCGGCGTAAGGTCCAGTTCGCGGCATCGCGCCAGCACACGTTCCAGGATGGCGCGCGGGTCGTAACTGAGCGGCGCGCCGGCGGTATCATGCAAGCTCATCAGTATCTGCGCACGGGGCAAGTCGGCGCCCCACACGGGCGAGGCGGTGCCCGGAATGGGCCACGCGGTTCCGTCCGGATCGCCATCGGAATAGCCGCGCCCTTGCGGGTTCATCATTTCCCCGCGCACGTCCATCAGATGGAGTGACATGGGAATCTGCATCCCGGATTCAAACAATTTGACCGCATCGGACACTGCTATGCGCTTGCCGCGCAGCGCGCCGCAGATGTCGGCAATGGCGGCATCGACAAACCGGATGTTCGGATTGGCAAGCAGCACCGCTTCCAGCTCGGCCTGGGCGGCGGCGTGCGGGTTCATTTCCTTGGCAGGGTTCGTTTGCTGGTTCATGGAGCTAGGTTAACGCAGAAGCGGCGAAAAGGCTGTATCTGCCGTTTCCTGTCAATATTTCCTTGATTCACCGTCCTCACTTCTGGGGATTGCACGCGCGGCGCGGCGTAAAGCGCCCTCAATTCCCTCGCCCCCGCAGGGGGAGAGGGTCAGGGTGAGGGGGCGGTCTCACCGATGCACAGACGCACGAAATTCTTGGCACCATGCGCCCGCATCGAATTCGTCAATTGAAGCATCTCCCCCTCACCCCAGCCCTCTCCCCCGCTGGGGGCGAGGGAGATCGCGTTAAACTTGGATAAGCGGGCGGAGTTCGGTGATGGATTTCACTGTTTCCAGCGCGAAGATTTTTTCGACGAGGCGACTGTATTTTTCGGCGCCGAGGATGGGCACGCAGAGGTCGCGGCCCTTGGCGATCATCTCTTCGCGGGTCATCGGGTTGCCGGAGGTGCCGCGCACGGTTTCGACGCGTTCGGAAACGGTTTTGCCGTCCATGGTCGTCACTTCCACAACCGCGGCGCGCTTGGGCAGAAGCTTGTCCAGCGAAGCGTCGCCGACCAGGGTCACCTTCGCGCGCTGTTTCAGAATGTTGGCGTCTTTCATGCGCGCGACATCGTGGGCGGCGCGGAAGCTGGCGGTCTTGTCGATGAGCATGACGGCCAGCATGTGCTGCAGGCAGATGTCGGGGATTTCGCGATTGTCGACGACCGTGGCTTCGTGGCTGGCCACGCGCGCGACGATTTTCTGCACATTATCGGGCGTCAAATTGTTCTTCTTGATCAGCGCTTCCAAAGCATCCAGCGGCGCTTGAATGGGCGAACCGACGGTCCATTTCTTCACGTCGGTGCGCATGATTTCGTAGCGCTCGCCCAGACCGTCGATCAGCACGGAAGGATTATTCATAGGCTGATAGGCTTCGATGAAACTGTCCGCGCCCGAGAGCACGTCTTCCACGCCGGTGCCGCCTGCTTGCACCAGCAGCGCGGCGGTCAGGCCGTTGCGCGCGGGCATGCCTGCGAAATCGAAAGACTTTTCGATGTGCTGGGTGTCGCGCTGCCAGGAGCCGATGCCCGACGCCGACTGCGCCGTGTAAGACAACAGCCAGCGCATTTGCTGCGCCGACAATCCGGCGATCGATCCAGCAGCAGCAGCCGCGCCGAACGTCCCGGCGATGGCGTGCGTGCTGCGGTGCGTGGCGGCCATATATTCCTGCTTGCCGAGCATTGCGGTGATACGTGGGCCGATGTCGTAGCCGAGCGCCACGGCGCGCAGGAACCGCTCGCCGCTGACGCCCAATTTCTCGCCCATCGCGAGAGATGACGGCAACACGGCAGAACCCGGATGCGATAGCGAGCCGGGATGCGTATCGTCGGTTTCATCGGAATGCGCGAGCAGGCCATTGACCAGCGCCGCTTCAATCGGCCCGCACAGCAGATTGGAGGCAGGAATGGTGCTGCTGCGCTCGCCCGGATTGAGCTTGGCGAAGTTGAGCGCGAATTTTCCCGGCGGCAATTCGGCGCCGGAAATCATCGCGCCAAACGTATCGAGGATCGCCTGTTTGGTGCGTTCGACCACCGCGTCGGGAAGTTTGCGGTTTGCCGCGTCCGCCATATAGGTGGACAGTTTGGTCATCAGCGGGCTGATACCCGACGATGCAGCGCGCGCAACGCGCGGAAGCGCCGTTGCCGCCGCCAACGCCGTTCCGGTCCGCAGGACATTGCGGCGGGATAGCGCCGCCGGTTTTTTGTCGATCATTTTTTCCTCCCGGAAATTCATCAGGCCGTCAGCAGCGGCCGCAGCTTGCGCACGTCATCCAACATCTCAAGCGTGTTGATCTGTTTGATCAGGGCTTCTGTTTTGTCCTTGCCCAGAACAGGTCCCATAAGATCGCGCACTTTGGCGTTCACGCCTTCCGTGTTGAGCGGGCTTTCCTTGGTGCCGGGCGGATATTTGGTGAGGTGGCTTACCTTCTTGCCGTCCTTCATCGTCACTTCGACGAAGCCGGCGCGCGGTGCTTCTTGCGTTTGCAACGCTTTATCGGCGACCAATTCGACGCGCTTGCGCAGATCCAGCAGCACGCGATCCTGCATCAGGGGGCGCGAATGGCTGTCGTCGAAGGAAACGGCGCCCTTTTGCAGGGCCACGGCGATCAGGTGCTGCACGTTCACGTCGGGCATGGCGTTGTTGTTCACGATCCCCGCGCCATCGGGCGGCAGACGCACCTGCACATGCTGCACATTGTCGGGCGTCAGATTGTTCTGCCGCCGCAGCGTCAGAAACGCATCCAGCGGCGCTTGGATCGGATAACCGACGGAAAAGGTCTTGATCGCGGTCTCCGTGACGTAGAAGCGCTTGCCCAGATCGGCGACCATCTCTTCCGGCTTTGGTTGCGTGGAAAGCGCAATCAGCAAATTGTGCTCGCCTTCCAGCACGTCGGGCACGCCGGAAAATCCAGCCATGACCATGCTGGCGGCGGTCACGCCGTTACGCGCGCCCATTCCAGCGAAATCGAAGGCTTTCTCGACGTGCTCTTCGTCGCGCACCCAGCTCCACAGGCCCGATACCTGTTGCGCCGCATAGGAAATCGCAAAGCGCATGCCCATTTCATCGAGCCGCGCCATGGAAGCCGCAGCGCCGACTGCGCCGAATGTTGAGCTTGTTCCTTCCGCGCTGCGATGCGTGCCGCGCACAAGGTCGGGTCCTAGCGCCACCAGCAGGCGGCAGCAAAGATCGTAGCCGAGCGCGACGGCGCGGATCATTTCAGGGCCGGATCGTCCCAACTTTTCACCCATTGCCAGGGCAGAGGGGACCACCGAGCAGCCGGGATGGGCTTTGGTGACCGGCTCGAAATCGTCGGTCTCATCGGCGTGCGCGCACATGGCGTTGGCGAGCGCCGCATTGACGGCGGTCGTGCGGAACGGACTGGCGACAACGGAGGCTTCCTGTACCCCGCCTTGGCTTTGCACGAATTGCAGCGCCATCTGACCGGGCTTCAGGCGGGCGCCGGAAATCATCGCGCCGAGCGTATCCAGAATACGGTGCTTGCATTCGATGAGAACCTGCGGCGGCAACTCGCGCGCGCGGGCCTGCACCATATAGCGGGCAAGCCGGCCCGTGACGTCGGCTCCCTTCGCCGCCGCCGGGGCAGTGGCAGGAGCGGCATTCACAGCGTTTGGCAATGCCGCGGCAGCGATCAGCCCCCCGGCGCCCTGCAACATCGTGCGCCGCGCAAAACCCGGCTTTTGTTCCGTTTCGCTCATGCCGTCCCCTATCCCCCGGTATCGTTTGGTTGGTTTGTACCAGTTCTGCAGGCCGCGTGGCACCGCTAGCCCGCGCCTTTCCCGCGTCCGTGAATGGCAATTTTGCCCCTTGCAACGGCAACCCGGGGGCCTCAAAACCTGAACAGACAGAAACAGGGGGCTACATGGGCCGCGCGTGGCAGTTCTGGGGGACGGTTTTGGTCGTCACCGCAGCGATGGCCGTCATGTATTTTTCGTCCGGCTATTATGCCGAACGGACGGCGAATGGCGGCAAATCCCCAGCCGCCTCGGAATCGACCGAACCTGCCGAAGGTCAACCGGCGGCGAGCGGCACTCCTGCCCCGTCTGGCGAATAGCTCCGGGGATACGAGAGAGAGGTCAGCATGCGTTCTTTGTGGCTGGCTTTGGGGTTGATAGCCGCGACGGCAGCAGGCGCACTCGCCGCGCCTGCCCCACGCGACACGCTGATCGAGCCGGGGATGCGGGTTGGGCCGATTGCGATCGGCATGTCAGCCGATGAGCTGAACGCGTCCGTCGGCGTAGCCGGCACCGAACGGCAGGAAGGCGGCGCGACCGTATATTCCTGGGGCGACGTCGCGGCGCAGATGAGCAAGCCGCCCGCCACCGTCGACACCATCGTGGTGAACGATCCGCGATACGAGACAGCCGAACACCTTCATGTCGGGCTTGCCTCGCTTGCCGTGGTCGTAGTGCTGGGCCAACCGCCAAACGTCACGACGCCTCCGGGCACCCGCAATTACGAATATGAAGGCATGACGGTTGTTACCCGGAACAATCTGATCGTTCAGATTCGTGTTCATAAATGACGATCGGTGAACTTGTGGCAACCGCCCCCTCCCCCCTTACCCCCTCCCGCGAGGGGAGGGGGAAAATTGTGCGGCTGAGCGGACTGGATGTCTTTGCGCTGCTGTTGTCGCTGACGCTTGTCATCCCGATTGTATCGGTCTGTTTGAGCGTGTTGTCGGGTCAGAGCGCGGTGTTCGTGCATCTCGCCGAGACGGTGCTGCCGGAATATGCGGGGAACACGCTGCTCCTCACGGTGCTGGTGGTGTTTGGCGTTCTTGTCGTCGGCGTGCCCGCGGCATGGCTGACGGTGATGTGCGAATTTCCCGGGCGGCGCGTGTTGGAAGCGGCGCTGATCTTGCCGATGGCGGCGCCGGCCTATGTGCTCGCCTATGCCTATGCCGGATTTTTGTCCGCCTACGGACCGGTTCAGGAGGCCTTGCGCGCCGCGACGGGCTGGGAAACCGGCGATTACTGGTTTCCCGATGTGCGTTCTCTTCCCGGCGCGGCGCTGATGCTGGTGCTGACGCTGTATCCCTATGTCTATCTGCTGGCCCGGGCGCGTTTCTTGAACGAGTCGGCCAGCGCGCTGGAAGCCGCGCGGCTGCTGGGGCGGAGCCCTTGGGGCTCGTTCTTCTCTGTTTCCTTGCCGCTGGCGCGTCCAGCTTTGGTGGCGGGCGCCACGCTTGCCGCCATGAACACACTCGCCGATTACGGCACCGTCTCTTATTTCGGCGTGCCGGTGTTCACCACGGGCATTTACAGCGCCTGGTTCTCCTTTTCCGACCAGATCGCGGCGCGCGAGTTGGCGGCGGTATTGATCGCCTTTGTCGGAGCCGCGCTGCTTGCCGAGCATTATTTCCGGGGCCGCGCGCGCTTTCATGAAACCGGGCGGCATGAGCGGCGGCCCTCGCGTTACACGCTGTCGGCCGCGCAGTCGGCCGGTGCAGCCGTGGCCTGCGTCTTGCCGCCGCTGCTAGGTTTTGCGGTGCCAGCCCTTGTGCTGTTGGAGCTTCTTCTCGAATCGGGCGGACCGACGCGGGATTTTTCCAAGCATTTGTTCAACACGCTGACGCTGGCGGGCTCAGCCGCCGTCATTGTCACCGCAGGTGCCCTCGTGCTCGGCTTCGCGCGGAAGGAGCGCCCCGGCGGTATTGCAGCCAGCGCGGCAGGATTCACCGCGCTTGGCTATGCCGTGCCGGGATCGGTTATTGCGGTGGGCGTGCTGGTGCCGTTCGCCATGTTCGACAATTGGTTTGCGGACTTGGCGAAGGCTGCGTTCGGCGTTTCACCGGGGTTGCTGCTGACCGGCGGCATTGCCGCGCTGCTCGTCGCGTATACGGCGCTTTATCTGGCCGTCGCGCTGCAAAGCGTGAACGCCGGCTTCGAGCGCATAACGCCGTCAATTCAAGCTGCCGCCCGGCTGCTCGGACGCGGACAGATGGATGCGCTGCGGCGTGTGCATCTGCCGCTGATCGCGCCGTCGGTGTTGACGGCGGCGCTGCTTGTCTTCGTCGATGTAATGAAGGAATTGCCCGCGACACTCATGCTGCGTCCCTTCAATTTCGACACGCTGGCGATTGCGGCAAATAATTATGCTTCGGATGAACGGCTGTCCTGGGCGGCAGCGCCGTCGCTCGCCATCGTCGCGGTCGGGATCATTCCCTGCGTCCTACTGATCCGCGGCATCGCCACCGCGGCGCAACGCGGCGGCGAGCCCCTGCCGCTGCCGTAATCGGCTTACCGCCAGCCGGCGCGGTCGAAGATGGTTTGGGCTTGCGCTTGGTTCAGGCCGTAATACGACACATTCAGCGGGTCGGGTTTGAATGTGCCGAGCTTTTTCAGTTCGGGCGTCGTCGCCACGCTTTGCACGGCGGGGAATTCGTAGTTGGCGCCGGCGATGATGTTTTGCGCGGCATCGCCGGCCATGAATTCCAGGAAGCGCACTGCCGTCGCCTTGTGCGGCGCAGACGCCATCATGCCGCCGCCAGACACGTTCACATGCGTGCCGTAACCGTCCTGGTCGGGGAAGATCAGCGTCAGTTTGGCGGCAGTGTCGCGTTCGGACTTCACCTTCGAATTGACCAGCCGTTCATAATAATAGTGATTGGCAATGGTGACGCCGCATTCGCCCGCCGCCACGCTTTGCAGCAGCGTCGTATCGGCGCCTTGCGGGGCACGCGCGAAATTCTTCACGACGGCGCGGACCCAGGCTTCCGCCTTTTGCGCGCCCATGTGCTGCACCATCGCGCCTAGCAGCGAGAGATTGTAGACGGCCGAGCTTGACCGCATGCAGATCTGGCCCTTCAGCCGCGGATCGGCCAAATCCTCATACGTTCCCACAATCTTGGGATCGACCTTTTTCGCATTCACGAAGATCAGGCGCGCCCGCGTGGAAAATCCGAACCAGAGATTCTTGGGGCTTTTCAGCGAAGCGGGAATGCGCGCGTCTAGAATTTTGGACTGCGTGGGCTGAAAAAGGTTTTCCTTTTCCGCCAGCCAGAGGTTACCGGCATCCACTGTCAGGAATACGTCGGCGGGCGAGTTCTTCCCTTCCGCCTTCATGCGCGCCAGAAGCTCCGGCCCGTCGCCCTCAATAACGTTCACGGGGATGCCCGTCGCCTTCTGGAACCCGTCGTAGAGCAGCTCGTCCGAATCATAATGGCGGGCCGAATAGATATTCAGGGCTTCGGCCGCAGCCGCCGGAACAGCGGCGGCGCAAAACCCGAGCGCGAGCAGGACTTTGGCGAACGACAAACGCATGGCTGGTATCACAATTTGCGAATGATTATCATACGCACAGCGGTGGACTGGCGCAATCGCAAAAAGGCCGCGATCTCTGACGTAATTCCGCCCGGTTCCCTTAAGACGATTAACCGCTCTAAGGAGAATGGCTGATAGAGCAGCCACCCATCGACGCCGTAAAGCTGGTTCGTCTCGCGTAAGGATTTTCATGAGCCGTAGCACTTGGATTAATCTGACCATTGGCGCCGTCATTCTGCTCGTTTTGGCGACGCCCTTTTTGATCCCGCTCAATATGTACCGCGGCCAGATCGAGGCGGCGGCGAGCCGAGCTTTGGCGCGTGAGGTCCACATCAAGGGACCTCTGCACCTCACGGTGTATCCGTTTGGGCTATCGGTATCGGACATCACGGTCGCGAATGTTGAGGGTGCGCATGATCCCCAGATGATCACGGCCGACGAGCTGGTGGTCGGCGCCGAGGTGATGCCGCTCTTTTCCGGGCGGCTTCAAGTGACCGGCCTGACGCTGGAAAGACCGGTTATCCACCTGGAAGTCGCCAAAAGCGGCACGCCGAATTGGTCGTTCAGTAAAGAACCCAATTCCAAACAGCCCGCAGACGCCGCGGCGCTCGACCGCATCGGATTCTCGCATCTGGACGTAAAGGACGGCTCCGTCACCTATTACGATGCGGGCACCGGCAAGACCGCCGCGCTTACGGCTGTCTCGCTGTCCCTGAATATGCCCGAGGTATCCCGGCCGACGCTCAAGCTGCCGCTGACCATGCGGGGCGAGCTCACCTACAACAATGAGAAGCTGAAGATCGACGGCCGTTTCGACAGTCTGGGCAATCTGATGAGCGCCAAGACAACGGGTGGGCGCATCGCCATCGGTTCCAACGTCATCAATACAGAGTTTACCGGTCAGTTCGGTGGCGATGGGAGTTTGTCCGGCGCGCTGAAGCTCGGCGCCCATTCCGTACGCAGCCTCGCAGCGTGGCTGGGCAGTCCGATGCCCGCGGGAAATGGGTTCGGCCTGATGGCGCTCGAGGGCCAGTTCAGCGCGCGCGATGGCGTGTATTCGCTTCGCCAGACGCACCTTGCCTTCGATGGGATGAACCTGAATGGCGATCTTGCCTTCGACACCAACCCGAAGGTCCTGACCCTGAACGGTCATCTCGCGATCGACCGTATCGACACCCGTCCCTACCTTGCGCCGGGCGCCGAAGCCGACACGACCAAGGCCGCCAAGGCCAAAGCAGCCAATCCCGGCGCGCCGCTTTCGCTCGATGGCTTGAAGGCCGTAAACGCCAATTTGAATCTGCAGGTTGGCGAACTGGTTCTGCCGCAGCTAACGCTCAATCAGGCCATCGTCACAGCCTCGCTCGAAAACGGTGTCCTTATTGCCGGCATGAGCAAGGTGAACGTCTATGGCGGCAACGGAAGCGCCACGCTGACGGTTGACGCCGGCAGCGCGATTCCGAGCTTCAAAAGCACGCTGAACGTCAAAGACATCAAGGTGCAGCCGTTCCTCGTCCAGCTTACCGGCGTGAAGAACATTACCGGCAAAGGCGCGGTGCGTTATGATTTGGTTTCACGCGGCAGCACAACAGCTGACATTATAAAGGGGCTGGCCGGCAAAGGCGAAGTCCGCTTCACCGACGGCGAAATCGAAGGCGCCGATTTAGTGGCCATCTCCCGCGTGGTTCAGTCGATGGTCACGCTGGAAGCTCTCAGCACCGCGCTCGGTAATGAGGCGAAAACCCCGTTCGGCCGCATGGGTGCAACCTTTGCGATCGACAAAGGCATGCTGCACACAAACGATTTCGCGCTGGTCAATCCCACAGTGGAGATGACCGGCCAGGGCGATGTGGATTTCTCCGCCGAAACCCTGGAATTTCACTTCGTGCCAAAAGCGGTGAAAGGCATCCCCGGGCTCAAGCTCGTCGACATCGGCGTGCCGTTTTACCTGAAGGGACCGTGGGCCAAGCCGGGCTATGGTCCCGACGCACGCGCGCTTGCCAAGACCATCGTGCAAAAGTTGGAAGACGGGGTGACATCGCCGTTGGACCTGATCAAGAACCCCGGCTTGTCACTGAAATCCATTTTCGGTACCCAGAAGCCGGCTACCAAATAATATAAGGCGCGTATGAGACTTCCCCGCTGGCTCGCCGCGACTCTGATTGTGGCTGCCCTTCTCGGCGGAGGTTTCTATTGGGCCATGCGGCCCAATCCCTCCATCACCGTGGTGAGCTGGGGCGACGTCTATGGCCGGGCGCAGACGCTCGCCATGTTCCATCCGTATACGGATAAAACGCATGTGGATGTGAGCGTCGCCAATTATGGCGGCGGGCTGAAGGAATTGCAGCAACAGGTGTCGTCCGGCCGCATCGACTGGGACGTCATGGACATGGAAGTGGAAGATGCCGCCGCCGCCTGCCGCGCGGGGCTGCTGGAGCCGCTTCTAGGCATTGAGCTTCCCGCCGGGGCGAACGGCGCCAGCGCCACGCGCGATTTCGTGCCGGGCGCGATCGGCCCGTGCTGGGTGGCGAGCGTTGCCTACAGTCAGGTGATCGGCTACGACGCGGCGCAATTTGAAGAGCGCCAACCGCGCACGGCGGCCGATTTCTTCGATCTCGCGCGCTTTCCGGGTCCTCGGGGCCTGCGCGACGGCGGGCCGAAATTCAACCTAGAGCTGGCGCTGATTGCCGATGGCGTTCCGCCCTGGCAGGTCTACGGCGTGCTGGGCACGAAGGCGGGAGCGGATCGTGCCTTTGCTAAGCTCGACAGCATCAAATCCAGCATCAAATGGTGGCGGCGCGCCGCCGAGCCCGCCGAATGGCTGGCGCGCGGCGATGTGGCGATGAGTACCGTTCTGAACGCGCGGATTTTCAGCGTCGATCCAGAGCCGAAAATCCGCACCGTGTGGGACGGTCAGCTTTACCAATTCGACGTCTTCGCCATTCCCAAGGGCGATCCGAACAAGAAGCGGGCGCTGGATTTCATCAAATTCGCGACAGGGGCAAAGCCGCTGGCCGGCGTTTCGCAGCTTTTGCCCTATGGGCCGGCGCGGCAGTCAGCGGTGGCGCTGGTCGGGCGCAATCCCGAAACCAATGCGGAGATGCGGCCGCATCTTCCGACCGCGGGGTTCAATTTCCGGCGAGCGCTGGCGGTCGATCCCGATTGGTGGGCCAACCGTGGCACAGCCCTCCAGGCGCGCTGGGAGGAATGGCGGAAGCAATAGCGTCACGTGGCAGTCCGGACGGGAGTAAGTTTCGGGCAGCCTCCCCCCACCCGAAATTGTTCGCGAAAGGCGCGATCAATTTCGGCCTCCCTGCAAGGGGGAGGCGATTTCGAGACGTTTCTTTGTTCGGCTGGAGCCGTTTCTCCGTCCCGGCCACGATTCACGCGCGCGTCGCGCGCAGGCGCGGTCAAGGCTGGCCGTCAGGCCACCGCGAAGCGGCGCGCAGCGGCCTTGACGGCGCTGAGCACGGCGCAACGCTGTTTGGCTGGGCGGAACCCGCATTGACTTTGCCGGGCGGCTCGACAAGCTTGGGCTTCCGCAGGCAGTCCCGGGAACCATAGTCAGTCCATGCTTTTTTACGCGATCCGGCGAGTCCTCGGCGCCATTCCGACCCTCTTGGTCATCATTACGCTGTCGTTTTTCCTGATGCGTCTGGCGCCGGGCGGGCCGTTCGCGGGTGACCGCGTGCTGCCGCCGGAAATCGCCCGCAACATCGCCGCCGCTTACGATCTGGATAAGCCGCTGTGGCAGCAGTTCCTGATCTATCTCGAACGGCTGGCGCATGGCGATTTCGGCCCGTCTTACAAAATCCGCGATTTCACCGTGACGCAGCTCATCATGAATGGGTTTCCGGTGAGTCTGAAACTGGGTTTGCTGGCGATTACACTGGCGGTCGCGGTCGGTACGACGCTGGGTATTCTGGCGGCGCTGCGGCAGAACCGGCCGGCCGATTATTCCGTGATGACACTGGCGATGATCGGAATCACCATCCCATCGTTTGTCACCGCGCCGCTGCTGCAGCTCATCTTTGGGATTTATGGTCTGCACATTTTCGGCCTGAACCTTTCGCTGCCCGTGGGAGGCTGGAATGGCGGGGCGGCACAGAACCTCGTCTTGCCGGTGATCGTGCTGGCGCTGGGGCCCATCGCCGTGATCGCGCGCATCACGCGCGGCAGCATGGTCGAGGTGCTGCGCTCTAACTTTATCCGCACGGCGCGCGCGAAGGGCCTGCCGACGTGGCGCATCATCGTCCATCACGCGCTGCATGCGGGGTTGTTGCCGCTGGTCAGCTATTTAGGTCCGGCCATTGCCGACATCGTCAGCGGCTCGTTGATCGTGGAGCAGATTTTCGGGCTTCCCGGCATTGGCCGTTATTTCGTACAGGCCGCTCTGAACCGCGATTACACGCTGGTAATGGGCGTGACCATCTTCTACGCCGCGCTGATCATCACGCTGAATTTGCTGGTCGATCTGCTCTATGGCGTGCTCGATCCGAGGGTCAGGCTTAAATGATACCCGGCCGCACGCCCGCTCACCCCGACGCGCAATTGATGGAAAAGGCGCAAGCCGTCAAAGGACGCAGCCTGCTGGCCGATGCGCGCCGCAGACTGTTCCGCAACAAGGCCGCAGTCGCGAGCATGGTGCTGTTGGCGCTCATCGCTTTAATGGCCGTTTTTGTGCCAGTCGTTTCGCCTTACGCCTTCGACGCCCAGGATTACAGCAAGATTTCCTGCGCTCCGAGCTGGTGGACCGCCGATGTACCGACATGTCCTGGTGGCGCGGGAGGGACGCATTGGTTCGGCACCGATCCCATCGGGCGCGATCTCTTTGTGCGGTCGTTTTACGGCGCGCGGATTTCCTTGGCCGTCGGCATCGTCGCCACGCTCGTCAGTCTGGCGATCGGCGTGCTGTATGGCGCGGCATCCGGTTTCATCGGCGGGCGCACCGACGCGTTCATGATGCGCATCGTCGATGTTCTCTATTCGCTGCCCTTCATCTTCCTGGTCATCATCCTCATGGTGATTTTCAATCAGAATTTCATTCTGCTGTTTGTCGCCATCGGCGCGGTTTCGTGGCTGACCATGGCGCGCATTGTCCGTGGACAGACGTTATCGGCCAAGCAGAAGGAGTTCGTGGAAGCAGCGCGCGCCGCGGGCGTCGGCACGTTTGGGATCATCACGCGCCACATCGTACCCAATGTGGTGGGGCCGGTGATTGTTTATGTGACGCTGACGATTCCTGGCGTCATTCTGGCGGAAAGCTTTCTTTCGTTTCTCGGCCTTGGTATTCGCGAGCCGTTCACGTCCTGGGGCGTTCTGATTTCCGAAGGCGCGGGCGAAATGGAAACCGCGCCCTGGGCGCTGATTTTCCCCGCGGCGCTAATGGCGATAACGTTGTTCTGCTTCAACTTCATCGGCGACGGTCTGCGCGACGCGCTCGACCCGAAGGATCGGTGAGCCGATGACGCACCCGGTTCTCTCCGTAAAAAATATTGATGTGCGGTTTGCGACGCAGGACGGCGAGGTGCATGCCGTCAAGAACGTCAGCTTCGACGTCAACCAAGGCGAAGTGATCGGCGTGGTCGGGGAATCAGGCTCGGGCAAGAGCCAGCTTTTTCTTGCCGCGAACGGCCTACTCGCCGGGAACGGCAGGGTGACGGGCAGCGTCTTGTACCGTGGCACGGAATTAGTCGGCGCACGCCCTGCCGCGCTCAATGCCATTCGCGGCTCCAAGATCACCATGATCTTTCAAGACCCGCTGACATCGCTGACGCCGCATATGCGGGTGGGCGATCAGATCATGGAAACCTTGCGCGTACACAAGCACATGAGCCGCGAAGCGGCTGCCCAACGCGCGGTCGAAACGCTGGAATTGGTGCGCATTCCCGAAGCCAAGCGCCGCATGCGGCAATATCCGCATGAGTTGTCCGGCGGCATGAGGCAGCGGGTGATGATCGCCATGGCGACGGCCTGCGGACCCGACCTGTTGATTGCGGATGAGCCGACGACCGCGCTCGACGTGACTGTGCAGGCGCAGATTCTGGAAATCATGCGCGATCTGAAACGCGAGTTGAACACCTCCATCGTGCTCATAAGCCACGACATGGGTGTTATCGCCGGCATGTGCGACCGCGTGCAGGTGATGCGGCACGGCGAGTTTGTCGAAAGCGGCCCGGTAGACGAGATTTTCTACCGGCCGCAGCACCCCTATACGCAGATGCTCCTCGATGCCATGCCGCGCATCGATACGCCGGTACGCAAGGGTCATATCAATCTGAAGCCAGAAGACGCGAATGCGCCGACGCTGCTGTCGGTAGACGACGTGAAAGTGCATTTTCCGGTTGCGGCCGGCGGCGGTATTTTTCCGAAGTACAAGCCTTTACGCGCCGTCGACGGTGTCAGCTTCACGCTGAAGCAGGGCGAGACGCTGGGCATTGTCGGGGAATCCGGCTGCGGAAAATCCACGCTGGCGCGCGCGGTCATCAAGCTGCTGCCCAAGACGGCAGGCACCATCGTGTGGTGCGGGAAAAATCTCGGAGACGCGTCGAACGAGGAAATCCGTGCCTTGCGCAAGGAATTCCAGATCGTCTTTCAGGATCCGCTCGCCTCGCTCGATCCGCGCATGACCATCGGCCAATCCATCGCCGAGCCGTTGCGCTCGCTCGAACCGCTGACGTCGCGCCACGATGTGGATGCGCGCGTCCGCGCCATCATGGAAAAGGTCGGACTCGATCCGGCCTGGATCAACCGCTATCCGCACGAGTTTTCCGGCGGGCAGAACCAGCGCGTCGGTATCGCGCGCGCCATGATTTTCAATCCCAAGCTCGTCATCTGTGACGAGGCGGTCAGCGCGCTCGACGTTTCGATCCAGGCGCAGATCATCGATCTGATCCTGGCGCTGCAGGCCGAATTCGGCATGTCACTGATCTTCATCAGCCATGATCTGTCGGTCGTCCGCCAGGTGGCGCACCGGGTCATGGTGCTGTATCTGGGGCGCATCGTGGAGTTGGCCCCGCGCGATGCCATCTACACCGATGCCCGGCATCCCTACACTAAGGCGCTTATTTCGGCCGTGCCCATCCCCGACCCGAAGCTGGAGCGCGCCAAGGCGAAGCGGCTGCTGCCGCCGGAACTGCCCTCCCCGCTCGATACCCGTTCGGCGCTGATGTTCCTGAAATCCAAGCGCATCGACGACCCGGACGCCGAGCAATACCGCCCCCGGTTGATCGAAGAGACGCCCGGTCATTTCGTGGCCGAACACGACCCTGTGTGAGCCGTAGCTTCCTTTGAAAAGCGTGGGTACGCTGTTGTAAGTTGTCTGAAAGCTCCTCTTGGACAACGAGACCCCATTCCATGATCCGATTGCCGACGACCCGCCGCGTCTTCCTGACTTCGGCCTGCAGCGCCGTGGTGCTTCCGTTGATCGGCTGCGGCGATGGCGGGGGAGCCAACACGGCCGCCGGGCCAGCGGGAGGCACCGCCCCATCGGCAGCGCCAGGGTTGGCCGTGCTCAACCGGGGCAACGGGGCCGAACCCAAGACGCTGGACCCTCATCACACCGAAGGCACCTGGGAAAGCAATGTCGTGGGCGAACTTCTGCTCGGCCTGACGACGGAGGACGAAAACGCCAATCCGGTGCCAGGCGCCGCCTTGTCGTGGGATACGTCGTCGGATGGCAAAACCTGGACGTTCCATCTGCGCGATCATCAGTGGTCGGACGGTATGCCGGTAACCGCGCAGGATTTCGTCTATGCCTGGCAGCGCATTCTTAATCCCAAGACGGCCGCGCAATATGCCTCGCTGCTGTACATCTTTAAAAATGCCGAAGCGATCAATGGCGGCAAGATGCCGGTGGAGTCGCTGGGCGCCAAAGCCATCGACGACAAAACGCTGCAGCTCGAATTGGAGCATCCCGCACCGTACATCCCCGAGATGCTGATGCACCAGACGACCTATCCGGTGCCGCGCCATATTGTCGAAGCGCAAGGCGAAGGCTGGACCAAGCCGGGGATGTATGTGGGCAACGGCGCATTTCTGCTGAAGGAATGGATTCCCAACGATCACATCACCATCGAGAAGAACCCAAAATTCTACGACGCCGCCAATGTGAAGCTGGACCGCGTCGTGTACTACCCAACGGTCGATGCCGACGCCGCGCTGAAGCGCTTCCGCGCGGGTGAGCTTGATGTTCAAGACCCGCTGCCGATTTCGCAGCTGGATTGGCTGAAGACCAATATGCCCGACGTATTGGAAATCGGGCCCTATATGGGTTTGAGCTACATCGTGCTGAATCAATCGCGCAAACCGTTCGACGATGTGCGCGTGCGCGAAGCCCTGAGTTTGGCGTATGACCGCGAAACGATGGCGGACAAGATCATCCGCTTGGGACAGAAGCCGGCCTACAGTTTCGTGCCGCCTGGCGTCGCCAATTATCCGGGCGATAACAGCTTCGGTTTCAAGTCGATGCCCTATGCGGACCGGCTGAAGCGGGCGCAGGATTTGATGAAGCAAGCCGGGTTCGGCCCCGATAAGCGCCTGAAGAAAAGTTACAACATCTCCACATCACCCGATGCCAAACGTACCGCTGCGGTGCTGCAGCAGATGTGGAAGCAAATCTATGTCGATGTCGAATTGCAGCAGAGCGAAGTGCAGATCAATTATACGAAGCTGCAAAATGGCGACTTCGACATCGGCGGCGCCGGCTGGATCGCCGATTTCAACGACGCGCGCAACTTCCTGTTCCTGCTGATGACGAACAATGGCGGGTTCAATTACGGCCGCTACAAGAATCCGAAATTCGACGCGCTGATGGAGCAGTCAGATCAGGAACCCGACCTGATGAAACGGGGGCAGCTGATGTCGCAAGCCGAAGCGATTGCGCTAACGGACTTCGCGGTCCTGCCGACGCTGTTCCAGGTGACGAGCAATCTCGTCCGCCCCTATGTGAAGGGCTGGAAAGCCAACATCCACGACTTCCACCGCATGCGCTACGTCAACATCGACGCCGAGGCAAAAGCCAAGACGGCGCACGCGTAGATGGAGTTGTAGCTCTTCGAATCTAAAGCGTCTGATGCTTCGTCAATGGCCCCAAAATGCCGACCGCAAGTGCAACAGCCACCCAACACGCAGCGATGTAGGCGAAAACGCTGAGATAGCCATAGTTCGAGAAAAGAAAAGCGATGACGAGCGGACTTGCCGTGTTCGCGAGCCTGCCGATGCCGTAGGTGAAGCCTGTTCCGGAACTGCGAATTTCCGTCGGAAAGCATTCCGCCGTGTAGGCGTAGAGTATGGGCGCGAAGCACCAGATGAACATCGTCACCAATGTCCTATAAATCGCGGGAGCAAAGTGTACCACTGAACCGGCTTTGATTTGGCTGCTGGAAGGCGGCGGCAAAGTGTACCGGTCCTGCTAGGCCGTCTTTATGTCTTGAAGGGCATGGAGGGGCTGGAAGGATGTTCACAGTGGAACTTTA
>CANJBZ010000030.1 GCA_947473475.1 Alphaproteobacteria bacterium
ACGCTGCAGCTTCCATCGTTTCGCCGAGTTCGACGAACCCGCCGGGCAGCGCGTACTGGCCTTGAAACGGCGGGTTCTTGCGGCGAATCAGCAGCAGCCGTTCATGCGTATCGAAAACGACGCAGTCGGCCGCGACCCAAGGTTGTTCATGCATCGAACAGGCTACCCCAATGTGCGCCGCAGCGAATCTATGTCCAAAATCCACGTTACAGCTAACTTTCCTTGGTACCGGCGTTCCGCTGCAGGAACATCCACCAATCAAGCCTTTTTTCCCATTTCACGGCGTCGCTTTCCAGCGTGGCCGCGACATTAAGCATCGCGTCCATCTGGCCGGGCCCCGCCGAAGCTTTTTGGCGCGCTTCGGCGGCATCGATGAGCATATCTGCAACTTGTGAAACGACAGCTTCCTGGAGTGTCGCGTGTACGTTAGGCGTTTTCGGCATAGCGTAACGAACGCGCAAATTTCCGGCGAGTTCCCTTCGGAAACCGGGGACTTGGCTACCCTGGAATTACCCGGACAAACGTCTTAAATGTAGGGGCGATAAATAAGTCCCGGCGGGGGTGATCCGGGGGGCATGCGTCTTCGTAAAAGCTGTGTGCAAACGATCGCTCAACCCACGCCGCGCGCGCATTCCTTCGACCGTCATATCGGCGGCTTCTTGACCTGTGGCTGGCATATCCCACCGATGAGCGCTTCGCCTGAAAAAGCTACCGCGACCCCCAATGAGTGGTCGGTTTGCATCGTGGCGATCGCCACAAGCAGCGACCGGCAAGCCTTTGCGCGGCTCTTCCGCCACTTCGCGCCCCGCGTGAAAAGCTATCTTCTGCGCTTCCATATGGATGGCAGCGCCGCCGAAGAATTGGCCCAGGAAACGTTGCTGACGGTATGGCGCAAAGCATCCTATTTCGATCCGGCGCGCGCATCGGCTTCGACATGGATCTTCACCATCGCGCGCAATTTGCGCGTGGATTTCTTGCGCGGCAGCGCCCATCCCGAGGCGCTTGAGGACCATCCCGCTTTGGAAAGCGCCGATCCGCTTCCCTCAGACGTCGTGCTTTCCTCGGAGCGTGAAGCGCGGACGCGCATCGCGTTAACAGGGCTTCCCCAAGATCAGGCGGAAGTCGTCCGGCTCTCGTTCTTTGAAGACAAACCCCATTCCGAGATTGCGCGGGAGTTGGGAATTCCCTTGGGCACGGTGAAATCGCGCCTGCGTTTAGCGTTTGGGCGGCTCAAAACCGCCTTAGAGGTGCTGACATGACGATCCGCAGCCATCCGTCCGAAGCGACTCTTCTCGCTTATGCCGCGGGAACGCTGCCCACCGGGGTATCGTTGGCCGTCTCCGTTCACTTACAGTTTTGCAGCCTGTGCCGCGCGCCTATTGCCGCGTGGGAAAGCGTCGGCGGCACGGTTTTGGAGGCCCTGCCGGAAGCTGAGATGGCGGAAGACGCCCTTGCCCAAACCTTGGCGCGAGTCAGCGAGGCACAGAGTTCGCCCACGCTGGGGAAAGCTGCAAAAGTTGAAATCGCCGGAATTGAATTGCCGCCAGCACTCGCCGCTGCCGGGGTGAAAGATCGCCGCTGGCTTGCGCCGGGAATCTGGCGCGCCATGATTCCGGCCGGCAGCGCAGGACCTGCGGAGACGTACCTGCTTCGGCTGGGCGCTAACCACAAAATTCCGCTGCACGGACACGAAGGCACGGAAACGATTTGCGTCATGAAAGGCAGCTTTTCGGATGTCACCGGCCGCTACAGCGCCGGCGATTTCCTGGAGCTCGACGAAACGGCCCTGCATCGGCCGATTGCCGGTCCCGAAGGCGAATGCATCTGCATCATATCCTCCGACGCCCCGCCGAAACTGCGCGGCCTTCTTGGCTTGCTGATGCGCGTGTTCGAAGGCCGGCGGGAGTCGCGTTAACGAGGGCTGGTTCTCCGGCTTTTGTCGCGCGGCCATTAGAGCGCAATCCGACGAAGTGGACGCCGGTTCGTCGTTAGATTGCGCGCCAAACCAAAGAATCCAGAGCATGATCCGATTCATTTTTGATCGGATCATGCTCTAGATTCACCGCGCGTTCGCTACCCACAGGGCAATGTCTGCAATTGAGCGAAATAGCAGCGAGGAATCATCCTTCGCCGCGATGAAACCGTTGGACTGCCAGTATCGCTCAGCGTCGGCGTCAATTGCCCGAACAATCAGTGCCCGGCCGCCTATGATGTCAGCCCCCGCAACTGCGCGCATGAGAGCGTCTCTAAGCAACCCACTGCCGATTCCGCGGCCCGTATACTCCTTATCCACGGCGAACTGACCAAGCAGGATTGCGGGAATTGGATCGGGATGCCTCCCCGTTCGTACAGATCGTGAAAGAAACGGTGGCGGGACAGCCGTTGGGGCCAAACCGTAAAACCCGATCACACGCATTTCGTCACAGACCACCATGACCCGCGAGAAGCCTTTGGCCTGATTCGACAGTGCGTAATTTCTCAGCCAGTCGTTCAACGCAGGCTTACCGCAATCGAAGCGCGAACAATCATGTTCGGCGCCGAGAGGCGCGGGAGAGCCAATCATGCCCGGCGGCGGTCCGGCTTGCTTCCTTGCCATGGGAGCTGCCGCTTCAACCTTTCGGCAAGCTTGGGCGGGGTTGCAGCGGATGGCGCCTCGACTGCTGCCCGGAATTGCCGCCAACCATCTTCTGAAAGACGGACAACCGTCTCATTGAGGATGGCAAATTGGGCTTCGTTCAGTGCCGCACGCCGCATGAATTCTGTGCGGGACAATCCCGACAGCATTGCGCCACGGTCTATAATGCCCAGATCGCTCCGCTCGAGCCGCATGGAAACCGCCGTATCTCGCTTCGCTGGACGGGTCATCCTACACGCCACTTCCTGTATTGCAGAACGATGTACACTATAGGCTTGTCTGCGCTCGGCTTCAACCAAGCGGCGGACGCGCCTGGGTTAGGGCCTCAGGGCAGCGCGAAAACGTAGATCCCGCTGGAATTGCGCACCGGAGCCGGCATCACGTCTTTGGTCAGCGCGAGCACATTGGCGGTCAGCGACTGGCCTTCGCCGGTGAACACCATCACATACTGCTTGCCGTTCACCGCATAGGTGATGGTGCTGGTCACCACCATGCCGCCGACAATGCCTTCCCACAGCATCTTGCCGTCCTCGCCATCCAGCGCACGAAAGCGTCGATTCAGGTCGCTGGTGAAGACCAAGCCGCTGGCAGTGGCAAGCAGCGATCCATTGGTGCCGATCGCCTGCGAGTAGATCACCTTCATCTCGCCGGTCGAGACATTCACCTTGGCGATGTTCATATATTTGTTGCGGTCGATGCCGGGCCGGATAATGCCCTCGCGCGGCCCGTAACCTACCGGACTTTCGACGTTCGCGACCATCGACAAACACTGATCGTGGAATGGAACGTACAGCGAGTTGTTCTGCGGGTTGAACGCCGTCTGCATGATGGCGCGCGTGTTGTGATAGCAGCCGATGATGCGGTCGCCGTCTTTCCTGAACAGCTTGTCGGGATTGACCTGCGTCAGCCCCGTGTTCACATCGATCGAATTCATATTCAAATTCGGATCGTCAAAGGGAAAAGGCCGGCCCCACAGGAATTGACCGTTCGTCTGATCGATGGCGAACATGCCGCCGCCTTCGGCCGCGGTCAGAACGATATCGTGCTCGCTTCCGGACACGAGTTTGGGGCTGATCCATTTCACCGCTTTGGGATCGGGATTGACCTTGGTGTGAATCAGCAGACGCTCGTGATTGTGGTCCGCATCCCAATCGTCACCGGGCAATTCCTGATAATACCAATTCAGCTTGCCAGTCTGAACATCGAGCGCGACCGTGGAATTGCTGAACAAATCCACGGGCGCTTTCACCGGCACCGCGTCGGCGCCGCCGTGCCGCTGCAACCTTGTATAAGGATTGGGGTTGGCGACGCTCCAATACAGCATTTTGCGCTTCGGATCGTAGGAACCCACCTGCCCCCACGGGCCAGCCGCGCGCTTATCCAGGGGCACACCGCCCCAGGTGTCGCCGCCGGGCTCGCCCGGGGCTGCCGTGGTGAAAAACTTCCAAACGAGCCTGCCGGTCTTGGCGTCGTTCGCCGCAATAAAACAATTTTCGCGCTTGCCCTGATCGCAGGTGCGGTTGGAGATCACCTTCCCGTCGGCCACCAGCAAGCCTCCCGCCTGCTGTCCGCCATTGTCGAGCTTGTTTTCCCAGCGTTGCTTTCCGGTCCTGGCATCGATGCCGACGAGGAAACCGTCCGGCGCGGCGAAATAGACCATGTCCTCGTAAATCGCGAGGCTCTTCTCGCGCGCCCGCGTCGGCACCGTGCCGGCTGGATATTGGCGCCTGTATTCCCAGAGAAGATCGCCATTGGTCGCGTCCACCGCCTGAATGGTGGCGCCTGGCGCGAACAGATACATCACGCCGCGATACACAAGAGGCGTGGATTCTTGTGTGCCCAGGGGAAGAGATCGCGCCCAGGCCATGCGGAGCTGCGAAACATTGGCCTTGGTGATTTGCTTCAGCGGACTGAATCGGTGCTCGTCATAGGTCCGGCTGACCATCAGCCAATCGGCAGGATCGGGATTGGCAAGCATCGCATCGGTCACGGGCACGAAAGCCTGCTCGGCTGCGCTTGACGCAAGCGCCGTGAGCCCCGCCGACGCTGCCAGCAAAACGGCAATAACGCGATGCGATGTGCGCTTCATGGTCGTTGTCCCCGCCCCGGTCTGTTTCCGCCGGGACGGTAGCGCGAAAGGCTTAGGACCGAAAGGTAGCGGTGGAAACTGCCGCTAAAGGACGAAATCGCCGGCCACCAGCGAAGCGACCGCGGCGACTTTGAACGCAAAGTCGGCCACGCCATTGCCGTCGATGTCGCCCGACACAATCACATCCGCACCGCTGACGTCATAGCGCACCTCGCCCGCGTGCGAACCGAATACCGCCGTGCCGATGAAGGCAAAAGCCTGATTGCCGATCAGTCCGGTGTTGGCGTCGATCGTGGAAAGGTCGATCTTATCGGCTTGCGCATGACTGCAATCGGCGATGAGGTCGAGCGTTGGCCCGGGAGCAAATTCCGTCTGGGCAGTGAAGATAAATCGATCCGCGCCGATACCACCCGTCATGGTGTCCGCGCCCGCGCCTCCGGTCAGGGAATCGTTGCCCGCCCCGCCCAGGAGCTGATCGTCTCCAAGCCCGCCCAGCAGCTTGTCGTTACCGAGGCCACCATCCAGCGTGTCGTTGCCGCTAAACCCGGTCAGCGTGTTTGCGAGATCGTTTCCGAGGCCAGCCGATCCCGTGGCGCTGGTGAAGGTGAGCGCCTCGACATTCCCCGCGAGGGTGTAATTTACAGCACTCGCCTTGACCGTGTCGGTGCCGGCGCCAACCGCTTCGGCGATCACATCGCTGGTGTCGTCGACGACGTAGGTATCGTTGCCAAGGCCACCGGCCATGCTATCCGCTCCGGCGCCGCCGTCCAGCGTATCGTTTCCGGCGTCGCCGTCGAGCGTGTCGCTTCCGTCATTGCCGAAGAGAGAGTTGTTCCCGCTGCTCCCGTGCAAGCTATCGCCGAAAAACGAACCGCTCAGATTTTCGATATTGCTCAGCACATCGCCCTGAGCATCGCCGCCCGTTCCGGCACCCGTCAGCAGACTAACTGTCACGCCGCCCGGCGATGCGCCATAGGTTGCCGTATCGGCGCCCGCACCGCCGTCCACGGAATCCGCACCGCCAAGTCCGGCGAGAACGTTACTTCCCGTGTTGCCAATGATGACGTTGGCGGCGGCATTTCCGGTGGCGCTGTTGGCGGCGCTGCCGGTCAGAGTCAGATTTTCGAAATCGGCGCCCAACGCAAAGCTCACGGCGGACTGAACGGAATCGATCCCCTCGTCCGGATTTTCCGTTATGAGATCGCCAAGATTGTCCACAATGTAGCGATCGTTACCGGCTCCGCCCAACATGGTGTCGGCTCCGGTCCCGCCATTAATCGTATCGTTGCCGCCCAATGCCTCGATACTGTCATTGCCACCCGAGCCATTGATGCTGTCCTCTTCGCCGGTCGGCCGCAGCTGGCCTGCAACCGTGCGGGTAGCATCGACAATGTCCGCCGAGGCTCTGCCTGCGATGACGACCCCCGCAACATTGGCGACCGCAATCGAAAAACTTTGCGTGCGCATCAGAACACCGTCGGAAACTTGCACGGCAATCGCATGTGACGACGCCGTCTCGAAATCCAGCAATGCGCCATTGGCGACAGTGACAACGCCGCTGGCCGGATTGATGGCAAACCGTCCGCCGGCATTGTCGATAAGCGAATAGGTCAGACTTGCGCTATCGGCATCAGAAGCAAATGCCGTAATGCCAACCACCGCGCCGTTCGCCGCATTTTCCGCAACGCCATTAGCGGCGATATTGGTATCCACCAGCGCCGAGGGCGCATCGTTGGCTCCGTCGATAGCGACGGTCAACGTCGCGCTCGAATCCGCACCGGAGGAGTCGCGCATCGTGTAGGTGAAGACATCGCTCAGTTGCCCGCCAACATTCAGGGCCTGAACCGCAGCTTTCGTGTTGTCGACCGTGTAGGTGAAACCGCCATCGGCGTTGAGCACGAGCGTGCCGTAGGTCCCGGCGATCCCGGCGCCAACACCGCCGGACAGTGGCCCGGACTGAAGGCCTGACGCGACGCCCTGGACTTCCTTCGTATCCCCGCTGTTGGGATCGGTATCATTGTCGAGCACATTGCCTGTGGGATCGCTGCCAAGCGTGCCATTGTTGATGCCTGCGGCCTCCACGGCGGAAGCGGCATCGGACACAGCCTGCGGCGGCGCATTCACGAGAGCGGACAAGAGTGCGACACCGCCGGCAAACTGAATGTTCTCGATGCCCACGAGCGTATCCGCGCCGTCAGGAGAATCCGTGCGCCCGTCGACGACGGTTATGGCGCCGCCAGATTTCGCCAGCGTGTAATCGCTGAAAAAGCCGCTATAGACCGCGGTATCGGCGCCCAGACCGCCTATGAGGCTGTCATTGCCCGCGCCGCCGTGCATCGTGTCGTCATCATCGCCGCCATCGAGCAGGTCGTTGCCGATCCCACCCTCCAGCGAATCGGCGCCGCTTCCACCCGATAGAGCATCATCGCCGGAAAGTCCGAAGATCGTATCCGCGCCACCTTGGCCGTCGACGGTATCGTTATCCTTGGTCGCAATATGCTGCCCGATGGGAGCATCTTCGCCATCGATCACATCGGCTTCACCTGTTCCGGCGATGACCGCGCCGGGGCCGAGCAAAAGTCCATTGCCCGAAACGATGAGCTGATTGCCCGCACTGTCACCGATGGTCAGCGCGGATTGAATGGCCGCATCGTCAAGACCCGAGAGATCGGCCGTGTACGTCCCATTGGCGGCAATGCCGCCGATCTGAACCACATGCGTCCCGTCGGTGAACGAAGCCGTCGCCGTCGCATCGCTGTCGAGCCCGGTTACGCTGAACTGAACGGAGAATGCCTCAGTCCGGTTTATCAGGTCATCGTCCGTTGCATCGATGACAAAACCTGCCGGCGCGCCTCCGTCTGCCGTCAGATCGAGCGTTATGGAAAAGACCGATGAAAGAACGCCCCAATGTCCGGCGCCATCCGTCGCCGCAGCCGAAAAACTATGCGTTCCGGCGCCAAGAACGCCCGTCTGAAAAGTCCACAAGCCGGCGCCATCGGCACTGACCAATCCGAGCGACAGGCTTCCGTCGAATATGTTTATGAGACTCGCGGCGCCTGCGTTGCCGCTGAGCAGAAGATCGGAATCGCCGGTCAGTAAGTCGCCGGTAATTCCGCCATCCACGGAGAAAGACAGGATAGTAGCCGCCACGGCTGCATCTGCGCTTATCGCCAGGACGTCGGAAAAATAAAGCATTTCGACATTGAGGAGCGCGTCACTTCCGTCCGGAGCACCACCCCGCCCATCGATCAGCGAGAAGCTGGCCACGCCTGTTTTGACGATCCGATAATCGGACCACAGGCCCGAATAGATCGCCCTATCGTTTCCGTCGCCGCCGTCGAACGAGTCATTGCCCGCACTGCCGGCCAAGGTGTCGTCTGCCGCGCCGCCGTTAAGCGAATCCGCACCCGTCCCGCCATCCAACGAGTCGGCGCCGTCACCGGCATCAAGGCTGTCATTGCCGCCATTGCCGGCCAGCGAATCGCTGCCCGCGCCGCCGATAATGATATCGCCGAGGGACGTGCCAAGGACTTTTTCGATCCCGCTAAAAATATCCGTCCCACCGAAACCGTTGCCGCCCGATCCCGCGGCAAGATTTACTGCCGCGGATGCAGAACTGTAATCGAGCGTATCGATGCCGGCCCCGCCGGTGATGCTGTGATTGCCTGCGCCGCCCGTGAAGATGTCGTTCAGGTGCGTTCCAAGGACGACGCCATGGGTCGCATTCAGCGCGATAATGCCGGTGACGGCGTATTGCACCGCTTTATCGGCTTGGATCAGCCCATATCCAGTGGCGGAATCGAAGCCCGTGGCAAATCCGGCCGTCGCCGGATTGTCCATGTCGATGGCGGAGTCGGACAGAAGATTGCGAATATCGCCCGGCGAAAGCAGGCTGTTGGCTTGCAGCATGAGAGCGGCTACGGCCGCTGCATCGGGCGCCGCAGCCGAGGTACCGGAAAAATTCGGCCTTCCGTTGCCATCGCGGTCATTACCGAAAAACGTCGTGTCGCCGCCATCCGTCGCGACAAATTGCGGCCCCAGCCGGATATCCGGAGAAGCAAGCGCATTGCCGGCCGTGTCAAAATAAATGCGCGTCGAACCGTAAGACGAGAAACTCTCCAATACGGGGGGCGAGACGCCGTAAGCAGGCGTCTGCTGGTAATAAGCAGCGCCGACGGCAATCGCGCCGCTGGCCGCGGCATGTCCATAGATGGTGCCGCTGTTGGTGTTCAGGCTTGACGAGCCGAGCGTCACACCCGCGCCGTTATCGAGCACCATGACCTTGAAATCGCTCGGGGCAACACCGGAATACAGACCAACAGCCAGATTGTATGTGGTGGTCGCCCCTGTATTCGTGAACTGAACGATTTCGAGAGGATCGCCGCCGAGATTGTCCGCGATCGACTGATACAAAACGCTGCTGCCGGCGGCATTGTAGACAAACAAGTCCACGTCGCTTTGGCTGCCAACCGCGCCGCTGACGGAAGCCGCTGGCTGGTTCCATTGGAGAACGATGGTGACGGTTCGCCCGCCGGGAACCGTCATCGACAAAAATTGCGGTTTCGCGCCGGTTGTCAGCGTGGCAAGCGATTCACCGAACGAACCGGCTACCCCACTGTCAACGAAGGACGCTTCAAACGCCTTGTTGGCGTTGTTACCGGCCGCGGAGAAATAGGCGACGCCGCTTGCGGTGACCTGATCGATGGCTTGCGCAATGACGCCGTCCTGATAGGCGGTCTCGGCAAAATAAATCACATCGTCGACGATGATCTTCGCGCCGGAACTGGCGAGCGCCAGGATGTTGTTCGCGAAATTCGCCATGCCGGTATAAGCGGTGGCAAAGGATATGGCCGCGCCTGGCGCGATATCGTGCGCCATCTGCGCCATGGCGCGGCCTTCATCCGTGCCGCTGCCGGAGAGGTCCTGCAGAATGGTTGTCGTGAACGGCAGATCGCCGCTGGCGATATCCGCGTTCATCCCGTTCAGATGGTTGAAGCTGTCCGAGAGGATGCCGATTTTTACGCCACTGCCGTCGACGCCATAGGTTGAGCGGGCGGTGTCGGCCACCATTGCATGGTCGCCCTGGTTGTTGGCGAGGCCGGCAGAGGGCACATATCCCGACTGCCGGGCGAATGCCAAATCGCCGATTTGCACAAGCGCCTGAACCTGGCTGACCGGCAACAAGCCCGACGCCATCGATCCGAACGCACCGCCCGCGATCAAGCCAATTCCCTGCAACGCGGCGAGCAGCGCGGCGCCATCCTGGTCCTTGGCCGTCGCGTCGATCGTGACATAGCCGCCGCTGAAATCGGCGCCGCTGGAAAGTGCGCCCATCGTGGCCGCGAACGGTGTGAGCAGCGAGGCGCCGTCGAATTGATTCAGGTAGATCCCGGCAAGTTGGGAATCCAGCACCTGCAGGGAACCGTGCTTGATGGCCTCAAACGCGGCGGTAACGGCCTCTACATAGGCGGCAGCGGGGCTCGCATCGCCAAACACATCCAACCCGTTCTCTGTCTCATTCATTGAAAATCACCGCACGCGGCCCGCGCGTGGCGGCCAATCCGGTGAAGTCCGGCGACCGGCCGAAAGCCTCAGACGCCACCGGCCCAGCGGCAAACAGCAACGGCGTGCTCGATTGTATGGCGATCAAAACTTGAGGCTCCCCCTCGGAATCGTACTCAGTACCGTACACAACCCAGCAATTCCAGGTTAAGCCGGAAACCCAATCCAGCAACTTCCGTGATCGTGATTACGAATTTCCTACTTCCTCGGAGCCCGTTAAGGCGTTCCACACGGCCGCATCGGCCGTGTGCGATCCGCCCAGGCGCACGCACAAGCCCCCGGCCCCCTAGTTGCGCTTTGTTAATCCGTATCTTAGTAGACCGGCAATGCTGCTCCTCCTCATCGCTGGCACCGCTTTTTGCGCAACCTTCGCCGGTGGGCTGCTCGCCTTACGTCTTAAGGATAAGCTGCATCTGGTGCTCGGGTTCAGCGCCGGGGCGGTCATCGGCGTGGCGTTTTTCGACCTGCTGCCGGAGGCACTGGAAGTCGGCCAGCGCTACGATACGCCCTCGACCCTCCTCACCTGGGCCTGCGGCGGTTTCCTGTTCTACCTCATCCTGGACCGCGCCATTCTCTATTATGGGCAGGCGGCTCAGCATGAGGGGCATGAGGGTCACGCCCACTCGCGCAATGCCCATCACAGCGCGATCGGCGCGGCGAGTCTCTCGGCGCACAGCTTTCTGGACGGCATAGCGGTCGGGCTCGCCTACCAGACCTCGCCCACCATCGGCGCAATCGTCACCATCGGCGTGTTGACCCACGATTTCTCCGATGGGATCAACACCATGAATTTGGTGCTCAAGGGCGGTGGCAACCGGCGGCAGGCGTTACGCTGGCTGCTGATCGATGCGCTGGCGCCCGGCGCCGGGATCGTTTCGACCATGTTCTTCACACTGCCCGAGCGATTTTTCGGCACGGCGCTCGCCGTCTTTTACGGCTTCTTTCTTTATATCGGCGCCAGCGACTTCATTCCGGAAAGCCACCACGCGCACCCCAAATTCCTGACCACCACGATGACGCTACTGGGCACCGCGTTGATCTACGCGGCTATGATGCTCGCAAGACAGTGAGAGCGGCTTATCGTACGTGACTAGCGGGGCTCTTTCCGCCAGCATGGGTATCCCGAAACGGATGCGCACGAAGGCCTGACACAATGCAAAGCGATGAGGCCGTGTTCGCGAAATGCACCTGGCGTCTCGTGCCCTTCGTGGTGTTGCTGTTCACCGTGAATTTTCTCGACCGGGTAAATGTCGGTTTTGCCGCGCTCACCATGAACCGTGATTTGGGCTTTTCGCCATCGGTGTTCGGGTTCGGCGCGGGCATCTTCTTCGCCGGCTATTTTCTGTTCGAGGTGCCCAGCAATCTTGTCCTGGCGCGGATCGGCGCCCGGCGCTGGCTGTGTGTCATCATGGCGGTGTGGGGCATCGTTTCCGCAGCATGCGCCTTTGTGCAGGATGCAACCAGCTTCTATGCGCTGCGGTTTCTCTTGGGCGCGGCGGAAGCCGGTTTCTTTCCTGGCGTTCTCTATTATCTAACGCTCTGGTTTCCACGCAGCTACCGCGGTCGCTTCGCGGCGTCTCTGATCGCCGCGGGCCCCTTTGCGGCAATCGTAGGCGGTCCGCTTTCCAGTGTGCTTCTGTCGCTGGAAGGACTGCATGGCTTGCACGGCTGGCAATGGCTGTTCCTGATCGAAGGCCTGCCCGCTTCGATACTCGCTCTAGCAATACTGGTACTCATGCCGGACGGCCCTGACCATGCGCGCTGGCTGAATGCGGACGAAAAAGCCGTCATCGCGCGCCATCTGGCGAGCGAAACGGCAGGCAAGGAGCACGCCTTTTGGCCGGCGCTCCGTGATCCGCGCGTCCTCGTTTTAGGCGTTGTGGCCTTGGGCATGCAATCGGGCCTGTTCGGTATCGGCCTCTGGCTGCCGCAGATTGTGCAATCCATGGGATTTTCGACGGCAGCCACCGGCTTCGTGGTCGTACCACCGTATATTGCGAGCGCGGCGGCCATGATTTTCTGGGGACGGGCCAGCGACCGGGCGGGCGAACGTGTCCGTCATCTGGCACTGGCGGCCTTCCTCGGCGCGGCAGGGCTTTTTGCCGCCAGTGCAACGCAGGACACGCGGCTCGTTCTGCTGGCGCTAACCGTTGGGATGATCGGCGTTCATGCGACCTTCGGGCCGTTTTGGGGGATACCCACGTCGTTCCTGTCCGACCGCGCGGCGGCTGGCGGCGTGGCGCTGATCAATTCGATCGGCAGCCTCGGCGGCTTTCTGGCGCCGACCTATATCGGCCTCATCAAGCAATATACCGGCGGCTATAGCGCCAGCATGGCGCTGCTTGCCGCGGAGCTCGTGGCCTCCGGCGTGATCGTACTGGCGCTGGGACGTGTGCTACCGCGTGCCCGGTCAGGCATTGCGGGACCCGCTTGATGGACAAAGCCCCGCGCAATAGTTTCGCCCCGTGACAAAAATTCCTGAGCGGATTCATCTGGAAGCCGGCGTGCTGATCATCGGCGCAGGCGCTGCGGGCATGTCCGCGGCGATCGCTGCGCATGATGCCGGCGCCGATGTGCTGTTGGCCGACCGCAGCCTTATCGGTCGCGGCGGCGCCACCGTAATGGCGCAGATGACCGTCGCCGCAGCCGTCGGGGAAGAAGTACCCGACGATTGGCGCTTTCATTACCAAGACACGCTGAAGGCCGGACGCGGCCTTTGCGACCCGGACCTCGCGGCGCTGCTGTGCGAGCAGGCTCCGGCCGCCATTCACCGCCTGGACGATTGGCATACCGGCTGGGCACGCCATGCAGACGGCCGCATGCGCCAAACCGAAGCCCCCGGCCATGACCGGCCGCGCTGCGTCTATGTCGATTTTCTCAGCACAGGCCCAGCGCTTTCGCGCACCCTTCGCACGCAAGTGCAACGCCGCGACGCTATCCGGCGCATTGGTGATCTGTGCATCGTCGATCTTGTGGTCAGCGGCGGGCGCGTCACCGGCGCAGTAGGTTTTTCCCTCAGTAGCGGCCAGACCGTGACCATTGCGGCGCAGACCGTGATCATCGCGACCGGCGGCCTGACGCGGCTCTACGCCCGCAACAGCGCCTCGGCCAATATGGGCGGCGACGGCTACGCATTGGCGCTGCGGGCGGGCGCCGAACTGATCGACATGGAGTTCGTGCAGTTCTTCCCCATCGGCCATCTGGCGCCGCGGCTGATCGGCATGGACCCGATCATGTGGGACCCGTTCCGCTATAAGCTCGGCGGACAATTGTTGAATGGCGAGGGCCGCGAATTCATCGGCAACTACCATGCGGTCGAAGAAGGCCGCTACCGCGCGCCGCGCGACGTGGCGACCTACGCCATCCTGAAAGAAGTGGAAGCGGGCCGCGGCTCGCCGCATGGCGGCGTGTATTTGTCGTTCCGGCATGTGCCCGAACAGAAACTGCGCGAGGCCTTCGGCCCTGTCATCGACCGCCTCGCCGCCAACGGCATCGATTTGACGCAAACGACGGTCGAAGTCGCCCCGATTGCCCACTACCACATGGGCGGCATTCGCGTGACGCCCGCGATGGAGACAGGCGTGTCTCATCTGTTCGCGGCAGGAGAAGCCGTCGGCGGCGCCAACGGCGCGAATCGGCTCTCCGGCAATGCGATTCCCGAAGCCCTCGTTTTCGGAGAAATCGCCGGACTGAAAGCCGCAGAAACAGGCCGAAGCATTGTGCATGCTTGGAACGATGCAGATGCGACATCGGCCTTGGCGTTGTTGTCGGACTCTGCACCCAGCGCCGGAAATGCGGCTGCACTTGTGGCGAGGCTTCAGACAATGATGTCCAAGCATGCCGGTCCGCTGCGGACACGCGCCGGTCTGCAAGCGGCGCTGCAGGAATTGCAGGCGCTGAAAGAAGCCGCCGGCGAGACTCCGCCTCCGTCCCAAAGCGGCTTCGACATGGTCCGGCTGGATTGGTTTGACCTGCGCCACATGCTGCTGGTCGCCGAAACCGTGGTGCAAAGCGCCCTCGCCCGCGAAGAGAGTCGCGGCGCCCACCAACGCGAAGATTTTCCCGCAACCGTTGACGCCTGGACCGCCAATCAAGCGGTCACCCTGAAATCCGGCGCGCTTGTGCTCGCGCGAAGGAGCGTCGCCGAATGACGCCGACGGCTACCCTGCTCATCCGCCGCGGCATCACTGGCGAAGAACCATCCTGGTCGCGGTTTGAGGTTACCTACGAACCCGGCCAATCGGTTCTGGACGGCTTACGCCGCGTTCGCATCGAGCAGGATCCGACCCTCGCTTTTCGCTATTCCTGTATCAACGCCAATGCCTGCAAGGAGTGCATGATGCGCGTTGACGGCAAAGTCGTTTACGCCTGCACGGCACGTCTGGAGCCACGCGAGATGCAGCTTGAACCATTGGGCAACAAGCCGCTGATCCGCGATCTGGTGACGGAAATAGCGCCACCGGACGAACGAATCTCAAACACCGCCTCTCGTGTGAAGGGCTGAAGCAATGACGGTTATCGAAGATTTCGCGAGTTGGGGATCGGGCTTCGGCAAACAGCCTGTCGCGGCGGACGTTCTGCATAGCGCCAAACGCTCGGTCATCGACTGGTACGCCGCCCTGCTGCCGGGTGCGGTGGTTGCTCCCGCGACGATGCTGGAAAAGGCGCTGGCGGACGAAATGGACGCTGGTCCCTGCACGCTCGCGTTCGGCCGCAAAGCCACGGCGCGCGCCGCCGCTCTTATCAACGGCACAGCGGCGCATACCGTGGAGGTCGACGACATCTTCCGCGAAGCCATCTACCATCCCGGCGCTCCGACGATTGCCGCGGCGCTTGCGGCGGCACAGGCCACGGGCGCGAGCGGCGCCGCATTCCTCAACGGCGTCATCGCGGGCTATGAGATTTCAACCCGAATCGGCGAAGCGATGGGGCGCGCGCATTACCGCTTCTGGCACAACACCGGCACCATTGGCACGTTCGGTGCGGCGTCGGCGGCGGCAAGAATTTACGAACTCGACAGCGAACGCTTTGCACACGCGCTGGCGATAGCGGCTACGTTCGCCGCCGGATTGCAGCAGGCGTTCCGCAGCGACTCGCTGGCCAAACCGCTGCACGCGGGCAAGGCGGCGGAAAACGGCTTGCTGGCTGCCGTGGCCGCGCGCGAAGGGGTAACCGGCACGCTGGATATGCTCGAAGGCGAAGCCGGCATGGGGCGCGCCATGAGCACATCGCCAGATTGGCAAAGCGGCGTAGCGACGCTGGGAAGCCATTTCAACATTACCCATATGACGGTCAAAAATCACGCCTGTTGCGGCCACACTTTCGCACCCATCGACGGCGCCCAGGAAGCACTGCGCCGGTTGAACGTGAAGGCGGCGGAGATCGCGCGCGTGCGGGTCGAGACCTATCGAACCGCGCTCGATGTTGCCGGCAATCCCAATCCGCAAACCGCGTCCGAAGCACGGTTCAGTCTGGCCTATGTCATCGCCACGGCGCTCGTGCATGGCAGCGTGCGGCTGGCAGCCTTCGAGCCCATGCGGTTGAGCGATCCGGCCACCCGCGCTCTGATGGGCCGCATCGAATTTGCCGTGGACGACAAGATCGATGCCGATTTTCCCCGGCGCCGCGCCGCGCGCGTGACCATTGAAACAACGGACGCCCGCAGCGAAACCGTCCTGCAGCCCGACCGCAAAGGCGACCCGGAACTGCCTCTCACCGACGCCGAACTGGAAGAAAAGTATCGGGAACTGGCAATTCCCGTGGTCGGCCAAACCAAGGCGGCCGCTTTGTTGCAGCACCTTTGGGCGCTGGAAACGCTGCCCTCTTTAGCCCTGCTGTAAGATTTTGCGCTGACCGGACTCTCCCGGTAGTTTCCTGCCAACCGTTTCCGGGGGGACTATGGATTTCGAACTGACGCCCGATCAGACCGCCTTTGCCGATTCCGTGCGGCGCTTTGCCCGTGGAAAATTGGCCGATGGCGCCCTTAGCCGCGCGCACGATCCCCACTATCCCTGGGAAACGGCGAAGCTGCTGGCCGAACAGGGCCTGCTGGGTATCACCATTCCCGAAAGCGACGGAGGCGTCGGCGGCTCGCTGATGGATGCCGTTATCGCCATTCAGGAACTTGCGCTCGTCTGCCCCAAAAGCGCGGACATCGTGCAGGCGGGAAATTTCGGCCCGATCCGGACATTTGCCGAATATGCGACCGCCCAACAGAAGGCGCGGTTTCTTCCCGACCTGCTGAACGCGCGTAAGCTCATCAGCCTGGGCATGACGGAGCCCGATGCCGGCTCGGCGGTGACCGATCTCACGACCTCGGCGAAGAAGGACGGCGATTTCTTCGTCATCAATGGCGGCAAGATTTTCAGCACGCACAGCACCGAAGCCGGCGTCTTCCTGGTCTATCTCCGTTACGGCCCAGGTTTGAACGGGATAGGCTCGGTTCTGGTTGAGCGGGATACGCCGGGCTTTACCATCGGCAAGCCGTCGCGCTTCATGAGCGATGAGCAATGGTCACCGCTTTATTTCGAGAATTGCCGCATACCCGCCGCGAACGTCTTGCTCGGCGAGGGCGGCTTCAAGAAGCAAATCTCGGGCTTCAATGTCGAACGCATCGGCAATGCCGCACGCTCGCAGGGCCTCGGACGCCACGCCTTCAACGTCGCGCGCGACCACTGCCTTGTGCGAAAGCAGTTCGGGCGTGACTTGTGCGAATTCCAGGGCCTGCAGTGGAAGTTCGCCGAAATGGCCGTCAAGCTCGACGCGGCCCAGCTTCTACTCTATCGCGCGATTGCCAACGCGAAGGACGGCATACCGTCGGCCTATGACACCGCCGTCGCTAAGCTCGCCTGCAATCAAGCGGGCTTCGATGTGGCGAACGAAGCCATGCAGGTCATGGGCGGCATGGGCTACAGCAAAGAAACGCTGGTGGAATATTGCGTGCGGCGCACGCGTGGCTGGATGATCGCCGGGGGCTCAATCGAAATGCTCAAGAATCGCATCGCCGAGTCCGTTTTCGACCGGCGCTTCGATCAAAGGAAAATCTGACGTGAGCACAGTATTGTCGGGCGCAGCTTTGCGGCAAAAGTTGCTATCGCCGCGCAGCGTCGCGTTGATCGGCGCCTCTGACGACAAGAGCAAAACCGCCGCCCGGCCATTACGGTTTTTGCGCCAAGCCGGTTACGCCGGCACGATTTATCCAATCAATCCGCGCCGCGATACGGTGTCGGGCGAGCGCGCATGGCGTTCGCTTGAGGCACTGCCGGAAATACCGGACCATGCCTACGTGCTGTCGCCGACCGAGACGGTGATCGAAGCTGTCGCGGAATGCGCCCGTATCGGCATTCCCGTCGTCACAATTCTGGCCAGCGGATTTGGCGAAGCCGGCGCGGAAGGTGCGCAGCGCGAAAAAGAACTGCGCCGTATCTGCGCCGAAACCGGCTTGCGCATCGTCGGCCCGTCAAGCCTCGGCGTGGTCAATCTGCACGACCGTTTGCTGCTGACGGCCAATGCCGCGTTCGCCGAACCCGAAGTGCCCGCAGGGAATATCTTCGTCGCTTCCCACAGCGGCAGCATGATCGGCGCGCTGGTGTCGCGCGGACTTTCGCGGGGCATCGACTTTGCGGGGCTTGTCTCCGTTGGCAACGAACTGGATCTCAGCATCGGCGAAATTTGCGCCAGCACGCTCGATGATCCCGCCATCGCGGGGTATCTGCTGTTCCTGGAGACGATCCGCAAATCCGAGCAGCTTCGCGCCTTTGCCTGGGCTGCGGCCGAACGCGGCAAGCCGGTTCTGGCCTACAAATTGGGGCGTTCGGCGGAAGCGGCGGAATTGGCCGTTTCCCACACCGGCGCATTAGCGGGCGAAGACGATGTCGCCGATGCCTTCCTTAGAGATTGCGGCATTGCGCGTGTGGAAACCTTGGAGGCGGCGCTTGAAGGCCTGCCGCTGCTGGCGCGGCTGCCGGTTAGCCAAGCCGCAGGGCGGCGTATGCGCGTGGGCGTCGTCACCACGACGGCGGGCGGCGCGGCGATGGTTGTCGATCAATTGGCAATCCGGCACGTCGCGGTGGAAGGCCCGAGCCCCGAGACGCTGGCTCGCCTCGCCGCGCAGGACATTCATGTGGCGCCGGAACGGATCGTCGATCTGACATTGGCTGGAACCAAGTACGAAACCGTCAAGCGCGCCCTGGATGTACTGCTGACCGCGCCGGAGTTCGACCTTGTGGTCGCTGTGCCGGGTTCGTCGGCGCGGTTTGAACCGAACTCAACCGTCCGTCCCCTGATCGAATGCGCCAATGCCGGCAAGCCGCTGGCGGCGTTCATTGTGCCGGATGCGCCGCAAGCCCTAAAGCAGCTTACCCAGGCTGGCATTCCAAATTTCCGCACGCCCGAAGCCTGTGGCGATGCCATTGCCGCCGCCTTCGCGCGCCGCAAGCCACGCGCATCAACGGCGGCCGCAACAAGCCTGGGCGGCGAGAGCCGGTGTTTGAACGAACTGGATGCGTATGTGTTGCTGGAACAGCTTGGCATACCCCACGCACCAGCGGTGGCTCTGGACGCGAAGGTAGGCACTCGCGAGCCGTTGCCCTTTCCATACCCCGTCGCCGTCAAGATTCTGTCCGAGCACATCCAGCATAAAACTGATGTCGGCGGCGTGGTGCTGAATGTTTCAGACGATGCCGCACTGGCAGAGGCCGTTCGGCAGATCGGCAAGAACATCGAAGAGTCTTCACCCGGCACAGCGGCAGATCGCGTGGTCGTGCAGCAGATGGCGAAAGGCGTGGGCGAGGTACTGATCGGCTATCGCCTCGATGCGCAAGCCGGCCCCATCGTGATGCTGGCGTCGGGCGGCGTGTTGACGGAAATTTACCGCGACCGTGCCTTGCGGCTGGCCCCCGTCGATCTCGAAACGGCGCGGCAGATGATAGTGGAAGTAAAGAGCATGGCCGTTCTTTCCGGCTATCGCGGACGGCCTGCGGGCGATCTCGATGCACTTGCTGAGGCCATCGTGTCGTTGTCTCAGCTCGCGGCAAAAAGCGATCCGGTCGTGCTGGAAGCGGAGATCAATCCGCTGCTGGTCATGGAAAACGGCAAGGGCGTGCTGGCGGTGGATGCGGTCGTTCGGCTGGCGGCGCCATGAGCGGCACGGTTCATGTGGAGCGCGACGGCAATGTTGCCGTCCTTGTCATCGACAACCCGCCGGTCAATGCCAGCTCGGCCGATGTGCGGCGCGCGCTGCTCGATGCCATAGGAACGGTCCAAAGCGATTTCACGATTGAGGCCGCCGTTTTGATCGGCGCCGGAAATACGTTCGTCGCGGGCTCCGACATCAAAGAATTCGGCAAACCCATTCCCGAGCCGCAATTGCCGGTCATCCAGGCGGCCATCCGCGATTGTCCTACGCCCTTCATCGCCGCCCTTCACGGCGCGGCATTGGGCGGCGGTTTCGAGCTGGCGCTCAGCTGCGACGCGCGCATCGCGACACCGGACGTGATTGTCGGGTTTCCCGAAGTGAGCCTGGGCATGATCCCCGGCGCGGGTGGCACGCAATATTTGCCGCGGCTTACCGGAATCCCTGCTGCTATTGAGATGATCTGCTCCTGCCGCCGCATCGGAGCAAAGGAAGGCAAAGAGCGCGGACTGATCGATGCGATGGCCGATGGCGAGCTTCGTGCCACTGCCGTCGCGTTCGCGCGCAGCTGGATAGGGCGCAAGCGCCCACTCGGCCGAATCGACGTTCCGCCCTCGCCGGCTGACGCGATCGACAAAGCAGCTGCCGCGGCCTTACGTGCCGGACGCAACCGGCCGCAAGTTTCCGCCGCGATCGAGGCTGTGCAATGGGCGGCATCGCTTCCGTTCGACGACGCCTTGGCAAAAGAGCGGGCGGTATTTCAGGCGCTGCGCCAGAGCACCGAAGCCGCCGCCTTGCGGCATCTGTTCTTTGCCGAGCGCCAAGCACCCAAAGCCGACGGGCTGGATGCAATAGAACCGGCACGAATTGCGCGCGCCGGAGTCGTTGGCGCGGGCACCATGGGCGCCGGGATCGCGATGTGCTTCGCCGATGCAGGCATTCCTGTGATCCTCGTCGACCAGGACGAAGCGGCCGTTGACCGGGGCATGGCCGCGATCCGCAGCTTCTACGAACGCACCGTCAAATCCGGGCGCATGTCCGAAAGCGAAGCCGCGTCGCGCATAGCCCGCATAACGCCCGCCGCGAGCCTTGAGGCGCTGTCGAGCGCGGATCTTGTTGTGGAAGCCATATTCGAAGACATGGACATCAAGAAGGACCTTCTCGTCCGGCTCGATGGGCTGCTTGCGCCGCACGCGATCCTCGCCAGCAACACGTCGTACCTCAACCTCGATACGCTTGCCGCCGTGACGCGCCGCCCGGATAGAGTTGTGGGTCTGCACTTCTTCAATCCCGCGCAGACCATGCGGCTGCTGGAAGTCGTCCGCGCCCAAGCGACAAGCGCCCAAACGCTTGCCTCCGCGCTGGATGTCGCCAAACGCCTGCGCAAACTCGCCGTCATCGCGCGCGTCGGTGAAGGCTTCATCGGCAACCGCATCTATGCCGCGTACCGCCGCCAATGCGAATTCATGCTGGAAGAAGGCGCCTTCCCGGAAGACATCGACGCGACGTTGGAAAATTTCGGCTTCGCCATGGGTCCCTTCGCCGTTGCCGACATGTCGGGGCTCGACACCGCTTGGCGCATGCGCAAACGGCTGGCCGCCACGCGCGATTCGCACGAGCGGTACTGCGAAATCCCGGACCGCATCTGCGAGCAGGGGCGGCTCGGACGGAAAACCGGCGCGGGCTGGTACAGCTATCGCAGCGGCGAACGCAAAGGCGCATCCGATCCTGCCGTCCGCGCCCTCATCGAAGAGGCGTCTGCCTTAAAGGGGATTGTTCGCCGCGCGTTCACCGCCGAACAAATCTGCCGCCGCGTGGTTGTCACGATGGTCAATGAAGCCGCGCTCCTTCTGGCGGAAGGAATTGCAGCCCGTCCCTCCGACATCGATGTCGTGCTGGTCAACGGCTACGGCTTTCCCAAGCATGAGGGCGGCCCGCTGTTTTGGGCCAGCCACCAGGATCGCGCCACCGTTTTGGCCGAGCTGGAAAATCTCGCCGCCGTGTCGGGCTATGGCTTCCGTACCGGCGATGTGGCCGGCTTGCTCGACCGGCTACAAGACCAAGCCTGATCAGGTCTGTGCGGCCACGGCCTCGCGCCGAGGCGGCGCCATATTGCGGCCGAGCAGCAGCGCGATGCCCGCTGCAGCCAGCAGCATGACGCCGATGGTCGCCATGGCGGCGCTGTAGTCGCCAGTCCGCTCCTTTACCACCCCGATCAGAGTCGATCCCAAGAAGCCGCCCAGCTGACCGATGGAGACAATCAGCGCGATTCCACCAGCAGCCGCCGAACCGCTCAGGAACGAGGGGAATGCGATCAGAGGCGCGATGGCGGACCACAGCATGATCTGGGTCAGGCCGAGCGCCACCAAAATAAACATATCGGCTTGGCTGAAACTCGCGGCGATAAAGCTTGTGGCAGCGATCAACGCGGGAATGGCGATGTGCCACGCCCGCTCGCCCCTGGCATCGCTGGAACGGCCCCATGCCATCATGACAAAGGCGCTGATGAGGTTAGGCAACGCCACGACGAAGCCTGTGACGAGCGTCGAAAAGCCTGTCGCCTTGACGATTTGCGGAAACCAAAGCGCCACGCCATTGGCGCCGGCCAGAACGCCGAAATTGACCAAGCCCATCGCGATGACGCGAATGTCGGTCAGCGCGCTCCAAAGCTCGCGATGTTCGATGACGCCGCCGGCAGACAAGTTCTGGGTGATCGTCTTCTTCTCTTCCGCGTTCAACCAGCGCGCGGACGAAGGCCCATCGGGAAGAACTTTAAGGACGACAAAGCCAAGCAGGCAGGCGGGCAACCCTTCCAGCAGGAAAAGCCATTGCCAGCTGTGCAGACCGGCCATATCGCCCAGGCCCAAAATCCATCCCGACAGCGGCCCGCCTACCACACCCGACAAAGGCGCGGCCGCCATGAAGCTGGCGATGAAACGGCCGCGATAGGACGGCGGAAACCAGAGCGTCAGATAGAAGAAGATGCCGGGGACAAAACCTGCTTCGGCCGCGCCCAAAATAAAGCGCAGCACATGGAATTGCGTTGGCGTCTGCACCCAGGCGTTCGACGAAGACAGCAGACCCCAGGCCACAAGGATGCAGCAAATCCAGCGCCGGGCGCCGATACGTTCCAGCATGACATTGGCCGGAACCTGAAACACGGCATAGCCCATGAAGAACACGCCCGCGCCGAATCCGAAGATCGCCGGCGAAAAACCCAGGTCCTTGTTCATGGTGAGCGCCGCGAAGCCGACATTCACCCGATCGAGGAAGTTGATGATGTAGAGCAGCGTCAAAAACGGAATCAGGCGCCACGCGCATTTGCGGAAAACTTGGTCGGCGTTCATCTCCCCCCCTTGTACGCTTTGAAGCGCGTGCCTTGTGGCTTTCGGGTAAACCCGAATGTGGCACGGCGCGGCGCGGTTTGTCTCGATCTTCCGCATCATGCTGCACTGCGGTTGAGCAACCCGCGCCACCTTTATGCGCAGGAAAAAACGCGCCTGGGGCAAACTGCGTAGAACGTAAACAACAGCGGCAATGCCGGCGAGCAATCGCACGTTCGGCCATTCGCTTAAATCTTATGCGGTCCGGTCCAAATCCATGCGGCGCGTCTCGCGCGCTCTCAAAATGCGGCGCTCGATTGTGCAGTCGCAGCGAGCGTTTTGTGCAGTGCTTCCGAACTGAGCAGATTTTGAAGCGACGCGGTTTATCGCATGTCGGCCGCTCGCATTGGCACGCGGCTTGCGATGCGCGTGCGCTATGGGGTGGGGACGCACCTGGGTTGGAGCAACTGCAACATCCAACTTGGGAAGCATAAAAAATGAGCTTTTATCGAAAGAAATTACTCTTAGCCGCTTCGTCTTTGGCGCTTCTCACGAGCCAAAGCGCGAGCGGACAAACCGATGCGGTCGCGGCAATCGCCAGCGACGCCGCACCGGAACAGGTGTTGATAACCGGCTCTTTGCTTGGCGCGGGAACGGGATTTGCCGCACCGACTCCGGTGACGGAAGTGGGCCAAGTGCAAATCGAACAACGCGCGGCAGGCAGCGTGTTCGAAATCATCCGCGACATTCCATCGTTTCGCGGCACAACCGGGCCAAGTGCTAATTCGACGGGCGCACAGAACGCCTCGAAGGCCAATCTGGACCTGCGCGGGCTCGGATCGGTGCGAACGCTTGTCCTTATTAATGGTCGGCGGCACGTGCCCGACGGCAACACCGGCGTGTTCGACACCAATCTCATTCCGACGAGCCTGATCGAACGCGTGGATATCGTCACCGGCGGCGCCTCCGCAGCCTATGGATCGGATGCCGTCGCGGGCGTCGTCAACTTCATCATGAAGAACCGCTTCGAAGGCTTTACGGCGGATTTCCACTACGGCGTGTCGCAGCGCGGCGACAACATCGAATACAACCCAAGCATCGCTTATGGCGCCAGCTTTGCCGGCGGCCGGGGCCATTTCATCGCCGGCGGCGATGTGACAATCAATAACGGCACCGGCACGATGTATGCCCGCGATTGGGGCCGCCTGGAGCCGGGCGCCATGTCCGTGCCGTCACCGCGCGCAGCGGGCATGCCTGCCAACCTCATCGCCAATCACGTCGAAACGTCGGCTTACAACGCCAGCGGCCTCATCGTTGCCGGACCGTTGAAGGGAATCGAATTCCTCGACAACGGCCAAATCCGCAATTTTCAGCTCGGATCGATTGTCGGCGGCACCGAGATGATCGGCACGGGCAATTACGGCAGCGTCGAAAACCCGGACCAATTCCTGCGCGCGCCTTATGACCGCTACGCCGCCCTCGCCCGCCTGGAATTCGACGTTACGCCGACGACGATGGCTTACGCGCAATTCAATTACGGATCCTTGCACACCTTTGGCCGCTCCTTCGGCGCGCAAGTGCCGAACTTCAACAAATACCCGGTGCAGATCACCAACCCGTACCTGCCCGCCGCCGTGGTGACGGCCATGAAGGCGAACAACCTCACCAGCTTTCAATACAGCGCCACCCGCCACGAAGACCTTGGCTCGATTTCCTCGCGCAACCGCACCGAAACTTACCAGTGGGATTTCGGCATGCGCGGAGAGCTGTTCGACAATTGGACCTGGGATTTTGGCGGCGGCATCGGCAAAGCCGCCTTCGTTCCGAACATTATGAACACGCCGCGCACGGCGGATTTCTTTGAATCGGCTTATGTGGTCGCCGACGCCAACGGCGTGCCGGTATGCGGTCCCGTTGCGACCAATCCCTATTTCAACGCACAGCCCGCCCTTGTTAAAGCCAAGCTCATCGCCAATTTGTCGCCGGGCTGCGTGCCCTACAACATCTTCGGCAACAATGTGGAGCAGAACAAAGCGGCCAACCGCTACTTCAATTCGGCGTCAGAAGCCGACATGGAATTCCGGCAATACAATATCACCGCCAATATAAACGGTGTGCCGGCCACGCTACCGGCCGGCGATGTTCTGGTTGCTGCCGGCTATAGCTGGCGGAAAGATTATGCCGACGTAGTGAATTGCGCCGATTGCCAAAAAGGCGCGCTGATGAACCAGAACTACTCGCTCTATCACGGCCAGATTTACGTCAACGAATTCTATGGTGAGGTTGGCGTTCCGGTCTTGAAGGAATTGCCGTGGATCGAGTCGCTGGATTTCAACGCCGCCGTCCGCCAGACGCACTATTCGACGTCCGGCAGTGTGACGACCTGGAAGGTTGGGGCCACCTGGGACCTGAACGACATGCTGCGGCTGCGCACGACGGAATCGCACGACATTCGCGCGCCGAACGTCAACGAGCTGTTCAATCCGGGCTCGGAAGGCAATCCCAACATCACAAATAAGAAGAACGGCGCCTCCGGTTTCATCAAGAGCAACACCATCGGCAATCCGGATCTGGTGCCGGAAACGGGCGAAACCTTCACTGCGGGGTTCGTGTTTCAGCCGCGATTTGAATGGATCTCGGGCCTCAACATCTCCGTCGACTACTACAACATCCGCATCAAAGACGTGATCTCGACCTTGTCGGCCCAGACCATTCTGGACGATTTTGTCATTAACGGAAATGCGTCTCCCTATGCCAAATTTGTCACCACGGACTCCACGCTCCTCGGCGTGTCACGTGTGGACGTTCCGCAGTTGAACCTGAACGCATTGCGGACGGACGGCGTGGATGTCGAAGTCTCATATGCCGTTCCCATCGACGAAATCGGCATTCCCGGCAGTCTGAATTTCCGCGCGCTGGGAACATGGGTCGACCATTTCCGCACCATCACCAAGGTCAGCAATATCGACAGCGCGGGCCAGGCAAGCTCACCCAGGTGGTCGTGGAATGGCCTGATCCATTACAATCTTGCGCCGTACACGTTCGATTTCATGGTCCGCTATACGTCCGGCCTCATTTACGATCCGACGCTTGTAGGTTTGGACGGACTGACGCCCGGCACCGCCGCCTACAATACGACCGCGGCTTTGTCGAACAGCGTCAATCAGAATCATTGGCCGGCGGCGCTCTATTTCAACACCAGCGTTGCCTATGATTTCTGGCAGGAGAACGACCGGCGCGCCCAGATGTATCTGAACATCGACAATCTGTTCGACAAGAAGCCGCCCATCGTCGCCATCAGCATTAACGGCAGCCCCTACGACCTCGTCGGACGCTCGTTCAAATTCGGCGTGCGCGTGGCCTATTGAACCCTTCACAAGGAGAACGATGATGTTATCCAATCTTGAAAAGCTTGCCTTGGCATGGGCTGTTGGCCTCGCTGCCCTTGTTTCGACGGCGCGTGCAGCCGAAATCAAGCCCGACGTCTTTGTACCGTCCACGCCCAAAACCGTAGTCCGTGGCTACATCGCCATCGACACGCCGCCGGTGGTGCACGTGAAGCCTGGGCAGACCGTCAAAATCGACACGATCTCGCATGGCGGCCTGACCGACGATCCGGTGAAGTTTTTCGCCGCCGCTGGAATACCCGCCAATCAGGTGCTTAAAGACGCCATCGATGTCGGAAAGATGAGCAAGGAAAAGGGCTGGGGCGGACATGTGCTGACCGGGCCCATCTTCGTCGATGGCGCACATCCCGGCGACATGCTGGAAGTGCGCATCCTGAGAGTCGACATCCGCGTGCCCTACGGCGTCAACAATCCAGGCACCGGCGGCGTCGTGCCGAATTTGCTGAAGGAACGCGGCTCGAAGGTGATCAAGTTCGATCTCGCCCGCAATGTTGCGCTCTTCTCCAAAGATATTGAGCTGCCGCTTTCGCCCTTTATGGGCATCATGGCCGTCGCGCCGCCGCCGGAAGTGAAACGCGTCGGCTCCCGCGCGCCCGGCGCGTTCGGCGGCAATATGGATTTCAAAAGGCTGACGGCGGGCGCAACGCTGTACCTTCCCGTGTTCAACGAAGGGGCACTGTTCGTAACCGGCGATTCCCACGCCGGCCAGGGCGACGGCGAGGTGGACGGCAATGCCATCGAAGCCTCGATGTCGCCGGTGCTGCAATTCATTGTGCATCCCGGCGCGGGCAAAGGCATGAAATTCCCGCGCGCCGAAGATGCGGAGAATTTTTACATTCTCGGCATGGATAAGGATTTGGACATGGCGGCCCAAAGCGCGGTGCGGGAAACCTTCCAGTTCCTGCAAACCAAAGGCTTGTCACCCAGCGACGCTTACTCGCTGGAAAGCGTGGGCGTCGACTTCGCGCTTTCCGAAGCCGTCGACGAGAACCTGGTGATTTACGGAAAAATTCCCAAAGCAATCTTCAAGACAAAGCAGAGCTATTGGGCAGCAAAATAAGCCGGCGTTGCGCCGGGCTCACGTGGTGAAAGTGAGCCCGGCAGTTGCCCCTCGACGTTCGCATGGGTCTAAGGCCCGGCAATCCCCGCCAGCGGCAATGCGAAACTGACCGCCAGCGCCAGCGCGAGAGGAACCGCCAATGCCCAGGCTGCCTCGCCCAGAAGTTCGCCCGCTTTTGGCGTCTCGTCGCTGCGCGCGCTGTAAGAGGCCGATTTGCACACACCGGAAATTTCGTAGCGTTCGCACAATGTGGTCATAGCGTCCTCCTTAGGCCAAACGAACAGGCGTTGCGTTCAATACAATTGCTTCGCGGACGGGCACGGCTGACCCGGCGTCCGCCTCAACCGTCGCCGGTAAATGGATCCAAAGCGGCTCGGTATCGAAGTTCGGGGGAGAAAGCGTGCTGCACCCCCCGGCTATCAACACGGCAAGAGCGGCAGCAAGCCTGATGAAACGCCGGTCACGCATCGCCTTGAACCCTGGGAACAGTCCCGGACGGGCCGGGTTGTGAAACCGATACTTCACCCGTCCCGGCCAAATAATGGATGTGCGAGCGGTGCGCCGGGACTGAGGCTGCCGACACCGCAAGCGCCAGCATGAATCCGGCGACCGGCAGAGCCGACGCATAGCGGCCGCGATCCAGCAGCAGCACCACCGCGCCAAACGCGATCACTGCCGCCAGCACAATGCCCCACATGCGCAGTTCCGGATCGAGCAGAAGGACCGCCGCCGCAAGCTGAAGCACGCCTAAGCTCACAGAGGTCGACGTGGCGATCGCCTGCCGCGCGAAAACCCGCACCGCCAGCGGCGCGGCCGCCAGGGTAAATACCGCGCTCGCGCCAAGGATCATCGCGTTGATCCAAACCATTGCGGCAGGAAAACCGGCGCTGTTGAGGAGGATATCTTGCATCATCTGTTTTCGGGCTCTGACTGAAATTGGGCCGGGCCGAGGCTGCGGGGGAGGGAGGAGGCCACAGCCTCGACCCGGCACTTGGCGGCGCTAGCCGCCTGTCTTACGTCGCTGGATGGTTGCCGCTTTCGGCAGGGGCCCGCGCGTTAACGTGTTGAACACCATAAGAAACCCCCGCGTTTCCATTTAAGTCTGCTGACATCTTCCGCGACGTGTGTTACTGGTAAGTAACTCTTGTCGGTACATAGGTACTGACTAGTAACTATCGTGTCAAGGAGTCCTTTTGAAGACAGTTGAAAATTCGGAAAAACGACCCGAAGCCCCCCCTCGGCAACGCATCCTCGATGCAGCCCAGGACCTGTTTTATTCGCGTGGCATTCGGGCGGTGAGCGTCGATGAGATCGCGGCTGCCGCCAGCACCAACAAGATGACGCTGTATCGTCACTTCGAATCGAAGGATCAGCTTGTGGCGGAATACCTGCGCTCGCTGAACGCGATGGCGCTGGCGCGGGACGAGGAGCTTCTTCGTCCGTTTGCGGGCGATGCCGACGCGCAGCTGCGCGCGCTGATCGGGCGCGCCGGCGGCGATCTGTGCAAAGGCAGCCTGCGCGGGTGTCCGCTGACCAACGCCGCCGTGGAATTTCCGGAAAAGGACCACCCGGCCCGCGCCGTGATCGAAGAGTGCAAGACTCAGCATCGCGAGCGCCTCGTGACGCTGTGCCGCGACGCCGGCTATGTGCAGCCGGATCGGCTTGCGGAGCAGTTGTTCCTGCTGCTCGAAGGGGCGTGCGTCAATGTTCAGAGCATGGGGAATTGCGGGCCCGGAGCACGATTTGCCGAGATGGCGTATGCAATAATGGATACGCATCCGAGGCGAGAGAAACTGCCAGCCTGATAGGAGCTATTGCACCGTGAAGGAGAATTCTCCCTCCAACGTTTTCTTATCGCTCCCTGCGGCGTGCCATTTCACCTTGTAATTTCCGGCGGTCAGCGGCGCTTTCGGGGTGACCATCAGGATGCTGTCTCCCATGGGGGCCACTTCCTGAACGTCGATATGAGCGCCGTCGCTCCTGGTGATTTCAAAACCCGACGCCTTCGGATCGACCGGTCCGTTGAACATGACATGTACCAAGGGCAGCGGCGCATCGACGCGCGCGTTCGGGGCTGGGTCGGTCATAGTTGCAGCAAGCGGCGGAACCGCCGGCGCGGCGAAACCAGAAGCGGGACCAAACAACGCAAGCCCGGCGAATAACAGACCGGAGGCGATGTGCTTGAGCCTTTCCATGGGCAGACCTCACATGAGATGGCAAAGCTTACCGGCAAACGGCTGGAGATCAAAAGCGTTTGGGGCTAACTTGGCGGCGCCGGAAACTGGAACGGCCAGAGGCGATGATCGAAAACCGTCACAGCAGGCGGACTATAGGGCGCGAACGCCGTCGCGTTGGCGCGTGCGCCGTCCGGCTGCAACAGATCGCATTCCTGGCGTTCGCCTTGCTTGCCGTGGCGGTCCAGATTTTCGTCATTCAAACGCATACGCATCGTCAGATGCTGGCAAGCCTAAACACGCCCGCGTTAGCGGCGGCCGCTGACATCGCGTCGGCAGGAATCGTCGCCAACGAACCGGGCATCCCGCGCGACCAATTGCCCAGCGGCGACGATTCCGCAAATTGCCCTCTTTGCCAGGGCTTCGCGCATTCGGGCCAGTTCATCCACGGCGGGGCGGTTCTCGCCTATATCCCGGCCTGGATCAGTGTGCAGTTCATCGTCTTTCGCGATGCACTGCCGGTGTTGCCGGCGGTCTCGCATAGCTGGCGCGGCCGCGCACCGCCGCAAAACTAACTCCGCATAAGACCTGCGACACGGCCCGGATGCCAATCCGGCGCTGTCCCGTTCGAGTCAGACGCTCGCACCATGCGCGGCGTCCGGCAAACGAACCATGAATTGCTGGAGTTTGTCCTTATGAAACACCGTATTCTTACCGCCGCGCTAGCTGGCGCGAGCTTCATCGCATTACAGACGTCAACCCATGCCGGAGAGGCTTCCGCCATCAATCCGAACGCCGTCCCCGAAACGGTGGTCATAACCGCGTCCCCCTTCGGCCAGAGCAATCTGGATATCGGGGCAAGCGTCAGCCAAATCCCCCACGAAGCGTTGCTAACGCAAGGCGGTTTCGGTATCGGCGATGCGCTGAAAGACGTGCCGGGCGTGACATCGACGGGATTCAGCACCGGCGCCAGCCGCCCCGTAATACGCGGTCTTTCCTCCACGCGCGTGCGCGTCACCGAAAACGGCATTGGCGGTCACGACACCTCAGACGTTGGCGACGATCACGCGGTTCCCATCGACACGCTTGCCTCTCTGCAGGTGGAAGTGCTGCGCGGCCCGGCGACGCTGCGTTATGGAAGCCAGGCGATCGGCGGGGTGGTCAATTCGATCAACAATCGCATTCCGATCGATGTGCAGGAGAGCACGAATTACGAAGGCTTCGGCACGGTGTCCGACAATGGCGCCGAACGGGTTGGCGGCGCCATCCTGGACACGCGCGAAGGCCATCTTGCGTTTCACGCCGACGGATTGATACGGGGCGCGGACGATTACGACACGCCGAACGGGACGCAAATCAACTCCTTTGCCTTCGGGCACGGCTATGCCCTGGGGGGCGCCTATATCGGCGATGACCGCAGCGCAGCCGGTGTTGGTTTCAATCAATATATCGCGCATTACGGCACGCCTTTCGAGCCGGGCTCAGGCAGCAAGAGCCATGTCGATCTCGACACCAAGAACTACACGAGTTCGGGGCGCTGGACGGCGCCTCTGCCGGGCATCACGCGCATCGACGCGCAAGGCGGTTACACAGACTATTTCCACAACGAGATCGACGACCTCGCGGGCTTGCGGGCGCATTTCAGCAATCGCGAATGGGAAGGCCGCGTCGAAGCCCTGCACGACACGTTTGGGCCGATCACCACCGGCGCCATCGGCTTTCAATTCGACAACCGCGACTTTGCGGTGACGGGACCGGAATCCGACTATCTGCATCCGACCAAGACAAACAGTCTGGCCGCTTATGTGTTCGAGGACCTGGCGATCACCGGCAAACTGAGCGCGCAAGGCGCGGCCCGTATCGAATGGACAAGCATCAAGGGCGATACCGATGCGCTGGGCTTGTTCAGCCGCAATTACACGCCGATCAGCTTTGCCGGCGGTCTGGTGTACAAGCCGCAGGAATCCACTTCGATCTTCATCAACGTGTCGCATGTGGAGCGCGCGCCCAATCCGGTCGAATTGTTTGCGCAGGGACCGCACGACACATCGAAAACCTATGAGCTCGGCGATCCCAATTTTGGCGCCGAGAAAGCGTTCTCGATGGAAGGCGGGGTGAAATATCAGAACGACGACGGATCGTCCGCGTCCTTCACGATCTACCGCACCGCCTTCAGCGATTTCATCGACGGGTTTTTAACCGGCAACACCCGTGACGATAACGGGACGCTGCACATGGATACGAGCGGTGAGTTCCGGGAGCTTCGCTACATCCAGAACGATGCGACATTCTGGGGCTTCGAAGCGCAGGCGCATTGGCATGTAGGCGACATTGGCACAGGACGCTTCGGCATCAACGCGCAAACCGATTATGTCCGCGCCACGCTGACAAATCTCGGCAATGTGCCGCGCATTCCACCGTTCCGGTACGGCGGTGGACTTTTCTATGAAGACAGCGATCTCGAAGTGCGCGCGGACGTTTCGCGCGTCGCGAGACAGAACAAACTCGGGCCGCAAGAGACGCCGACCGACGGATATACCGACGTCAACGCGTCCGTTGTGTTCCACGCCTATCGCGGGCCGGAAGGCGATATCGATATCGCTCTTGCCGGCAGCAATCTTACCGACGCCGTCGAACGCAACCACATTTCCTTCGTGAAGGACTTCTGGCTGCAACCCGGACGGACGTTCCGCTTCGTGGTGCATTACCTACATTGAGGAATTCCAGCGGCCGGGGATGTGCTCCGGCCGCCACGCACTTCCACAAGACGGCCGCAGCCAAGATCGTCTAGCATCCGCAATCGCATCCGAAGAAGACCGGCGCACACGGGGAACGGGAGGGGCATGAGCGACAAGGCATTGGCCGAGGCCTATGCGCTGCATGTTGGCGGCCGTCCTGACGATGCGGCAAGCGCCTATGCGCGCATTCTGGATGGCGACCCGAACCATCTCCAGGCTTTGATCCTATTCGGCGTGCTTCGGCTGCAAGGCCGGAATTTTGAGCACGCCGAGGTGCTGCTCGCCCGGGCCGCGGCCATCGATCCCAATTCCTTCGACGCGCTGTCGCTGCGCGCCGCCGCATTGCAGCAACTCGGTCAATATGACTGCGCCATCGCGCTGCTCGATAGAGTGCTGGAGCTTCACCCGCAGCATGCGCAAACCTGGAATAACCGCGGCGGGATGCTGCTGGAATCCGGCCGCACTGCGGAAGCGGTCCGCAGCTTCGACCGCGCCATTGCGATAGAACCGTCTTACCCGGAAGCGCTTTACAACCGGGCGATGGCGCGCATTCAGGCCATGGACTTCGCGGCAGCCAAAGCGGATTTGGATCAGGCAATTGCGCTTAAGCCCGATTACACCGATGCGTGGGAGTACCGCGGCTACACGCTGTTGCGTCTGGGAGAACCGGATCAGGCGCTGCAAAACTACGAGGCGGCGTTGCGCATCAACCCGCAAGCCGCCGGCGCGTGGCGCGGCCGTGGCGATATTCTTTATCAGCGCGAGGATTACGCAGGCGCTTTGGAGAATTACAGCCGCGCGTTGACGCTTTCGCCCAACGACCGGGACGCGCTTAGGAGCCGCGGCGGTCTGCTCAATTTTTTGCAACGCTATCAAGAAGCCGCTGCGGACTTCGACCAGGCGCTATCATTGAAGCGGGACGATCCCCAGGCGTGGCTCGGACGGGGCAATGCACTCGCGCGTCTTAATCATGAGGACGAAGCACTCGCAAGTTACGACGAATGTCTGCGGCTGCAGCCCGATGAACGCACCGCCCTGAACAACCGTGCGAACCTGATGGCGCAAGCGTATCGCTACGAGGAGGCGCAGCGCGATATCGAGGCGCTGCTAGCCATCGATCCCGATTATCCGTTGGCCCGCGGCCTGGCGATGCATATCCGGTTGAACATCTGCGATTGGAGCGGGTTGTCCGAGGCACGCGAAGCCATTTCGTCCGCTTTGCCGCGCGGGACGCAAGTCATTCGCCCATTCGGTCATCTGCTGATTTCAGACTCGGCGGAAGAGCAGCTGCGGTGCGCGCGTATCAACGCGTCCGCGTCAACGCCCGTGCTTCCACGTCCCCTTTACCGCGGCGAACGCTATCGACATGAGCGCATCCGTGTTGCGTATATCACCGGCGACTTTTGCATTCATGCCGTCGCCTTCCTGATTGCCGGCGTGTTCGAACACCACGACCGCGACCGGTTCGAGACGTTCGGAATTTCTTACAGCCCAAGGGACGGGAGCGCGATGCAGACGCGCCTCGAAAAGGCCTTTTCGCGATTCATCGATGTGCGCGAGATGAGCGACGCTGCAGTGGCCTCCATGCTTCGCGGCCTGGAAATCGACATCGCGATCGATCTCAAAGGCTACACCGGCGGCGCCCGTGCCGAGGTGCTCGCCTACCGCCCCGCGCCCGTTCAAGTGCAATATCTCGGCTATCCCGGCACGATGGGAACGTCCTACCTCGATTATCTGATCGCCGATCCGATCGTCATTCCAGAGAGTGACCGCGCGTTTTATGCGGAGCAGATCGTCTATCTGCCCGATACCTACCAGCCGAACGATTCCAATCGGCAGATCGGTGCCCCGCCTGTCAATCGCACTACTGCCGGGCTGCCGGAACAAGGATTTGTTTTCTGCTGTTTCAACGGCAGTCAGAAAATCCTTCCCGGGGCATTCGGCCTCTGGATGGAGATCCTCTCGAAGACGGATGGCAGCGTGCTTTGGCTGTTCGACGATAATCCGCTTGCGGCGGCAAATCTGAGACGAGAAGCCGAGAAGCGGGGCGTGGCTGCAGAGCGGCTTATTTTCGCCAAGCGGCTTCCGTTAGAGCAACATCTCGCCCGGCTGCAATTGGCGGATCTTGTTCTGGATACCCTGCCCTATGGCGCTCACACGACCGCGAGCGATGCCTTATGGGCGGGCGTGCCGGTGTTGACCAGGATCGGGACGGCCTTTGCGGGACGTGTCGCGGCAAGTCTGCTGCACGCCGTTGGTTTGCCGGAGCTGGTTACGCAGTCTGCCGCGGACTATGTCGCGCGCGCCTGCGAACTTGCGGCCGGCAGCGCGCAACTCGCGAAGATCAAGGCGAAGCTATCAGCCAACCGGCTTACCATGCCGTTGTTCGATACGGCCCGCATCACGCGCCATCTGGAACGGGCGTATATAGAAATGAAGGCCCGCCACGATCGTGGCGAGCCTCCCAGAAGTTTCTCAGTACGCTGACAAACTGGCGGTAATCGTTCCGATGAGAACGCGCCCAGATTTCACCGCGCGCGCCTCATCGGCGATCAGCCCACCGTTACCAGGTCTTCGTCAGGATGATACCGACGGTGCGTCCCGTATCGGCCTTTGTGATATCGAACGCCGCCGGGTTACCGCCGCCGCTGCTGATCCGGTATTCGAACGCCGGATGCCTATCCATCAAGTTCTGCACCACAAGCTGGATGCCGATGTGCTTCAGATAGTCATTCGACGGTGAGTCTCCCGTGTCGTATCCGGCCGAAAGATCGAACGTGTAATAGGACGGTTCGATGTTGGTGTAGCCGGAGATAGCGCACGCAGCGCTGCCGCCACCCACTGTGCCGCCGGCAACAAGGCACTGATTGTTGACGTTCGGCGGAGCGTTCTGCGTGTGGTAGAAGTGCGACTGATAATCCATAAAGCCGGTGATAGACCACGGACCATCGGCCCATCCCAGGCGGGCGCGATAACGCATGCGCGGCAGCGATTCGACGCCGACTTGCTGCACGCCGCCGAGTGTTCCGAGCGTCGTATGGAACAAGTCCTGGACCAAAACAGCCGCCGGATTGGCAGGCTCGCTATTATTGTTGGCTCCCGTCTGATGCAGGTAGTACGTACCCGTAATGCCGGTATTCCAGGCGCCGTAATCACCTAGATCGAAGTCGTAGCTGACGTTGAAGTCCAGACCCTCGACTTTGATGAAGCCGTTATTGGCGGTAGCGCCGTCGTTGATCCAGAGAACGGAGGTCTGGATCGCCGCAGGCACCGGATTACGGGGATCGGCGAGAAGCTTCTGGAGCATCAATTCGAATTCCGGACATCCGCTGGCGGCCGAGCCCGGTAAGCCTCCGGCCAGTGCGGCGCCGGGCGTGTTGTTGTTATGACATTGCAGATCAGCGCCGGTGTGCAGGAACGCCAAATCGGTCGGCACGATGTAGGCAAAGCCCAATGTGGGATCGTTCAACGATGTCGTGTTCGGGTTGCCGAAGCCTCTCAGCGCGCCATTGATCTTCACCGAGTACCAGGTGACCTGAGCATCGAAGCCGCTGAGGAACGCGGTCGGCGCAAACTCGCCACCAAAGCCCCAGTTCACGGCGGTTTCAGGCTTCAGTTTTTGTCCAAAGGTGTGAATGTATTTGCGGAAGTCGCCATTGATGGCCGTTCCGGAGGCGCCGAGGAGTGCCATACCAACCGGCGCGGCCTGCCCGCCGCATGCCGAGCCGACGGTGCCGCCATTCGAAACCGTACCATCCCATCCCACAAGTCCGCCGCCCGGGTTGGACAACCTTCCTGCGCCCGATTGCGGATTGGCGCCGCAGTTCACGGTGATGGTCGATGCCTGCGCAAACAAGCTCGAGTTCCAGCCCGCGATGGCGTTTTTCACCAAGCCCGATTCTTCGGCGAATGTCGGTGCACGGAAGGATTGTCCCCACGCGCCTTTGAACGACAAGCCGAGGTCGTCTGAAACGGTCCAGTTGAACGCGATCTTTGGATTGCTGGTGCCGCCGACGTCATTGTACTGGTCGTGACGCCACGAACCTTCGATGTCGAGTTTGCGAATCAGAGGCAGCGCATTCGCTTCGCCGATGACCGGCACATTGACCTGTGCGAACGTCGCCCAGACCACTTTTTTCCGTGCATCCGTGACGACCGGCACGAGCAGAGTCGGCGACGCCGTGCTGTCGATGACCTTGAAGTAGAACGAGTGCGTCGTGTAGTTCGCGCCAACGGCGGCTTTCACCTGTCCGGCGGGAACATCGAACAACGGTCCGTCGGCTTGGACGCCTTTTTCGTTGACCCAGTAATAGGACTGCACATCGCGCATGCCCGTCACGTAATTGATCGTTGTGGGCGAGTTGCACTGGTGCGAAGTCGGATCGCAGAACAAATTCAGGTACGGAACCGCCGCGGGCTTTGTCCACGTCCCGAGCGCGGGCGCAGTCCCCGCCGGAGCCGTCGCGGCAATGGTCCAACCCAAAGCGGCGGAAACCGCATTGCCGTTGGCTTCGAAGACCTTGCTTCCCTGGCCGTCGAAGGTTTCGCCCATATAGATTTTTCCGATCCAGCCGCCGGGCAGGTCGATATTCAGACCACCGAGGAACCGATCGGCAAGTTCGTACGCCGATGTGACCGATGGGCGTTCAAACCCGAAATTGTAATTGACCTTCAGTCCACTCGGAGCGCCGCCCGTTGGGTAATACGGATTGAGCGTGGGAATTGTGACGCTCAGATCGTTGCCTGACGACGGGCTGAGATTTGACGGATTGAGATATTGCGCGCGGCGGTTGGCGTAGAAGCCCTCGCCGAAGAACGAGATGTCCTTGGTCAGCCGCTGATCGACCGTCATGACGGCGGAGTTCTTCTGCTGTGCGGCGTCGTACCAAGCGATACTGTACGGATTGAAAACGTTGCGGGTGCCGGCAGCCGGATTGGTGGCGCCGCCATTGGCCGCTACGGCGAAAGCGCCCCAATTCAGCGTCGCCGCGCTGCCGCCCCCTATAGGACCTAAACCGCCGTTGATTCCGGAAAAATCTCCACCCGCTCCCTGCGGAATTGCGAAGCAGTTGGTGCAATTATGGCCGAGCGCATTGGCGCCGCCCGTTCCAAGGCCGAGCGAGGCCGGCTGAGTCGGGTTTCCGGTCGAAATCGTGCCTGGGAGCGAAGAACGAATAGGGGTTCGGTCTTCCAAGCCCCAGGGCGTGAAATCGAGCTGCCAGTTCGGCACATCCCTTCCGTGGACCGGGCTCTGGTCCGACCATTCGTAGCTGAGGGTGATATCGCCGCCGTCCCATGTGCGGCCCCACAACTGAGACGCTTGGAATGTTTGGTTTCCCTTCTTGCCCGTAAAGCGAAGCTGAGAGATCGCGCCGTCATAACCGCGCTTCAAAATGATGTTGACCACGCCGGCGATGGCATCGGAGCCATACGTCGCCGAAGAGCCGTCCACCAGGATGTCGATGCGGTCGAGCGCGATCGCGGGAATAACCGAGGGGTCGATCGTGCAATCGGCTTCGCCTTGTGGCGGGAAGCGATAGCCGTCCACCATCATCAAGCTGCGCGTACCGTCGTTCGGGTCCAGATTGCGGATGTTAACGCGGGTCTGCTTGCCAATGTTGTTGTTGGCGTTTGTGCCGACCGCACCGGGCGACACGAGGGCCGAGGGCACCGTGCGGAACAGATCGGCCGTGGTGAGCGAGCCCGTCTGCGCAAAGTCCTGCGTCCCAAGATTGGTGACCGGAACGCCGACCGCCGCGGCGCCGTGAATCAGCGAGCCGGTGATCAGCACTTGTTCGGGCACTTCCGCAGCTTGGACGGTCTGAGCTTGTGCGACCTGCGCTTGCGCCATCTGCTGAGCGATTGCGGCCGTCGAACTTGCCAACGTCAGGAACGACGCGGAGCTTAACAACATGGTCAGTTTAGATGTTTTCGAGTTCATTTTTTCCCCTCAGGCCGCCGGACCGGCGAACCTCTTGCCCCAGATGTTTCCCGTATTTTTTTATGTACGCCGCCAACTACTTTGTACGTCTGCCCTCCGCAATCGCCACTCGGTCCGCGCATGGCGGCGCGATCGGGACGCCACGCCGGATGGGAAAGACTTTTTCCCCCCAGGGGGAGACCCAGGGATGCCGCGCTTTTCTCATTCGCTGCGTCCCGATCACGAGAACGCTAGGTCTTCAGGGCAACAGAACTCTCTGACAAAAGTCAGATTGCGGCAGGCTGAAGGCAGTTTGTATCAATATGTATCAAAAATGCATCGTCAGCTTTTGGCCCGCGGGCCGCTGCGTCGCAGTCATTTTCTATAAGTGAAATCAATATGTTAATTGACCACATAAGGCTTTGCAGGAGGCGCCGCGCCCCCAAATACCCTGCAGCGCAGGGGCCGCCCCTAAACGGCTTTACGAAAAATTAATGTTCGGGTTCCGGTGGGAGGTTACACTTTTTCGTTATCCGCGGACTTCATCCAAGGAGACTGAATGCAAGCCTCACGTGACATTTGCGTGCGTCCGGTAGCGTCTCCCGGAACCGTCTTTGGCGGTGTGAACCCGCTGCCTCCGGGCGAACAGGAACAGCTCCGGCGGATCGCAAGACCCCTTGAGCATAAGCCGGGCGCCTCTCTTTATTCGCAAGGCGGGGAAGCCAAGTTCGTTTATCTGATCGCTGAAGGCATCGTCCGGATAAACCACTGCAACGAGACGGGGGACCGCCAGATTTTGGCGTTTCGCGTAACGGGAGATTTTTGCGGCATCCCGGAGTCAGGCCAGTATTTCAATTCCGCGGAAAGCGTTTCGCACACCTCGCTCTACCGGTTCGAGTGGCAGCAGCTACAGGACCTTTGCTTGGCGGAGCCGCATCTGCATTCGGTATTGCTCGGTAAAATTCTGCAAGACTATCGCCAAGCCCAATTGCGCATTTCGGTCCTCGGCCAACAGAATACCTCGCAGCGGCTGGCGTCCTTTATTTTAGACTACATGAAACTCCCCGAATTGTTCGATCCCGCAACGTCTTGCCTGACGCTTCCGGTCAATCGCTTCGATCTCGCGGACTATCTGGGAACGGCAGCGGAATCCACGGCACGCGCGTTTGCCAAACTGGAGGACCTCGGCCTCATTCGCCGCATAACGGCGCGGAAGATCGATATTCTGGACAAAGACGGCCTAACGCTTCTCAACCGAGCGCCGCGGCGCCGCGAGTCTGGGCAGAAAACACCCCGCTACATGGCATAAGCTTTCAGCGCTTACGGCAGTAGGTCGATCAAGAGCTGCTGCCGATCATGCCGGATTCGCAGCCGCACATTCGAGCCCTGCTCCACCGCGATGGGCCTAGGGAAACGATGGATGATCTGCGTCCAGTGGCTTTCAGCGTGCGGCTCGGCTGACGGCCGGTTCTCGTAATGCACCTCGCCATCGAGATCGAGATCGAGATAGATCCACTGCACAAGGCCCGCCGCGACGCCGGCCTTTGTCGCGACGATGTCGACGTCACGGCTTTGCATCGGAAATTCGCGCGCGCGCAGATCAAAGCTCACCAGCTCGACATCGTCCGACAGGACATCGTGCGGCACGTTGTTGACGCTGGCCGCCAATAGGGGCGGCGCAAAGTCGTTGAAGCGCGAAAGATCGAAGCCGTGCGAGGCCCCCGCGAACAACATGCCTTCGATTTCTGCGCCGCCTATCAAATAGGCGCGGGCCGCCGCGCGGCACGGAATAACAACGGCGTCCGGCGTCAGGAGATGCCGGTGCGCATGCTCCACGCTGGCCAGAACGTTCTCGCTCAACAGGTCGCTGGAAAATGTTTCGGTGATCAGCACTTCGGCCGGCGCGGAAAGTTCGCGCCCCACCACGAGATCGCAGGAATGGCGCGCCAGAACGGTGATGCGACTCTGTATACCGTTATGGGCAATGATTTCCCGCGCCCGTTCCGCGATGACCGAAACCGCTTCGCAGGTGACGACGTTCGCAGCGCCGGCCTTGGCCGCCATCATCGACAGAAGCCCAGTTCCGGTGCCAATATCCAACACGCGTTTGCCGGGTACAGCCCGCGCGATAGCCGCCTGATAGGCATCGTTGCGCGGGCGGTCGTTGATCATGGCGAAATGCCAGGCCGGCACGACATCGTTGTAGGCGTTGCGCAGATTCTTTTCCGCCTCGGCCAAATCAGGTTTTAAGGCTGCGGCCCGTCGAAGTATTTCGATCGCTTGGCTCGACTGCCCCTGGGCACGATAGATGACGCCGAGGTTGTTCAGCGCGTCGGCATAATTGGGATCGATGGTCAGGGCGTGGCGGTAGGCGGCGACAGCGCCGGCCGTGTCGCCGAGCGCTTTCACCGCGGCGCCGTAATTGTTGAACATTTCGGCCGTAGCGCCCGGCGCCGAGCAGGCGCGCGCCAAGCTCTCACGGGCCAGCGCATACTTCGCCTGCCGGTAATAGATGCCACCCAGAAGATGATTGGCCGCCGGGTCGTAGGGAACGGCCGCTAGAAATCCGCGCAACAATTCCGCCGCCGGCTCCAGACGGCCGGCCTTGTAGTGCTCGAACGCCAGAAGCACTGAGCTTTGATTCATCCCGGTTTTCCGCCCCTTCATGCGCTGCTTATAACAGAATATCCGCGGGCGGCTCGCCGCGCCGATATCGCTCCCACATTGCGATATAGGCACTTTCGAGATTGCGGGTGAACCGGGCGGTATCGAAGAGAGCGCATTGCGCGCGATTCTGCACCAGCTTGGCTTTCAGCGCCGCGAGCAACGCCGGCTCCCGCGCGAGGCGGATCGCGGCCTGCTCATACTCCGCCAGCGAGGACACAATCAATTCCGGCATCCCCGCGGCATTCAGCAGGCTTGCCGCAACGCGGGATGCGAATGTCGGGCCAAGCGCCGTCAGCACCGGAAGGCCCATCCACAATGCATCGCTCGCGGTCGTGTGCGCGCCATAGGGCTGGGTATCGAGAAACAGGCCGGCCAGATGATGGCGCGCCAGGTGCTCCTCGCCGCTCGTGCGACTCGCGGGGATGATGCGCTCGGCCGCAATGCCGGCCGCGACGGCTTCGCGCCGCAGATTGGCAATCGCCTGCGGATTGTCCTCAAGCAGCCAAAGCACGCTTCCCTCGACGGCGCACAACAGCCGCATCCAAACGGCAAAAATTTCCGGCGTGATTTTGAAGTTGTTGTTGAAGCAGCAATAGACGAATGCGTCTTGTGGCAAGCCCGCGCTGGCACGCGACAAAGCCGGCGGAGGCAGAGGGCGGCTGATATCGTTGCACTGATAGGTATCGGGAAGACAGACCACACGCTCATCGTAATAAGCGCGATGCTCCTCCGGGATCACAACGGAATCGGCAATGATGTAGTCGATATAGGGCGCGCCCATGGTGCCCGGATAGCCGAGGTATTGAGCCTGCACCGGAGCCGGGCGATACGCGAAAATCCGCGAGTGGTTATCTTTCGTATAGCCTTTCAAATCGATGGCCAGATCGATCTCCATGTGCCGCAGCATCTGAGCGATCTCCGCCTCGCTGCGGCTTCGCACGTCGCTGAAACGGTCGAAGGCCCCCATCACGCGGGTGCGCATTTCGCTGTTGTCGTCGGGGCCCAGAGAAATGGCGATCGTCTCAAACCGGCTGCGATCGTGCCGCTCGAACACGCCGGCCATCAAGGCCGTTGTGGCATGGGAATGAAAATCCGCCGAGACATAGCCAATTCGTATTTTATCGTGCGTGTAGCGCTCCCCACGCCAAAGCGGATTGGGCGCGGGCGGCGCTTCGGAAGACGTCCAGATGCGGGCGCATTGAAGCTGTTCCGGCACAGACGGCGAAATCTGAACATGGATGAACGGATTGACGGCGCGCTTGCCGTCGCGCACGCCCCGTTCAAGAGCCCGCGTGTCTTCAGCAAACTGCCGCCAGTCGCAAATGGCCATCCGGTAGGAACACAGATGGCCGCGCGCGTAAGGAATATCGGGATCGAGCTTAAGCGCCGCCTCGACATCGCGCGCCGCTTCTTCGTAACGTTTCGAAGCCGCCAACAGAGCGGCCCGGAGCAGCAAGGGAACCGGCAAAGCAGGTCTGACGGCAACAGCTTGCGTCAACACTGCCAACGCTTCTTCGTTGCGTCCAAGGCTCGCGAGAAGCTGTCCCTGATTGCTCAACGCAATCGCGTTGTGGGGATCGATCATTGCTGCCATGCGCAGGCTGGCGAGGGCATCCTCCTGGCGGCCCATCGTCCCTAAGACGGCAGCGCGGCTTTGATGCGCGTCTGCAAAATTTGGGCGAACAGCCAACGCCGTATCGAAACAGGCCAGCGCCTCACCCGGCCGGCCCAGGCTTTCCAACGCGGAACCACGAAAGAAGAGCGCTTCCGGAGACTGCGGGTTGAGACGAAGCGCCTCGGACAAAATACGTTCGGCTTCCAGGAAGCGCCCAATTTCAATGTGCAGGTAGCCGAGCGATACGAGTGCCGGAATATGCCGCGGATTGGCGCGCAGAACCTCGCGATAAAGCCGCGCCGCCTCTTCGTGCCGGCCGGCATGATGCGCACGCACGGCATTCTGAAAAACTAGATCGTTCATAAAAGGACGAAGACGCCGCGCCGAAGGTTTGCGAGGCGCACACTGGGACACCGCCCCGGATCAGGTCAACGGCAAAGCCCTTTTCGCGCAGCGATGGTACATGACCCGATTCAATCCGATCGGATCATGCTCTAATGCGATGTCAGCAGGCTGACCTTCGTATTGCTGAGAATAAGCCGTTTGGCGAGGAGCCCGGCCAGGTTCCGCACGACACGTTCACCAATGTGGGGATGTTGCGCGCGAAAACGGGCGTAAGCGTCAAGGGGCAGTTCCAGGCAGTGACTGGTGGTGTCCGCCCAGACGTCGGCGGTCCTCAGCTCTTCCAGAAGCGCCATCTCGCCGAACACCATTCCCGGCGCCAATGTCGCCAAGCGCACGCCATTGGGGAGTTTGACGCTGACCATGCCGCTCAGCAGAAAGAACAGCGCCGAGGCTTGCTCGCCCGTCCTGACGATGCGCTCTCCGGTGCGGTAGGTGCGAGCCTTCATCTCGCCGGCCAGCATTTCAAGCTCGGCGTCTGTCAACCCAGCGAGCAGCGCCTGCTCCCGCAAAGTGGTCGGTACTTTCAGGCGCTCATAGCCGCCGTTGCGATAAACGATCTGGTCCTCTGCCCATTCGATCGCTTCGTCGAGCAATGCGAACTTCCGCAGCTTGGAATTGCCTTCCGCAAGCTGCGCCAATGGCTCGGCAATCGCGGCTTGCTTTCCCACACTCGATAGAACGATCGTGGCCTCATTTGAAGCCGCCTCGGAAAAACTGCTGGCGAGCAGACGGACAGCGGCCTCGGACAACGTCGTGACGCGGCCAAAGTCCAGAATGATAAATTGCGCGTGTTTGCGCGCTTGCAAAATCCGCCGCGACAAATATTCCACGCCGCCGAAAGCGAGCGCCCCTGACAATTCAAAAACATGGCAGGACGCATGATGGCGCTCGAGGATCTCCTGTTCGTGCGGCTGGCGGCTGCGGCGTGACGACGTTGCGCGAATATCGTACTCGGCGCTGATGGACGTGCGCACGTCGCCGTTGCGGTTCAGCACATGCAAATCGAAATGCGCCGACAGCGCCTCGCACGTCTTCAAGCCGCGAACGCTGTTCCCGTGGCTATCGAGCAGCGGCGAATAGGTTCCAAGGCCAAGCTGCGCGGGCAGCGAGGCAATGATACCGCCTCCGACGCCGCTCTTGGCGGGAATGCCCACCCGGTAAATCCATTCGCCCGCGTAATCGTACATTCCCGAACTCGTCATCACCGACAGCGTATGGGACACCGCATAAGGACTGATGATCTGATCGTCCGTCAGCGGGTTCATTCCACGATTGGCCAAGGTCGCCGCCATCACCGCGAGATCGCGCGCCGTTACCAGAATCGCGCACTGGCGGAAATAACCCGCATATCCCAGATGAACCGCAAATTCGTAGGGGCGTGAGCGCGTTTCAGCTATCGTAATCAGGCGGTTATTCAAACATCGAGGCTTCGATTATGACACACCCAGCGGGTGAATCGGATTGCGGTGTTTTGAGGCTCGATTTCGA
>CANJBZ010000031.1 GCA_947473475.1 Alphaproteobacteria bacterium
ACGCGGCGGGCTCTCGACGAAAATCCACGTGATTGTCGATGCGCTTGGTAATCCGCTCGCGCTCAGCCTCACGGGCGGCCAGGTCCATGACATTAAGCAAGCTGAGATACTGCTGGCGCTCGTCGAACCCGACGCACTCCTCGGGGATATCCGCCGCCATAAGAAACGCCTCGACCATCTCGGTTGCCAAGAGAGAGAGAGATCAGCCCTCGATACTTCCCTGCCGCAGGTCCTTCAGGCGGAGATGCATGGAAAGCATCTGTTCCAGCTTCCGGTCGAGATGGACCTCGTCGCGGCCGAACCGTTTCAACTTGTCGGGGTCGAGGGCCTCGCCAAACGCCTGCTCACGGAACAGCGGGCGGTTCCCAAATTCTTTCTTCCGCGTCTCGAACCACGGCAGCACTTCGCCTTCGAGAAACCTGCGTAAGCGTTCGATATCGGCGGTAGCGGGCGTCTCGTTCTCATCCGGTTCGTCAGGATCGCGCGCGCGAGAACATCCGCCCACCATCGCTGCGTGCCTGCTCCGGAGCCCACGATTCAATCAGGTCGGATTTTGCACTACCTGCCGGCCCGCTCTCTAATCCGGAGACCGGCGAAGATTTCGAGTGCGTTTGGGCGACTATGAGCGAATGACCGGTTTTGGCGATGAGCGATGCTGAATGTACAATGTTGCAGACGATAAAAGCGTGGCGGGGATTTCCGGGAATTTTAGGCATACCGATAGCATAGCCAACAGCAAGGCAATTCAAAATTCGTAATTATCTTTCTAACTCAATACCTTATCCAGAAGCGCCCAATCCATGTCGGTGATTCTCCCTGCCATTCTGCCGGTGTTCATCCTGGCCGCGCTCGGCTTTGCAATGGCAAAGACGGGGCGCGCCATCGATGGAGGCACCACTGCATTTCTGATCGCGACGGTCGGCACTCCGGCGCTGGTGTTCTCCAACCTCGCGACGACCACATTCAACCCGGAATTGGTCGGAACTTTGGCGAGCGCGACCGCCATCGCCATTTCATTTTACCTGGTTGTCGGGGCCATTGCGCTGAAGCTTGCCGGGCTGAAGCTGCGGACCTATTTGCCCTCCCTCGCCTTTCCCAATTCCGGCAATCTCGGGCTGCCGCTGACTTTATACGCCGCCGGTCAGCAGGGGCTGAACGACGCCATTATTATTTTTGCCGTGACATCGATTGCCAATATGACCGCCGGTCAGGTGATCGCAGCGGGCAGAAGCAAATGGGGCCGGGCGCTTAGAAGCCCGATTATTCCAGCCGTGATCCTGGGCGTCATTTGTGCCTATGCGCATGTCACCCTGCCCGCCTGGATGACCAATACGCTGGAGCTGCTATCCAGCCTGACCATCCCGCTGATGCTGCTGATGCTCGGCACATCGCTGGCCCGCATTCAGGTGAGGGGCTTTCCACGCGCGGCGGCCCTTTCGGTGTTGCGCATCGGCATGGGCGCGGTCGCTGGATTCACCTTAGCCGCTGTGTTTGGTTTTACCGGGCCGGAACGGATTGCGTTCATCGTGCAATGCACGATGCCGGTCGCCGTGTACAATTATCTGTTCGCGCAGATGTACGACAACGATCCGGAAGATGTTGCGAGCCTGGTGATCGTTTCGACGGTGCTGTCGGTGGTCACCACGCCCATCGTGCTGGCTATATTGGTTCCTTAGGCGAGACCGCCCCCTCACCCGCTGACCTTCGCAAGCGAAGGTCAGCGACCTCTCCCCATATCGGGGAGAGGTGTTTTAGTTTCTTTGGTCTTCGGTGGCGAGGTTGGAGAAGCGGGTGAAGCGGGCGTCAAAGAACAGCTCCACCTTGTTGGTGGGACCGTGACGGTGTTTTTCCACGAGCACTTCGGCGCGGTTATGCACGCGCTCCAGCTTCTGCACCCAGGTATCATAGTCGGCGGTTCCGGCCTCAGGCTCGCGCGACTGCAGATAATATTCTTCGCGATACACGAACATCACCACGTCGGCGTCCTGCTCGATCGAGCCTGATTCACGCAAGTCCGACAGAATGGGGCGCTTGTCGTCGCGGTTGTCGACGCCGCGCGAAAGCTGGGACAGCGCCATCACCGGAACAGACAGTTCCTTCGCCAAGGCCTTCAGGCCCTTGGTGACTTCGGAGATTTCCTGCACCCGGTTTTCGGCGCGCCGCGAGGGCTCGACCAATTGCAGATAGTCGATGACGATCAGGCCGATTTGCTTTTCACGCTTCATGCGTCGCGCGCGGGCGGCGATCTGCGCGATCGAAATACCGCCGGTGTCGTCGATGTAGAGCGGCAGATCGCCCAGCACCTGCGCGGTATGGACGAAGCGTTCCCATTCGGAGTCCGTAAAGCGGCCGGTGCGGATTTTGCGCATTTCCACTTCGGTCTGCTCGGACAGAATACGAGCCGACAATTGCGAGGCCGCCATTTCGAGCGAAAACAGCAGCACGGGCGCGCCGCGTTTGGGTTCCACGCCGTCGGCTTTGTCCTTCAACCATAGGCGCGCCGCGAAGAAAGCCATATTGGTCGCAAGCGCGGTCTTACCCATACCGGGACGTCCGGCGACGATGAGAAGATCGGAAGGATGCAGGCCGCCGAGCAGCGAATCCAGATCGGTAAAGCCCGATGACACGCCGGAGATATGGCCGCCTCGCGCCAACGCAAGCTCTGCCTGCTGCACGGCTTCCGCCAATGCGTGATCGAAACCGACCGGACCTTCGCCGAAGCGCGTGCGTTCCGCGACGCGATAAAGCGCCTTCTCCGCCTCCTCCAATTGTTCGGCGGGCGAGACGTCGATCGGCGATTCAAATGCGCTGTTGACGATGTCTTCGCCGATGCGGATCAGCTCGCGCCGCGTCGCCAGGTCGGCAAGGATGCGCGCGTAGTCCCGAACGTTCGGCAGCGCCGGAGCGGCGCGCGCCAGATTGAGCAGATAGGCCTGTCCACCAAGTTCCGCGAGGCCGGCATCTCCTTCCATCATCGCCTTTAGCGTCAGAGGCGTAACGGCATGCCCCTTCGCCCACATGCGCTCGATGGCGTCGAAAATTCGCTGGTGCAGCGGATCGTAAAAATGTTCCGGCTTGAGCGTGGATGAAACCCGCTCAAGCGAATAATTGTCGACCAAGATCGCACCGAGCAAAGCCTGCTCGATGTCGACGTCGTAGGGAAGCTGGCGAGGGGCTTCCATATCCATGAGCTATAGCGTCCTGATTCGGGAATGTGGGGCCGCGATCATTGTGATGCCGCGTCTCTCGCGCAAGGCAATAGAACGATGTTCCACAGCTTAAACGATGACGCGCCGCAATGCAGGCGTGGCGCCGTTCAAAAACCGGCGAAGAAATGTCTTGTGGATTATGCCGCCGCGTGTAAGCGGCGCGCCCGTGGACCCAAGGTTCGCCGCCGCGTTAGTCGCATGCCTTGTAGTCGCCGGCTTGGCACTTGCGGCCGATCTGCTGAGCCGCGACAAGTTGTTCCCGCGTCATCTTGGCCGCGACGGACTTGCCGTTCTCGTCGGCGATTTTCGCTTCATTGCCGGTAAGCGTCACGGCTGCCGCATTAAACCAGATAAGGGCACGGGAGAGATCCTGCGCGGTGCCGTCTCCGTTCGTGTAAAGCGTCGCCAGATTAAACTGTGCGCGCCCGCTGCCGGACTGCGCGGCCATGCGGAAATATTTCAGCGCCAGTTTGGGGTCTTTGGCTACCCCCTGCCCGCTGTAATAGGCCGCGCCGAGATTGAGCTGTGCGCTCTGGTTGCCCGCGTCGGCGGCTTTGCGATACCAAACCGCCGCCTGCTTCTCATCCTTAGGCAGTCCGCGGCCCGCGATGTAAAGCAGCGCCAGATCATATTGCGCGTCGGCGTTGCCGTGATCGGCGGAGAGCCGGTACCATTTGGCCGCTTCCTTGTAATCCTGCGGTACACCAAGGCCCCGCTCATACATGGAGCCGATGTTCAGCTCGGCGGTTGGATTTTTCTTCTCGGAAGCAAGACGGAATAGCCGCAGCGCCTCCTTGTAATCCTTCGTCACGCCCCGCCCATATTCGTAGAGGACGCCGAGGTCGACCTGAGCAAAGACGTTCCCCTGTGCCGCGGCCTTCTGAAACCATTTCGCCGCTTCGTTGTAATCCTGCTTCACGAGGCTTTCGTTGTACATGGCGCCGATATTGTATTGGGCGTTCACGTTGCCGGCGTCCGCAAGCGGCTTCATCAGCTTGAGCGCCGTTTGGTAATCGCCCTTCTGATAAGCGGCGAACGCATCGTCATAGGCGGCCGCAAAAGCGGGTTGGCTGGCGAAAAGCAGCAGCGCGGCAACTAGGATTGGTTTCATCATGGCTCTGGCCCTCACTGGGCGGAAAACTAGCGATGTTTCCCAGGCTTCGGAAGGCCCTGCGACACTACACAATGCCGTTCAGCCACTCAGCGAACATGGCTTGGCCCGCTGCGCGAAGCTGCTCACCGAAGCGTGCGGCAGCGGCGCGCAGGCTGCGAGGATCGATACCGGCGGCAGACAATTCCGCAGCGTGCCCGATCAGCCATCGCTCAAAACGCCCCGCATCTACTTCCGGATGAAATTGGACACCCATGATGTTGGGCCCCATCGCAAAAGCCTGGGCCGCGCATAGCGGTGTCGCCGCGAGGTGCTCTGCGCCGGCGGGAATTGCGAATGCGTCGCCATGCCAATGGAGCACGGGAACATCGCGAAAGTGACGAAGCGGGCTGTTCTCACCTGCAGCGGTGAGGGACAGGCAGGAGAAGCCGATTTCCTTGATGCCTGTCGGGGCCACGTCCGCGCCGAGCGCGTGGGCCATAAGCTGGGCGCCAAGGCAGATACCGAATGTAGGCCGCCCCGCCGTTAGACGGGCTCGAAGCAGCTCTGTCTCCTGGACAAGAAAAGGATAGGCGCTCGTCTCGTACACGCCGATGGGGCCGCCGAGGACGATGAGAAGGTCCGCTTCCAATGCGTCTGCCGGCAGATCGTCCGCACCCATTTCGCAATAGCGGATCTCAAACCCATTGCTCGCAAGAACCGGCTCGAACGTGCCGAAATCTTCAAAATGGACGTGCCGCAGTGCAATCGCTGTGCGCATCTAATCCTGCCTCAAATCTGGCTGCGGCACATTTTGGCGCTCCCGGTCACTTGTCATGGATCAACGCGCGTTGATGAGATTTTGCTATTCTGCGCGTTATCCAGCAAGCAGCCAAAGACACGCTGGCACAGACCTGAATGGGAATCATGGCGGAACACCATCACGGCGACCATCCTAAGGACCCTAACCGGGAACAAAGTCCGGCGTATCCGCACCATGAGCACGCCGCCACAGGGATGACGCACGATCACTCGGCTCATCAAGGCCATGGGGCGCATGGCGGTCACGATCACAGCCATATGGTTGCGGATTTCAAAAAGCGGTTTTGGCTCTGTTTGGTCCTGACGCTTCCGGTGCTCGCGCTTTCGCCGATGATCCAGCACATGATCGGCGCAGGCGACATGTGGCGCTTCGCTGGTGACACTTACGTTGTGACCGCCCTCTCAACCGTCGTGTTTTTCTACGGAGGCTGGTCATTCCTCAATGGGCTTCGCCAGGAAATCCGGGCAGGTAATCCCGGCATGATGACGCTGATCGGCGTCGCCATTACGGCTGCCTTTCTGTACAGCGTGGCGACCGTGTTCGGACTTCCGGGCAACGACTTCTTCTGGGAACTCGTGACCCTCGTCGACATCATGCTGTTGGGCCATTGGATCGAGATGAAATCGGTCATGGGCGCGGGGAAAGCCCTCGAATCCCTCGCCGCGTTGATGCCCGAGACAGCACATCTGCTGAAGGCGGATGGCAGCGCCGAAGATGTGGCCGTGAACAGCCTGAGAGGCGGTGAGCGTCTTTTGGTCAAGCCGGGCGAAAAAATGCCCGCGGACGGCGTGATCGTCAAAGGCGAAACCTCCGCCAACGAGGCGATGCTTACCGGTGAATCCAAGCCTGTGCCAAAACGTCCGGGCGATGAGGTCATCGGCGGCGCCATCAATGGCGAAGGCGCGGTCGAAATCGAAGTCAAACACACGGGTTCCGCCAGCTTTCTCTCCGGTGTGATCCGGCTGGTGCAGGAGGCGCAAGCGAGCAAATCCCACAAGCAGGACCTCGCCAACCGCGCCGCGTTCTGGCTCACCGTATCCGCGCTGTCCGTCAGCGCGATCACGCTGTTCGTCTGGGCGGTATTCACGACGGAACCCCTGGCATTCGCGATTGAGCGCGCGGTCACCGTGCTTGTCATCTCCTGTCCCCACGCGCTGGGGCTTGCCGTACCGCTTGTCGTAGCTGTTTCAACGTCTATTGCCGCAAGCAACGGACTTCTGATCCGCGACCGCTCGGCGTTCGAGGAAGCTCGCCGAACGCAGGCGATCGTCTTCGACAAAACCGGCACGCTGACCAAGGGCGAATTCGGCATCACCGACGTTCTGGTCTTCGACGACGCCGTGACCGCGGACGATTTGGTCGCCTATGCCGCGTCCATCGAGCAGAACTCCGAACACCCCATCGCCCGCGGCATCGTCAAAGACGCCAAGCAAAAATGGCCGGTCGACAACTTCCTCGCCATTCCCGGCAAAGGCGCGGAGGGCACCGTCCAAGGGAAAAGCGTGAAGACGGTCAGCCCTGGTTACTTGCGCGAAAAGAACATCACGCCAAATCACCCGCGCATTGCCGCCCTTGGGGCGCAGGGAAAGACCGTCATCTTTGTCTTGATAGATGACCGTCTCGCAGGCGCGATTGCGCTGGCTGACATCGTGCGACCGGAAGCCAAGGAGGCGATTGCGCGCCTCAAGGCCATGGGCATCCGCTGCATCATGCTGACAGGCGACAAAAAGGAAGTCGCGGAATGGGTGGCAAAAGACATCGGCCTGGATGAAGTCATCGCGGAAGTGTTGCCCGGACAGAAAGTCGCCAAGATCAAAGAGGTTCAGGCCCGCGGATTTGTCACCGCGATGACGGGCGACGGCGTAAACGATGCCCCAGCCCTCGCGCAAGCCGATGTCGGCATTGCGATCGGCGCCGGCACAGATGTCGCCATTGAAGCGGCCGATATCATCCTGGTCAAAAGCAATCCCAACGATGTGGCGGCGATTATCGAATTGTCGCGGGCGACGTATCGCAAGATGATCCAGAACCTGATCTGGGCCACCGGCTACAATGTCATTGCCATTCCCGCCGCGGCCGGTGCATTGGCGTCGTTTGGGATCGTGCTCGGCCCAGCAGTTGGCGCCATTCTTATGTCGGTAAGCACGGTCGTCTGCGCGGCGAATGCACGAATGCTCCGGCTGAGGTAAGTTGCCTCAGACAAACGGGGGCTGGCATGGCGCGGATCAGAATTGCGGCGGGCGGGATAGGTTTCAATTTTCTGCCGGTCTATGTGGCGGAACGGCAGGGATTGTTCGCTAAGAACGGCGTCGACGTTGAAACGACCTTGTTGCCCAGCGTCGACAAAGCGACCGCCGCCATCAAAGACGGCGCGCTGGACGTTGCGATAACACCGCCCGAAGGCGCCATTCGCGATGCAGTTGCGGGCGGCAACCTGCGGGTGATAGCCGCCAATGTGAACCGGCTGCCGCTGTCCCTTATCGCCCATCCGCGTTTCAGCCGGATCGAAGATTTGAAAGGCGCCGTTCTCGGCACGTCGTCCCTTACCGAAGGCACCGCGCTCTACACGATGGAGGTGCTGCGGCATCAAGGGCTGGATTATCCCGGCGATTACACGTTCAATGTGGTCGGCTTGCATCCCGCGCGCTGGGCGGCGTTGCAGGCTGGAACCATCGATGCGGCGGTGCAACTCATTCCGCTCAACTTCATTGCCGAAGATGCGGGCTTTCACAATCTCGGCGAAGTGACGAATTACATTCCCGAAATCGCGTTTACCGCCCTCATCGTGGACAGGCGCTGGGCGGAGAGCAACCGCGCGTCCATCGCCGGCTTTCTGCGCGCCCTGATCCAGGCAACGGCCTGGATGAACGACTCGGCAAACGATGCCCCGCTGCTGACGCTTATGGCCGAAGTCATCCATGCGGAAGGCAAATACGGACGGCTTTCGCTGGACTATATGCGGCAGATGCGCGTCTTCCCGGATGATCTCTCGATCCCCGACGCTGCGTTCGCCAAAACCGTGGAGCTGATGCAGAAGGCCGGGTTTGGCGCGGACCACGCATCCCGCGCGCTGACAGTGCTCGACGATTCCTATCGCAAAGAAGCGGCTGGATAGGCGTCTTAACTGGCTTCTCCGCGGCGGCCCCGTTATGGGTCGCTGTTCGCAGCTCCGACTCGGTGGCGCGATGGAGGTTCCGTGCCGGCTGATCCACTTTCCATTCTGAAGGCAGTCTACGGCTACGATTCCTTTCGCGACCGGCAGCGCGAGATCATCGATCATGTGATCGCGGGCAACCACGCCTTTGTCTTGATGCCGACGGGCGGCGGGAAATCGCTCTGTTACCAAATTCCCGCATTGGTCCGCCCCGGCATGGGCCTCATCGTTTCCCCCTTGATTGCGCTGATGGAAGATCAGGTGGCCGCGCTCCGGCAGGCGGGCATCAAAGCGGCGGCGCTCAATTCGCGGATTTGGGGTGCGGAAAAGGAATTGCTCTGGAACGACATCGAGCGGGGCGATCTGGAACTTCTGTACATGGCGCCGGAAACGCTTTTGAAGCCGGAAACGCTCAGCCGGCTGAAATCCATGCGGCTTTCGCTGATCGCGGTCGACGAAGCTCATTGTCTTTCGCAATGGGGACACGATTTCCGTCCCGAATATCGCGCGCTCGATTGTCTTGCCGACGTTTTCCCTGACGTGCCGCGCCTTGCGCTCACCGCGACGGCGGATGCGCCGACCAGGACAGAGATCGTCGAGCATCTGATGCTCGGCGAAGAAAACAGTTTCATCGCCGGCTTCGACCGGCCGAACATCCGTTATGCCGTTGCGGAAAAAATGAACACCACGCAGCAGATCCTGCGTTTTCTCGCGCCGCGCAAAGGCGAGAGCGGCATCGTCTATTGCCTGTCCAAGCGCAAAACGGATGAGGTCGCCATTACCCTGAGCGAGCACGGGTTTACCGCGCTGCCTTATCACGCGGGTATGGAGATGAAGGCGCGCGCGCAAAATCAGCGGCGCTTTCAGCTCGACCAAGGCGTGATTATGGTTGCCACCATCGCTTTCGGGATGGGCATCGACAAACCCGATGTGCGGTTTGTGCTGCATGCCGATCTGCCCTCAAGCATCGAAGCCTATTATCAGGAAACCGGCCGCGCCGGGCGCGACGGCCTGCCGGCCGAAACGCTGATGCTTTACGGCGCGGAAGACATCGCCTTGCGCCGCCGCTTCATCGACGAGTCGGAAGCCCCCGAAGCGCGCAAGCGCGTGGAGCATCACAAGCTGAATGCGCTGCTCGGTTTTGCCGAATCCTGTACCTGCCGCCGCCAGATGCTTCTGCGCTATTTCGGCGATGATTGTTCGCCTTGCGGCAATTGCGACGTGTGCCTCGATCCACCGGATATGTTCGACGGCACCGTGGTGGCCCAGAAGCTACTGTCCTGCATTTATCGCACGGGGGAACGTTTCGGGCAGACGCATGTGATTTCCGTGCTGTTGGGCGCTACCGATGCGCGTGTCGAAAGTCTTGGCCACGACAAGCTTTCCACCTTCGGTATCGGCAAGGAGTACGACCGCAACACGTGGCGCTCCTTTGTCCGTCAACTCTTGGGGCGCGGTCTGATTGGCGTGGCTGCGACGGAGGGCGGCGGCTTGTCCATCTCGCCCGAGGGTCGCCAGTTCCTGCGCGACAAACCGGCGTTGAACTTACGCGTGTTCAAGCGCGCCAAGGGACGGCGTACATCCTCTGGCAGCGAAGCGACGCAGGAACTACCTGCCGCCAATCGGGCGCTTTTCGAGAAGCTGCGCGCGCGGCGGATGGAATTGGCGAAAGCGCAGAACGTGCCGCCTTACGTCATCTTTCACGACAGGACACTCGCGGAAATGGCCGCACGGCAGCCGGAGTCGTTGGACGAACTCGCGACCATACCGGGCGTCGGTCAGGCCAAACTCGCGCGCTATGGCGATGCGTTCTTGCGCGTCATCAACGGCCCCGCGTAACGGAGAGACTTGGCTGGTCCGCGCTTAGGGCGTCTTCGATGCCAGATAGGCCGCTACCGCCACCATTTCGCGGTCGGACAATTTGGCGACGATCGGTTTCATGATCGCCACGGCCTTGTCTTTACGCGCGCCGGTCTGCATGTCCTTCAACTGGCGGATCATGTACAGCGAGTGCTGTCCGGCGAGGCGTGGCACATCGCCTTTGCCTTTAAAACCGACGCCGTGGCACGTGCCGCACGCACCGTCATTTGCAACTTTCTCACCGAGCGCCATGTCTTCGGCGTTGACGTACTGCACAAAGCCGCCGTCGATCTGATCGCGGGCGCGCACGAGGTCGTCGTTCTCTGCCACTTCAACGACCATGCCGGCAGGCAGCGGCTCCATGCCGCCGTCCGGCGCATGGTAGCGGAAGCCGCCGCCCCCAAACGGCGCGGGCCCCTTCGGCACTTCGTTGCCGATGACAGTCTTCACCCATTTCTGGCGATCGGGCCCGATGGCCGCGAAATATTCCGCCGCTTCCTTGATGTCCTTTTCGCTGGCCAGCTTGGCGGCCTGAACCATGCGGCCCGTGCGCACGTCGGCACGGTCGCCGTCGCGGAACGCATGTACCTGTTCGATGATGTAATTGGCGGACAGGCCCGACAAAGCCGCCGATTCCGGATGCGAACCGCCATTGGCAAGGTGGCACTGCATGCACGGCAGCGGCTTACCCTTGGCGACCACTTCGGGCATACGCGGAAGGCCCGTGTAGGTGGTGGCGATCAGCGCCTGATTGACGGGTTTGCCTGGCGCCAACGCATCGGCATTGGGGGTGCCGGGCGGCGGCTCCGACGGATAGGCCCAACTCAGGCTGTTCTCGGCGGCGTAAACACCAACCGGCGCGGTCGCCAGCAACAGAATCCCGAGCAGTTTGCGCATCCCAATCCCCGTTATCTTATGGGCCGAACTTAGCACCTTCGCTTAATGGCATCCGCGCGGGCTGGCTAGGGGTGGCGACGCATTTTGAATTTCAGGCGGCGCTCTTCTTATGGGGCTTGGATGGGCACCCCTCCCCCGTTGCGCAGGAGAGGAGCTTGCCGTGCTAGTGCAGGCCGACGCGGGCGACTTTGTCTTTATAATCCTTCTTCGGATCGAACCCGAGCATCATCTTGACGCCCGCGATCCAACTCGGCGCATCCCAAATCTGCGCCTCTTCCGGATCGAACCGCAACAAAGCCAGCTTGGGGTCGTCCTTCCCGCCGTCGTACCAAGCCGCAACATAACGGTTCCACAACCGGTCCACGACGGCCCGGTCGGTATCGACCTGCAGCGTGCCATGTACGGAGGCAAACAAATCATTGCCCTTCGACACGAACGTCGCAATGGCGCGCACAGAACCGTCGATGTTCTGCACCAACTCGTTCTCCCTGGAGGTGAAAAACCAGATCGGGCCGCGGTCGTCGTGCTCGAACTGCGCCGTCATCGGCCGTGTATGGCTGTCATCGACGCCACTGATACCCAGCATCACCGTCATGTCGGATTTCAGGGCTTTCCAGAACTTCTCTTCCAATTCGGCCGGTGTGGTCATGGTATCTCCGCTCTTGTTCCAGCGGAAACGGCGGGTACCCCGCTAAGTTCCACGGCGCCCGCTTTCGCCGGGCATCTATTCGTCGAACAGCATACGCACATCCGCCTCCGTCAGAGCCGAGCCGATAGTTCCGTCGCTGCTAAACAAGCCGTCAGCGAGAGCGCGCTTACGCGCTTTGAGTGCATCCATCTTCTCTTCGATCGATCCTTCGGCCACCAGCCGATAGACGAAGACCGGCTTGTCCTGCCCGATACGATGGGCGCGGTCGATGGCCTGTTCCTCAACCGCCGGGTTCCACCAGGGATCGAAAATAATCACCGTGTCTGCCGCTGTCAGGTTAAGTCCAACACCACCGGCTTTAAGGCTGATGAGGAAGATATCGGCGACGCCGGTCTGGAAAGCATTGATGGCGCTTTTTCGGTCGGTGGTCCGTCCCGTCAGCAGCTCGTAACGGATGTGCGCCGCATCCAAGCGCACGCGGATGAGATCGATCATCGAGGTGAACTGCGAAAAGACGATGATCTTTCGCCCTTCGCTCAACAGTTCCAGCACCATTTCCATCAGGCGGTCGAGCTTGGCGGAAGGCCGCGCAACCCTGTCTTTGAGTTTCAGGAGAGCAGGATCGCAACAGGTCTGCCGCAACCTGAGCAGCGCCTCCAACACGACGATATGGCTTTTTGCCAGACCGCGTTCCTGAATCGCCTTGCGGACCTTATCGGACATCGACAAGCGGATGGAATCGTAGAGGTCGCGCTGACTTCCCTCCAGCGATACACGCTCCACAATTTCTGTTTTCGGCGGAAGCTCGGCGGCGACTTCCGCTTTTGTCCGGCGTAGAAGAAACGGCTTCACGCGCCGGGCCAATGCCACCGAGCGCGCGGCGTCGCCATGCTTCTCGATCGGGTTACGCCACCGGCGGGCGAATTCCGTCTTATCGCCAAGATATCCGGGATTGACGAAATTCATGATCGACCACAGCTCTCCCAGATGATTTTCCATCGGGGTTCCGGTCAAGCAAAAGCGGTGTCTTGCCTTGATGCCGCGCAGCAAACGGCTTGTTGCGGCATTCGGATTTTTGACGGTCTGCGCCTCGTCCAGAATAACCATGTGCCAATCCTGCGTCAGCAATATTTCCTGATCGCGCGCGATCAGCGGATAGGTGCTCAGCACCACATCATGCTCGCCAATGAGGGAGAAATTCTGCTTGCGGGCGGCGCCTTGCAGCACCAGTACCTTCAGATCCGGCACGAACTTTCGCGCCTCGTCGACCCAATTGGTCATCAGGCTTGTCGGCGCCACCACAAGCGAGGGCCTGTCGAGATGACCGCGCGCCTTCTCCAATGCCAGCAGCGCCAAAACTTGGACAGTTTTACCCAGGCCCATATCGTCGGCCAGTACCCCGCCGAGTCCGCTTTCGCGTAGCAATTCAAGCCACGCAACGCCTTGCCCTTGATACGGGCGAAGTTCGGCGCGGAAGCCATCGGGCAATTGCGGCGCGGTCAAGCCGCGGGTCTGAAGCAGCTGGCCAAGATGGCGCACCCCGTCCGCACCGCGGAACGTGAAATCTTCCCGCTCATGCTCCAGAAGCGGAACGATATCGGCGCGGGAAAGCCTGATCTTTCGCGTTGCGTCGAGGAACACCCCGCTCAGCCGCAGATCGTGAAGGGCGAGGATCAGCGGAAGGAAGCGGCTGGCCGCCAGCGCAACATGGCGCCCATCGGCAAGCGGCAGAAAAAAGTGCTCGTCCTTTTCGGCGAGTTGTTTGGCCCGGTCCGCGGAGAAATCCGGCGAAACGACAAGCGCGGCGAGAAGCGGAGCCAAGTCATGCCGTTCGCCCTCGATCTCGACGCCGAGGGTCAGATCGAACCAATCGATTCCGCTGCTTTCAAATTCCGCGTCGAATGTGCCGGACGACTCCGCCAGCCGATAGGGAAAGCTGTCGTCGATACGAACCTCAAAACCGTCCGCCCGAAGGCGCGCAACGTGTAGATTCAAGAAACTGAGCCAATCGTGCGATTTGGCAAACGTCAAATCGTGAGCATGATGACCGTCAAGAAAGGGATAAACCGATCGCGCCGCGACGAAGCCGAGATCGGTCAACTGCTTGACCGCGCCCTTTTCCTTCGAGCGCCGCCGCGCAACGGCATAGATTTGGCCGTCCAGGAACGCCTCGACCGCATTTGCCCTTTCGAAAAGATCGATCTCAATGGGGCCATAGCGGAAACTCAGACGCGCGAGCGGCATCCGGTCGGGCCTGTCACGATAAAAATACCCGTGGGTGTCCATGCGCACCAGCGTCAGACGCAGAAGGGGGACGGGATCCTCCTGAATCGGGATCGCGGCTACCGGCGCCGCCGGAAGAAATCCGTGATGCTCGCTCGGCAGCGTCTGGCTTAGACGGCGCGATACTTCCCCAATCTGGCTGCGCGGAATGGGGGGCGCCGACAAGAGTTGATAGCTCAAACGCGGCGGCAGCCCCTGCTCCACCGGTCCAACCAAACAATTTTCCACATCGACATAGATGGGCGGTTCGTCGTTCAGCGTTATCGTTCCCGCAACCACCAAATGCGGTGCGATCGTTTGCTTGCCGGAATAGCGCCATTCCAGCCGGCCTGTGCGCGCTTCGCCCCATCGCAGCGGCGGCCGTTCCAGATCCTCCAGCCAATAGGCGCGCCCCGTCTGCACGATTTCCCGAAGGAGCTCCGCTGTGACGGGTTGATGGGAAAAATGATTGATATCCAGATGATCGGAAAGCCTGGTGACGATAGCGATGTCGCAATCGCGAAAATATTTCGGCGCATGATCGGCCGAGAAGCGATAGCCACTGGGACGTTTGACATCTTTGCCGAATCCGCCGCCCTTCGCGACGCGCGCCGAGAGCAGCGATATGTCCAGGCGTGGCATCCCGCCCCCATGAAAGGCCGGGCTCAAACGATACAGCAGACGTTGAGTCACGTCGCCGGGATAGTCGTTGCCGCGTGCAGCCGTGCCGATCTTATCGAGCCAGGCGATGACATCGTAAGCGAGCGCCGGTGGCTTCTGGGAAGAAACATTGCCCGGCCGGCGATTGTGCGCCGCCGCCACGGGCGCACTCACTGCGCCGTCTCCATTCACGATTTCGAGCAGCGTTGCGGCGACATGCTTGCAATTCAGGCTTATCGGACAGGAGCAGTCGCCGTCGATGGCAAAGATCGTGTCGCCATCCCAGTCCAAATAGATGTCGACTTGGTACGGCGTCCGGTGCGAACCGCGCACGGAGGCACGAATCTCCTGCGACTCCGCATCGATCTTGAGACCGGACACACGGCCCTCCGCTTGATACGCACGGGCCTTGGCGAAAGCGGAGCTGCTGAAAAATGCCGCAACCAGCTCCTCGCTCAGCATATCCGAGAGCGCGCCGCGCCGGCCCTTAGCCAAGGACATTTCCGCATCCCCTCACTCTGCCGGCTCTCCTGTCGCCGGAGCAGGCACGATGCATCAGCGAGGCAATTTTTCGCCGCACGGTCAAGCAGCGGCAGGCAATTCGCACAGCGATTTTAACGACGGGGGACGTGTTAAAGCCGCCGGTATCGCCGCGCAGAAAAATTCCAATGGTCATTTTCGCAGGATTTTTTCCATCGCCTTCCCCTTGGCGAGTTCGTCGATCAGTTTGTCGAGATAGCGGATTTCCCGCATCACGGGTTCCTGAATCTCTTCCACGCGGACGCCGCAGACGACGCCCGCAATCAGCGAGCGCGCGGGATTCATGCCGGGCGCCTGGGCGAAGAAATCCTCGAAGGATGTCTTCTTCGTTAGTTGATCGGTCAGCCCATTTGAGCTGTAGCCGGTCAGCCAGCAAATGACTTCGTCGACCTCTGCTTTGGAGCGCCCCTTCTTTTCCGCTTTCGCGACATAGAGCGGATACACGCTGGCGACGCTGACCGCGTAAATTCGATGCTTTGTCATCTCTCTTCCAAGAGCCCCACTTCGGTAGCCAATCGCAGGAACCTACCTCAGCACGAGCAATCGCGCGTCGCCAGGTTTGACGTCACCGAGCCCTATCTCACTTTGGACGGCACCTATCGGTAACGCGAGGATTCGCCGTTTCAACTCGTCGCCGATTTGGATCGGAGGCGTTGCGCATCACAGCGGCGCTGAATTCCGCCTACGATCAGGAACTGTCGAAAATGCTGAAGCACGCCAAGCTGGTGCGTGCGCCGACCTCTTTGGCCGCAATAGAAATATTCGAGCATGACGGGCTGGAAGCCGCCGCCGGCGTCCGTCAGGCGCTGGTGACCGCACAAAAATCCGCCAAGGGATTTCGCGTTCTACCGGACGCCTACACCCACATCGACCAAGCCGTGACCATTCCCAAAGGGGCACGACTCCACCCTGCGCTATCTCCAGGCGCTGGTGGCCGAATTGAAGGCGAGCAGCTTCATCAAAGCCTCCCTCGACCGCAACGGCCAATCGTCGGAGCTGGTGATAGCAAAAAAAAGATTAGCGCGGGAGAACTGCTACGACGAAAAGGGATAATTACGATCACCGCTTGAGGAGCCCGATCTCTACAATAAGTTTCCGTAATTGCTCGGGCGTTATTTTACACTCCCACACCTCGATAATTTTCCAACCCTGGCTTTCCAGCGTTGCCTTTACACGCAAATCACGTTGACGATTGCCTCTAAGCTTAGGCACCCAAAAATCCAATCTAGATTTGGGCATTCTGGCAAGTCGGCAATCCGGATCTGGATGCTGATGCCAAAAACAACCGTGAATAAAGATTAGAAGCCTACGACTGCGGAATACTAAGTCTGGCTTCCCTGACAATCCCTTTCCCTGCAAACGATAACGTAAGCCTGCGGCATGGAGCGCTCTTCTGACGCGTAACTCTGGCCGCGTATCTTTGCCTCGAACAAGCGCCATCTGAGCACTTCTGGCAGCATCGGGTTTACTCGTCTTCGACACCAACTGCCTCATCGGTTTCTGGACCTGCGGCGCTCTCTCCCACTGGAGGTACATCCTGATCGGCGCGAGGAGGATCATCCTGTCGAAAACCGGCCAGCATCTCTTCAAGAAGGGCGGCATGGTCGCGACGAGGGCGCACACGTTCGAGCGTAGCTTCGATGCGGCGAGCAATTTCGTTCGGCGTCAGCGAGTCAACCAAACGTTTGTCCAGAGCCCATTGGCGCCCCGGATGAACGACATCCCAGGGTGACCGCTTATTAGAGCGCGTGGAGGCTGCGTCCCCATGCTTACTCATTCCCCAGCATGCCTTAGTTTCGGAATTCCAGATGGGCCAGAATGTGCGAATGAGATGTTTTTCAGCAACCAATTGAGCGTTGGTAGAGCAAACAAGCCTGCGGCACGTAAAGTCGGACACACGCAGGGACATATCGGGTGGCATCCTAACCGAAGAAGCCTCAGCAGTAGCAATCGTCCCGGCATGCTCCATGAGGCGCCCGGTGAGTTTCGGTCCTTGCTCTCGCGTTGTACTCCCATCATCCTTTGCTGGGTCGGCCTTGCCGACGTAGATAGGCGTTTCTGATCCACTTATCCCCGCATAAAGCCTGTGCTGACCACGATAATAAATGGCGTAAACGCCTGAGCCGTAGGCCGGAGGTACGTCCGCGAGGGGAACGAGCGGCTGAGCCAAGAGCGCGATTGAAACCGTTCGTCCAACTACCTTCGGATCAGCAGGATCGAAAGTCGATCTTGGCATTCGTATTGAGTCTGTAGCCGAACGTGCAGCTTCGAGAGCATCAGCGTGCGCGGCGAGACCTTCTCGGATACGGCGCACTATCGCCGGCGACGGATTACTGCCGACAGTTTCTAAAACCACTGCTAGTGCTGTCTCGAGTGCCTTAATTGCTGCGCGATCTGGTGCGATAGCCATAGCTCCCCCCTTGGTCGTCGACCCGAGGTTTATCGCCCGCGACTCGCCTATTCGACCTTAGGAAATCTATGCTACCCGAGCTTTTGGAGCCAACACGCCGCCCGATGCACCCACCTGCTTCATTAGCCATTTACCCGCTGCGGTCGCCAAGGGAGCGGGAACGGCGTTTCCAAGCTGACGCATACTTTCTGTCCAAGAGCGAGGAAACTCGTAATCGTCAGGCAGACCGACAAGCCGTGCTGCCTCACGAGTCGTGAAGTATCGAACCGTTCCATCGTCGCGTACCATCATATTCTCGCCGCCTGGCACACCATGATCACCAGCTTTCAACGCCTTCGCTGGTAAATCCAATGGGCTACCCGTGTGCCCCGGATACACCCGCGCGCCCGGCTGCATAACATGATTGCTCCGGCCATTAGGTTCGCCCAGCCCATGCAGCGCATCCCGTACAGTGACCCATGCGAGCCCATCGGGCTCACGCGCTTCACGTGTTAATTGTTCAACGCGCAACTGGTCGCGCTGAAGAATGGCTTTCTTACGCTTCTCCAACCCGTGACGAGTCCAGTACTCTCCGGTGACATACTGATCCCACAACAAGCGATCACGCGAGTGGGTTGGTTTCATCGACTTAGGCATTACACCAAGATCGCGCCTCACTCCAAAAATCAGAACTCGGTACCTGATCTGAGCGGCGCCAAAATCAGCGGCGTTAACAACCTGCCAAACAACATTGTAATCACGACGTGTACCTGACGCGATCAATCGCGCACGATGATCGTCGTGCCTTTCGTTGGCACGCATTTCTGAGCTTGGGCGTTCTAGGTGGGCAACAATCCAGTTGAGATAAAAACGAAACCGCGGCCCTGCGATGTTCCGCACGTTTTCAAACAGGAAAAGCCTCGGCATTGCTTCCCGAACGGCTCTAATAGCTTCGGGCCACATATCCCGATCATCATACTGACCACGTTTCTTCCCACCGATTCCGAACGGCTGACACGGTGGTCCGCCAGACACAAGGTCAAGAGCACCCAGCTTCTTCCAATCAATTTCGCGCACATCCAGGAGTTCCATCGGCCAATCCCGGACGTGTTCAACACCTTTGGCTTTGTTGTGGAGGACGGTTGCTACTGCGTCACCATCAAACTCCGCCATGTGAAGATGCTTGAAGCCAGCATAGGACATGCCCAACGCGAGTCCTCCGCAGCCCGCGAAGAGTTCAGCGCTTTGCATTCACTTCTCCTTTGCCCGTCTTCTAGCGCGAGGCGATAATGGACCTAGTCTCGTCCCACTGGTCCAGGGCTGCACAAACCCAAGGGGGAATCGAAACCCCTGCAAACAAAACGATACATGACATCACTAGAACACATCAAGAACATTTTCCCGCACGACTCAGTGCTCACCTAGCTAGCCTCTATCGCCCCCGATCGGATACGGCCCCGGTGCCTCATGCCCGGTCCGTGCCACATATTCCGTGTAGCCGCCGCCGTATTGGTGGATGCCGTCGGGGGCGAGTTCTAGGACGCGGTTGGAGAGGGCGGCCAGGAAGTGGCGGTCGTGGGAGACGAAGAGCATGGCGCCTTCGAATTCTGCCAACGCCGCGATCAGCATTTCCTTTGTCGCCGCTGGGCAGCACGCGGTGGCCGCCCCCTCCACCCTGCTTCGCTACGCTACGCAGGGGCCCCCTCCCCCGCGCGCAAGCGCGCATGGGAGGAGCTAAGGGCGTTAGGGATGCACGACTGCGATCGGTGATTTGCCAAGCGCGATCTTGGCGAGTTTGCGGTCGAAACTCAGGAAGGTGGTGCAACCCTCCGCCTTGGCCAGATGCAGTGCGTCGGCAAAGTCCATGCCTTCGTCCATCCAATCCAGAGCCAAGGCAAGCGCAGCAGGCCCATCCACGGTCACACCAGGAAGGCCCGCAAGGGCACGGAAGGCGGCAACAATCCGGCTTGGCGCAAACCCGTAACCGCTGCGAAGGACCCATTCGGTTTCGAGAAGAACTGTCGCGGAAATGAAAATATCACCGGCATCAATAGCAGCCCGCGCTTTTCTTGCCTGGTGCTTGTCGTCCACGACCAGAAAGCGAACGACGACATTGGTATCAACCGCGCGCACGGCGTTTCGCCTCCGCCGCTATGGCAGCGTCCATTTCCTCAAGAGACAATGAACGGCCCTCGTAACCAAGAGCGCCAAAGACATCATCGACCTTCGTCGGAGCGAATAGTGGCGCCGATTTGAGAATGACGCCTTCGGCGGTGTCCTCGACCGTCAGCCGCGTGCCCGCCGGCCAATGCCGCTGGTCCCGTATAGCCTTGGGCAGGATGACCTGGCCCTTAGTCGATACAGTCGTCGTTAGCCTTGCTGATGGCTTGGCCATGGGAAAACTCTTTTGGTAAGATGACGGTAAGATAGCGAGTGGGCCACCGAATAGCAAGATTTTCGCGCTGCTGGAGCAACGTGCGTTCTCAATCGAAATTCAAAAATTGTTGTCATCCCGGCCAAGCGAGGCGGAGCCGAGCGCGAGCCGGGACCCACTGTGCCGCTGTCACGGTGGGTCCCGGATAGCCGCTGACGCGGCTTCCGGGATGACAACGCGTGGTGTGTGGGCAAACAGATGTGATTGTTCGCCCTAACCCGCCGGGTAAAGTCCCGGCGCTTCATGCCCCGTCCGCGCCACATATTCGGTGTAGCCGCCGCCATATTGGTGGATGCCGTCGGGGGCCAGTTCCAGGACGCGGTTGGAGAGGGCGGCGAGGAAGTGGCGGTCGTGGGAGACGAAGAGCATGGTGCCTTCGAATTCCGCCAGTGCAGCGATCAGCATTTCCTTGGTCGCCATGTCCAGATGGTTCGTCGGTTCGTCGAGCACCAGAAAATTCGGCGGGTCGTAGAGCATTTTCGCCATCACCAGACGCGCCTTCTCGCCGCCGGACAGCACGCGGCAGGACTTCTCCACATCATCGCCCGAGAAGCCGAAGCAACCGGCCAGTGTGCGCAACTGCCCCTGCCCCGCCTGCGGGAATGAATCCGCCAGCGATTCAAAAACCGTGTCCTCACCGTCCAGCAGATCCATGGCGTGCTGAGCGAAATAGCCCATCTTCACATTGGCGCCGAGGTTGACCGTGCCCTGGTCCGGCGGCGTCGCGCCGGCCACCAGCTTCAGCAGCGTGGATTTTCCCGCGCCGTTGGCGCCGAGCACGCACCAGCGTTCCTTGCGGCGCACTCCAAAATCGAGTCCCGCATAGATCGTCTGGCTGCCATAGGCTTTGTACACATTCTTGAAGGCGGCCACGTCATCGCCAGAGCGCGGGGGTGAGCGGAATTCAAACTGCACGGCCTCGCGGCGGCGGGGCAGTTCCACCCGTTCGATCTTGTCCAGCTTCTTGACGCGGCTTTGCACCTGCGCGGCGTGCGAGGCGCGGGCCTTGAAGCGTTCGATGAATTTGATCTCCTTGGCGAGCATCGCCTGTTGACGATCGAATTGCGCCTGACGCTGCCGCTCGTTCAGCGCGCGCTGCTGCTCGTAAAAATCATAATTGCCGGAATAGGTGGTGAGGGAGCCGCCGTCGATCTCCACGACCTTGCCGACGATGCGGTTCATGAACTCGCGGTCGTGCGAGGTCATCAGCAACGCGCCGTCATAGTCTTTCAGGAAAGCCTCCAGCCAGATGAGGCTTTCGAGATCGAGATGGTTGCTCGGCTCGTCCAGCAGCATGCCGTCGGGCCGCATCAGCAGAATGCGCGCCAGCGCCACGCGCATCTTCCAGCCGCCGGAGAGCGCACCCACATCGCCGTCCATCCGTTCCTGGCTGAAACTGAGGCCCGCCAGCACTTCGCGCGCGCGGGCATCCAGCGCATAGCCGTCCAGTTCTTCGAAGCGCGCCTGTACATCGCCATAGCGTTCGACGATGGCGTCCATGTTGGCGGCCTGATCGGGATCGACCATCGCCGCTTCCAGGCTGGCCATTTCGGCGGCCAGCGCGCTGACCGGGCCGACGCCGTCCATCACCGCCATAACCGCGCTCTGTCCCGACATTTCGCCGACGTCCTGGCTGAAATAGCCGATGGTCATGCCGGTATCGATGGACACCTGCCCGTCATCGGGGCGGTCCTGCCCCGCCATCATGCGGAACAGCGTCGTTTTCCCGGCGCCGTTGGGGCCGACGAGGCCCACCTTCTCGCCCTTCTCGACGCCCATGGAGGCGTCGATGAATAGGAGCTGATGGCCGTTCTGCTTGCTGATGTTATCGAGACGAATCATAGGGTCCGTGTGTTCGTTAGTTCGTGAGCAAAACCAAATTCACCATGGCCGGGCGCTTGTCCTCGGGCTTGACCCGAGGATGACCCGGCCACCTAGCGCGCCCGCGTCGGCGGGCGCAAAAAGGACTCATTGGCTCGCGGTTGCTCGCCTGCTGGGTGGCCGGGTCAAGCCCGGCCATGGTGACGTAGGTTGTTCTCCCTCTCTATCAGGTGCGGGAGGCATCGGCGCAAGACGTGTTCCGTAAATGTCGCGGCTGACGGGACGGCCCCTTGCGTGCCGTCGCTTCGCGCGCTAAATACTGAACCGCATGGTTCAGTATTCTACAGCCCGCCTCGATGCCTCTTTCGCCGCGCTCTCGGACGCCACCCGGCGCGGCGTGTTGGAGCAGCTCGGACGCACGGATTGTTCGATTACAGAGTTGGCCGAAAAATTTCACATGACCCTGACGGGCATGAAGAAACATGTCGGCGTTTTGGAGCAAGCCGGGCTCGTCGCCACCGAGAAGGCCGGGCGCGTGCGGACCTGCAAGCTCGGCCCGCTGCGACTGGCGGAAGAGACGGGATGGATTGAGGCGTATCGCCTGCTGTGGGCGTCGCGCTTCGACGCGTTGGACAAAGTTGTCGAAGACCTGAAGCAGAAGGAAAAGGCCGATGAGCGAAAAAAACGAATTTGATGCTGCTTCTGGGAAGCATCTCACGACGGCGGAACGGACGTCCGACCGCGAGCTGGTGGTCACCCGCACGTTCAACGCCCCGCCGCGCATCGTGTTCGAAGCCTGGACCAAGCCCGAACTTCTGATGCAGTGGTGGGTGCCCAAATCATGCGGCGCGTCCTTCCTTTCCTGCGAGGCCGATGTTCGAACGGGCGGCACGTACCGGTTCGTGTTTGGCCACCCTGCCTTTGAGCAGCCCATGGCGTTTTTCGGCCGGTATATCGAAGTGATGCCGCCGTCCCGCCTGGTGTGGACCAATGAGGAAGGCGGTGAAGATGGGTCCGTTACGACAGCGACGTTCGAGGAACGCGACGGCCGGACGCTGCTCGTGATGCGCGATGTTTATCCGACGAAGGAAGCACTCGATGCCGCTATCGCCTCCGGCAGCACGAGCGGATTTGGCGAGATGTTCGAGCAACTGGACGCGTTTCTCGTGGATGCTTCGGAGCGTGAGTAACGCACACAACCCCTGTCAGAGCCATTCTTCCACGTGCCAAGAATTTGTAGAAACATTTCTACGTTTTCCACTCGATTGTTAGGTGGCTGCTATCCAGTTGGTGAAGCAGGTTAGAAAATCCCGTCCCGTTTGAGAGCGCAAAGCGCATCTCTATGACCCGGCTTTAAGAACAATGGCCGTATTGAGGGCTGCGATGGCGACACTCGCAAAACCTTATCCCGGCCAATCTGCCACCGCTGAGGATGTTTTCCTTCTAGCGGAAGAGTATCGGCGGGCTGCCCGGGCACTGCTTGGTTTAGGCCGAACCGGTGCCCCCCTGTCGCGCGCACCTTATCGGCTCACCGCCATCCATGCGATCGAGCTTTATCTCAACGCACTCCTGCTGATTGAGGGCATGGATGCCCCTCGGGTTCGGAGCCTCCAACACGATCTCGCGGCCAGGGCAAAACTTGCGTTGGCATCTGGCCTCGCACTTCGCAGTCGAACCGCCGCCCATCTCGAAGCAATGGAGAAGGGGCGCGAGTACCTCGTCAGCCGCTATGGGACAGATCAAGCGAGCACGCTATCGCAGATCAATAGACTCCACGCCACACTAGAAGAGATTGGAGAAAAGGTCAGAAAGAAGCTGAAGCGCACTGCCGGATAAGGCGCCCGCTCGATCCTTCCAATCAGCTGATAAGGTGCAGATGACTTCGTGTTGGGGCACGCCAGTTTTGCCGTTACACTGGAACGACTCGCAGCAAAGCTCATTCAGACGATGCGCAAAGACATAGTTGTCGCCATTGCCACTCTCGCCATGTTGGGCTGCGCGATTATGGGCGGGATATTTTTCGCCTTCTCGAATTTTGTCATGCAGGCGCTTGCTATGCAGTCGCCCGCCAACGCGACCAGCACGATGCAAGCGATCAATATTAGAATCGTGAACCCGTTATTCCTGAGTGTGTTTCTCGGCACCCCGCTGTTGTATGCGATTATGGCAGTGACCAGCGCCCGTCATTTATCGCGGCCGGGCAGTAAACTCATGATCGCTGCAGCAGCCACGTATCTTGTTGGCGCTCTCGCTGTGACGGCAGTGTTCAACATACCGCTGAACGATCATCTGGCGGGTCTTGAACCCACCTCTGACGAGGCCACGCGATTCTGGAGCGAATATCTTTCCAGCTGGATCGTGTGGAATCACGTCAGAACGGTTTCCGCCCTCGCCTCCATCGTGCTTCTTTCGATGGGTATCGCCAGACTGCCGCCTTCTGGCCAGTTCAGATAATTCGGCGGGATTTTTCGTTTATTCCCACTCGATGGTGCCGGGGGGTTTGCTGGTCACGTCGTAGACGACGCGGTTGATGCCGCGTACTTCGTTGACGATGCGCGTGGCGGTGCGCGCGAGGAAGGCGTGCTCGAAGGGATAGGAATCCGCGGTCATGCCGTCCGATGAGGTGACGGCGCGCAAGGCGCAGACATAATCGTAAGTGCGGCCATCGCCCATGACGCCGACGGTCTTCACCGGCAGCAGCACCGCAAAGGCTTGCCAGATCACGTCGTACAGACCGGCTTTGCGAATTTCGTCGAGATAAACCACATCGGCTTTACGCAGGATATCCAGCTTCTCGCGCGTGATGGCGCCGGGAATGCGGATGGCGAGGCCCGGCCCTGGAAATGGGTGACGGCCGACGAACGCCGGCGGCAGGCCCAGCTCGCGGCCCAGCGCGCGCACTTCGTCCTTGAAGAGATCGCGCAACGGCTCGACCAGTTTCATGTGCATACGTTCGGGCAAGCCGCCGACATTGTGGTGCGATTTGATCGTCACCGACGGACCGCCCAGCGCGGAGACGCTTTCGATCACATCGGGATACAGCGTGCCCTGCGCGAGGAATTGCGCATCGCCGATTTTCTTGGCTTCCGCGTCGAACACATCGATGAACGTCGCGCCGATGATTTTGCGCTTGCGCTCGGGATCGTCCACGCCTTCCAGCCGCGACAGGAACAAATCCACCGCATCGGCATGGATCAGCGGAATGTTGTAGTGGCCGCGGAACAGCGAGACGACTTCGTCAGCTTCGCCGGCGCGCATCAAACCCGTATCGACAAAGATGCAGGTGAGCTGATCGCCGATCGCTTCGTGGATCAGCACGGCGGCAACCGAGGAATCGACGCCTCCGGACAGGCCGCAGATGACGCGCCCCGTCCCCACCTGCTCGCGAATGCGGCGGATGGCTTCGGCGCGGAAGGCCTTCATGTTCCAATCCGGCGCGATGCCCGCGACGTTCTGCACGAAGTTGCGCAGCAGCTCGGCGCCGCGCGGGGTGTGCATCACCTCGGGGTGGAATTGCAGGCCGTAAAATTTGCGCGCCTCGTCAGCGGTCGCGGCGAAGGGCGCGTGGCCGCTGATGGCGATGGCGTGCGTGCCTTCGGGCAGCGACACGACGCGGTCGCCATGGCTCATCCAAACCTGATCCTTGACGCCGGCGGGCCATACGCCGTTGAACAGCGGGGATTGGCTGACGACCTCGATCTCCGCGCGGCCGAATTCGCGCTGGTCGTGCGAGGCTTCAACCCGGCCGCCCAATTGGGTGACCATGGTCTGCTGGCCGTAGCAGATGCCCAGCACCGGCACGCCGAGGGTAAACACCCCTGCGGGCGCGCGTGGGCTGCCTTCGTCGCAGACGCTGGCGGGGCCGCCCGACAGAATCACCGCGCGCGGCGGCGGGCCAGACGCGAGGGCCGCTTCCGCCTTGTTAAAGGGGACTACTTCGCAATACACGCCGCTTTCGCGAACGCGCCGCACGATCAGCTGCGTTACTTGCGAGCCGAAATCAATGACCAATACCGGAGGCATGGCCGGAACCTAGTGAGCGAAAGGGTGCGTGTCTACCGGGTCGGCGGAGAGTTCAGCGCTTTTTCCACCAAAGCCGTTTCCGGGCAGGCCGCGCCGCAGGACCGCTTCAAGATTTCGTGCTGGGCTTGCGCCCCGGCACGGTTGCCTGCCGCCAGATCGAGCAGCGCCAACCCCTGAAGGGCGGGCGCATAGGCGGGTTGGACGTCCAGAGCCAGATTGAAGTAACGCGTGGCGAGTTCGGGCTGGTCGTTATGGACGAAATGCTCGGCCAGCTTTTCGTAGGGCACTGGGTCGCCGGGATTGTAGATGATGGCCGATTGATAGAGCTGGACCACCGATTCGAGGTCGCCTTTCTGGGAGGCCTGATCGGCGGCCTTCAGAAAATAGCCTTCATCGAACATCTGGTTGGCCATTCCGGCTGTGGTCTGTGCCACGCTGGGCGCGACGGGGAAAACCGCCCCGGCCAGGGACATCATCACAGCTGCGACGGAAATGGCTCCGAACCGGTTCATTCCAATTCCCTCTAGGCGGGCGCTAAGCCTCTAATCCGTCGCCATGATACAGACAAAAAAACCATCCGTGCCGGTTTTTCGCGGGCTTGCCGTAAATTTCTCGCGCGTTCCGGGCGGCGGCGGCGTGCCCACAGCCGAGGTCCAGACTTCGGCCGCAGAGATGACGCGGAAGACCGGATTACGGGCAAGGAAGGCATCCACGATGTCGGCGTTCTCGCACGGCAGCAGCGAGCACGTGGCATAGACCAGCCGCCCGCCAGGCTTGGTGTGGCGCGCGCCGTCATCGATGAGCCAGGCTTGCAGGGCGTTGAGTTCCTTAAGGCGCTCGGACGTGAGCCGCCATTTGCTCTCGGGAGAACGCCGCCACGCACCGGAGCCGGTACAGGGGGAATCGACCAGCACGACGTCGAACTTGCCATCGCCCCAGACCGGGCCGCCGCGCTGGTCTGCCGCCATGATGATGTGGGTTCCGGCGCGGCGCGCGCGCGGCCCGAGTTGATTCAGACGGCCGGGATCGGAATCGAAGGCGAGAATGGAGCCTTTGTTCTGCATGGCCGCCGCGAGCGCCAAGGATTTGCCCCCTGCCCCGGCGGCCAGATCGAGTACGCACTGGCCGGGTTTGACGTCGCACAGCACCGCGGCGATTTGTGAGGACTCATCCTGAAATTCGAAAGCACCGGTCTGGAAGAATTGCGTCTGTTGCAGCGACGACAAACCTTCGGCGGATGGAATGCGGATTCCTTGCGGCGCGTACGGCGTGGGATCGGCATTGATCCCGAGCGAGCGCAAGCCGACCAGCATGTCATGACGCGACGCGCGCAACGTGTTGACGCGCAAATCTACGGGCGCGCGAGACTGCATCGCACGCATTTCTTCGAGCAGATCATCACCGAACGCGCGCGTGAGTTCGGGTTCGAGCCACGCCGGAAATTCGCCCTCCACATGCAACGGCGGCGGATCAGCCGGCACAGTGTCGACAATGCTGTGCTCCTCATCCGTCAGCGGCGATGGACCGTAGGCGCCCGCGGAGAACAACTGCGCAATCGCGTCGGGCGTTTGGCCTTCGTGCAGAAGACTTCCGATGGTGAGCGCGCGGGACTGTTCGCTTTGCATACGCCATGCGGCATATGCACGATGGCGCAGAACCTCGTAGACGCGCCCCGATACCGCGGCACGGTCTTTCGAGCCCATGAAGTGGCGCTTGCGAAACCAGTCGCGCAACATGCGGTCGGCAGGCATCGCCGTCGCATTGAGCGCGTCGAGAATTTCAATGGCGGCTTGAATTCGGGCAGCAGGAGTCATGCCCCAGAGTTACCACGATTCCTGTATTCCACGGGTAATGCGCGGCTACCTTCGCCGTTACCCGGCGTGTGTGCGCGATGGGGCGCGCGGTTCCGCTTTAATGCGGACGGCCAATTGATGCCGCTACTGCGGGCGCGGGTAGTTCGGGCTTTCGCGCGTGACGACGACGCCGTGGACGTGGCTTTCGTTAATTCCCGCATTGGTGATGCGGACGAACTGAGCCTTGCTGTGGAATTCTTCGATCGTCGGGCAGCCGGTATAGCCCATGGCGGCGCGCAAGCCGCCGATGATCTGATGCACCACGGCACCGGCAGGTCCCTTATAAGGCACCTGCCCCTCCACACCTTCGGGCACCAGCTTCAGCGTGTCTTTCACTTCTGCCTGGAAGTACCGATCGGCCGAGCCGCGTGCCATGGCGCCGAGGCTGCCCATGCCGCGGTAACCCTTGTAGGAGCGGCCCTGGAACAGGAACACTTCGCCCGGGCTCTCATCGGTGCCTGCGAGCAACTGACCGATCATGGCGCAATTCGCGCCCGCGGCGATGGCCTTGGCCAGATCGCCGGAATATTTGATGCCGCCGTCGGCGATGACGGGAACGCCAGACTTCCGGGCCTCTTCGGCGGCGTCCATCACCGCGGTAAGCTGCGGCACGCCAACGCCCGCCACGATACGCGTGGTGCAGATGGAACCTGGGCCAATACCGACCTTCACCGCGTCAGCACCGGCATCGATCAGAGCCCGAGCACCGTCAGCGGTAGCAATGTTTCCGGCAATCACTTGCGCATAATTGCTCGCGCGCTTGATCTGCCGGACGGTTTCCAGCACGCCCTTGGAATGGCCGTGGGCGGTGTCGACGACGATCACATCGCATTCCGCATCAAGAAGCTGGATGGCCCGCGCGACGCCGTCTGGTCCGACATTGGTCGCCGCGGCAACGCGCAACCGGCCGCGCTCATCCTTGCACGCATTGGGATGTTTCTGCGCCTTCTCGATGTCCTTCACGGTCACCAGGCCGACGCAGCGATAGGACTCATCGACAACCAGCAGCTTTTCGATGCGGTGCTGATGCAGAAGCTGCTTCGCTTCCTCCATCGGCACATTTTCGCGAACCGTGACCAGACGTTCCTTGGTCATCAGCTCGCGGATCGGCTGACGCGGATTGTTGGCAAAACGCACGTCGCGGTTTGTGAGGATGCCGACCAGCTTGCCGGGCCGCGCATTGCCTTCCACGACCGGAATGCCGGAGATGTGGTAGCGCTCCATGAGCGCCAGCGCGTCGGCAAGCGTGGCATCGGGCCCGATGGTGAGCGGGTTCACAACCATGCCCGACTCGAATTTCTTCACGCGGCGGACCTGATCGGCCTGTTCCTCAGTCGTCAGATTGCGGTGGATGACACCCATGCCGCCGGCTTGCGCCATCGCAATGGCAAGCGGCGCCTCGGTCACTGTGTCCATGGCGGCCGAAATCAGGGGGATACCCAATTCGATGGTTTTGGTCAGCCGCGTCCGCGTATCCACTTGGCCAGGCAGCACCGAAGATGCCGCGGGCACAAGCAATACGTCGTCGAATGTCAGCGCTTCACGAATGTTCAAACGGGGGCCTTAGACTGCCGCCTTTTCAAGGTGCAGGCCGTAACATCGGGAGCGGTTCATAGCAAGAGCGGAGCGCCACAATGCCGGTGCAACATTCGCTTCGCAACGGCACGCGGCCGGAAAAAACCAAGGCATGATCCGGTTTTGAACCGGATCATGCATCAGCCACAATTTGCGGTTTGGGTCAGATTACGGCGTAGGGGCGATAGTGCTCGTCGATTTCGCCACGCATGCCGGGCGTCCATTCCCAACTGTCTTTGTCAGCGTAGCGCGGGGCGCCTTCAAGCTGCTCGCGCGTGATGTTCACGAGATAGCCGCCCTTATCTACGTCATACTTCAGCATCGACCACGGCAAAGGATAGTGGTCAGTGCCCATTCCCCAAAAGCCACCGAAACTCAGCACGGCATAGGACACGCGGCCGCTGATCTTCTCGATCATCACGTTCACGATGCTGCCGATCTTGTCGCCATCCGGTCCGTAGACCGAGGCGCCTTCGACTTTGTCGCTGGCAATTAAAGTTGAGGTTTCGTCACGCGCTACGTCGCGGTCACGATTCATGTCTGTGTAAGTGGTCGCCATGTCTTTTCTCCTTAGCCCCCGTTACCCCAAGGAACGTGCGCGGGCACTGCCCAGTTCCGGGCTCAGCCTGCGATATCGTCAGAAACAACGCGCTCTCGCGCACGGAGGGGATTAGGATGCGAGCGCCAAATGCGACGATGCGCTCGGAACGGGGCGTCCCAACCTCTGCGCTTCTTCTATCCAGGCTGAGATGGCATCCTCGATAGCGCGCGCTGCCTCTGCCCGAGTCTCCCCGTCTGACATACAGCCGGGCAAATCGGGAACAGTCGCTAGAAAGCCACCGCCGTCATCCTCTGACAATGGCTCAATGATAACTGCATAATCACGCCCGGCCATCTCGGCCTCCAATTCCATCAATAAAGCGTACCAGCTTTCGAATATAAACCGGCTTCACCGGGCGGCGAAACGGTACGGTTAAGATTTCAGATTGTCCTGGATGGGATATTTTGTAATGCGAACCGCCACCACGTGGCGGAAGGCAACTCACACCATGAGTGGTGCAAACACTCTCGATGTCGCGGATTTTCCAATCCGATGCCGGATTCCGGCGCATGCGATCCAGCAGATCGCTCATTGTGGTCTGAAGCCCAGCGCGACGAGGTAGAGCTCCACGGATTCGGCGCGGGACGCGGGCGGTTTGACGTGGCGTACTTCGCGAAACGATTTTTTGAGACGCATCAGCAGCTCGGGCGCCGCACCGCCTTGGAAGACTTTGCCAATGAACGTGCCGCCGGGCTTCAGCACCTCTTCCGCAAATTCCAACGCGATTTCGAATAACGCGGTTGTGCGCAGGTGATCGGTCGTCCGGTGGCCAGTGGTCGGCGCCGCCATATCGGACAATACGACATCGGCAAGGCCTTCCAGGGCCGCCCGAATGGCCTTCGGGGCTTCGTCCGCCATGATGTCCAGTTGCATCAAGGTTACGCCCGGAATCGGCTCGATTTCGAGCACATCAAGACCGACGACGCTTCCCTTGGCGCCAATTCGGGCGCGCGCCACCTGGCTCCAACCGCCGGGCGCCGCACCCAGATCGAGCACGCGGGCCCCGGGCTTCAGAAAGCGGAACTTGTCGTCCAGCTCGACCAGTTTGAACGCCGCCCGCGAGCGGTAGCCTTTGGACTTGGCTTCCGCGACATAGGGATCGTTGAGCTGGCGTTCGAGCCAGCGCGCGGACGATACCGTCAGCCCTTTGTTGCGGACACGCACATGCAGGCCTCGGCCTGACCCGCCCGGCTTCTTCTGCATTATTGCCGGCTCTCGGAATGAGGTGCTTCGGATTCCCGCAAAAGCGCGATCAGAATGCCTTCCCGCAAGCCCCGGTCGGCGACGCGCAGCGTGCCGCACGGCCAGTTCTCCATGATGGCGCTGAGAATGGCGCAGCCCGGAAGGATCAAATCGGCGCGGTCGGCGCCAATACACGGAATTGCGGCGCGGTCGCCGAAATCGCGTGTGACGATGTTTTCCGTGATACGCAGAATGTCGTCGCGTTTCAGCCACTGGCCATCGATGCGGCTGCGCTCATAGCGCTTCAACCCCAGCTTTATGCCGGCCAGGGTCGTCAGGGTCCCCGAAGTTCCCAGCAGATGATATCGCTCGGAATTGAACACATCGGTGCCAAGATCGATCTTCATGGCCGCGAAGACCGCGTCGAGTTCCGCGCGCATGGCTTGAAAGCTTGCCGCTTTGAGTTCGCGCCCGCCGTGACGTTCCGCCAATTTCACAACGCCGACCGGCGCGGAAGTCCAGGCCAAAATCTCGTGGCGGGGCCCCCCATGGGCGCCGTTGCGCCGCACGAGGATCAGTTCGGTCGAGCCACCGCCGATGTCGAAGATGAGAGCGCCGTCAAAATCGCGGCCGATTAACTGCAAGCAGCCGGCAGCCGCAAGGCGCGCCTCTTCTTCCGGGGTTACGATGATGAGGTGAATGCCCGCTTCCAGCTCGGCGCGCTTCACGAGGTCCTGCGCATTCGCGGCGCGGCGGCAAGCCTCGGTGGCAATGGCTTTCACATGGGTTACTTTTCGGCGCTCCAGCCGCAAGGCGCACACTTTCAGCGCGGCGATTGTACGATTGAGCGCGGCTTCGGTGATTTCGCCCGTGCGTTCCAGGCTTTCGCCCAGCCGGACATTGGCCGTGTACGAGTCGATCACGCGCGGAACGGATCCGGCGCGCGTTCCGCCATTGGCATATTTGTCGGGCACCGCGATCAGCAGGCGGCAGGCATTCGTGCCCACATCGATCGCACCCAGAACCGTCGTACCATTGGCGTGGACACGCGGACCCGGCCCACCCCGCCGGCGGCGGTGATAGGGATGGCGATTCTTTCCGGCGCGCTCCGCGGCCAGCACGGCCTCCTCCCCTTTTTTTTGAGCTTGGCGTTTCGCAAGGCTTCGCGCAACCCGAATTGCCGCACTTTGATGACGGTTTCTCTGCGTACCCCGTCCCAGATTGCCCGGAGAGCCGGTTCTCGATAACGTCCTCAGGTGGGAAAAGAGCTAGCGGGGCTCACAATGCGTCACCTGACTAAACAGTCGCTCAGCGCCTTGATGGGAACCGTCTTGCTTGGCCTGCTGGGCCCCGCGTCCACGGCCCCCGCCGCGCCTGCTCCCGCGGCCCAGGCGCCGCTGGAAGTCGATGTCGCGCTCGTGCTCGCCATCGATGCCTCAGGCAGCATCGACTATCAGGAAGCCGAGCTCCAGCGCAAAGGCATTGCCGAGGCCTTTCTCAGCAAGGAAGTGCTGCAGGCAATCCAGGCCGGTTCGCTTGGACGCATCGGGGTTGCAGCCGTCTACTTCTCCAGCCGCCAATATGGCGTGATGAGCGTGCCGGTGAATTGGACGATTATCCGCGATCAGAAGACTGCGGAGGAATTCGTCAAGAAGCTTGTCGCGGCCCCCCGCCAGTCCGCGCGCGGAACTTCGATCTCCGACGCGCTGGAGCTTTCGGAGCGGCTGCTGGAGATCGGGCCATACCGCTCGGCCAAACAGGTGATCGATGTCTCCGGCGATGGCTCAAACAATGCCGGACGGAGCGTGACCGAAGTCCGCGACGAAGTGCTGGCCAAGAGCATCACAATCAATGCGCTTCCGATCATCGACGACTCGACGCAGCAGGATTTGGACAAATATTTCGAAGGCTGTGTCATCGGCGGTCCCGGATCGTTCGTGATCCCGGCGAAAGGGTTCGGCGATTTTGCCCGCGCGATGCGTCGCAAGCTGATCCTGGAAATTTCCGGCCTGACGCCCAAGGAGATGCCCGTGAAAGAACCATTGCTGAAGAAAGTTGCGGCCACCACGGCCCCGGCGCGTCCGGCGGCGCGCGGCGGCTTTGTGGCGCGCAATCCGCCCTATCCGGGCGGCTGCGATTTTCCGATGTTCGGCGGCTTCGGCGGATTCAATTTCGGCAACGGGTTTAATTTGCCGGAACGCTGAGTTCTCAAATCTCGCGGCGCGTGACGAGACGGCTGACCGTTCCGCCCATCACGAGGCGCGTCTCCCGTTCGTTCAATTCATCGGTGACGCCCTCATCGCCGGCGACGGTGGCGACCAGATCTTTGTAGGAACCACGCAGTTTGAAGATCGGCCAATCGGTGCCGAAAATCAGCTTGTGGTTCAGCTTGCGGGCGAACAGATGGCGCAAGCTTCCGTCCATATCCTACACGCATAAGGACGGGACACCCTGGGCTTAGACGGCGCGCGCGACCGCGGCCTAAAAATCCAGTTTTGCGGCCGCGGGCAAATCCGGATCGTCGATAATGCCGAAATTGTGCACGTTCTCGGCGCAGACGCGCTCCGGCCACGGCCCGATGTTGCGCCGGTATGTCACCACACCAGACCAGGGCATGGTGAATGTCTTGGGGTCTTCGACGGTGAATGTGAGCTGTAAGCCCGGACCGCGGTAATCGGGATCCACCGCGTAGCCAACCTGAATCCGCCCATATTCTTTTTCGTTCTTCGCCATCGCCGCTTCCGCTTCGTCATGCGGGATCATACGGAACCGCTCGACGAGGTGGAGCGTATCGGAATATGGCGTGCCATAGCGATCCGCCATCGAATAGGGACCGGCTTTGATGCCGACCGTATCCACGACCAGCGTGCCGCCTTCGAAATGGCCGACGGAGTCACCGCCCCAGGATGGGGTGACATGCGCCGGATGGCTCTCGTTCAGACGTATGCGCCGAATTTGGTTGCTGTAGCTGTAGACGATCAGGATACGGCCTGGCTGCTGAATGATCTGCGTTTCTTGAATTTTGAAAATATAGGGCGGGGATTCCGGCCAGCATTCCGTTTCGGAATCCGGCACGCCGGTTGACCGCGCCTTTTCTCCGAAACGCTTGACGGCTTCGGCGGCCTCCGGCCGCAGGATCGGACTGGTGTAATCGCCCGATTGCGAGTTGCGGCTGGGCGCCCCTGAGGGAAGCCTCATACGCTCGATCGGCCCTGCTCCTGACGCAGGACGCTCATACGGAATTGAGCTGCGGCCCCACAATCCGGAAAAGTCGGGCGCCGTTGCGTTTGCATCCGCTCCGCGCGATGCCTCAGGCGCAACAATCGCCGCCAGCACTGCGAAACCGGCGGCAACCGCCAACGACATCTTCATCGAACATTCCTCGGGTTGCATTCGCCGGAGCGCTACAAATATCGCGGAGCGCACCAGCCGGCAATCATGGGCAAAGGCCCTTAAGGGGCCAATCCAAACCTCGCCGCCCGCCATAAGCTTTGGCTATATTACCTCGGCGCATTCTGAGCCGTTCTCCATGCCGGATTTCGACAGCCTGCCGAGTCTTTCCCCGCGCATGTAGCACTGCCCCGCCGGACATATGGGGTAGCCACGCGGACGAACTGGCAGCCCACCGCTTTGCAGGAACGCTTTTTGGCGCTGTTGATCCAACACGGACGCCGCGCAGCGGTGGCCAGCCCTGCCCCGGCCCTGGGTGCATTGGCGCCTTAGCCGGCGGGGGCGCCTTGCCGCAAACTTGCGTCCAGCACGGCGTTGTTCACCGCGCCCTCCATCTTGCCGATGGCGAGCGTCGCAAGCGCATTGCCAAGCACATTGACCGGCACAAAGGCCGACGACAAAAGCCGGTGTACGCCAAGGATCAGCCCGATGCTCGCAACCGGAATGGTATGCGTGGCCGCAAGGGTCGTTGCCAGCATCACAATGGCCGATCCCGCGACGCCCGCTCCTCCCGTGGAGGTAACAAGCATAACCAAGAGCAGCGCCAATTGCTGCGTGATCGTAAGATCGATACCAACCGCCTGCGCCAAGAACACCGACACAGTCGCGTAATACAGGCAGGTGCCATCGTGGTTGAACGCGTAGCCGACAGGCAGAACCAGCGCCACCACCTGCTCGCTGCAACCCAACGCGCGCAGTTTGGCGTTCATGCGCGGAAAAACAGATTCACCTGACGATGTGCCGGCAACAATCATCAACTCGGCGCCTATGTAGCGGATCAGGCGAAATAGATTGACGCCGAACCACGCGGCCACCGGCCACAGCACCAGCACCACGAACAGCGCACAGCAGACGTAAAATTCGACAACGAGCACGCCCAGGGCAATTAGCGAAGACGGACCATACTTTCCGACGGTGAATCCGATAGCGCCAAACGCGCCGACCGGCGCGACCACCATCACATAGGCAATGATCTTGAAGAATACCTGCGAGACAAGCTCGATGCCGTCGGTCACGGGCTTGCCCTTGGGACCGAGCGCCAGCAAGGCAAAGGCGAAGATCACCGAAAAGAACAGCACCGGCAAAACGTCGCCGTCGGCGAACGCGCCTATGGCGCTGGCCGGAACGATGGCCGAAAGGAATTGCGCAAAGCCGGCCTGGTTGGCAGACTTTTCCACATCGGCAACACCGGCTGCCGCATCGGAAAACGATTTGGGATCGGCATGCACGCCGGCTCCGGGCTGCCAGAAATTCACCAGCACCAAAGCCAAGACCAAAGCCATTGTCGTGATGACGAGAAAGTAGAGAATGGCCTTGATGGCGATCCGCCCGACGCTTTTGCTCTGCCCGGCGCTCGCAATTCCGTGAACAACGGTGCAGAAGATGATCGGCGCGACCACCATCCGCACGAGACGGATGAAAAGATCGCCCAACGGCTTCAGCGTGTCCGCGCTGGCCGGCCAAAGCCACCCGATAGCGACGCCTGCGAGCATCGCCAGAAGGATTTGAAACGACAAATCCTTGTACAGCGGCTTTGAGGCCTTTCTCGGCATCGGAACGGCGATGGTCATTTGCGAATTCTCGCTTGAGGCGCGGCCATCGGTTTACTCCTCAACCCACCAGAGCGGGATAAAGGGTTTTCGCCGTCCCGGAAAAGATCGCTTCACGGTCCTTGAGCGGCAAGAACGCCAATCCCTCTTGCGCGAGCTTAACCAATTCGGAAAGCGGCTGCTCTGAGGCGGGATAGTTGGAGCCCCAGGCCATGCGGCCCGAGCCGAATTCGGCGACGCATTTGGCGAAGAACGTTTCCGGTGTTGCCTTGCCCACCTTCGCGCCGGTGAAATTGCGCTCCGTCACTTTCAGAAACACGCCGGGGTATTTCGCAAGGCTCCACAGCGAATCCGCGCCCTTATACGGAGGGCCGTCTTCCTGAACCGGGCGCGCCAGATGGTCGAGGATGACACGCAGGCGGGGAAACCGCGTGAGCACGTTCACAAGCTGCGGGATGCCCTTCGCCGTCATCTGCAAACAGACGGGCAAATTGCGTTCCTCCGCCAAGCGCCACGCCGGAAAGGTTTGCTCGTTGTCCAGCCAGTCCTGCTGGCCCGGCATCGTGCTTCCCGTGGTGAACAGGCGCATGCCGGTCAGGCCCTTGCTCATCCAATGCGCCATTACCGCCGTCGCGTCGGGGGCGAGGATGTCGCAGGAAAAGATGCCGGTGAAGCGTTCGGGATGAGCAGCGACGGCTTCGGCGACATAGGTATTGTCGTGGCCGTAGCAGGTTGAGGCCTGCACCAGAGCGGCCTTTTGAACGCCCGCCGCGTCCTGCGCGGCGATCATGCCGGCATAGCTAACCGGGCGCTCACGCGACCAATCGGATTGATGTCCGCCCAAGGGCGCGCGCGGATATTTCACCGTGTCGGTTGCAATCACATGGGGGTGGATGTCGTAGATTTCGTAACGCAAGAGTTCACCGCTTTCGGAAGGCATGAATTTTCGACGGCCGGGAGACTACGCTTTGGAGGTACGGCTTTGCCATCGGTATTGGCTTTGAGGCTATAGATTCTTGTTAAGTTCTGGGGCTCCTGGGGACCCGTATACGTTGTCCCATTCGCCGGGCAACGTGGCGATGTGCTACAACCCTTGCACAAAAGCGGCATCTGGCTGCGGCACCAGGAGGAGGGTTTCATGCAGGCGAAATGGGTGTGGATTGCAGGCGTAGCAGCGTTGGGCGCTTCGGTGTACGTCTATCCGGCGCTGAGCGCGCAGAATGCGGCGAAGAGCAGTCCGGTGAAGATGCACCGGCTCTATACCGGCCCGGACGGTCAGACCCATGCTGAAGAAATCATGGTCGACTTCGGTCCCAATGGGCTGCAAGGGTTCAAACTGAAAGCAGGCGCCGGTGCTGAAATTCGGCGGGCGCCTCCTGGCCGGGTGGCCGACTGGCATGTCGCCCCGCGCCGTCAATACGTCATCACCTTGAGCGGACGCGGCGAGGTCGAGCTGATCGACGGGACGAAGATCGAGCTTGGACCAGGGAGCATCGATCTGGCCGAAGATCTGACGGGTAAGGGTCACATCACCCGCGTCGTGGGCAACGAAGAACGGATTACGCTGGCAATTCCAGTTTCCGACAAATAGTGGACACAGGCAGCGCGGTCACCGGGCCGCCTGCCTGTCCTTTGAAAAACAGCTTGGCATGAAGCGGTCCCGCCGCGGAGAAGAACACATGCGCCGTTCGTTGGTAAAACAAGGCACAGCATTGCTGGTGGCAATGGTAGGTCTGGGAGCAACAGCCGTTTCGGCAGCCGATGCACCGCCGGTATTCTCTTCGACTCCGCAGGCCGCATGGGTTGGTATAGGCATCGGCGCGTTCTTTCCGGTGCCCGGTTCGCCTACGCCAATCGGTCAAGACCCGGCGCACCGCTATATTTCCAACGACGAAGCCACCGCAACCGGACAGCAGCCCAATCAGCGCATCAGCGATGCGGGTCATCCCAATCTGAAGCAATGGGCGAAGGACGGGATGACGAAGGACAATGCGGAGGTTCTCGCCGGGAAATTTGCCTTCACCGCACGGTCGTCATGTCAGCCCGGCGGCGTTCCGGGGTTCGACGTGCTGCTCGGGGGTGCTTTGTCCATTCTGCAGTTACCCAGCGAAGTCACCATGATCTTCTCCGGAAATGCCGAGACACGGCATATCCGGCTGAATGCGTCCCACCCGGCCAATCCTACACCGTCCTGGTACGGCGATTCGGTCGGCCACTATGAAGGCGATACGCTGGTGGTCGATACCATCGGCCTGAACGACAAGACCTTCATCGACAATTACCGCACGCCCCACACCGCCAAGCTGCACGTGACCGAACGCTGGCGGATGATAGAGGGTGGCAAGAAGCTCGAAATCCTCCTGACGCTCGACGACCCGGACACCTTCAACCAGCCTTGGCAGGCGCTCAGGCAATATGACCGGGTCAACCGCAATTTCTCGGAGGATGTCTGCTCCGAAAACAACTTTAATCCCTTCGGCATCGACTATATGACGCCCGTGGCGGACAAGCCGGATTTCTAAGTTTGGCGTCTATCCCCAGATAGTCCGCATCGGGGCCTGCCAAGCATAAAAACCTGGATCGACATCGCTCCCCTATTTCGTTAGGGAAGCGGTTGAACGCAACGCAAACTGTAGAATTGCGGCGCTCACCAGGGGGGTATGAGACCGATTGCGGCACCATTGACGCGGAAGACCGCTTTCCGCGCAGCCCTGTGCGGGGCCACGGCGGCATTGGCCGTTGCAGCTGGGTCGGCCGCGGGAGCTGCACAGGGAGAACAAGGCCCCTCGCCTGCCCGGCCCGCCCGCGATTTCAGCACCTACCAGCCCACCGCCAAAGCCACCCGGATCGAGGCCAACGAAGCGCCCACCGTCGATGGCGACCTGTCCGACCCAATCTGGCAGAAGGCGGCGCCGATCACCGAATTCTACCAAGTCGAGCCCGTTGAAGGCGCGGACGCATCGGAACACACCGATGTCCGCTTCCTGTACGACGAGAACAATCTCTACGTTTACGTCTACGCCTATGACAAACGCCCGGAGCTGGTCCGCGGCACAAGCATGAACCGCGACGGCAATTTCGGCGGCGACGATACGGTGCGCGTGTATCTCGACCCGCTGAATACACGGCGCAACGCCTATCAGTTCGTCATGAACTCGCTGGGCGGGCGGTTGGACCAGCTTATCCAGAACAACAGCGATTTCATTCGCGAGTGGAACACCATCTGGACGGGTAAATCGCGAGTCGTGAGCGACGGGTGGACCGTCGAGATGGCGATCCCGTTCAAAGACCTTTCGTTCGATCCGGCGAAACCCGATTGGGTTCTCGAATTTACCCGCGAAATCCGCCACCTCAACGAGCGCATCCGCTGGAGCACGGTCAGCGCGGCCGCGTTGACGACCGACATCTCGCGCGCCGGTACGCTGACCGGGATCACGGGCATCGATCAAGGGCTTGGCCTCGACATTCAGCTGTACGGCTCGGCGCGCTACCGCTTCGATTGGAAAGAACCACAGCGGGAAACGAAGAGCTTTCGTGGAAGCGGAAACGCCTTTTACAAACTGACGCCGGACCTGACAGGCACGCTGACCGTCAATCCGGATTTTTCAGACAGCCCGCTGGACCTGCTTCAGGTCAACACCACGCGGTTCAATCTGTTTCAGCCCGAGACACGGAACTTCTTTCTTCAGGACACCGCCTCGTTCGAATTCGGCGGGCGGGATTTTTCCGCAACCAACGACTACAACTATCCCGCCGAGAACGGATCGCCCTTCTTCTCGCGTAATGTGGGGCTGGCCAACGGCGTTCCAGTGAGCATCGTCGCCGGGACGAAATTGTCTGGCGAGTATGCGGGACTGGACATCGGCGCGTTATCCGTCGTGACAAACGGCACCGGCGACACGAAGCACAGTCAGGTCTTATCCGTCGCGCGCGTCACCAAACCCATTGGCGAATCCAAGCTCGGGTTCATATTCACCAACGGCGATCCGTCCGGCCACACCGAGAACACCCTGGCCGGTGTCGATTTCCAATACCGCAATTCCAACTTCCAGCCGGGCAAGGTGCTCCGGTCCGATCTGTATTATGTCCGCAGCTTTTCCGACACGAAGCATGACGACGATTCCTTTGGCGCGGCTATCGATCTGCCGAACGAGCCTTTCGGTCTGGAAACGCGATTCAAACAAATCGGCACGGATTATTACCCGGCGCTCGGATTCGAAAATCGTACGGGCATCCGGCAGTGGGATGGAATTGCGCAATATCGGCGCCGCGATCTCGGCTGGCGCTGGGTGGATGTCGCGACATCCTGGTACGCCGTCACCGGCCTGAACAATCATCTGGAATCTCGCGAGAACGGCATCTGGGCCGGCGTAGCTTTGCGGTCCACGGATCAGATCTACTTCCGCGTCTTCGACGACTATGAGGACGTGCCCACCACGTTCAAAATCGCGACCAAAGTGCCGGTTGCACCGGGCCAATATCATTGGACGAACGGCAGCATCTACATTCAGACGTCTAACGGGCGGCCGATTTTCGGAAGGCTTGAAGTGCTCTGCTGCCACTATTACGGCGGCAATCAGATCAAGACGACGCTAACGCTCGATATGCGGCCCAACGCGACCTTCCAGTTCTCGCCGAAATACGTCTACACGCATCTGGAAATGCCGGGCGGGCTTTTGGATATCCATGCTGTCTCGCTGTCGTTCATTACGAATTTCAGCCCCGACATGCAGCTTTACACGGAAGCGCAATACGACAACGTCACCACGAAGTTGGCGCTATCCGTGCGGTACCGTTGGGAATACGAACCGGGACAGGAAATCTTCGCGGCGATCGGACAATCGGCGCTTGTTCCCGGCCAGGAATTTGTGTCGCGGACCACGCAAGCCGTGGTCCGCTTAGGTCACACATTCCGCTTTTAGCTCGCTTTAGGCGCTTTCGATCTCAACAAAGGTTTCGCTCATCGTCATGTGGCGCGGTGTCAGCTTTTGCTTGAACGCCGTGTCCGCAAGCGCTTCCATCGTCGGAAGATTGGCTTTGGTCCCATAAGGAAGCGGGTCGTCGCCGACGAACTCACAGAATTTGCGATATTTCTTGTCGGTGGCCGCTTGGGCTTCACCGGAACGCAGCTTGATCAGCCATTGCGCCTTGGCTTTTGCAAACGCGTCGAACAATGAGCGCGCGACCCAGGGATGCTGTTCAAGCATGGCGTCCTTAACGACGATGGTGCCGTGTATCGGGTAGATGCCGGTTTTACGGTACCAAGCGGCCTCCAATTCTTCGGCATTGTCAAAGAGTTGCGGATAGTTGGTTTCACGTGCCTGCCAGCCGCCGCCGGTCGGCGAACCGGACCGGCCAATACCGGCATTGGCCTCTAACCCCGCCGCCAATTCGCCATCGGCCATCATGTCCGCCAGCGAACGGCCTTGCGGTGCGTGTACGACATTCTCCGGCAGCTTAAGCTGTGTCACGTGTTCTTCGTCGTCGACGACCCAGGTGATTTTCGAATTGTCGACGCCATATTCGTCCATGAGAATCCCGCGCAGCCACACGCCGGTCGTAACCGAATAGGCGCGCACGCCGACTTTGCGGCCTTCCAGGTCTTTGGGATGTTTGACGCGGGCATCGGGCCGCACCAACAGCCCGCTGTGATGGAAGCGGCGCATCACGAAAATCGGCAAAGCCTTGAACGGAGCGCCATAGGCGCGCGCGATGATGTACGTCGTGGGCGCCAAGTCACAGACATCGAATTCCACCTGCCGCACCATCCGCCGATAGGCGCCGATCTGCGGCACGACCTTGATAAAATTCGGTTCGACATCTTCGATGGGTATCTCGCCGCTGACGAGCGCCGCGGTATGGGGGTAATCGCCAATCGCCAAATCGAGTTTAACTTTGCTGTTCACGAAATCACCGTTTGGGCGCAGCGCGCCGCTGTTCAAAATGCCTAAAACAACAGTACCCGACGAGATGCGCCAGCGTTCATCCGCGCACCTCTATGGCCGTCATGGGGATTCATACCGCCCCCGCCATAGCCAGGATAAAACGACCGGGTAGAGATAACAAACGAGGACGCTTTACGCGAGGTTCCGCGCACAGTCGCTGAGCGAAATCGCCGCGCGGCGGCCTTCAGACAACCGTGCCTACCAATTTTCCGATAACGGCGGTTGTGGCCATCGCTAACGCGCCCCAGAATGTCACGCGGGCTGTGGCGCGCCAAATGTTTGCGCCGCCCGCTCTTGCCCCGATCGCACCGAGAAAGGCCAGAAAGGCCAAGGACGCGGCTGAAACGATCAGGATAAGCACAGAGGCTGGCGACACGACCACCATGAGCAAGGGCATCGCCGCGCCAATGGAAAACGATGCGGCCGACGTCACGGCGGCTTGTACCGGACGCGCAGTGGAGTGCTCTGAAATACCAAGCTCATCGCGCGTGTGAGCGCCCAAGGCGTCTTTCGCCATCAGCTGACTCGCAACCTGCCGTGCAAGACCCTGATCGAGGCCGCGCTGGACATAAATTTCGGCGAGTTCATCAAGCTCATGCTCGGGATCTGCTTTCAACTCAATGCTTTCGCGCATGATGTCCGCTTGCTCGGTGTCCGACTGCGAGCTGACGGATACATACTCACCCGCGGCCATGGACATTGCGCCGGCCACCAGTCCCGCGACACCGGCGATTAAGACATTGTTTTGCGTCGTGGCCGCTGAAGCAACCCCAACGATCAAGCTTGCGGTTGAAAGAATGCCATCATTGGCCCCGAGCACTGCGGCTCTCAACCACCCAATGCGACCGACGAGGTGGCGCTCACGATGCAGGCGGAGGCGGCTCATCCGGTGGTGCTCCAGTCAATCTCTTCAGAACAGGCAGAACGTAGCCGCCCATCACGATGCCAGATCAATCAGGAGAACAACACTGTGAACTGCGGGCCCAGGCCTTGCTCGCCGGGGCCAAAGCGAAGTTCGGCGCCGATTTGCTGGGTAAGAGACCCGATGATCTTCATACCCAATCCTTTACAGGCGGCTGGATCAAAGTTTTCCGGCAAGCACTGGCCGTCATTAAGAACCGACAGCCTGTATTTTTTTCCGGAATCGGGTTCCAACCGCACCACAATCCGGCCGCCGCCATGCTTCACGGCATTGGTAACCAGTTCGTTCACGATAAAGCCGAGCGGGATAGCGGTCGTAGCCTGAAGGTCAATTCCAATGCCCTCGACCGCGATGATTTGGCCCGGCCGCTCCTCGGAAGACAGGAGCGAGGAAAAATCCTGGCATAAGACTTCCAGATATTCCTTGAACGCCACGGTCGTTCGGTCGTCGGCGCAATGAAGTTGCCGATGCACGCGCTCGATCACAGACACCCGATTGGCGGCCTCCGAGAGCCGCAAGGTAACCTCGGCATTCTTCGAGGCCCGGCTCTGCAGCAGAAGCAAGCTGACGATTAGCTGAAGCCCATTCAGCAGCCGATGATCGGACTCTCTGCTTAGCCCCAAAAAACCGAGCACCGGCGGCGCCTTCTCCGCAACTAGCGCCTGAACGCCAAGAATAAGTTCCATCGCGCCGCCGGCTCCCAGCATATGACCGTGGGCCGATTTCGTCGCGATGACGCGATTAGCGGCAAGGCTGTCCGGATAG
>CANJBZ010000032.1 GCA_947473475.1 Alphaproteobacteria bacterium
AAAAGCGGTTCGAGCTGCCATCAGAGCCGCGAAAGCGCATCTCTTTTTCCTGCCGCCATACAGCCCCGATCTCAATCCCATCGAGCAAGTCTTCTCCAAGCTCAAAGCGTTGGCCCGAAAGGCTGATACCAGAACTGCCGAGGCAACCTGGCAGCACATCGGAACGCTGATCGACGGCTTTTCCCCAACAGAATGCGCTAACTACATCGCAAATTCCGGGTACGCTTCCACCTAACTCAAACGTGCTCTAGCAGCAAAATTTCGGGCATGCGCGGCAAAAAACAAAAAGGCGGCAGACCAATGCCCGCCGCCTTTTGCAATCATGACTAACAAATGTTTTCAGTGCGCCAACGGATCGGGACGCAATTGGAAATGCGCCGCCAGCGGCTTGGTCCCTTTGCCGCCTTCGATGAGCCACGGCGTGCGATCGCCATTGGCCATCCACAGACCGCGGCCTTTCCAGCCGCCATTGGGATCGTCGATGCGGCCATCGAATCCTTTGCCGTACCAGCCCATCGGATAAGGCACGCGCAGCATCACCATCTTACCGCCGGAATACGCAACGAGGCCGTCGTTCAGATTGGCGGTCGACATCGGTGTGTTGTCGCCGAGCCCGAACGTGTTGTGCTGATCCACCCAGGAATAATAGCTCGACTCGGCGCTGTTCGGACCGATGCCGTCGAAGCCCGGGCCCGGATATTGATGCATCGTCCAACCTTCCGGACAATGATCGCCGGTGGCCTTTGGACCGTTCAACGGACCTTTGCACTTGCGGCGGTCGAACTCACCCATATGGCCGCTCGCCAGCGACACCCACACGACGCCGTTGGTGTCGATGTCGGCGCCACGTACGCCAAATCCTGGCGCAGGCACGTTGAAGACTTCCGTCAGCGCCGTTTCCGAAGGATTGGCCCCCGGCACGACGCGAACGACGGCGCCGGGATTGCCGCGATAGGAGCCCCAGATGGAGCCGTCCACGGGATTGACCATCACCGCGTAGAACCCGACCGACATGCGTTTGTCCTTCGTCGGATCGACCGGCTGATTCGGCTCGACCCAGCCGGCATCGCGCTTGCCGTTACCGTTGGTGTCCAGAACGAACGGCGTCCAGCCCTGCGATTTTACCGCGTCGCCCGTCTCATCGAACATCTTGGTGTTGAGCCAGCCGACGACCTGACCGCCGCCGCTCGCCCACACCGTTTCGTTCGCGTCGTAGGCGAAATTCAGATGGTGAGTGCCGAAGCAAGTGTCGACGAATTTGTAGTCTTTGGTCTTCGGATTATAGACCGTGATCGAGCGATTGTTGCGCGCAATCGGAAACACCTTCGCGGACGGATGATCCGAGCCGGTCTTGCAGAACGCCGGATTGTCGGGCTTGCGGAACGTCGCCGCCAGCCACACGCGCCCATCGCGGCCGATCATCGAATTATGATTGTTGACGCGCGTGTCCCAGATCGTCTCCTCGCCCCAATAGGCGGACGGAAGCAACGCGTGATCGCCGGCAACATGGCCAGGGCCAAGCGCAAGAGGCGCATCCTTGTCACGCACGGGCATGCGGAACACAGTCGCGGTGTTCTTCACCGGGTCCAGAATCGGCATGTCGTTGGAGCTGTATTCCGGCGAGCCGAAAAGCGGTCCGTTGGCGTTCACCGTCGGATAGCGGCGGTCGGTGGCGACGAGATCGTGCAGATATTGCTTGTCGTTCATCCAGTCGCGGAGCGTCACGACGATGTTGCGCTCCGCGCCTTGCGGGCGCTGCGGCTTGTTCTTCGGAAGCTCGCCATTTTCGACGCGCTCCGTCCAATCGCCGAGATATTTGAAGGCCGCGCCGCCGAGATCGCCGGCGCCGACCTGAATCATGGGCATGCCGCCCTGCCCCGACTGAATGCGGCGCAGCCACATGTCGGCGTGGTTGTGCTGTTCTTCCTTGAACAAGCCGGGGATGGTGCGGGTGGAAAGCTGTCCGAGCTGGTGGCAGCCGACGCAGCCATTGCTCTTCATGCTGTTGAGATATCCCTGCTGCGTCAGGCGTGCGGGGATTTCCGGGTCCTTGCCACCGAACTGTTCCTTCGCGGGAATCTTCATCATCGAATACCAATAGATCGCCGGATAATAATTGGCGGCGGCCTTCTCATTGGGCGCCGGCACGGCGGCGATGGTGACGGTCTTGCCCGGCTGGCTGGTGGTCTTGGCCGAATCGACCAGACCGTAGCCGCGCGCCCAGACCTGGTAATTGGCTTGCGGCAGATCGGGAATGACAAAGCGGCCCTGATCGTCGGTGACGACGATCTTGATGAAGCGAACCGCAAGATCGTGGCTTTCGGCGATCACCCACACGCCGGCTTCCGGCTCACCGGCCGGGTTGCGAACCACCCCGCCAATGTCGTCCTTGTCGATGGCAACCGCGGCGTCCGCGGCCATGGCAGCATTTGTGCCGAACATGCCGGGGGCGACAGCCGCGGCGAGGCACAGGCTCGCACCACCCAGCAGGAAATCTCTAATGCGCTTCATAACCCTCTCCCGTTAACAGTGGCGCGTACCATAGCACTGAGGCTAGGTGTATGCGCGAGGCGAGCCGCGCTCAACCCCTCGTGATGAGACTCATTTCCCAGGCGGCAGCGTTAACTCGCCGGCGCCGAGCGGCTGAAAATACCGTTCGATGTCCGCATCCGAAACGTCCTCAATCGCCGCAGGCCGCCATTGAGGCTTCTGGTCCTTATCGATGATGGCGGCCCGGACGCCCTCGTACAGGTCGTGGCCGTCCAGAGCGCGCATGGTCAGCCGGTATTCCATCCGCATGCATGAGTCGAAATCCAGATCGCGGCCTTCCCGCATGGCCCGAAAGGTGAGCTTCAGGCTCGTTGGCGAGCGCCTCCGCAACACCGCCACCGTCTGCTGGCCCCACTCGCCCTCCACCATTAAGACGTCAAGAATCGCCTCCACCGACGGAGCCGCAAAGGCGCGATCTATGGAATCGCGGAACTCCGCAAGCGGCGCGGGTCCTGGATTTGCTGTCAGCGAGTCCAGGATAGATTGGGGCGCTTCCCCGGCAGCCAGCCGATCAGCCATCGCGCCGTAGGCCTCCGCCCGGATGAAATGCGTCGCCACGCCCGCATACATCATGTCGGAGGGCCCGATGCGCCCACCCGTCAGCGCCAGATACATGCCGATTTTGCCCGACAGCCGCGGCAGCGCATAGGTCCCGCCCACATCCGGAAACAGGCCGATCGCCGTTTCCGGCATCGCGAAGACCGCGTTCTCGCTGATGACCCGGTACGGCCCGTGGATCGAAATCCCTACCCCGCCGCCCATGACGATGCCGTCGATCAGCGATATGTAGGGCTTCGGGAAATGTTTGACCGCTGTGTTGAGACTGTACTCGGTGGCGAAGAATGCTTGCGCGCCACCATCGCGCCGCTTTCCCATATCGTGGATCGAACGGATATCGCCGCCGGCGCAGAACGCCCGCCCCGGCGCCGCGTCCAGCACGACCGCATGCACGGCCGGGTCATTCGCCCAAGCCGCCAACTGCGCCAGCATTGCCGCGCACATATCGTGCGTCAGGGCGTTCAGCGCCTTGGGGCGGTTGAGCGTAATGCGCCCGATAGAGCCTTCCCGCCGAAACCAGATGTTTGGATCGCTGCTCATCGCGTCACCGCTTGTTATGGAGGATCAAAGTCACTACTGTAGTTACAAGAGCTGTGGAGCCAGATATGCGCACCGTGGGAGCCCGCGAAGCAAACCAGCAATTTGCCCGTCTTTTGCGCGAAGCAGAAGGTGGCGAGGAAATCATCATCACGCGCAACAGCCTGCCTGTGGCGCGTCTCAGCCCGATTGATTCCAAACGAGACGAAAAGCGGCGCGACGCGGCGTGGCGGCGTTTGGAGAAACTGATGGAACAAGGTCTCGATCTTGGTGGCCGGCGCTGGACCAGAGAAGAAATGCATGACGATTAGGTTTTCGTTCGACACCAATGTTTTAATTTACGCGATTGATACGAGCGCGGGGCACAAAAGGCTCTTAGCGAGGGAATTGCTAAACGGTGCGCGGCTCAATTCTGTTGGTTTCATCCCGGAGCAAAGTATCGTTGAATTCCTCCATGTCGCCACGCGAAAAATGGGAGTGCCGCTGGCACAAAGTGTCGCTTTCATTCGCGATCTCCTGGAGATTTTCGATCTTTTGCTCGCCCGCCAGGATATCATTATGCGGACGCTTGAGCTTCTCTCAAGCCACCGCTTGAGCGTTTGGGACGCCAGAATGTTGGCGCTGTGTGGCTCTCACTCTTGCGCCGTGCTCTTTAGCGAGGATATGCAGGACGGAGCCACCTATGACGGTGTGCGCGTGGTCAATCCTTTTTCCCATGCAAATCGAGCAATCCTGAACGAGATCGTAAACTCATGAAAGCCGCGCCCTACCCATCACCCTGGTTTAAGCAAGTGCGCCGCTTGAAAACGACAGGCGTCTATTGATGACATACGTTCCGCCACCCTACCCCCACCTGCGGATGCGGCGCATGCGGCGGCACGAATGGTCGCGCCGGTTGATGGCTGAGAACACGCTGTCGGCATCGGACCTGATCTGGCCGCTGTTCCTTGTCGATGGCGACAACAAGCGGGTGGCGATCGCCTCCATGCCCGGTGTGGAACGCCTGTCGGTGGATAATGCGGTGGCCGCGGCGGAAGAGGCGATGAGCCTGGACATCCCGGTGATTGCGCTATTCCCCAACACCGAAGATTCCAAGAAAACCAATGACGGCCGTGAAGCGGCCAATCCCGACAATCTCGTCTGCCGCGCCGTGCGTGCCATCAAGAAAGCCGTGCCCGATATTGGCATCATGTGCGACGTGGCGCTCGACCCCTATACCAGTCATGGTCATGACGGCGTTCTAGTCGATGGCTATGTTGCGAACGACATCACGCTTGAGATGCTCGTCAAACAAGGAATGGTTCAGGCCGAAGCAGGCTGCGATATTCTGGCCCCATCGGACATGATGGACGGCCGCATCGGCGCGATCCGCATCGCGCTGGAAGCCAAGGGCCTGCACGACGTTATCCTGCTCGCCTATGCCGCCAAATATGCGTCGGCCTTTTACGGCCCATTCCGCGATGCGGTCGGTTCCGCGAAGGCCTTAACCGGCGACAAGCGCACCTATCAGATGGACCCGGCCAACACGGATGAGGCGCTGCGCGAAGTCGCGCTCGATATCGCCGAAGGTGCCGACATGGTGATGGTAAAGCCCGGCATGCCCTATCTCGATGTGCTGCGGCGGGTGAAGGACAGCTTCAACATGCCGACGGTCGTCTATCAGGTGTCGGGCGAATATTCGATGCTGATGGCCGCCATCGAACGCGGCTGGCTGGAACGCGATCGTGCCATCCTGGAAAGCTTGATGGCGTTCAGACGCGCAGGCGCCGACGCGATCCTGACCTACTTCGCCCGCGACGTCGCACGGCGGCTTAAGACCACCTGACCAGATTTGCCAAACCGGCATTGTCTCCAGCGGTTTCAGCGCCAGCTAATCGCATGAAAGGCTGGTTTTAATTTCGTACTCAATTCCATCGGTATCAGGTGTGTAACCGCTCCGTTTATTTAGGAGCATCAGAGTGGGAACACCTCGCCCAATAGTAACATACCCCTCCGTAGAGCCCTCGTTCGCGGCAGGATCGATGTAGTAGTGTGCGATAACCTTGAATTCATCTGGAACAGGACTGGACGTGTTTCTAAGAACACTGAGCAGACGAACCTTCCAAACCGCCGATGCCATAAATTGTTTCGGCGGAGGCTCCTCATATTGCATCTCAACGATAACGACCGCGTCCGCCGCTTTCTCGAACTCTGGATTAGAAAAAAAGCCTCGTATTTGTTCGCAACGGTCATAAGCATCGGACGCACAGCCACTAAGTGACAGGCACATTCCGATAAGCAACGCAGGGCCGATACGCAGTGGTCCGTACATCGCTCTAAAGTTCGCTTCTGCCTTTGCGCAGCGCGTCGATCTGTTCGCGCACCAACGTCAGAAACGCGAGGGCGCGCATATTGGCCGAGCCGTTGGAGTTGCGCGCCCGCTGCATATGGATGATCGCCTCATCCACCGCATCTTGCGCGGCCACAAGTTCCGGATCGGGCCCCCGGTTGGGCAAGGTGACCTGAGCGGCGGCAACGCCCGCCGCGAATGTCAGAGCAAAACCTGCGCAGACGAGAACGGTTTTTGTGCGGGCCATTCCAGCTTCAGCTCCCGGCATTTCCGCCGGAAGACTAACACAAGCGAATGACCGTCTCTAAGTCTTCGACATCTCGATCAGGCTGCGCAGGAGAATTTCCGCGCGCGAAGGCGCCACGGCCAGCCCGGCCTGCTTCTGTCCGAGGTCGATCACATCGTCCAGAATAAGCATCGCCAGCCCGTGTACGGCCGCCCACAGGGCAAGGCCTCCGGCGGAATCGTCCAAGGCACGACCGATTTCCTCGCCGATCAGCGCGGTTGCCTCCGCCACGGCCGGAAAGTCGCTGCGGTTTGGGAGTTCCGAACCGAACATCAGTCGCAACAATCCTTCGTGCCGGGTGGCAAAGCGCAAATAGGCGCCACCGATCCGCACCATGCGCTCCGCCCGGTCGCCTTCTGCGGAACCTGCTTGCGCCAGCTCGGCACGCAATTGCGCCAAGCCTTCGCAGGCTACGTCCGCCAACAGAGCTTCGCGGCTTGCATAATGGCGGTATGGCGCTGCGTGGGACACGCCAGCACGGCGCGCGACAGAGCGCAGCGAAAGCGCCTGCAGGCCTTCCGTTTCCAGGATCTCCTGCGCGGCGCGGCGCAAGGTCGGCCCCAAGTCACCGTGATGATAGCGTTTGTCTTCTACGGGAGTGCTCATGATGTCAGTGATGATCCATTCCCGGCATGGCGGCGGATGGCCCGCGCGCGCCAATCCCCTCCACGGTTATTTCGACCTGCACCGGCCCGGCTTTGGCGAAGGTCAGCGTCGCGGGAATGCGCGTTCCCTTCGTCAGCGGTTCCTTCAGACCGGACAGCATGACGTGATAGTCAGCCTGCGGACCAAGTGTGATCGTGCTTCCAGCGGCAAGCGGTATGCCGGTCGCAATCGGGCGCATGCTCATCACACCATTCGCGCGTGACATCTGATGAATTTCCAATTTCCCGGCAACGGCCGTTGAACCGCCGAGCAGCGTATCGGGCTGATTGCCGTGGTTCATGATGGTCGCATAGATAGCGGCCGTCGTGGCGCCGCCGGGTGTGGCCGGGCTCCACACCGCATTAACCATCATGTTTCCAGCCATAACGGGCGCCGGAGCGCCTGCGGCCGTCACTTGCAGCACCGGCGCCGGATGCGGAACATCGCGCCACGCCTGACCTGCGGCCGGAATATCGGTCCAGCGCGTCTCGCCCTTTTCGCATTCCTGCACGGTGGGAAAATAGAGCGGTCCGGTTTTGGCCGGCAGTTTCAGCAACAGTCCGAACTGATCGGATGCCTTTGCCTCAAGCCGCCCATGCCAGGTAATTTCCGTCAGGGCCTCTTTGCTCCGTTGCGTTTCCACTTTCCAGCCTGTCTTCTCAGGCATCTGAAGAATAGAAACGCCGTCTGGAATCTGCACCCGAAGCGCGACCGTGGGTGATCCGTCGCAGCCGTGCTCGACTTTGAAGAAGGCCGCGTAATTCTGCCCCGCTTCGAAACTCGGCTGCGAAAGCACAATGTGAGCGGATACGGGGTTCACGGCCATCGCCAGAAGCGCGGCGGCGAACATTGCTCCAGCCTTGTTCATCCTAAACTCCTTCGCGGTCACGCAGACCACGTCAGTACCTGTAGGTCAATTCCAGAATCGCGGAACGCTGTGGAAACGGGTGGAACAGGAAGTATTTCCGGTTGTTCAGATTGTCGATGCCGAGCGCGGCAGTCCAATGATCGTCGATCCGGTAGCTTACTCTTGCATCCACCACGAAGTAAGGATCGAAGCCCTGATAGGTGTGCGTGACGATGTCGGTATTGTCGATCGTCGCATAGACGCGGGAGCTGTAACGGACCGCCACCGAATAGGTCCAGACATCGTCGGGGCTGTACGTCGCAACCAAGGTCCCACGCCACGCCGGGATTTGCGGTATCCGCTTTCCCACGGCGGAGGCAAACGCGGGATCTGAGACGATCCGTGGATCGACATAGGTCACGCTTCCCTGGAAGGACAATCCGGGGATCACGACATCCCGCTGCTCGAATGCCGCTTCCACGCCATAGGTGCGGTCGTGGTCGATATTCTGCACATAATTGAACAGCGTGGTGGAGCCGGTCACCAGCGGCGCACTCTGGGAGATGAGCGCATCCGATATGTTCTCCGCGAACAGCGACAGGCGCAGTTTGCCATCGTCCGTCCTGCGCTCGATCGCCAACTCCGCCGATTGCGCATGCTCCGGTTTCAGATCGGGATTTGGCACGGTCAGAACGGAGCCGGTGGTAATCGCCTGATACAGCTCCGTTACTGTCGGAAAGCGGTAGGCATCGCCATAAGACGCCGTCACCGACCATGGCCCGGACGCTTGCCACGTGAGAGATGCTTTGGGCGAAAGCGCTGTCTCATCTTCTTTGGGCTGTGCGACCGACAAGGCCGGTGAAAGCGAATAGTTGAATCCATTATACGCGCGCCAGGATTCGTAACGCGCACCTACTGTCAGCTTCAAATCGGTGGTTACGCGCCAGACATCTTGCAGCCAGAACGCATACGTCTGCGTCTTGCCGCGCGCTGTATTCGCGATAGGGCCATCGCTGACCGAAATCCAGTTCACCACGTTGAAACGATTGTTCGACAGCGTGTAGCGGTCGGCATGGGCGCCGAAGCTCAGCTCGTTCGCTCCACCCATTCCATAAGGGCGGAACACGCCCTTGGCATCGAGGGTCTGCCATCCCGTGCCGCCCATATCCGTGATGCTGCCCGCACCGCCTGCGAACGCACCGGGAAACGCACCACTTGGAATGCGCTGCTTATCCTCAGCGAAATCGTAGAGGCTTCCGATAAGGCTCCAATCCCATTCGCCGCCCGTGCCGCTTGTCAGGGCGAGGCTGTGCATCCAATGCGTCTCTTCCAGACGGTAGACATTGTTGGAGAACGCGCTTGCCGCGACCGAATAATTGTAACCGCCAATGTTCAGGCTGCCGGAATAGACCGGCGCGCCGGCCGCGTTGCGCAGGTATGTCTGCACCCCGGCTTTGTCGTCGTTGAGAAACAGCCCTGCCGTATAGGCAATGCTCGCGCCCGGCATGATGTCGTAGGCGAGCTTCAGCGTGAGATTGTCCTGCCGCTGCTGTTCAAGCCCGCCCGCGCCAAGTTCCGCGATGGCAGCGCCGGTGCGGTTCAAGTCGGCAAAGGCGCCGGTAACCGGCGTTCCGGACGAACTCGGCGATGCGGGGCGTGTGGCCGTCACGTACGCCAGCGGCTGACTGCGCGAATAGAGATGATTGACACTGGCGCGCCAGGAAAACCGCCCGGACCGGTCACCGATCAGTCCGCTAAGCTGAAAAGCCGGATACCCCGAATGCGTCGAGTATTGATCGAAATCCTGGACGACAGTTTGCACACTCCCTTGCGCGACAAATGCATCGGGCATGCGCGTCGTGATCTCGATCACCGCCCCGATGGAGTTGCCCGCATATTGCGCGGCAAACGGCCCGTATAAGACGTCGATCCGTTGGATCTCGTTGGGCGCGACCATGCCCCAACGCGGACTGGCGAAAGAATTGTTGTTGCCGATCAGCGCCGACAGCAGAACGCCGTCCGCAAAGATGAGGCTGCGGGCACTGGAGCCCACACCGGAGGTTCGCGTGGTAACCGGCGCCTGCGTGTCGCCGATGTGCCGTTTGCGGACAAACAGATCGGGCAGATATTTCAGCGCGTCCTCGGTGTTGGTGAGGTTTACGCTGCGGTTCAAATCGTCAATCGTAACGCTTTCGATGGTAGCCGGCAGCAAATCCCGCTCGGCCACGGAACGCGTGCCTTCAATAACCACCCGCTCCGGGGTGCTGTTCTGTGAATAGGCAACGGCCGGTACAAATACGGCAATGGTGACGCCCGCCATGAGGCGCGCGCGAAATTGCGACGGCATAAAAATGCTCCTGCATCAATGGGATTTGAGGCGCTTACGCGCCTGCTAGTGCGCTCTTAGAAACGGACGAGCGGCGGTCCCCGTGTGATGTAGGGCGAGAAAAAGCGCGGCGGGACATGTTGCGCCGGCAGCAGGATTGTAGCGGCCGAGACAAGGCGGAACGGCTCTGAGACGCGGATCGGTGTCGGCAGAAGGAAACCGCCTGCCACCTGACAGTCCGAACAACAGTCCTGAATGTTCGCGGAAGCCTTACCCGTTACGGCATTGCCTTCGGCATCCACGCGCACGGTTTGAAATCCGTGCGCGGTACAAATGACAACGGACTCGCCACCGCGTGCGGGGCCAGCCACCGCCGCATAGGCCGGCGCCAGGCTTTGTACCATCAGCGCAAACAACCCCAGCCAGAGCGCAATGGCGCGCGCGGCGTTACGGTTCTTTGCGGAAATGGCAGTCAGCAATTGCATCGGCCCAAGCTGTTTGAGTCTCCTTCTACCAATTTGCAGGCGGAAGGGAAACGCGACGGAACGTCCGCGGTATATAGATTTATTCCATCGCGATGTTTTCAGTGCTTACAGTTTGGGCGCGCGGGCGCTTCATAAAGAACAGCAGCGGCAGCAGCGGCAGGCAGACATAGAACATCAGCATGAAGTCATTGGCATACGCGGACACCAGCGCGTGGTAACGCACCTGGGCTTCGCTTCCGTGCACGCCGAACGGCGTTATGGGTCCCATGAACAGGCCGGTCGCTCCGGACTGGAGCGCGCGATTGAAGGGCGTGATCTGCTCCGCATACTGAGAATGCAGAGTCTGCACATTGGCCGCCAGCAACGCCGGCGCCCAGGATGAGCGTCATTACGGAGAGCTGCCACACTCTGACGTCTGGTGTCCTTTGCGTCATGTCCCACATCGCCCAGGCGATGCAGCACACCCCAAACCCCATCGGCAACCGTAGATCGCAGCCCATCATCAGGGCGCGATGGGGGCTGACCAGCGCTCCGCCGGCTACGACAGCAGTCATCGGAACAGGTCGCTTAATTTGCGAGTGTGATGCGTGTCGCTGTCGATGCTGGTGCTGTGTCCCCCGCGCGCTGCCATCGTATCGTCGTTGGGATCGAATTGCCTCTCGGATTTTCAGGCGGCAGCACCGAAATGCGCTTGCAGTTCCCTCTAAACTGACCACAGTTACCGCCGCCTCCGCGCGCGCCCAAAGCAAAGACAAGGCTTGGCAGTTTGAAGAAGTGGCTGAAACGGATCGGTATTGGCGTTGCGGCGGTGATCGTGCTTGCGGCAGTGCTTCTCGTGGATTTCGTGCGCTCGTTTCAGCGTTCTGTCCCTAGCTACGACGGAGCCGCCACCGTTGCGGGGCTGACCGCGCCCGTGCAAATCCTGCGGGACCGCTATGCCGTCCCCCATATCATCGCCCCGGCACTGCCCGGCGCAGCATTCGGACTGGGCTATGCCCATGCCCAAGACCGGCTGTGGCAGATGGAGACGGCGCGCCGCTACATCCAAGGACGGCTCTCGGAATTATTTGGCGGATTGACCGTCGAAACCGACGCGATGATGCGCGCCCTCAATCTTTACGGCGCCGCCGAAGAAGCGGTGAAGCATTTGTCACCGGAGGCGCGGCGCGTGCTGGACGCTTATGCGGCCGGCGTCAACGCTGCCATGAAAGCCCGTAAGGGCCCCTGGCCCATGGAGTTCGTTCTCGCCGGCGATACGCCGCCCGAGCCGTGGACGCCCGCCGACAGCATTGCGGTGCTGAAAGGCATGGCGATGCAGCTCTCCGGCAACGCCTACACCGAAGCGGCCCGCGCGGCGCTTGTCCCCGTTCTCGGCCGCGCGAGCGTACAGAACTTTTTCCTGCCCTTCGGCGATGTGCCTCTGCCCGCCTATCTCGACAGCTTCTATGGCCTCACGCAGACGGGGCAGGCCGATGCTGTTCCCGATACGACGGCGTCGGACAATTGGGTGGTGGACGGCGCCCATTCGCAAACGGGCAAGCCGCTGCTTGCCAACGATCCGCATTTGGGATTTTCGATTCCCTCGGTGTGGTACCTCGCGCATTTGTCGCTGCCGGATGACGATCTGGTTGGCGGAACGCTTGCGGGCCTTCCCGTGATCGTGGCCGGTCGCAACCGGCATGTCGCCTGGGGCGAGACCAATACCGGGCCGGACACGCAGGATCTCTATTTCGAGAAACTCAATCCGGACAATCGCCGCGAATATCAGGTGCCCGGCGGCTGGGCCGAATTTGAGAACCGGCTGGAGATCATAAAGGTTCGCTTCGGCAGAGACCGCCGCGTTCTGGTGCGTTCTACGCGGCATGGCCCGGTCATGCCGGACAGCTCAGCCTTGGGACGCGCTGCTCCTTCCGGCTATGTGAGTGCGCTGGCTTGGACGGCGTTGGCTTCGGACGACACGTCGTTTGACGCGGTGCTCGGCATCAATCGCGCCACTTCGGTGGAGGGCATCAAAGCGGCAGGCAAGTTCTTCGTCACGCCCATGCAGAATTTCGTCTTCGCCGACGATCAGGGCCACATCGGATTGATGCTGCCCGGCCGCGTGCCGCTGCGTTCCCAGCGCAACGATTCCTATGGCCTTGTGCCGTCCCCCGGATGGGACGGGCGTTACGACTGGCAAGGCTTCATCCCGTCTGAGGATATGGTCTTTGTCGAAGATCCGCCCAGCGGCCATATAGCGACCGCCAACAACGATACGCAGCCGGAAGGCTATCGCTACTCGCTGTCGCGGGAATGGGATGCGCCCTACAGGTTCGGACGTATCGAACAATTGCTGAGCGCAACCGGCAAACACTCCGTAGCCAGCTTCAAAGCCATTCAGACCGATCCGGTCGATACTTACGCGCTGGAGTTAAAGCGGCGTCTCATCGCGGCAGGTCCCTTCCCTGGGAACGAGGACCAAGCCGCAAAGCTCATCGCGCAATGGAATGGAGAAATGTTGGCGGGCCGTTCCGAGCCGCTGATCTTCGCGGCCTGGGCGCGCGCGTTGGCGCGGCGCATTTATGGCGACGAGCTGGGACCGCGGTTTGCAAACTTCTGGGCTTACCGCCCGGAATTTACGTTGCGCGTGCTCGACAATGTGGAGGGCCAATCGCGCTGGTGCGACGACCGGGGCACACCAGGTGAGGAAGACTGCGCCTCGCGCATAGAGTTGGCGCTGCAGGATGCCGTCACGGAATTGAGCCAGGCCTATGGCGCGGACATGACGCGCTGGCGCTGGGGAGATGCCCACAAAGCGACGCATACGGCCGAACCGTTCGGCGCCTTTCCGGTTATCGGCAGCTGGTTCAATCGCGAAATCGAAATGGATGGCGGCCCCTTCACCCTGCTCCGGGGGGATCACTCCATGCGCAGTGAGCGTCCCTATGCCGCCATTCATGGCGCGGGCTATCGGGGGATTTACGACCTCGCCGACCCGGACCGCTCACAGTACATCATCTCCACGGGCCAGTCCGGCAATCTCTATTCCCCGCACTATGACGATCTCATCGGCCTTTGGGCGCGCAAGGACTACATCGCCATTCCCACCGCGAAGCCCGCGATGGAGGCCACAGCGGTCAACCGCCTTAGCCTTCAACCCGCAACGCGGGTGCCGAATTGAGACAACTTGGCCGAAACGGAACTTAAAGGGCTTTCAGGCACTCTCAGGCCCCAGAATTGAGCGAGCCGGTCCCTTAACAAGCCGCGCCGCCAGGGTATGGGTGCGCGAATGGCTGACGGCAATATCGTCATTAAAAAGGTTAAGAAGGGCGGCCATGGCGGCCACCACGGCGGCGCCTGGAAGGTGGCCTATGCCGACTTCGTGACCGCCATGATGGCCTTCTTCCTGCTCATGTGGCTGATCAATACGACCACGCCCGAGCAGAAGCGCGGCATCGCCGACTATTTCGCCGCCCAGAATATCTCAAAAACCACATCCGGCGCCGGCGGGGTCCTGGCGGGCAAAGTCTTTGGCCAGGAGGGCGCTCGCGCGGGCGGAGCCATGTCGGCCATCAACAAACAGGCACCGCCCAAACCCAAGGAAGACGACCACTCCCAGACTGCGGGTCAGCAGAAGGGCGGCGCCAATGAAACCCAAGGCGCGTCCGATCAAAGTCAGAACAAGAGCGATGACAATTTGGAGGGTCAGCGCAATTCCCAGGAACACGGGAATTTCGAGCAGGCGCAGGTTTCGCTGCGGCAGGCGATGGCGCAGATGCCGGATATCGCGGAACTTTCCCACAGCGTGATGATGACCGAAACCTCGCAGGGACTGAACATCCAACTTATCGACGAAAGCGGCCAGCCCATGTTCCAACCGGGAACCGCAAATCTGTACCCGCGCACACGCGTACTCTTGCAGCAGGTGGCCCGCATCGTCGACCGGTTGCCCAACCGCATATCCATTACCGGCCATACCGACGCGGCACAGTTTGTCGGGGCCGGCGGGAGCACCAACTGGGAACTTTCGGCCGCACGGGCCAACGCCGCCCGGGCCATCCTCGCGGGTGAAGGAATTCAATCGGACCGGATCTTTGAAGTTTCGGGCAAGGCGGGAACCGACCCTCTGCTGCCGGACGACCCTTACGCCTCGTCAAACCGCCGCATCAGCATCCTGCTGATGCGGGAAGCGCCCGTTGTTCCGCCGGGACTTAGACTTTAACGCGCAAAATCCATTGGCGCGGAGCGGGCTTCCTGTTCATACTTGGTCCTTATTCGCGGCGCGCTCCGCGATTACGTTTAGCCTGCGGCGGGGACTTTGACAGAACACTATCTTTCACGCCTTCCGCAGTTTTTCCTCACGCCGGGGGGCGCATGCCCGTATCTGCCCGGCAAGGTGGAGCGCAAAGTCTTCGCGCGTCTGATGGGGCCGCATGCCGCGCCGCTCAACGATGCGCTGACACATTCCGGGTTTCGCCGCAGTCAGATGATTGCATACCGCCCGGCCTGCGATGGCTGTACGGCCTGCGTTTCGGTGCGTGTTGTCGCGCAGGAATTTACGCCGACCCGCACGATGCGCCGCATGGAGCGGCAGAATTCCGATCTCATTCGCACGATTGTTCCGCCCGAAGCCACACGCGAACAATTTGCACTGCTGCAAAACTATCTCGCAAGCCGCCATGCCGGCGGCGGAATGTCGGACATGGGCCTGTTCGACTACGTCGCCATGGTCGAAGAAACACCCGTCGAAACGATGCTGGCCGAATACCGCGTCCGGCAACCCGATGGCAGCGCAGGTCCGTTGATCGCGTGCGCGCTGACCGATGTGCTGCAGGATGGGCTGTCGATGGTCTACAGCTTCTTCGATCCGTCGCTCGCCGATCGCAGCCTTGGCACGCATATGATTGCCGACCACGTGTACGCCGCAAGCGCGAAGCGGCTGGCTTATGTTTATCTGGGCTATTGGGTGCGGAACAGCCGTAAGATGGATTACAAAACCCGCTTCCAGCCGCTCGAAATGCTCGGTACCTCCGGCTGGAAACGCATGGCGGCGGAGTAAATTCCCTCTCCCCCATCGGGGAGAGGGATAGGGTGAGGGGGCGGTGCCTGAAATATCCTCGCCCCCTATGTGTTCCTGATTCAACCTGCAAATTGACTAAAAGTCCGTGGGCTGACTAAAACCGCCCCCTCACCCTACCCTCTCCCCGAAAAGGGGAGAGGGCTTCCCACTTTACCGCGTCGCGACTGCTTTTTTGATGAGGTCGATGGTGCGCACGATGTTGCGTTCGTTCAGTATACGGCCGATCTCGGCGGTGGCGTGACGTGGATCGCCTTGCACGCCGTTCTTGCCATCGCCATTTTCCAACCGGTTCATCCGCACCATTGTGGGATCGACGGCAAGCATTTCCGATGTGTCGCGGACGTCGGCGTGGTTGTCGATTTCCTCGGGCTTGATTCCGCGCTTCATCATCTCGGCCTTCTCGCCCGCTGGATCGGCGCGGTAATAGCCGGTGACCGCATGCACGCGCGTATTGGTGCTCGCCCATTCGGCATTTAGTTTCTTGGCAACGTCTTCCTGCGGCTTCTGGTTCGGGCCGCTATCGCCGATAAAGACGATGTCCCGGACACCATGCAGTTTCAGGCTACGGGCAATATTTTCCAGCACGGCAGCGAAGACGGCTGGGGGAAGGTTGATCGTGCCTGAAAATCGCATGTGCCCGGACGGCGGATCGATATTGCCTTCCGGCGTATAAGGCACCACCGGCGCAACCAACGCGTTGCCGAGACGGCGGGCAATGGCGTCCGCGTTGGAGGCAATGCGTACATTGTGCTTGCCCAGGGCCATGTGCGGGCCGTTCTGTTCGGTGCCGCCGGTCGGCACGATAACCGTGGTTTTCCCCGCGGCGATGGCGTCGCGGATTTCCGGCGAGGTCAGCTTTTCCATGAAAACCGTGTCGGGCGTCTGCGCGATGGCCGCCTCAGCCAGGAACAGCGCCATAAAGGCCAGGAAAAACGCTCTGAATTGCGACACGCGCCCACTCCGTCGATCAGCTTCGGGCAGAACCGTAGGGGCCGCTCCTTTTCGGGTCAATCGGAGCGTGGCATATAGCTTCACCCTCATGGAGGACATGCACGTGCGGCGACAACTTCTGTTTTGGGCGGCGTTGATGGCCGCATCACTTGCGGCGCCTGCGCAAATTTCTGCCGTCGAGTCGCCCGCGAAAATTCCCGATTTTTCAGGTGTCTGGTCGCATCCGTTTCTAACGGGCTTCGAGCCGCCGGCCTCTGGGCCAGGTCCGGTGCTAAACCAGTCCCGCCGCCGCGACGGACGCGCCAATTTCCAGACGCTTGTCGGCGACTATAAAAACCCGATCCTGAAGCCCGAAGCGGCCGCTACGGTAAAGCGGTACGGCGATCTTTCGCTTGCCGGCAAAGGCTACACGACGCCCAGCAATCAGTGCTGGCCCGGCGGCGTGCCCTATGTGTTCTGGGATTTTCTGGTGCAGATGTTCCAAACGCCCGATCACATCTACATCGTCTACCGGCAAGGCGCGGAGTTGCGCCGCGTACGCATGAACCAGCGGCATCCGGCCAAGGTTACTCCGTCCTGGTACGGAGATTCCGTGGGTCACTACGAAGGCGATACGCTGGTGATCGATACCGTCGGCGTGAAAAAGGGTCCGTTCGCCATGCTGGACATGTACGGCACCCCCTTCTCGGACAAACTGCACGTCGTCGAACGCTACCGGCTCGTCGATTACGATCAGGCGAAGGACTCGATCGAGCGTAACGACAAGGAAAACATTCACGCTGGACTCGGCTGGGACTTCGATCCGGACTATCGCGGCAAGGTCCTGCAGATGCAGTTCACAGTCGAGGATGACGGCGTGTTCACCGCACCGTGGAAATCCAGCATCACGTACCGGCCCTCGGTCGATCCGTGGACAGAGCTTATTTGCGCCGAGAATGCGCGGGACTTTGACCTGAAAGAGTCGCAGATACCGGAGGCCGGGAAGCCTGATTTTTAATCCAAGGAACGGATAGACCGCCCCCTCACCCCAACCCTCTCCCCCTGCGGGGGCGAGGGAGATTTCAAGACGTGCCGCCGAAGCGTTGTTCCCAGGCGGCGATTTGTTCGTCTGTCAATTTCGCGAACAGCACATCGGACGGCTGGATCGGCTGTCCCGGCGTCAAGCCGTCGAGGAATTGCGCCATCGGCTGATCCGGCCAGGGAATGAGATCGGGCGCTGCCATCACCGCTCCATGGATTTTCTTCGCGGACGATGGAATGAACGGCGCCGACAAATGCGCGAACAGACGCACAAGGTTCAGGCCCATGCGCACGCTGACCGCCGCGCGGTCGCGATCGGTCTTGATTGCCGTCCACGGCGCGGCTTTTGTCAGATACTCGTTTCCTAAAACCCAAATGGCGCGAAGCTCCGCCGTGCTCTTGCGAAACTCCATCGCCTCCATGTAGTCCGTATACGCGGCAATGCGCCGGTCGAGTTCCGCCGCAAGCGCCGCCTCTTCCGGACCATAGGCGCCGCCTTCCGGCACGATTCCATCGAAGCGCGCCGCGCAGAACCGCGTTACACGATTGACGAAATTGCCGAGCACATCGGCCAAATCCTTGTTTACCGTCCCGGCGAAATGCTCCCAGGTGAAATTGGAATCCGCGCTCTCGGGCGCGTTGGCCATCAGGTAGTAGCGCCAATAGTCGGCCGGCAGAATCTCCAACGCCGCATCCATGAACACGCCGCGCTTTTGACTGGTCGAGAATTTGCCGCCGTAATAATTGACCCAATTGAATCCCTTAAGACGGTCGACCAGCTTCCATTTGCGGCTGGCGCTGTCATTCACGCCCAGGAGGGTGCAAGGAAATCCGACCGTGTGGAACGGCACGTTGTCCTTGCCCATGAATTCGACATAAGAGGTTGTCGCATCCTCATCCCACCAGTCGCGCCACACATCTCCCTTGCCGGTCGCGTTGGCCCATTCCCATGTGGCGCCGATATATTCGATGGGGGCGTCGAACCAGACATAGAAGACTTTGCCTTTGAGTTGGCCGTCCCCGATGTCGTCAGGCACCGGCACACCCCAGGCCAAATCGCGCGTGATGCCGCGATCCTGCAAACCTTCATCCAGCCATTTGTACGCAATCGAGGTGACGAGCTGCGGCCACTCATCCTTCTTGCTGTCGATCCAGGTGCGCAAGCGGCCCGCGAAGGCCGATTGTTTCAGGAACAAATGCGCGCTGTCGCGAATCTCGATGTCCGGCGAACCGGATAAAGCCGAACGCGGATTGATGAGATCGGTAGGGTCCAAAACCCGCGTACAGTTTTCGCACTGGTCCCCGCGCGCGCGGTCATAGCCGCAATGCGGACAGGTGCCGATGACGTAGCGGTCCGGCAGGAAGCGGCCATCGGCGTTGGAATAAACCTGGCGGGTGGTGCGCACATCAAGATGGCCGTTGCGCCACAAGTCCCGCGCAAACTCCTGCGTCAGCTGCCGGTTTTCGGGGCTGGAGGAACGTCCAAAGTAATCCCAGGACAGATCGAACCCGGCTCCAAGATTTTTCTGAATCTCGTGCTGTTCGCGGCAATAGACGTCCACGGGTTGGCCGGCATCGAGCGCCGCCAGTTCCGCCGGCGTGCCATGCTCATCGGTCGCGCATATGAATAGTGTCTCGCGGCCCCTCGCCCGCTGAAAGCGCGCGTAAATATCAGCCGGGAGCATCGAGCCAACCAGGTTACCCAGGTGCTTGACACCGTTGATGTAGGGAAGCGCGCTGGTGATGAGAACGCGCGAAACGCTGGAATTCGGGGGCATGCGGAAAGACCACGGTTTGCAGAAACGTTGGGGTGGCGGACATTAGACCAGCGTCCCGTCCGTTGCACTCCATAACATCCAGCAGCGGTTCCGCAGGACTGCGCCATAAAAAAACAGCAGGCGGGGAGCCCCCCGCCTGCTGTGCTTCCGAAGAAGCGAGTCGCTTCGACTGAAATAACATCCGTCCAACCGGACGGGTACTGATGAGCTTTAACGGCCGAGCGTGCCGACACCCGGCAGCCACGGGTTCAAGTTGCCGTTGCGGTGGCGATCCATGAGCGAACCGCCGCCCGTGTACCAACGCAGCCCGATGCGGAATGCATTGTCATCACTGTCGCTATTGCCGAAGCTCACGCTGCCGTGCGCATAGCTGGCAAAACCGGCAACGCCATAGTCCTGCGAGAAGAGGTACTCTGCTGCGATTTCCAGTTCCGTGATACGCGTGCCATCACGGCCGCACGTTGCACAAATCAAGGGGTTCGATGAAACGCCGCTAACCTGGTTGGAATATTCAACGCCACCCGTCAGAGCCAAGTCCGGCATGAAGTATCCGCTTATGGCTGCACCGATAAAGGTGCCGTGCCCACCGCCTCTGTTTCCAGAGGTGCTGATCATGCCCGCTTTAGCCATGCCCGTGACATTGCCGAAGTACCACTCACCGATGGCGCCATAATTCGTGAAGCTCCTGTAATTTCTACCTGTCGGCACATTGTTCAGGTTCAGGTAATTGACATTGACGCCAATGCGCCCGTCATTATTAGCCCAGAACACGCTGCCGCCGAGGTTCCAAACTTCCTCAGCCTGATGGTTCGCCCATTCGTGGGCGTAAGATGCGTCGAACTGGAAGTTCAGGTTCGGTAGATCGTTGAGCGGACCGGCAACACTGCCGCCGAGAAGCCAATTCTTCATCGTATCCGAACCCGCGGAATCGTCGTCGACCTGGCCGTAGCTGGTCGTCACGTTTCCGGCAAACCCGGTCAGCGTGGCTGCCGCCGCCGGTACAGCCGCGAGCGCCATCCCAAGAACGCAGGCCGTCCCCAAATATGTTGTACGTTTAGACATCGCAATCTCCTTCGTTTCCATGCGAAACCGCTTTTTCTTGTTTTGGAAAAACGGCCGCTTTGGCGGCGTCGAAGCGACTCCCCCACGCGCGCTATTATCATACTTCCCCTAGGGGCTGTAGCCTTTGAGGACCAAGGCACACCCGCGCGCGCAATTCCCTTGGGGGGCGTAACCTTGCTGCAACAGGATGGTTACCGCATTGGCAAATAAGGGCGGTTTTTCGTTGCATCGGGACCACGCATGCGACTCTGGGTAAAAAGTTCCGCCTTAAATAGCTCTGTTGGCGGCCGCGCACGGAGGTGGGTTACGGGTTATGCCCGAATCAGTGCCAAGCATCGCTTATCGGCCAGGCCGCGCTGACACGATATTGACAATCATTCGCATCTAGGAGATATATCTCCCGTCATCTCGTCGGTTAGCTTTGATGATCGTTTGCGTCTGCAATAGGCTGAGTGAAGCGAAGATTCGGCACGCGATTTCGTCCGGCGCCGAATCGCCCGAACAAGTCTATGCCCATAGCGGGTGCCGAAAGGTCTGCGGAACATGTCAGGAAACGATAACAACAATGCTCCAGGAGCAGGCGGAAGCGGAAATGCTCCAGGCGGCGGAATAGGTAAGCCCGGTGCTTCGGCCCTCCGCAACGATCCCAAAACGATCGAACATCTGAACCGCATCCTCAAGAACGAACTGACGGCCATCAATCAGTACTTCCTGCATTCGCGCATCCTCGCGAGCTGGGGCGTCTCGGAACTTTCCAAAAAGGAATATGAAGAGTCGATCGACGAGATGAAGCACGCCGATTCGCTGACCCAGCGGATCCTGTTCCTGGGCGGGCTCCCCAATCTGCAATATCTCGACAAGCTGCTGATCGGCGAGACAGTCGAGGAAATTATCTCCTGCGACCTGACCTTCGAATACAAGGCGCTGGCCGATTTGCGAGAAGCCATCGCCTATGCCGAATCGATCCAGGATTTCGGCACCCGCGCGCTCTATGTGAGCATCCTGAAGAGCGAAGAAGACCACATCGATTACCTGCAGACGCAGCTTCGGCTGATCGGAACGATTGGGCTGGCCGATTACATTCAGGTCCAGACCCAGCCAAACGCGGCCTATGCCCTCGCCCCGCCGGGCGATTGACGCAGCCTACTGGGCGCCGATGTGATCGGCGAGTTCGTTGGCCTTAACGAATCCCGTCGAGCTTTTCGGATCGATCGGCAGCATGCTCGCGTTCCAGGCGCTCCATTCCGCGGCCAGCCGGTCATAGATATCCTTGCGCCGCTCCTTCAGGTTGCCCCGTTCCATCGGATCGTCGGCGACGTTGAACAGGAACGTGTTGTCGCGAATCTTCAGATATTTGAAATCGCCGTCGCGCATCGCGGCCTGGGCATTGGCCTTGTAGCGCCAGAACAGTTTGCGTGGGACGGGCGCCCTGCCCTCCGCCAGAAACGGGAGCAGGTTCATGCCGTCTGGCCGGAATGCCGGATCGGGCTGCGTGCCGGCCGCGGCGAGCAATGTCGGTAGCCAATCCATGCTGATGGCCACCTGATCGGAGGTCCGGCCTTCGGGAATGTGGCCGGGCCAGGACATGATCGTTGGGATTCGCAGGCCGCCTTCGAGCAGTTCTGTTTTGCGTCCGGTAAACGGCCAAGTGTCCGCAAAGCGTTCGCCGCCATTGTCGCTGGTAAAGATAACGATGGTGTTCCCGCGCAATCCATTGGCGGTGAGCGCCTCAAGAACGCGGCCGACCTGAATATCCATCGCCTGGATCATACGCTGATAATTGCGCTGCGTGCCGCCGTCGTAATGCTGCAACGCGCGGGTGCGCAGCCGTTCGGATTCGGCCTCGTCCTCGGTGGTCTCCCAGGGCCAATGCGGCGCATTGAAATGCAGACTTAGAAAGAACGGCTGACGTGCCCGCGCATAACCATTGATGACGTCGACGGCATGCTGTCCGAACAGTTCCGTCGTGTATCCGGTCTGCCGAATGGCTTCGTCGTTGTTCCAGAAGTCATCCTTATGATCCGTACCCTGATGGTTGAAATAATCTATAGCGCCGCCGCGAAATCCGTAAAAGTGGTCGTATCCACTTTTTAGCGGGCCGAAATTCGGCAGCGTGCCAAGGTGCCACTTGCCGATCAGCGTCGTGCCGTAACCGGCTTTCTTGAGCAGCGAGGGCAGTGTCGGATGGTCCGGCGGCAGACCAATCTCCGGCTGCCCCGTGGGCAAGGGTTCTTCCAGGCCGATACGAAGACGATATTGGTAGCGGCCCGTGATGAGGCCCGTGCGCGTCGCCGAACAAACCGCGGAATTGGCGTAACCCTGAAGCAAGCGCACGCCGCGCGCCGCGATACTGTCGATATTCGGCGTCTGCAGGTCGGGCCGGCCGTAACAGGACACGTCCGCGTACCCCATATCGTCCGCCATAATGAAGACGATGTTGGGTTTTGCCTGTTGTGCCAGAGCACCCGCGCTGCCTCCGCTTAGGATGACGGAACCAGCAGCCCCCTTCAGCAGCGTGCGGCGATTTAGCCTGTGCGTCTTAGCCATTGCGCTCCCCCCATTCTGGAGGCGCAGTCTACATCAAATATGCAGCGGGCGTCCGTCGGCGGCGAGAACGGCTTCGTGCATCATCTCCGACAATGTGGGATGCGGGAAGATCACCGTCTGCAGATCGGCATCGGTGCCTTCCAGCGTCCGCGCGATGCCATAACCCTGGATCAGCTCGGTGACTTCCGCACCGATCATATGCGCGCCCAAAAGCTCACCCGTATCGGCGTCGAACACCGTCTTGATGAAGCCTTCGACTTCGCCGAGCGCGATGGCCTTGCCGTTGCCGATGAAGGGAAATTTGCCAACCTTGATCTTGCGGCCGGTTTCGCGCGCTTTGGCTTCCGTCATGCCGACGGATGCGACCTGCGGCCAGCAATAGGTGCATCCCGGTATTTTCGAGGTGTCGAGCGGGTGAACGCCTTTTACCCCGCCAATGCGCTCGGCGACGATGACGCCTTCGTGCATCGCCTTGTGCGCCAACCAGGGCGGGCCGGTCAGATCGCCGATAGCGTAGACGCCGGGCACGCCCGTTTCACACCATTGGTTGACGACGACGTGCGTCTTCTCAACTTTGATGCCCGCCTGTTCGAGCCCGATATTTTCGACATTGCCGACAATACCGACCGCCAGGACGACACGGTCGACGGTGATCGTCTCGACCTTCCCGTCCTTGGCTTTCAACGTCGCGGTGACGTTGCTGGCGCCCTTCTGCAGCTTCTCGACAGTGGTAGCCGTCTTGATGACCATGCCCTGCTTCTGAAACGCTTTCTGTGCCGCGGCGGAAATCTCCGCATCTTCCACCGGCAGCACGCGGTCCAGAACTTCAACGACGGTTACGTCCGCGCCAAGCGTGCGATAGAAGCTGGCGAATTCGATGCCGATGGCGCCCGAACCGACGACCAGCAAGGATTTCGGAAATTCCTTCGGCACCATGGCGTGCCGGTAGGTCCAGATCAGATTGCCATCGGCTTCGAGGCCCCGAAATTCGCGCGCGCGAGCACCAGTCGCCAGCACGATGTTTTTCGCTGAATATTCCGTGGTCTGACCGTTCTTGACGACCGAGATCGTGCCTTTGCCCTTCAGCTTGGCCTCGCCGTCGATGACCGCGACCTTATGCTTCTTCATCAGGCCTTTGACGCCGTTCGAAAGCTGCGCGGCAACTTTGCGCGAACGCTCGACGATTTTCGTCAGGTCGAATTTGATGTTGTCGGCCGAGAAACCGAACTCGTCCAGCCGGTGCATCAGATGCCATATTTCCGAGGACCGCAGCAGCGCCTTGGTCGGAATGCAGCCCCAATTCAGGCAAATGCCGCCGAGATTTTCACGCTCCACAACGGCGGTTTTCAACCCGAGCTGTCCGCAGCGGATGGCGCAGACATAACCGCCCGGCCCGCCGCCAACCACGATAACGTCAAACGATTCAGCCATGGATAAGAATTCCCCTCCCCGAACCCGGCTACGCCGGGGTTCGACCCTCCCTCAAGTGGAGGGTGGGCTTAATATTACAACAGCATCGAGGCTGGTTCCTCGATGAAGACTTTCAATGTTTGAAGGAAGCGCGCGCCGGTTGCGCCGTCGATGACGCGGTGATCGCACGACATGGTCAGCGTCATGACCGTGGCGGCCACGATCTTGCCGTCGCGAACAACCGCGCGTTCTTCACCCGCCCCGACCGCAAGAATGGCGCTCTGCGGCGGGTTGATCAGCGCCGTGAACTGGCGAATGCCGAACATGCCGAGATTGGAAATCGAAAAACCGCCGCCTTCAAACTCGAACGGCTTCAGCTTCTTTGCTTTGGCGCGTTCGGCTAACGATTTCGTCTCGTTAGAGATTTCTAACAGGCCTTTGGTTTCCGCCTTAAACACGAGCGGCGTAATCAGTCCCGGGTTGAGATCGACGGCGATCCCAATGTCAGCGTGCTTGTGATGCAGGATCGCCGCGTCGGTCCAACTGGCATTCACATCCGTATGCTTCATCAGCGCCATGGCCGAGGCTTTGATGACAAAGTCGTTGACGGACAGTTTGTAAGCGCCCTCGCCTTTCAGCGATTTTTCGTTCAGCCGTGCGCGCAGAGACATCAATGCGCCGATGTCGCAATCGATGGTCAGATAGTAATGCGGGATGAGCGTCTTGGCCGAAGCGAGCCGGCGCGCGATGGTCTTGCGCATCGAGTCGTTCGGCACCGCGTCGTATTCGCCTTCCCTGAAAAACAGACGCGCATCCGGAAGCGGCATGATCCCCGACAATGTCGCCGGTGCTTCTGCAGCAGGGCGCGGGACTTGTTGCGCGGCGGGTGTCGCGGCTTTCGCAGGCGCTTTTTGTACACTGCCCTTGGCAGCCGCTTCGACATCGGACTTTACAATGCGCCCGCGCGGGCCAGAGCCGTGCAGATTGCCAATATCGATACCGGATTGCTGCGCAATGCACCGGGCAAGCGGTGACGCAAACACCCGATTTTCCGTATGCGGATCAGCGCCGTTGGCTTTCTGCACCTCTCCTTTAGGAGGCGTGGAAGCCGCCTTCGGCGCTTCGGGGAGGGGAGCCTTTAGCGCAGGCGCCGCCACTGCCGGAACGATGGCATCGCGGATCGCCTGCATGGTCGAGGAAATATCCTTCGGCGCGGGCGCGCTGTCCCCTTCCATTTCCAAAACGGCGATGGGCTGATTGACCTTCACGCCTTCCGCGCCTTCCGGCACGAGGATCTTCCCGATGCGGCCCTCATCGATGGACTCGAATTCCATCGTCGCCTTGTCGGTTTCGATCTCGGCCAGAACGTCGCCGGCCTTCACGGTATCGCCTTCTTTGACGTGCCATTTGGCTAGCTTGCCCTCTTCCATCGTGGGCGAGAGAGCCGGCATAAGAATCTGAGTGCTCATTTTCTCCCCTTAACTGTCATGCCCCGCAAACGCGAGCCATCCAGGTGGGCGTAGGATTCGTCGCGCGCATAGAGACGATACAAGGGTGACTGCAGTGCCCCAGCGCCCGCCATAAGACTAATTCCGGTAGAGCGCAGATTTCGCCGCCGCCACGATTTCATCGACCGTAGGCAACGCCAAGCGTTCGAGGTTGGCGGCGTAGGGCATCGGTACGTCCTTGCCGGTAATGCGTAGCGGCGGCGCGTCCAGATAATCGAACGCCTGATCCACGACCACGGCGGCAATCTCCGCGCCGATGGAACACACCGGCCAGCCCTGCTCGACGGTGACAATGCGGTTGGTCTTCTTGACCGACTCCACAACCGTATCCGTATCGAGCGGACGCAATGTCCGCAGATCGATCAATTCCGCTTCGATGCCTTCCTTCGCCAGCACATCGGCCGCTTCCATGATGAGTCCCACCGAAATGGAATGCGCCACCAAGGTAATGTGCGAGCCCTGACGGATCACACGCGCCTTGCCGATCGGCAAAACGAAATCGTCCATCTTCGGTACGGGGAACGAGCGCCCATACACGATTTCGTTTTCCAGGAACACGACAGGGTTCGGATCGCGAATGGCCGCCTTCAGAAGCCCTTTCGCGTCGGCTGCAAAGTAAGGCGAAATCACTTTCAGGCCCGGAATCTGCGCATACCACGCGGAAAAATCCTGGCTGTGCTGCGCGGCGACGCGCGCGGCCGGACCGTTGGGCCCGCGGAAGACGATCGGACAACCCATCTGGCCGCCCGACATATAGAGCGTCTTAGCCGCGGAATTGACGATCTGGTCCATCGCCTGCATGGCGAAATTGAACGTCATGAATTCTATGATCGGCTTCAAACCGCCGAACGCCGCGCCGACGCCAAGCCCCGCGAAACCCTGCTCCGTGATCGGCGTATCGATCACGCGCCGCTCGCCGAACTCTTCCAAAAGGCCCTGGCTGATTTTGTAGGCGCCCTGATATTGGGCGACTTCCTCACCCATCAGAAAAACGGTGTCGTCGCGGCGCATCTCTTCAGCCATGGCATCGCGCAAAGCATCGCGCACCGTCATGGTGACCATTTCCACGCCTTCTGGAATTTCCAGCCCCGCCGCGTGGCCGTTACTTTTCGGCGCTACCGGGAGCGGAGCTTTCGCAGCAGGTGTTTCAACTTTTATCGCCACAGCAGCCGCGCGTGCCGGCGGCGCATCGGAGACTTCGCCTTCCTGTGTTAATTCCGCGATGGGCTCGTTGACTTTCACGCCTTCGGCGCCCTCCGGCACCAGGATTTTCGCAATCCGCCCTTCATCGACGGCTTCGAATTCCATCGTGGCCTTATCGGTCTCGATTTCCGCCAGGATGTCGCCGGCTTTAACGGCATCGCCTTCTTTGACGTGCCACTTGGCGAGTTTGCCCTCCTCCATTGTCGGAGAGAGCGCGGGCATCAATATCTGGGTCATTATTTCAGAACGTCCGTATACAGCTCGTCCGGCCCTGGCTCGGGCGATTCCGTCGCAAATTCGGCGGCGCGGTTGATGATCTGGCGAACATCGCGGTCGAACGCCTTAAGGTCTTCTTCGCGCACGATGCCATCGCGCACCAGCCGCACACCAACCGTATCGATGGGATCGTGCTGCTCGCGCATTTGCTGCACCTCTTCACGGGTGCGGTATTTGGCGGGATCCGACATGGAATGACCGCGATAGCGATAGGTCTTCATCTCAAGGATGTAAGGACCGTTGCCGGAACGCGCCCACTCGACCGCTTTACGCCCCGCCGCGTAGACCGCTTCCACATCCATGCCATCGACGGCTTCGCCTGGGATGTTGTGCGCGGCGCCGCGCTTGTACATGTGGACCTCGGACGTGGACCGTTTGACCGCGGTGCCCATGGCGTACTGGTTATTTTCGATAATGTAGATGCAGGGCAGCTTCCACAGCTCAGCCATGTTGAAGGATTCGAACACCTGGCCCTGATTTGAGGCGCCATCGCCGAAATAGGTCAGGCAGACCGCGCCGTTGTTTTTATAGCGGTTGGCGAAGGCGAGGCCCGTTCCGATGGGAACATTGGCGCCGACGATGCCGTGCCCGCCGAAGAAGTTCTTCTCCTTGCTGAACATGTGCATGGAGCCGCCCTTGCCGCGGGAATAACCCGAGGCCCGGCCCGTCAGTTCGGCCATCACGCCGCCGGGATCCATCCCGCACGCCAGCATGTGGCCGTGATCGCGATAGGTGGTGATGACCTGGTCTTCCGGTTTCAGCGCCGCCTGCATGCCGACCACAACGGCTTCCTGGCCGATGTAGAGATGGCAGAAGCCACCGATCAGACCCATGCCGTAGAGCTGGCCCGCCTTCTCCTCGAAGCGGCGGATCAGCAGCATATCCCGGTAGAATGCTTTCAGGCGTGCGGCAGCAGCGGGGTCCTGATTGGTCCCGTTCGCCGGCCGGTGCTCTACATCATTCTCGGCGGCTGCCGCCGCTTCCGCACGCGCCATGTATCACCCTTGGCTACATCTACAGCCCACACGATACCATCGCGAGCTTTCGCCGCTTATGGCAAGGCTGAATTGTCCTTGGCAAGGCTCAACTTAACCCTAAGAATTCCTAACGCTTTTCGCGGGGGACCGCTACCTCGTCGGGGCGGTTGTCCAGAAGCAGGCCGCGCGCCACCTCCTCCAGAAGATCAGGGTCGATGGCCTTCCCGTCAAGAAGGGCGATGCGATGGGCCAATGCCTCGCGTTTGACACGCAAGTCCGCCAGATCGTGCTGCGCGATTCGGAGCCGATCCTGGGTTTCGCGCCATGCCACGATGCCGCGTTCGCCGAAAATGAAGGTATAGCCAAAATAGCCGCTGACCGCGCAGCAAATAGCCGGCAGAAGAATCAGGCTGGCATTTCGTCCGAAACGGCGACGCAATCGCATAGGCGTCACGGAATCACATCCCGATTCAGCGGGCAAGCAAATTCATTAAGGTTACGAATTTGTTTGCCGCGCGAAGCGATTGAATTGTTGGAAGGGAAAGAGCTCCCCCTCACCCCGGCCCTCTCCCCCTCCGGGGCGAGGGAGATTTCTTAGTAAGGCGTGCCGTCTTTGCGGGTGAATTTGCGGGTGCCGTCGGGTGTTTTGATCGCGACGATATCGTCATCGGGATACGAGGCTTCATCCCCGAGTGTGCGGTCGCCGATCTCGATGTAGACAACATCCGTTGCGCCACGATTGACGAGATGGTGCGCATCGCCCGTGCCGCATGGGAAGCCGGCACACATGCCCGGGCTCAATACAGTCTCGCCCGCGTCCGTAATCAGTGTGGGCGTGCCTTCCAGAATGTAGACGAACTCATCCTGTTTGGTGTGGGCGTGGCGCATTGCCGACATAGCGCCCGGCGGCAGAGTGGTCAGATTGACGCCGAAAATGGTCAAGCCGAATTGGTCGCCCAAGGGCCGCTTCATGCGCTCACCCAGCCGCGGCACAAATTCCGGCGGATACGCGCTACGGGTCTTACGCACCGGGATGTCCGCTGCGACCAGCGCGACAGGTTTCTTATCCATGGTTGCCTCCATAAAGAAAAAAGGCCAGGGCGTTTGACGCGCCCTGGCCTTCGTTGATCGTGGCGAGCGCGTTACCGGTTGTTTTCGGCGCGCTGCTGATTCGTGGGATGCAGCGTCAGCTTCTGCACGCGCCACGAGAGCAACTCACCGACATACAGCGTGTTCTCGTTCGGGCAGGCCATTTCGTGAATCCAGGCGAACTTGCCGGGGGCACGGCCGCCATCGCCGATGCTGCCGAGCAGCTTGCCGTCCAGCGTCAGCTTGTAAATCTTCCCAGGGTAAGAATCCGACGCATACAGCACTTGGTTCGGACCGGGCGTAATGCAAAGCGCCCAGGGCGAACCCGGCAATTGATTCTTGTTCTCGACATTATAGTTGGTCGGAATATTGCCGATGATTGGCTGCTGTGTCGCCGGAGGGCGCGGAACGTCGATGGAGAACATGCGAACCGGCTGTCCCGTGCCGTTGAACACCTGAATGCGGCGGTTACCGCGGTCGGCGACATAGATGTTGCCCTGGTTGTCCGAGGCAATCGAGTGCGGCGTGTGCAGTTGGCCCTGAGCGGTCCCCCGGTCACCCCACTGCATAATCCAGGTGCCGTCTTTGTCGAATTTCGCAACACGCGAATTGACGTACCCATCGCTGATATAGGTGTTGCCGGCGGCATCCCATGTCATGTCCGTCACCTGACGAAACAGGCCGTTGACGGCCGGAAGCGGCGGGTTCGGATGCTCGAGCGGGTGGGCGAATTCATCCGATGCTTCCGGCTTACGGCCGAGCATCATGACGGGCTTGCCAGCGGGCATCTGGAATTTGATGACCATGTCCGAGCCCTTGTCGGCGACCCAGACATTGTCGTCGCGGTCGACACGGACCGTGTGAGCATAGGACCAAGCGTAAAGATTCTTGCCGATTTCACGGACGTAAGCGCCGTTCTGGTCGAACTCAAGCAATTGCGCCGCGGCAGCGCCGTAGGCGGGACCGGTCGTTGTGCCGCGATGGAAGACGAAGACGTGATTTTGCGAATTGACCGCCACGCCCGACACTTCGCCCAGATACATGTTTGCGGGCATCTTCAGGAAATTCACGTCGAAGTCGTACGGAATGGCAGGCGGTGCTGCCGGTTCCGCGGCCATTGCAGCGGGCGCTGCCGCGAGCATCAGCAACCCAATCAAACCAAATTTCATGTCATCCTCCCATTGGCGCGGTCCCCTCGGACACGCTTGACTGAGGCCAGAGAATAAAGAGCGGCAGAGCCAATGACAATTGCGGCGCCTGCAAGGCATCCCTCGCAAGCGCCGCAAAACTTCGCGATCCAGCGAGATTAGAACGGGCTGACGTCGACAACTTCGCCCGTGTCGGCATTCACTTCGATGAGCAGAGCACGCTTCGGCGCGGAAGGATTCTTCGGATCGGCGACCGCCTGCGAAAGCACCGTCCAGACCTCGCCATGGCCCGTCGCTCTAAAGGGGCGCGCGTCGGCAAGCTTTGCAGCACCGCCGATCATTTCAAGCACCTTCGGCGATTTTTCGACAAACGATATGGCATCGGCTTCCTTTTGAATTTTCTTGGCTTCGTTCACTTGCGCGGCGGCTGGATAAGCAAGCGCGGCGGCAGCAGAAAACGCGATGGCAAAAAGCGCGGAACGGCGTTGGATCTTCATCGGGCTACTCCAATCGGAAAGAGCCTCAAGGGCTAAACGGTTTTTTGGGCCAGAATTGGGCGTTTCGCAAATCCTATCACAACAAATTTATCCCCAGAAATCACGCTCTGAGGATGGACCTGCCGGCATAGACCGCCTGATCGGACAATTGCTCCTCAATACGCAGGAGCTGATTGTACTTCGCGAGACGGTCCGAGCGGGACAGCGATCCCGTCTTAATCTGCCCGCAATTCGTCGCGACGGCGAGGTCGGCTATCGTCGAGTCCTCGGTTTCACCCGACCGGTGCGACATCACGGCACGGTAGGAGGCGCGATGTGCGGTATCGACCGCGTCGAGCGTTTCGGTGAGGGACCCGATCTGGTTCACCTTGACCAGAATGGCGTTGGCGACGCCTTGCGCGATGCCGTCTTTCAGACGCTTGGAGTTGGTGACGAATAGATCATCGCCCACCAGTTGCACCCGGCTGCCCAGCGCTTTGGTCAGTTCGGCCCAGCCGCTCCAATCGTCCTCGGCCATGCCGTCTTCGATGGAAATGATCGGGTAGCGGGCGCAGAGGTCCTGATACAGCGTCACCATGCCCGCGGCGTCGAGGACCTTCCCCTCGCCTTCGAGGTTGTACTTGCCGTCTCTATAGAATTCGGTGGAGGCGCAATCCAGCGCCAGCATGACGTCTTCACCGGGGCGGTAACCCGCCTTTTCGATGGCGCGCATGATGAAGGACAGCGCCTCGTCGGCGCTTTTCAGGTTTGGCGCAAAGCCGCCCTCATCGCCCACATTGGTATTATGGCCGGCATCCTTAAGCTGCTTTTTCAGCGAGTGAAAAATCTCCGCGCCGGTGCGCAGCGCTTCGGAGAAGGTCTCCGCGCCGACCGGCATGACCATGAACTCCTGAAAGTCGATCGGATTGTCGGCGTGCATGCCGCCATTGACGATGTTCATCATCGGAACCGGCAATACTTGCGCCCGCGGCCCACCCAGATAGCGGTACAGCGGCAAGCCCGATGCTTCAGCCGCCGCCTTGGCCGCCGCTAGCGACACACCGAGAATCGCGTTCGCGCCGAGACGGCTCTTGTTGGGCGTGCCGTCGAGCCGGCACATGATGGCGTCGATGCGCGTCTGCTCCTCCGCATCCATCCCGCACAGCGCCTCGAAGATTTCTCCGTTCACGGCATCGACGGCCCCGCGCACCCCCTTGCCGCCGTAGCGGGTGCCACCATCCCGCAGCTCATGGGCTTCGTGCGCTCCGGTCGAGGCGCCGGACGGTACCGCCGCGCGGCCCATTATCCCGTTTTCGAGCGTCACATCGACTTCGACCGTCGGATTGCCGCGGCTATCGAGGATTTCCCGCGCAACAATGTCGGCAATGGCGGTCATGAGGACTCTCCGGTGAAAGGCGGGGTGGTTCTAGGGGAATGAGCCGCGCTCCTGCAAGCAGAACGGGACCTCGTCTGCAAAAGCGGTTAAGGTCCAGGCGATACCCTTACCGAGGCTTAACATGCCGTTGCCCTATTACCTTGCCGCTCTGGACACGATCCTGGCGGTCGTCCTCACGATGGGCCTAGGGGGTTATGTCGGTTATCTGCGCGGCAAGCTGAAAGTCCCGGCTCCCGCCACCACCGGTCACCCGCTCTTCGAGCAGGGCTTCCGGGCCCATATGAACACCATCGAAAACCTGGTTCTCATGCTGCCCCTCTTGTGGGTGGCGAGCGTCTTCTTCGGCGGGCAGATTCCATTCTGGATGGGCTTGACCTGGGTAATCGGCCGCATCGTCTTTGCGGTCGGCTATATGCAGACCGATCCGCGTTGGCGCGAGCCCGGCTTCGGCATCAGCTTCCTGGCGCTGCTCGGCCTTCTCGGCCTGTCTATCCTCGGGGTACTTTGATTAGCCCTGGCGCGCGAGACCGGCGGAAATCAAACCGATTAGAATGAGGAATATCCCGGTGGTGGCGGCGCCCCAGGCGATGGACCGGATGTAGCGCACGCCCAACGCATATAGCGGGATGTAGATCACGCGGGCGGTAACGTAGAGCACCGCGCCCCACACGATAAGGCTGTTATGGACATTAGCCGCCTGCGCGGCGAGCACGGCTGCGACGAAGAAAACAAACGTCTCAAGATAGTTCTTAAGGGCCCTCTCCAGACGGCCGGCAACGCCCGTCAGTGGCGGCAATACTTCATCGCGCGGTCCTGCGTTCCATTCGAGGCTGCGCTGCATGTTCATCGTGTGCGCTTGCAGGATGATGTGTACGAAACCGATGATGATTGCCGCTACCAGGCACCAGAGTTCGACGGTCATGCGTTCGCCCCCATTCGCCTTTTGGCGATGCGATCGAGCTCGACCAGCTCCGAAAGCAGCGCGGGCATATCCTTCAGCTTTATCATATTGGGGCCATCGGACGGCGCGCTGTCCGGGTCCTGATGCGTCTCCATGAACACGGCCGCAACGCCGATGGCGACCGCGGCGCGCGCGATGTAGGGCGCCATCTCGCGGTTGCCGCCGGAGGACGTCCCCTGCCCGCCCGGCTTCTGCACGGCATGCGTCGCATCCATAACAATCGGCGCGCCGTACTTCGCCATTTCCGGCAACGCGCACATATCGACCACCAGCGTGTTGTAGCCGAAGGACGAACCGCGTTCCGTCACCAGCACATTGGAATTGCCGGCTTCGATCACTTTGGCGATGACGTTTTTCATATCCCAGGGCGCTAAAAACTGGCCCTTCTTCACATTCACCACGCGGCCGGTTTCCGCGGCAGCCACGAGCAGATCGGTTTGACGGCAGAGAAAGGCCGGGATTTGCAGGACGTCAACGACTTCCCCGACCAATGCGCATTGTTCGCGCTCATGAACATCGGTCAGGACAGGCACGCCGATACGCTCGCGAATTTCGGCAAAGATCGGCAGCGCCAAATCCAATCCCAAACCGCGCCTCGAATTCGAGCTGGTGCGGTTGGCTTTGTCGAAGCTCGTTTTGTAGATGAAACCGACGCCGGCCTTGGCGGCGATTTCCTTCAGCGCCGATGCCATTTCCAACGCATGATCGCGCGATTCCATGGCACACGGACCGGCGATGATGGTCAGCGGCTTGTGGTTGCCGATTTCGACACTGCCAACGCGAACGACGGAATTGGGTGCTGCCATCTTCAATTCTTCGACGATTTGCCGTCATTGCGCGGCATCGGCGCAAGATCGGGCAACGCCACCCCTCGCTTGATTTGATCTATCTGCCATTTGTCGAGATGCTCCTGCTCCATGCCGAGCACCACCACCTCTTCCAAGAACGCCTGCGGGATCACCATCACCCCATCGGAATCGCACATGATAATGTCATCCGGGAAAACCGCGACGCCGCCACAGGCGATCGGCTGCTGCCAATCGGCCAGCATCAGACTTGCGGCTGGAGGCGGCGCGGTGATGCCACTCATCCAGATCGGCATGCGGCTCGCCAGAAGGCCCATGCGGTCGCGCACCGCGCCATCCGTAACGATACCGGCGACGCCGCGCTTCACCATGCGCTCGACGACAATGTCGCCAAACGTGGCCGCATCGCGGATCGAACGCGCATCGGCAATCGCGATGCATCCTGGCGGCATCATTTCCACCGCATCACGGTTCACCGGCATTTTGCGCGGCACGGCGCCTTCGACGGCTTCACGCGCGGGAATGAACCGCATCGTAAAAGCGCGGCCGACGGTGCGCGGAAAATCCACGCGCATCGGCATCGGTCCGCGTACCCACTGATTGCGCAGCCCCTTCTTCAAAAGCACGCCCGCGACGGAATCCGTCGAAATCTTGCGCAGATTGTTGAAGAGAACCGTTTCATCGTTCGACATTGCTGCTGTTCTTCTTTTGGCAATCGTTACAGAGACGATTAGCGGACACGGGCGAACCCGTCCAGCCGCGCAGCTTGGTCCAAGCGGCGAGCGACCTAAACCAGACGGCTTTGCTGAACGGCCGCGCCGACAAAGGACGCGAACAGCGGGTGCGGATCGAGGGGCTTGGACTTCAGCTCAGGATGAAACTGCACGCCGATGAACCAGGGGTGATCGGTGATTTCCACGATTTCCGGCAGAATGCCGTCGGGCGAAAGGCCGGAAAACACCAATCCGTGCTCTTCCAATTGCCGCTGGTATTCGATGTTGACCTCGTACCGGTGACGGTGCCGTTCGCTGATGGTGGTCGTGCCATAAATTTCGGCGACCCGGCTTCCTGGGCGGAGCGTCGCGTCATAGGCGCCCAGGCGCATGGTGCCGCCCAAATCGGTGTCTGAGTTACGCCGTTCGACGTCGTTGCCTTTGGTCCATTCGGTCATCAGCGCGATGACGGGATGGCGCGGCTGGCCGAATTCCGTCGAACCGGCCCCCGTCAATCCTGCGAGATTGCGCGCGGTTTCGATGACCGCCATCTGCATGCCGAAGCAGATGCCGAAGAAGGGCACGCCACGTTCGCGCGCGAATTTTACCGCTTCGATTTTGCCTTCGCTGCCGCGCTCACCGAAGCCGCCCGGAACGAGAATGCCGTTTCGATCTTCCAGATAAACGGCAGCGTCGCCCTTTTCGAAGACTTCCGATTCGATCCAATCGATATTGACCCGCACATTGTTGGCCAGCCCGCCGTGAATCAGCGCCTCGATCAACGATTTGTATGAATCTTTGACCTGCGTGTACTTGCCGACGACGGCGATCTTGACCTCGCCCTCGGGCTTCAGCGCACGATCCACGACCGCACGCCAACGTGACAAATCGGGCTCCGGCGCATCCTTGATGCCGAAGACTTCCAGCACTTGCGTGTCGAAGCCTTCGTTGTGATACGCGATCGGCGCGTTGTAGATCGTATTCAGATTCAGCGCGGGGATGACGCGCTCAGCACGCACGTTGCAGAACAGCGCGATCTTCCGCCGGTCGTCTGAGCTGATCTCCATATCCGAACGGCACAGCAGGATATCCGGCTGAATACCGATGCTGCGCAGTTCCTTGACCGAGTGCTGGGTCGGTTTGGTCTTCAGCTCGCCCGCGGAGGTAATATAGGGCACCAGCGTCAGGTGCACGAAGCAGGTGCGGTCGTGTCCGAGATCGTTCCCAAGCTGACGAATCGCCTCGAAGAACGGCAGTCCCTCAATGTCGCCGACCGTGCCGCCGATTTCGCAGAGCAGGAAATCGATGCCGTCCAGACCGGCAATGACGAATTCTTTGATCAGATCGGTGACATGGGGAATTACCTGAACGGTGCGGCCGAGATAAAGCCCCTGCCTCTCTCTGGAGAGGATGTTCTGATAAATCCGGCCCGCGGTGACATTGTCCGACCGCGATGAGGCGACGCCGGTAAACCGCTCATAATGACCGAGATCGAGATCGGTCTCTGCCCCGTCATCGGTGACGTAGACTTCGCCATGCTGATAGGGACTCATCGTCCCCGGATCGACGTTGAGATACGGATCGAGCTTGCGCAAACGCACGCTGTAGCCGCGCGCTTGCAAAAGCGCACCGAGTGCCGCGGAAGCCAAGCCTTTTCCCAGGGAAGAGACCACGCCGCCGGTGATGAAGATCAACCGCGCCATGGAAGCGCACAATGGCTCAAGGTCTCGCCTCGCTCAAGCGATATTCCTGCGCTGCTAACAGGTTCATGACAATTACAATGCTTGTTCTTATGCGCCACTCAGCGCGTCGGCGGAACGGCGGGCAATTGCGGCACAGCCGGAGCCGCCGGAGCGGCGCCAGGCGCCGCCGGCGGTGCGGCAGGTCCGCGCGATGGCAACGCGCCGGGTGCGCCTTGCTGTGATGCGGGCGCCAGCAACGAGCTTGGCTGACGCGCGCCGAGAGACAGCAACGTGAGGGTCATGCTGGTCACGAAGAACACCAGCCCCAAGATCGCCGTTGTGCGGCTCAACGTGCTGGCCGCTCCACGCGGTGAAAACAACCCGCCAATGCCGGAACCGCCACCGCCCATACCGAGCGCGCCGCCTTCGGAACGCTGCAGCAGCACAACGCAGATCAGCGCCATGGCGACCAAAAGATGAATGATAATAAGTACCGCTTGCATGGACTGCCGGTGCCGGGTTCCTGGGATGAGGGGATATCGATACGCCGATGACCCGCGTCAATAGACGAATTCGGCCGGGCGGAAAACAGAAATCGGCGTCACCCACGAGGGAAGCCTGCGGCTAAATGCAAAATGCCCGCGATTGCAGGCAGTTACCTTGGCTAGAACATGATCCGATCATGCTCTAGATTCCTTGAATTGCCGCGCAACTTACCGGCGAACCGGCGTCCACTTCGCCGGATTGCGCTCTAAGCGGCGGCAAAGCGGGCAGAACGCCGGGTCACTAACTCGTCCAACGCAACCAACTGAGCCGGTTCGACCTCTTCAGCAGCAAGCATCCGGCCCAGCGACATGGCGGTATGCCCCAGCATCCCAAGGGGCGCTTTGCGCCGCGCATCCCCGTCCGGCGCGGCGGCCCGTGCCAATTCCAGCAGCGTCCGAACGGAGTCTTCGATGCTGTCGCACCACCCCGGAACGGCGTCCTGGCGCAGAAGCAAAGCGCGGTTCTTGATCTCCGACGCCACCTGGCCGATCCGCCCCAGAATCTCGGCATAATCATGGGCATCGGACCGCCGGCGTTCGAGCATGTGCCACTGCAGGCACAGCTGCACCGCATCGCGCCGGACTTTCTCGGTGTTCAATTTTTTCTTGCCCGCCGCCACACTCTGGGCGATTCGGCGGACGATTTCGTCGTCCGTGGCGGTGTCCGAAGCGCGCAGCTTCAACAGGTTTGGCACGTCCATGCCGGGCGCATCGCCCGGACGCGGCACCCGCCGGCGGTCCGGGCCGATATAGTCCGACGTCACGACAAAAGCTTTGCGGCGCTCGACGTGCAGGCGAATTCGTTCGCCCAGGAGGCCGGTCGAAACGGGACGTGCCATCAGATCGTCGGCTCCCGAATTCACCGCCTGGGTGATAATGGAGGCATCGCGCCGCCATGTCGTAGCCAAAACCACGATGAACGGATTGTCGCCCAAGACGCCACGGCGGACGCTTTGAATAGCCTCGCAAATTTGCGGGTCCCCGCCCGAAACCTCCGCCAACAGCAGATCCGGGGGTGCGTCGCGCAAGCGTGCGCTTAGAATATCAAGGGTTGGGGCGGCCGCGACTTTGCGGTAACCGAGCGAAAGCAGCGAAGCACGGGTGGCATTGCGGTTGGCGGCCACTGGATCGTAAATCAGAATCTCTGCTGTTTCGAGAAATCGCCTGGAGATCATACCGGTGCCTCGCCTCCTGGACACCTATCATGGTGCGCCTTAAAGCCTGGTGCCGCATTGCGAAGGCAATTGTCTCAAATTTGACGAAACGTCTTTGTCCCGCATTCACCGCCGCGGTACAGCCCGGATAATAGCCAGGAAATCCGCAGCCTTCAGGCTGGCCCCGCCCACGAGAGCGCCGTCAACATTACGGACCGCAAGGATTTCAGCCGCATTATCCGGCTTCACCGAGCCGCCATAAAGAATGCGGATCGTCTCTCCGGCGGCGGAAAATCGTGCGGCCAGCGTCTCCCGGATGGCGGCATGCATCTCGGCGATTTCCGCAATGGTCGGCGTTTTCCCCGTGCCGATGGCCCAGATGGGTTCATAGGCGATGGTGAAATCGCCAGCTTCCACACCGGATGGAATGCTCGCCTCCAGTTGCCCGGTTACCACCGCGACCGCCTGCCCCGCCTCGCGCTCACGTTCCGATTCGCCCACGCAGAGAATGGCCATCAGCCCGGCACGGCGCGCAGCCGTCATTTTCCCGGCGACCGTCAGATTGGTTTCACCATGATATTGCCGCCGCTCCGAATGGCCCAGAATCACGGCTGTGGCGCCGGCATCGCGAAGCATCTCGGCCGACATTTCCCCCGTAAAGGCGCCCGACGCCTTTGCATGGCAATCCTGTCCGCCCACCGACATGGGGCCTTCTTCGACGACTCGTGCGGATTCCATGATCAAAGTCGCGGGTGGACAAATCAGCACGTCCGCGCGTGCCGGCTCATCGGCAAGGCCCCGCTTCAAGGACCGGATTTCGGCCAAAGCGGTCTTTAACCCATTCATTTTCCAATTGCCGGCCAGAAGCATACGCATACAACATCACCACCCGCGAATTGCTGATCGCGCCCCGGCCGTCCCTTTTGGGGAAAGCCTTGCCGCGTCCGTCCCCTCTCCCTATCATCCGCGGCCCTTTCAGACTATTTGGTTTTTTACCATGCTGCAGCAGCTTCGAGTCGCGTCCAAATCCTGGGTTGCCTCTGTCATCATAGGCATCCTGGTCCTGGCCTTTGCCCTTTGGGGCGTCGCGGATATTTTCCGCGGCGGCGCCGACAATGTCGTCGCCGACGTTGGAAGCACGTCCATCACCGATACCGAATTCGACCTTCAGCTGAAGACCGAGTTGCGGCAGATTTCGGCCCAAACGCGAACAGAGCTTACGATGGAACAGGCCAAAGCGATTGGCCTGGACAAGACGGTTCTGGATACGGTGATCAGCCGCACGGCCCTGGACGAACAGGCCAAAAAGCTCGGCCTGATCGCCTCGCAACAAACTGTCGAAACCCAGATCAAGACCGCCGATGCCTTCCGCGGCGCCGACGGTGCGTTCGACTTTGCCCGTTTCGCGCAGGCGCTGCGGGACAGCAATATGACGGAGCAGATGTTCGTTGCCGCCACGGGAAAAGACATCGCCCGTGCGCAATTGCTGGACGCCTTGACCGACGGCGTTGCGGCCCCGCCCGGACTGGCGCGCCTGCTCTATGATTTCGTCAGTGAGGAGCGCGTCGCGGAATATTTGATCGTGACGCCGGAAGAAGCCGGCCAAGTCCCCGAACCCACGCAGGCTGAGCTTGAGGCGTTCCACAAAGCGCATGGGACGCAGTTCAGCTCGCCCGAATATCGCGCATTGGATTACGTGCAGATCGTGCCCGACCAAGTGAGCGGTGAGATTCAGGTGTCCGATGCGGACCTGAAGGCCGAATTTGACGCCAACAAAGCGACGTATGAAAAAGCCGAGCAGCGCGAAATCGAACAGCTCGCTTTCCCGAGCAAAGACGCCGCGGACACCGCCGCGATGAAGATCAAAACCGCCGCCGACTTTGCCGCGGTCGCCAAGGAGCGCGGACTTAAGGACCAGGACGTGAAGCTCGGCACGCTGGCCGCGAACGGTTTGGATCCGAAACTTTCGGCAGCGGTTTTCGCCTTGCCCGAAGGCGGGGTCACCTCCCCGGTACAAGGTCCCTTCGGCTGGGTGATTCTGCACGCCGCCAAAGTTATTTCCGGTGAGACAAAGACATTCGAGGACGTCAAAGACCTGCTCAAGACCAATCTGACCAAGTCTCGCGCGGCAGCCAAGCTCACCGAGATTGCCAATAAGTTCGAAGACGGCCGCGGCAGCGGTGATTCGCTTGCGGAAGCGGCCATGAAGGAAGGGCTGATGGTTCATCATGTCGCCGCCACCGACCGGCAGGGCATGACGCCGGAGCGCAGCGAATCGGAAGTGGCGAAAATTCCGCTTTTGCTGGAGCGTGCTTTTCAAACCGAGACCGGCGAGGAAAGCGATCTCTTCCAGAGCGAAGACGGTCTGTATTTCGCGCTCAAAATGGACGGCGTTACGCCGCCGGCGGTTCGTCCGCTGGAATCGGTGCGAGAGGAAGTGCGCGAAGCGTTCGTTGCCGAGAAGCGCAACCAGCTCCTGGCGGCCAAAGTAAAGACGCTGGCCGACGAGGCAACCAAAACCAAAAGCCTTGCCGCCGCCGGAAAGTCACTCGGCCGCGCGCCGCTGACAAGCCAGCCGCTGAAGCGCAATGAAATGAGTGAGGTGTTTTCGGCGCAGCTTCTCAACCAGCTCTTTGGCAATCCTTCGGGCGTCGCCGTTACGGCGCCTGCCGCCTCAGGCAAAGGCGTTGTGATCGCGCAGGTCAACAAGGTGCTGCATCCCGAGCCGGATCTTTCGAGCGCGGCCTATGTCAACTTCCGCCGCTCGGCTGCCCAGCAGCTTGGGTTAACGACCGTCGATACCGTTGCGGCGGCAGCGAAGAAGCAGGCCGGCGTCACCATTCACCAGGATACCCTTCAGCGGGTCCTCGGCGACAATCAGCAGTAAGTTCATTTCGTATGGATATCTCTCCGGGCTTCTCTCAATTCGCATCCGTATATGAGCAGGGCCAGCCGCAGGCACTCTACGCTCGGCTTATCGCGGACCTGGAGACGCCAGTCTCCGCCTTCCTGAAACTGGCGGAGGGGCGCGCCAATGCGTTCCTGCTTGAGAGCGTGCAAGGCGGCGAGGCACGCGGGCGCTATTCCATCATCGGTTTGAAACCCGATGTCATCTGGCGCTGCCGCGACGGCAAGGCCGAGATAAACCGCGATGCCCAAACGGACCCCGAACGGTTTTCCCCCGACGACGATGCGGACAAACCTCTGGTCGCGCTGAAGCGGCTTATCCGCAGCGTCCGCATGGAGCTGCCGCCAGAACTGCCGCCGATGGCCACGGGGCTGTTTGGGTATATCGGCTATGACATCGTGCGGCAGATGGAGCGGCTTCCCTCGCCTCCTCCCGATGTGCTGGGGCTTCCCGAAGCGTGCATGCTGCGGCCAACCATCACGGCGATTTTCGACAGCATCCGCGATGAGATTATTGTCGTAACGCCGGTTTGGCCGGACAAGGCTGTGAGTGCGCGCGCCGCCTATGAACGCGCAGCGGAACGGCTGGAAAGCACGATCGCCGATTTGGAGCGCAGCACCGTTCCGGCGCCGCCTTCAGACGTGAAAGCCGCGGTCGGGCCAGCGCAATCGAACACCAGCCATGCGGATTATCTGGCCATGGTCGAAACGGCCAAGGAATATATCCGCGCCGGCGACATCTTCCAGGTCGTCCCGAGTCAGCGATTCCGGCGCACCTTTACGCTGCCGCCGCTTGCGCTCTACCGGGCCTTGCGGCGGCTCAATCCGTCGCCGTTTCTGTACTTCCTGAATTTTCCCGATTTCGCGATTGTCGGTTCGAGCCCGGAAATTCTGGTTCGTTTGCGCGATGGCGTGGTGACCATCCGTCCCATCGCCGGAACCAGGCCGCGCGGAAAAACGCCGGAGGAAGACCAGCGCCTGGCCGGCGAATTGATGGCCGATCCCAAGGAGCGCGCCGAGCACCTGATGTTGCTCGATCTTGGCCGCAACGATGTCGGCCGTGTCGCACAAATCGGCAGTGTGCGGGTTACCGACCAATTCTTCATCGAGCGCTATTCGCATGTGATGCATCTGGTTTCGAATGTGGAAGGCCAGATCAGGCCTGATTACGACGCCGTCGATGCGCTGGTCGCTGGGTTTCCGGCGGGTACGCTGTCCGGCGCGCCCAAGGTGCGGGCGATGGAAATCATCGACGAGTTGGAAAAGGAAAAACGCGGCGTTTATGCGGGCGCCGTCGGCTACTTCGCCGCTGACGGCACCATGGACACCTGCATTGTCCTGCGCACGGCCATCGTTAAAGACGGCATGATGTATGTGCAGGCCGGCGGCGGCGTCGTGGTCGATTCCGATCCGGAGGCCGAGTATCAGGAAACTGTAAACAAGGCGAAGGCGCTGATGGCAGCGGCAGACGAGGCCGTGCGCTACGCCGCAGCTTCGAAACGCGGGCAATAACGGGCAGCCGCCGTTGCGCCGTTAATGAAATTCCCACCACCGGATAATAGTCTCCAGGCCATCGCGAGATGGGGCGAGCGCAACGTCCGCACCGTCCCGCAAATTTCAGGGATTTGCCCGGACATGGAAGATCAATCGACAAATGCCGTTGTGCCGGACCTCGTCCTGTTGCCGTTGGACGATGAGTTTGTCGCTTTTTCGGAAATGGCCCAAAGCATTGTCGGCCTCAATGCTGGCGCGGCCGCCATTGTGCAGTCCCTGCAGGCCGGCCGAACGTCATCGGACATTGTGAGGAGCCTCTCCTCCGAGGCCGCCGCCGAAGCAAATCAAGCGCAAGAATGGCTGGATTCCGTTCTGCATGTGCTGGGCGCCGGCGGAATGCTGGCTGGTAAGAGCGCCAGGCGTCACGCTTTGCCCGAACCCATCGATGAAGACGAAGGGCCGAAGAATTTACCCAGAGACATGCCCGCCCTTACGCCCTTCGAACCTGCGTTCGCACGCCGCTACCGGCTGCTCGACACCTGCGCCCTGATCCGCTTCCAGGAGCGCGCTCAGGTATAAATCGCGGGAGCAAAGTGTACCACTGAACCGGCTTTGATTTGGCTGCTGGAAGGCGGCGGCAAAGTGTACCGGTCCTGCTAGGCCGTCTTTATGTCTTGAAGGGCATGGAGGGGCTGGAAGGATGTTCACAGTGGAACTTT
>CANJBZ010000033.1 GCA_947473475.1 Alphaproteobacteria bacterium
CTGTGACCCGCGCTTCGCTCCGCTACGCGCGCCTCACAGCCCGCGATGACACAACACCAACCCGGGGCTTCAAAGCCCTTTTCTCTTAACCAGACTGGTACACAATCACGCCGCCATCCGGCACATTTTGTCTCCGCCATTTACACCACAACAAGCGTAACCAAATGCTGACCCATGCCCCTCAAATTTTCCAAGAATGGAAATGAGTCCGTCCGCCGGGTTTGCAAAGCGGAAAACCCATTCCCAAACTTGAGGAAAATCCGGGGCCTAATTGGGATAGCGGTAATCCACCATGAAGTGCGCTTTGTTCGAGGACCCATTTCCCCAATTGGGCTCCGACATCGGCTCCGGATTCTGGATGTAAATGTCATAGCGTCCCGGCCGCTTGAGCAGATCGGCATTCAGCGTCACTTCCAGCTCGGTCGGGCTGACCCATTTGTAGGGAACCGGCACGCCGTCGAAGAACACCCGCGACCGGCGCACGAAATTAAACCCGGTCAGCTTCATGGCGACCGCGGCATCGCCTTCCTTTGCCCAGACCGGCGAAATGGTCTGGATCGCCGGTTGCGGGCTTTCGACCGGATCGGTCACGCGCTGCGCGTTGGCGATGCCGCCGCGGAATGTCGCCTTCTTCATCTCGACCGTGAAGGGCAATGCTTCCACGACGCGAATGTCATCGACGCTGCCGCCGAACGGCGTGCTGTAATAGGCGTGGAAGGAACGGTCCTGAACTTTGCCGTCCATGATGACGGTGTCGATGTTGCGCAGGTTTCCGATGTCGGCCAGCGGATCGGCATTGACGATCAGGATATCGGCAAGCTTGCCGCGTTCGATGCTGCCGACGTCGGCTTGCTTCGCCACGGATTCAGCCGCCCACTTTGTCGCCGCCTGAATCACGTGCATGCGCGGTATGCCGGCTTCTTCGAAAATTTCCATTTCATCATGCACGACGAAGCCAGGCACCTTCTGTGCATTGGTGTCGCCGCCGATGACAAACTTCCCGCCGGCCGCATCCAGCATCCGATAGAAGCGCAGCGCATTCTGATAACCCACCATCCGCCGCTGGCGCACCTCACCGGCGTCGATGGCATCGTGCGTGCGCGTCGTCTCTTTGTAAAAGGAGTCGGGGTAGTAGGCCCGCAGGTCCGGATCGGTGAACACTTTACGGACGGCAGCGGCCATCCGCTCCCAGTTCTTCGGATAGCCCGGCGATTCATGGATCAACGCCGGCACCGGCTTGGTGTTTGCTTTCACCAGCGCATCGATCAGCGTTTTGGCGCGGGCATCGTCCATCTGTGCAAAGCGTTCGAGGACGCTGTTGGTGCGCGTGCCTTCCTTCATCACATCGAGATCGACGCCACGGGCATGCGGAAGCTGGTCGATACCAACAGCGGCCGCGTCCTTCGCCGTCATCTTGGGGCCGTCCGCGCGCATGGTGCAGACCTTGCCGCGCGCATGCGCTTCGCGGCAGGCGGCCGCCACCATCTCCGGCGTGAAGTTACGGCCGTCATGGAACATCACCATGTCGGTGCCGGCATCCAGCATCTTCTTGGCGATAGCGACGGCTTCTTCCGTCGTCTTCGGAATCTGCCGCGTGCTGAGATTGCTTTCCAAACCTGTCAGATCGGCGGGGTTGGCGCCACCCATATGGCCGATGCCGATGAAGGTGCGCGGCCCCCGGATTTTGCCATGCAAGGTGGCCTCGCGGTGGAGGATCGACCATTCCTCACCGTTGCCGATATCGACAATCGAGGTCACACCTTGATTGAGGTTCAGCTCGCCGTTGAACCAGGAATAGTTCGTTTGCGCGTCCCAAAGGCCGGGCAGCACATATTTGCCGTTCGCATTGACGACCTGCGCTCCGGCGGGAATTTGGACCTGCCCTGCCGGCCCGGCAGCGGTGATCCGGTTTCCCTGGATGACGATAACCGAATTGGCGATTGGGGCTCCGCCATTGCCGTCGATCAGCGTACCACCCTGAATGACCAGAGCAGGCGCCGCAGCGTTCTGAGCGGCAACCCGAACCGGGCCCACTCCGGCCATGAGCGCCAGACAGGCGGCCACCGAAATTCCCGAAATCCACCGTTTCATGTCTTTCCTCCCCGGCTCGTGCCGGTGATGCCGATTTGAGTGGCGGGAACTTATGCCAGGAACCTCGCCGTTAGAAGCCGCAAGCGCACCAAACGGACGTATTTCGGACCGGTTTGTCACAATCTAACGGGGCGCAACAACCGTTTTCAAATCCGTTCGCGCAAAGTCATCGCCAACATACAACAAACCGCAATTGTTCTGCTTTGCGACATCGTAAGCAAAGCAATCGCCGAAGTTGAGACCCGCGGGATGAAAGCCCTTGCCCCACTTCGCGTAGATCTGGGCAACACGCATTGCAGCCGCGCCTGTCACCGGCACGATCTCAAATCCAAGCTGCGAAATGAGGGCTTCCATTTCCGGTCCGACGTTTCGGCTTGTGGCAACGATCATGGCTTCTGCAACAGTGCCGGCGGAGATGAACACCTCCTGCTCGCCTTCCAACACCGCGACACAGTCGGGCGCTTGAGACTCATCCAGCAAGACCGCCATCAACGCGGACGTATCGACCGCGATCATTTCGGCAGGCCGCTTCCGTCGTACAGAAAGTCCTGGCTTCTGGCGGCGTCAAACCCTGGAGCAGCCTTTTGCCTGCCGGCCACTCTCAGATTCTCCAGAATGCGCCGCCGGTCCGCCGCGGATGGCTTTTGTTCCATCGACACCAAGCGGACCGCAGGCTGGCCGTGGCGCGTGAGAATCACCTCGTCTCCGGCTTCGGCACGGCGGACAAGGTCGGTCAGTTGGCCTTTGGCGTCACTTACGGAAATTCGCATAGGTAATATTGGACCACGTGTTAGTCTAAATCAAGGTGGAGGCTTTTTTAGGAAGGGACTTCCGCGACGCAATGCGCTAAGTAAAAAGCGTGACTTAAAGGCAACGGGCGGCTGCGCAACCGGCGGATAACAGTGCGAGCAAGTTGCTGAAATACTTGGGTTAAACGAAGCATGCTTCTTCTTATCGATAACTACGACAGCTTCACCTACAACCTCTTCCACTATCTGGGAGAGCTGGGCGAAGAAGTTCTGGTTAAGCGCAATGACCAGCTCACCGTGCAGGATGCGCTGGCGCTGAATCCCCAATCTATCGTCCTCTCCCCTGGCCCTTGCGATCCGGACAGGGCTGGAATTTGCCTGCCGCTCATCAACGCCGCCGCCGGCCGCGTACCCCTTTTGGGCGTGTGCCTCGGGCATCAGGCCATCGGTCAGGCCTATGGCGGCAAGGTCGTGCGTGCGCCGCAGCCCATGCATGGCAAGCTGTCGGCCATCCACCACACCGGCAAGAGCGTCTTTCGCGGGTTGGAAGACGGCTTTCCCGCAACGCGCTATCATTCGCTGGTGATCGACCGCGCCACCCTGCCCTCCTGCCTGGAAATCACCGCCGAGACGGATGACGGAGTTATCATGGGCGTGATGCACAAGACCCAGCCCGTGCATGGCGTACAATTCCATCCTGAGAGCATTGCCTCGGCGCATGGCCACGCGCTGCTGCAGAACTTTCTGAGGCTTGCCCGGACGGCCACGCGCGTCAGCATGGCATGAGCGAATCGTCCGGAGAATTTGCCGCGCTGCTGAAGCGTCTGGCGAGTGGTGAACGCCTAACTGCCAGCGAATCCGCCGCCGCTTTCGGCGCCATGATGGCCGGCGCGGTGAGTGAAATGCGCATGGCCGCGTTCCTGACCGCACTTGCGGTTCGTGGGCCTGCCGTGCCGGAGATCACCGGCGCGGCGCGCGCCATGCGCGAAGCCATGACCACCGTCGAAGCGCCGCCGGGTGCGATCGATGTGTGCGGCACCGGCGGCGACGGCATGGGAACCCTGAATGTTTCGACGGCCACAGCGTTTGTGCTGGCTGGGAGCGGCGTGCCTGTCGCCAAGCATGGCAACAGGGCGATGTCATCGCGCACCGGGGCAGCTGATGTGCTGGAAGTGCTGGGCGTGCCGATCGATAACGACGCGGCGACGGCGAAAAAAAGCCTTCAAACGTCCGGCTTCACGTTCCTGTTTGCGCCCGCTTATCATCCGGCCATGAAGCACGTCGCCCCCGTGCGTAAGGAGCTTGGCTTCCGCACGATCTTCAATCTGCTCGGCCCCATCTGCAATCCCGCGCGCGTGCGCCGCCAACTGCTCGGTATCTTCGCGCCGGAATGGCTTGAGCCGGTGGCGCATGTGCTTGCCGATCTTGGCAGCGAAAAGGCCTGGGTCGTGCATGGCGCCGACGGGCTGGACGAGATGACGACGACAGGCACCACACGCATTGCGGTCCTCGACCGTGGGGATGTGTCATTGCGGGAAATCGCGCCTGAAGATGCAGGACTGAAACGCACCACGCTTGCCGCTCTAAGAGGCGGCTCGGCTGAAGAAAACGCGCGGGCGATACAGGACATTCTAAACGGCGCAAAGAATGCCTTCCGCGATATTGTTCTGTTCAACGCGGGCGCTGCGCTTGTGGTGGCGGACAAGGCGAAAGACATCGCCGAAGGTGTCGCGCTTGCGGCGGAAACAATAGACAACGGCCATGCGGCAACTGCCTTCGAGCAGTCCCGCGCGCCGGAACGGGCCAAGGCCTAAAAAGGAAAATGAGCGTTCTCGAACGAATTGCCGCCTATAAGCGCAAAGAAGTCGCCGCCGCCAAGCAGGCGCGCCCGTTGAAGGTTCTTGAAGCGGCCGCCGAAGAGGCCTCCGCGCCACGCGGCTTTCGCGCCGCACTCGATGCCGCGCGCGCCGCAAAGCGCCCCGGCTTGATCGCGGAAATCAAGAAGGCCAGCCCCAGCAAAGGTGTCATCCGCGCCCACTTCGATCCGGAATTGCACGCTCGCGATTATGAGCAGGGCGGCGCGACATGCCTGTCGGTGTTGACAGACACGCCGTCGTTCCAAGGGGCGACCGATGATCTGATGGTCGCGCGGCAAGCAACCAAGCTTCCCGTGTTGCGGAAGGATTTCATGCTCGATCCGTATCAGATCGTGCAATCACGCGCGCTGGGCGCCGATTGCATACTGGTAATCATGGCGATGGTCGACGATACGCTCGCCGAAGAACTGCTCGATACGGCACGGGAATGGGAGATGGACGCGCTTGTGGAAATTCACAACGAAGCGGAACTTGCGCGCGCCCTCAGTCTGGACGCTGGGCTGATCGGCATCAACAACCGCAATCTCACCACGTTTGTGACCGACATCGGCACCGCAATCCGGCTGAAACCCCTGGTCCCCGCCGGCAAACATGTCGTCGCGGAAAGCGGCCTTTCAACGAGCGATGATCTGAACCGGCTCGCCGCTGTTGGCATAACGTCCTACCTGATTGGTGAAAGTCTGATGCGCGCGGACGATGTCGAAGCGGCAACGCACGCGCTGCTCTCCGGCGTAAAATTATGAGCAGACTTTCCCACCTCGACGAGCAAGGCCGCGCGTCCATGGTGGACGTCTCCGAGAAGTCCGCGACGGAACGCATCGCCACCGCCGAAGCCATCATTGTGATTTCGCAGGAAGCCTTCGATCTGGTCTGCGCCGGTGAAATCAAAAAAGGCGATGTGCTGGCAACCGCCCGCATCGCCGGAATCATGGGGGCAAAAAAGACCTCCGAGCTGATCCCGCTTTGCCATCCGCTTGCGCTCACGCATGCCGGCGTCGAATTCACGCCGATCGCTGAGCGTCATGCTTTCCGCATCATCGCGAGCGCCAAGACGATGGGCCAAACCGGCGTTGAGATGGAAGCCCTCACGGCGGCTTCCGTGGCCGCGCTTACCGTCTACGACATGGTCAAGGCAGTCGATAAGGGCGCCGTAATTGAATCCATCCGTTTGCTGACGAAATCGGGCGGCAAGAGCGGCTCCTACGACGCGTCCAACCCTACGTTGGCGGAAGAACCCGAAACCAAACCGTCCCGATCCACAAAAGTCACACCCCGGGTTTTGTTGAGTGAAGCAGGCTCAGTCCGTCCTGCGGCGCAAAACCCGTCCTCGGACCGCGAGGCTTTGCGAAAATTCATGGTGGCCCGGCATCTGCGCGCTACAGAATGGGCCAAATCGGCGGGCATGCCGATCAACGAGCTTTACGGCTATCTGTCGGGGCGCTCGCGTGCATTGTCAGTGGATGGCTTGGAGCGTCTGGCTAAAGCCGCCCGGACCACGACGGAAGAAATGTTCGGCCGCGGGAAACCGCGATGATTTCCGTCGACGAAGCTGTCGCGCGGATCACGCGCGCATTTGCGCTGCTTGGCACGGAAGTTGTGCCCATCGGCGAGGCCGCGGGCCGTGTGCTGGCACAAGACACCATCGCCTCCTTCGATCAGCCTCCCGCGCCGATGTCCGCCATGGACGGCTATGCGGTTCGCCACACGGATGCCGGCATCGGCGCCGAACTGTCACTGATTGGTGAAGCACCCGCGGGCCGCCCCTATGCCGGGCGCGTGGACGCCGGCCAAACCGTCCGCATCTTCACGGGCGGCGTGGTGACCGATGGAGCAGACGCGGTCGTCATTCAGGAAGACACCGAAAGATGGGGCGACAAAATACGCATCAAGGAAGCGCCGCGCCTCCATGAAAATGTTCGTCCCCGCGGCCTTGATTTTCGTTCCGGCGACATGCTGCGTCCCAAAGGACGGCGGCTGTCGGCGCGCGATGTGGCGCTGCTGGCCGCAGGCGATCTTGCCAACGTCACTGTCGCCCGCAAGCCGCGCGTCGCCATTGTGGCGACAGGCGATGAGCTGTCGCGCCCCGGCGAGCCACGGCGGGAAGGCGGCATTGTCGCTTCATCCACCTATGCGCTGCAGGCGATGGTGCGCGCGTGGGGGGGGGAGGCACTGGACATTGGCATTCTACCCGACCGCCCTGAAGCGTTTGCACGGCTGCCCGAAGCGACGAAGAATGCGGACCTCATCGTCACCCAAGGCGGCGCCTCGGTCGGCGATCACGATCTGGTTCAGAGCGCGCTGAAGCCGCATGGCTTTGCGATCGATTTCTGGAAAATCGCGATGCGCCCCGGAAAGCCGCTGATTTTCGGCCGCTTACGCGAAACGCCATTCTTGGGCCTTCCCGGCAATCCCGTGTCGGCAATGGTGTGCTCGATCCTGTTTATGCAACCGGCGATCTCCGCGATGCTCGGACTCGAATATCGCGCGCCCATCGTGAAGGCGCGGCTCGCATCCGCGCTGCGCGCCAATGGGCGGCGTCAGGACTACATCCGCGCACAGCTATCCCGCGATAGTGGCGTTCTCGTAGCCGAGCCTTTCGAGCTGCAAGACTCCTCCATGCAGAAAGTCTTTGCACAGAGCGATGGGCTGATCATCCGCAAGGTTGATGCGCCGCCGGCCAAAGCCGGCGACGAAGTCGAGGTGTTTCTGCTGGAGCAGTGCTGACTCCTTGTGACCTTAGATGTTCGCTCTTCTTGTTCGACACATCTTCGCCCGGCGCGGCAAGTTGCATGCGGCAGCGCGTTGACCGTCCCAAGGAACTAAAGTAGAACGATTCGCGCGTTGCGGATTTGTTCGCATACGGAAAACGGCGCCGGGGTGGGGATGTCATGCTGACCAAGAAACAGTACGAGCTTCTGATGTTCATCCATCAGCGCGTTCGCGAAACGGGCGTTCCTCCGTCCTTCGATGAGATGAAGGACGCCCTCGATCTGCGCTCCAAATCCGGCATTCACCGGCTGATCACGGCCCTGGAAGAACGCGGTTACATTCGCCGTCTCGAAAAGCGCGCCCGCGCGCTGGAAATCATACGTTTGCCGGAAAATGCGTCGGAGGGCGTGCGCCCGGCCGCGACGCGCAATCAAGCGCAGCGGCTCACGCGAGTCGAACCCGCCGCACGGGGCGCGCGTGGCGACGTGCGGGAGCACCGGAACGATAACCGCATTTCCGCCGATTCGCGCCAAGCCGCCGGCTTGCTGCGGCGCCACGAAGATTCCGTCACCAGTGTACCGGTGTTGGGCCGCATCGCGGCAGGCACGCCCATCGAGGCGCTACAAAACCGGGGCGCCGAAATGTCCATTCCGGGGACGATGATCGGCAGCGGCGAGCATTATGCACTCGAAGTGACCGGCGACTCCATGATCAACGCCGGCATCCTCGACGGGGACACCGTGATCATTCGCCGCGCCGACGCCGCCAACACGGGCGACATTGTGGTGGCGCTCGTCGATGATAGCGAAGCCACGCTGAAACGGCTGCGCCGCCGTGGAGATTCAATTGCTCTTGAGGCCGCGAACCCCGCCTATGAAACGCGGCTGTATGGTTCGGACCGCGTTCGTATTCAGGGCACGTTGGTCGGCCTCATACGCCGCTACTGAGAGCCGCCTCTACGCGACCAGGGACGTTTGCCGCGTTCCGCAGCGACCGTCTCAATACGGATTTCCTTACCAAGCGTAACCGCCGACGCGCCGTTGCGCAGCGCATCGAAGCGATCAAGGACCAAGTCCGGTCCTTTGCAGGTGCGCCGTATCGGAACGGCGCTGATCACAATGCCCGCGCGCCCGCAATCTTCGACCAATGCTGCGGCGCGCATGGAAAACGCTACCAGCCGACCATCCCTCGCCTTTGCGACGCAGCCATACTCGTCACATTGCGCGCCGGCCTGAGCGGCGGCCAAATCGCGGCGGTCGCCATCGCGAAGCATCCACTGTTCGGCCGTGTACTCGTCGGGATGCGCTCCCAGGATCGTCAATTTGCCGTCGGCGCCGCGCACTGCGAGCGATTGTCCGTCGCGCGGAATGAAAATGTCCGGCGGGGCGCTGGCCGCGATGAGAGCAAACCCGATGCCGATGGGAGCAAATCCAAGCCAGCGCCAGCGCCGTTGCCACAGCGCAATCCACAACCCGCCGAATGCGATCGCCATCAGCGCCGAAACCGGCCACGCCCGCACGAGCGTGGTCGCGCCAGGAAGTTCCGCGACCCAATGCGCGATGGTTGTCATAACGTGCACGCCCCAACCCATCAGATGCAGCGGCGCAGCTTCCAGTCCGGCCGGCATTGCCAGCACGGCAAAGGCCGCTGAAGGCATGATGACAAACGCCACCACGGGCTCAGCCAGCAAATTGGCCAGCACCGAATACGCCGCCGCGCGATCGAAATGGTAGATGGCGAACGGCGTCGTCGCGAGTGTCGCAACGAGGCTCGTGAGCATCATAGCGAGCACGTAACGGCGGCCCTTTCGCCACCACCGGCCAAACCGGCCGGCCGTTGCGGCCTCATCCCGCGCACGCGACGCATTCCATTCGGCCAGGGCGATCAATCCGATCACCGCGGCAAAGGACATCTGAAAACCCGGATCGACCAGATCCTCCGGTTCGAATATCAGGAGCACAAGCGCCGCCAGCGCAACGGCGCGCATCGATAGCGCCGGACGATCCGCCAGCACGCCAAGCAGCATCATCGACAGCATGAGATAGGACCGCACGGCCGGAGAGCCGCCGCCGCTGATGGCCAGATAAAAACTCGCGCTCAGGAAAGCAGCCACAGCCGCCCATTTCTTGATGGGCTGCGTCAACGCGATGGAGGGAAATAACGCCAGCAGCGCCCGCAACACCCAGAACACGCCAAGACCCGCGAGCGCCAGATGCAGGCCAGAAATAGAAAGCACATGCGCCAAGCCGGAATCGCGATAGGCCTGCACCTCCTCCTCATCGATTTTTCCCCGCTCGCCCGTAATCAGCGCAGCGGCGATGCTTCCATCCGCGCCCGGAATGGCGGCCTCCACACGTCCGCTCATGGACAGGCGCAAAGCTTCGATCCGCATGCTCACGCGGTCCAGGAGACCGGGGGGCGGCGCTGCTTCCACCGGCACCGGCGCGCCATAGGTGAAGCCCACACCGCCCAGTTCTTGAAAGTAAGCCCAGCGGGCGAAGTCGTAGCCACGGGGAAGCGCCGGTTCGGGCGGCGGGCGCAGCACCGCCAACGCCGAGACGACAACGCCCGGCTGGGCCGTGGCAACCGACTTGGCGCCGATCAGAGTCAGGCGCAGCTTGCGCGGCAACGGAGTGGCGCCGTCACCCAGCCTTTCCGGCGCAATGACGATGCGGGCGCGATTGGGCGCGCGAATGTCCACGCTTTCGATACGTCCGGTCAGCCGGACCGGTCCCATATCCCGCGTGATGACGGGCGCGTCAACGCGCAGGGTGCGGACTTTTGCCGCGGCAAAGCCAAGCGCCGCCGCAGCCATCAGTACACAGATGAAGCGCAAAACGGCGCCGCTGCTCCTTGGTGCAGCGACCGCGCACAACAGCCCAGCGAAACCTATGCCGATCGCCAATGCAGCCGGCGGTTCGGTAAGAAGCGCGAAATAGGCAGCGATGCCCGCGCCGAAGGCGACCACACACCAGGGAAGCCAACGTTCCTGCTCGGCTGCGAGATTTCGGGCGATCCGCGTGAAAGCCCCGGCCAAGAGGCCCGGACGGGTTTGCGTTGCAATAGCAGAGCCGCCGGGAACGCCCACCCTGCCCGCCGCTTCCGTTTCCGGCCGCAGGCGGCTTGCCAATCCTCGCAGTCGCGTGCCGAGGCCTGTTCGCACCGCCCCCCCTTTGCTAGAAGCGTGCATCCAAAAGACGAGACATAATGACCGAAAATCCCAAGCCCGTCCTGCGCTTCGCACCCTCTCCCACTGGTTTTCTGCACATTGGCGGCGCCCGCACGGCCCTGTTTAACTGGCTGTATGCCCGCCATACCGGCGGCAAATTCCTGCTGCGGATCGAAGACACTGACCGCGAGCGTTCGACGCCCGAAGCCGTGGCCGCCATCTTCAACGGCATGACCTGGATGGGGCTCGACTGGGACGGCGAGCCGACATTTCAGTTCGCCCGCGCTGAGCGGCATCGCGAGGTTGCGGAACAATTGCTGGCCCAGGGTCGCGCTTATCGCTGCTACGCGACGCCGCAGGAACTGGAGCAAATGCGGACCGAGCAAAAAGCCAAAGGGCTGTCGGTCCGCTATGACGGCCGTTGGCGCGACCGTTCGCCCGGCCCGGAGCAGGCTAACATGCCTTTTGTGGTCCGGATCAAAGGGCCGCAAACCGGCGAGACGGTGGTCCATGACGTCGTGCAAGGCACCGTGCGGTGGTCGAACGACCAGCTCGACGACATGGTGCTGTTACGGAGCGACGGCAACCCGACTTACATGCTGGCGGTTGTGGTCGACGATTTCGACATGAGCGTCACCCATGTAATCCGGGGCGCCGACCATCTGAACAATGCCGCGCGGCAATTGCAGATCATCCAAGCCATGGGATGGTCCATTCCAGTTTACGGGCACGTTCCCCTGATCCATGGGGCGGATGGCGCCAAGCTGTCGAAGCGGCATGGCGCGCTGGCGGTGGAGGCCTATCGTGACATGGGTTATTTGCCCGAAGCGATGCGGAACTATCTTCTGCGCCTGGGGTGGAGCCATGGCGACGAAGAAATCATTCCGACCGAAAAGGCAATCGACTGGTTCAACCTCGATGGCATCGGCCGCTCGGCCGCCCGGTTCGACCTGAAAAAGCTCGACAGTCTCAACGCACATTACATGCGTGACATGTATGACGGCGCACTGGCCGACGAGGCTGTGGCCCTGGCGAACCGCGTGCATCCAGGCCGTACCTTCGATGAGGTCAGACGCGCCCGCCTGACGGCGGCCATGCCGCTGTTGAAGCCACGTGCAAAGACCTTGGTCGAACTTTTGGAAAAGGCTGATTTTCTCTTTACGGACGGCGCCCCGCCCGCGGACAAAGCGGCGCAAGCGGCTCTCACCGGCGAGGCAAAGCTTCTGCTTCCCAAGCTGGCAGCCGCGCTGGATGGCTCGGACTGGGATACGGCATCGCTCGAAGCACGGGCGCGCGCTTTCGCTGAGGCTGAAGGCGTAAAGCTCGGCGATATCGCGCAACCTTTGCGAGCAGCTCTCACCGGACGGACGGCCTCGCCGCCGGTGTTCGACGTCATGGCCGTTTTGGGCCGCGAAGAATCCTTGACTCGTATTCGGGCTCAAGGCGAATAAAGTCTTAATCCGCGTTCATGGGGCACTCGCGGAGCATTCGTTAAGGCGCTAGGTATTAAAATAAAAATACGGACCTTTGGGGAGGGCCGCTCCATAACTTACGGAGTCCTGAAATGAACACTAAAACGAGCGGAGCCATCCCGAACGGCACGGCAACACTCACCTATGGCAATAAGCGCGTCGAACTGCCGGCGTTCAAGGCGACCGAGGGGCCGGACGTCCTCGACATCCGCAAGCTTTACGGCGACGCAGATGTGTTTACGTACGATCCGGGCTTTACCTCGACGGCGTCTTGCGAAAGCAACATCACCTATATCGACGGCGATCTGGGCGTCCTGCTTTACCGCGGCTATCCGATTGATCAGCTCGCCCAGCACTCCCACTTCCTGGAGGTCTGCTATCTGCTCCTGAATGGCGAACTGCCGGCGCCCAAGGAGATGGAATCCTTCGAGAGCACCATCACCTACCACACGATGGTGCACGAGCAGATCACGCAGCTGTTCCGCGCCTTTCGCCGCGACGCGCACCCCATGGCCGTTATGGTCGGCGTCGTTGGGGCGCTGTCGGCGTTTTATCACGACTCCACCGACATTACGGACCAGCGTCAGCGCAAGATCGCCAGCCATCGTATGATCGCGAAAATGCCCACCATCGCGGCGATGGCCTACAAATATTCGCTCGGGCAGCCTTTCGTTTATCCGCTGAACCACCTGGGTTACACGGAAAACTTCATGCGCATGTGCTTTGCGGTCCCGTGCGAGGAGTACAAGGTCAATCCGGTGTTGGCTAAGGCGCTGGATACGATCTTCATCCTGCATGCCGACCACGAGCAGAACGCATCCACATCGACTGTGCGGCTCGCCGGTTCGTCAGGCGCCAATCCCTTCGCCTGTATCGCAGCGGGCATTGCCTGCCTGTGGGGCCCGGCCCATGGCGGCGCCAATGAAGCAGCCCTGAAAATGCTGCAGGAAATCGGCACCGTCGACCGCGTGCCCGAATATGTAAAAAAGGCGAAGGACAAAAGCGATCCCTTCCGCCTGATGGGCTTTGGACATCGCGTCTACAAGAACTACGACCCGCGCGCGAAGGTGATGCGCGATCAGACCTATGCGGTGCTCGACGAACTGGGCAAGCATGACGATCCGCTGCTCAAGACGGCCCTCGAACTCGAACGGATCGCGCTTCAGGACGATTATTTCATCGAGAAGAAGCTCTACCCGAACATCGACTTCTACTCGGGCATCACGCTCAAGGCGCTGGGCTTCCCAACCGATATGTTCACCGCGCTGTTCGCGTTGGCCCGGACCGTCGGCTGGGTTGCGCAGTGGCAGGAAATGATCGAGGACCCGCAGCAGAAGATTGGCCGTCCGCGGCAAATCTATACGGGACCCCACCGCCGGGACTATATTGCCGCGGAGAAGCGCGGCTAAACGAAAGGTCTTACGGCCATGCATCCAGGCGAAGCGGAACCCTATCCTCTGTCGCCGATCGATGCAGCCGGCGACAACCACCGCCGGCGCCCAGCGTGGCGCCGCGTGGTGGCCGCCGCTGTCATGGGTGCTTTTACGCTGATGCTTGTTACGCTCGGTTTCACCCGCTACGCGCATCACCCCGCGTACGGCATCCGTCATCTTGTGCCCACAACCCTCAACTGAAAGCGGATCGGCCATGAAGGTTTTGCTGCGGAGTCTGCTCGCGCCATTGGCGCTCATTGCCAGCGTAAGTCTTGCTCCCTTGGCGAGCGCCGCCGGCATTCCGGGAAAACAGATGACGCTGCCGGCGAGCGAACATGCGGTGAAGGTTGAATATTTCCGCGCACCCGGAAACGGCAAGCGCCCAACGGTGCTGATGCTGCATGGCGGCGCGGGTTGGGGCGGCGCGGAAGGCCGCACGGAAAATTTCGAGCACTACGGCAGCGAACTGGCGAACCACGGCTTCGACGCCTACATGGTTTCGTATTACAGCGACCAGGACATCGTCGACCGTAAGGCCAACGCACCCGGCGTCAGCATCAAGCGTTTCCCGGCTTGGGCGCAACTCGTCAGTGAACTGACGGCCGATGTGAAGAAGATGCCGGACTCCAATGGCAAGGTTGGACTTGTAGGCTTCTCCAATGGCGGCAATCTCTCGGCCCATGCCACACCGCTGGATAAGAATATCGACGCCGCAGTGGTCTATTACGGCGGCGTGTCGCGCGTGCCCGGCTATGAGGCCAAGCGATTTCCGCCGATGATGATTTTTCACGGCGAGGCCGATACGCGCGAGCCGATCGAACGCGGCAAGCGTTTGTTTGAGGCGGCCAAGGCGGTTCACACCGATGTCGAATTTCATTCCTATCCCGGCATCAATCATGGCTTTGGGCAGAGCCTGGGCACACCCGCCGCCGACGATGCCTTTCAGCGTGCGCTGGCGTTCCTGAACAAGCAGCTCAAAGAGGAATAACGGCGATGCTCCGCTCGTTGCGCGCCGCAGCTGCGGCGCTTGTTCTTGCCGCGTTTGTGACTCCAGCAGGCGCAGCCGGCATTCAAGGCAAGAAAATCACGCTGCCGTCGAGCGAGCGTGCCGTACATGTGACGCAATTCAAAGCGCCCGGAACCTCCCCGCGTCCTTCGGTGCTTTTGCTTCATGGCGCCGGCGGATTCGACCGGCAAATCGCGAACAATGAACGCTATGCCGCGCAGCTCGCCGAACAAGGCTTCGATGCCTATCTCGTTTACTACTACAGCGACCGCGACGATCAGATGATGTCCAACGGCATCAACGTCTTCGAGCAACGCTATCCCGCCTGGGCCAAAATGGTTGGCGAACTCGCGGAATATCTGGAAAAGCAAAAGGACTCGAACGGCAAGGCCGGGCTGGTCGGATTTTCCAATGGCGGCATTCTCGCGACCGGCGCGTCCACGCTCGATCCGAAAATCAACGCTGCTGTTATCTATTACGGCACCGATCCCTGGCCGCTGGGCACGCCCGCGAAACGGTTTCCGCCGCTCCTGATCCTGCACGGCGATGCCGATCAGATCATTCCGGTCGACGCCGGCAAGGAGTTGGCCGCCGAAGCGAAATCCCTGGGTGGACCGGCTGACCTCGTGATCTATCCGGGCGAAAGCCACGGCTTCGGTGCGCGCTGGGACGACAAGAATGCAACCGATGCCTTCAACCGGGCGGTTGCGTTCCTCACGAAACAGCTGAAATAGCCGCCTTCCCCTGCCCGCCCCGCTCCCATACAAGGGCGCCCTGAGTTTCGATGGGAAAGCACCATCATGGCTGGCGGCAAGACGATGGACTTGAATCCGATTTATCTGGCCGTCGATCACTTCCGGGCGGGCCGCCTGGAGCCCGCGGCCGAACTGTGCCGTGCCATCCTCAATCACACGCCCGACGATACGGCCACCAATCACCTCCTGGGCGTGATCTATTTCAAGCAGGGCAAAACCCACGCGGCGCGCGAACTGCTCATGTTTGCCAGCACGTGCGCGGACGCAACGCCGGAAATTCACAACAATCTCGGCGCGGTGTTGAACGCCCTAGGCGACCAGGAAGGCGCGCTTGCCTCCTTCAAACGCGCGGCCGGTTACCAGCCGGGCTTTGCCGCCGCGCACAATAACATCGCCGTCATCCAGCGCGCCCGGGGTGAAACCAAGGAAGCCATCGACACGCTGCGCCGTGCTGTTGCGCTCAATCCGGACCTCGCCGAAGCCAAGACCAACTTGCGCAACGTCTATGTCGACGTGGTGCCGCCCTGGCATTTCGCCATGATGGGCGACAAACCGCGCAACGACGCCTATGAGGCGGCAATCACCCGCGCCGTCGCCGGAAAGCGCGTGCTCGATATCGGCACGGGTTCTGGTCTGCTGTCCATGATCGCTGCCCGCGCCGGCGCCAAGAGCGTCATCACCTGCGAGGCGGTGCCAATGATCGCCAGCCGTGCGCAGGATATTATTGCCGCGAACGGATTGTCGGACCGGATTACCGTTGTGGGCAGACGCTCGACCGAGCTTGCCGTCGGCGTGGGCATTTCCGAACGCGCGCAAGTTCTGGTGACGGAGGTTTTCTCCGGCGAGCTCATCAATGAAGGCGTTCTCGGAACTATCGAGCATGCGCATCAGCAATTGCTGACTCCCGACGCCATTGTCATTCCCGCCGCGGCATCCGCGATGGGTTATCTGATCGGTGGCCCGGCCATCGAAAAGATGTTGTTTGCAGGTGAGAACAACGGTTTCGATCTATCGATGTTCAACGACTTCGCGCCGCCGGCTTTGCCGGTCACGCTCGAAGCGTTTCCGCATGAGGTGTTATCCGCCGATATCGAGCTGTTGCGGTTCGACCTCAACGCGAAGATGTTTTCCATGGGAAGCCGGCCTCTTAACATCATGGCAACGCAGCACGGCGTTTGCGCCGGTATCGCGCAATGGATCAAGCTCGATCTGGATTCGTCAACGCGCTACGAAAACCGCCCCGCGCCGGGCGGTCATGGCAGCGGCCACTGGCCGCAATTGCTCTATCGCTTTCCGCGGCTGATCCGCGTCAAACCCGGCGATATCCTCAAGGTACACGTGCGCCACGACCGCAAACAGATCTCCGTGGATTTGATGCAGTAGCCGCTGAATACCCTCCCCTTGAGGGAGGGTCGAAATTGCGACAGCAATTTCGGGGAGGGGAGCGGGTTCGCAAATGTCCCCTCCCCGAAGCGGCTGCGCCGCTTCGACCCTCCCTCAAGGGGAGGGTTGGAATCCCGCCAATTCCAGCACGGTGCGGGCGGCGCGTAGCGAGGGTGGTTCTTGCCCCAGGCCGAACGCGCGCACTGCTTCTTCGAGATCGCGCACTTGGCGTGCGCAGGCCGTTTCATCGGTGAGCAGCGATTTGAGGGCCGCGGCCAGCGGTTCCGGCGCGCAGGCATTCTGTTCAAATTCGGGCACTGCGGCGCGGTCGAGCACAATGTTGGTGAGCGTCATGTACTTCACGTGCATCAGGTGCCGCGCCAACGCATAGGTGACCCCCCCTACCCGATACCCCACAACCATGGGCGTTCGGCTCAGCGCGACTTCGCTCGTGACTGTGCCGGATGCAGCCAGCGCCACATCGGCGGCATCGAGGGCGGCGAATTTCTCGTCGTCCGTTTCCACGACATGAATGGGCGTCGGCCAGTTCGCCGCCGCCTCACGCACGAGATGAGCCACGTGGCCGACCGTCGGCGTAACACAGACGAGGCCGGGAATGTCGCGCGCCAATATCTCCACCGCGCCCTTAAACTGCGGCAGGATGAAACGGATTTCGCTGCGACGGCTTCCGGGCAGCACCGCAAGCAGCGGCGCCTCCGGTGCAATGCCGTGCCGGCGCCGGAATTCGTCGCCGCCTTTGATACGGCTCGCGCGCTCGATCACCGGATAGCCTACGGTGTAGGAAGCAATGCCGTAGCGTTCGAAGAACACGGTTTCGAACGGGAAAAAGGTGAGCACCGCATCCATGTAGCGCGCCATTTTTCGCGCGCGATACGAGCGGGACGCCCACACTTGCGGCGGCGGATAATTGGCCGTGCGGATAGACGGGTCTATGCGCTTAAGCCGTTGCGCGATGCGGTGCGTGAAGTCGGGACTGTCGATCAGCAGAACAAGATCGGGGCGCGTCTTCAGCGCGAAGTCCGCCGCCTCACGCACGCGGCGCAAAATCGCGGGGATGCGCGGGACCACCTCACGCAGGCCCATGACCGATGTCGCATCCAACGGATACAGGCTCTGTAACCCTTGTGCGGTCATTGCGGGGCCGCCGACGCCGACGATATGCACGCTATCTCCGGCCATCTCTTTCAGGCTCGCCATCAATTGCGCACCCAACTGATCGCCGGACGGCTCGCCCACGACCAGCATGATGGTCAGCGGCCGCCCCCTCGCGTCTTCAGTCACCCCGGTAATCCTCCAGCGCGAAGCCGAAGACAAACACGCCGCGGCGGTCCGCTTCTTCGGTGACGCGGGTGCGGTCGACGATCAATCCGGCGCCGCCTTCAACGGCAATTCCGGCGAGCCCGGCCGCTGCCGCCAGCTCGACCGTCCGTACACCGACGACCGGCAAATCCACGCGCCGCTCCTGGTTGGGTTTGGCGGCTTTCACCACCACGCCTTTGCGGCTTTCCGCCGTGCCGCGCAGCGCGGCGGGCAAACCTGCCACCCGCTGGAGCATGGCGTCGGTGCCTTCAGCGGCTTCGACGGCCAAGACCAAACCTTCGCAAACGACCGCGGCCTGGCCGATATCGAGCGCGCCCATGGCCAAGGCAACTTTGACCGCTTGCCTGATGTCGGCCTCGTGCTCCGCGGTTGGCTTTCGTGCCCCTAACGGTCCGAAAGGAGCTACCAGCCCAGCCGCCGCGTCCTTCGATCCAACAACGCGCAAACCTTCTTTTTCGAAAATGCCGACAAGCGAACGAAGCAGCGCATCGTCGCCTTTGAGAGCCGCCGCTACGATTTTCGGCAGCGCCCACGCGCCCTTCACGTCCACCTTGAGCTTGGAAAATTCCGGCCGCGCGACCTTGCCCGCGAGTGTCACTTCCGAGCAGCCCGCTTCCTTCAGCAGCTTGAGCGCCTTGCCCAACTCACCCAGAGACGCAAAAGCGTGCGGGAACACCGCCACATCCGCCGCAACAGCCATTCCGTCGAGCGCCACAAGAAACACCGAGCGCCCGCCGGCTTCCGCCGCGCGCGCGATAGCAAGCGGCAGTTCGCCTCCACCTGCGATAATTCCAAGCGTGTCGGCCGGCCCCGCCATGAGGCGCTAATCGGCTTCGGCGGTATCGGGCTGACGGGCGCGAGAGGGCATACAGATCGGCCGTTTGCTGTCCGCCAGCACGAAGGACACAACCTCTTCGACTTCGGCAAAGCCCTTCCAGCGCTCGCCGGCCTCGCGTGCCCGATCCATCAAGCGCCCTTTTCCGAAGAACATCGCGCGATAGGCGGCGCGGAGCGCATGGATGCGCTCACGCGGAACACCACGCCGTTTCAGGCCGATGAGGTTCAATCCTTCCAGACGCGCATGGTCGCCCCACGCCATGCCATAGGGAATCACATCGTCGGGCACGCCGGTGAGGCCGCCAATGAAGGCATTGCGCCCAATGCGGCTGAATTGCTGAACTGCGGAAACGCCGCCGATATTGACGCCATCGGCGATCATGACGTGACCGCCAAGCGCAACGCTGTTCGCAAAGGTAACGCCGTTTCCGACGTGGCAATCGTGCGCGACATGGCTGTAGGCCATGAAATAACCGCGATCGCCGACGGCGGTCAGGCCACCGCCTTTGACCGACCCGCCATTCATGGTGACGTGTTCACGAATGACGTTGTCTTCTCCGATCGCGAGCCGGGCATCCAGGCCTGCGTCGCCGCGGAATTGGGGGCCGCCTCCGAGAACGGCGTGCGGATGAACAATCGTCCGTGCACCGATGGTCGTCTGACCGGCAAGCACCACATGAGAGAGAATACGCACGCCCTCGGCCAGAACGGAGCGGCTGCCGATAACGCAAAACGGTCCGATCTCGACGCCATCACCAAGAGTGGCGCCATCCTCGACAATCGCCGTCGGATGAACTTTGGCCATCAACCCGCGTCACCGGACGAAACCGGCCGTCCGCCGGCCAGCGTGGTATCCGTCAGCATCGCGGAATATTCGGCCTCGGCGCACAATTCATCGCCCACATAGGCCTTGCCTCCGAAACGCCACACGGGACCGCGATGGCGCAGCACCTGCACCGGCAGACGCAGCAGCGCACCGGGATGGACCGGGCGGCGGAAGCGCGCCTTGTCGATCGTCATGAAGTAGACCATCCGCTGTTTGCCGGCGAGCCCCAGCGAATGGACGACCAGTGCGCCGGCGGTTTGGGCCATGGCTTCCACGATCAGAACGCCGGGCATGACGGCATATTGCGGAAAGTGACCGGCAAAATGCGGTTCGGTAATCGTCACGGCCTTCCAGCCGATGGCCGACTCGCCCGGCGTTACCACCGTAAGCCTGTCGATCATCAGGAACGGCGCCCGGTGCGGCAAGAGCTTCTTGATGTGCTCCACGTCGAACTCAAGCGGCAAAGAACTTAGTTTCGTATTTTTATCCATCGCTCGATCGTCCGCTCTTTTTCGCCAACCCGGCGAGGAGAGCGTTCTGCCTGTGCCATTCCCTTACCGGACGCGCCGGTATGCCGCCGTAGTCCCGCCCGCCTTCAAGATCGTGAGCCGCTCCGGCAAGACCGGCGAAACGCGCCCGATCTCCGACCGTCACGTGATCGGCGATGCCCGTCATGCCGCCGACAATCACAAAATCGCCCAACACAGCACTCCCGGAGAGGCCGGACTGACCGGCCATTATGCAGTGACGTCCGATTCGTGAGTTGTGCCCGATCTGCACCAGATTATCAATTTTCGTTCCCTCGCCGATGACGGTGTCACCGAGGGCGCCACGATCCACGGTTGCGTTGGCTCCAATCTCCACGTGATCCTGGATGATGACACGGCCAAGCTGGGGAATTTTTTGATGCCCGTCGGCAGCCGATGAGAAACCAAACCCGGAACCGCCAATCCTGGCGCCGGCTTGGATGAGCACGTCGTCGCCCACATGCGCGAAGGCAATCGTCGCATGCGGCCCGATCTGCGCACGCCGCCCGATGGTAACGCCGCGCCCAATAATGGCGTACGCTCCTATGCGAACCTCATCGCCGATCTCCGCGGCGGGGCCGACAATCACGCCCGGCCCAAGCACAACACCTTGTCCCAGACGCGCGCTTGGATGCACAGCGCGGTCTTGCTCCCGAATATCACCCTCGTGCTCGGGGTAAAACCGGCGGGCGATGGCGGAAAAGCTGCGAACGATGGCTGCGGAAGGAAGAAGCACCGAGGCTTTGGGCGCAACGGGGTAGGATTGCTGTCCGGTCAAACACCATCCGGCCTTGGTGGCGAGAAATTCTGCCTTCGCGCGGCTGCTCTCAAAAAAGCTTAGGTGAGGCGGCCCCGCCTGCGCCAATCCCGCGACGTCATAGACAAGTGCGCCGCTATCGGCGCCAGCGGGCGGCACGATGCCGGCGGTTACGCAAATTTCGGATAGGCGGATAGGTCCGCGATTGTCGTAAAATCGCGGATCCGCCATCCGGTTCTCCCTTACCTTGCGCGCGACGGATGCGCGCTTATCTCCGGGCCACCGGCGCTGCGGGCGGCGTGATGGATGGGGTCGTGGTAGGACGCGGCGCCGCTGCTGCTGTGGCGACGGGCGTCAAATCCACTTTCACATGCGGAAGCGCTTTGTCGAGCCGCTGCACCGCGACTGGCGTCACATCGACATCCGCGGCGGAAAGAATCACGGCGGAGCGATCGAGCACCATATTGGCGCTGCGTTCGATCATGATGGCTTTCAGAATCGGTTCCAGGGCGACTTCGACCTGACGCGCCGCCTTGTTAAAGCCTGCTTGGATTTCCTGCTGGCGTGCCTGGACGCGTCCCTGAAACGCCTGCTGCTTGTTGGTGAATTCCTTTTCCTTCTGATCGCGGACATCCGGCGCCAGAATGGCAAGTTGCTGCTGGAGTTGACCTGCCTCGGTTGCGAGCGCCTGTTCCTGTGTCTTGAAGTCCGTTTCTGCGGCCTTCGAAAGCGTCTGCACCTGGGCCAACATATCCTGCCCGGCGGAAGACCGCTGCAAGATGAAATTCCGGTCGATAACGATGATCCGGGGAACGCCACCAGGCCCCGCGGCCACGCCCGGCGCAACCGCCGCAGCTGGGGCGGCGGGAGCCACGGCAACCGTACCGGCTGCCGGCGGCCTTGCAACCACGATATTCGAAGCAGCGGGCGCCGGCGCGGCAAACGCGCTCTGCGTGCCCCGCTCCGAACCGTTGACGACAAGCATGAGTGAAAATGCAGTCAGCGCAGCGGCCGCGCGCAATTTATTTGTCTTGCTCATATTCCCTCCCGGGTCTCTCGCATCAGAAGCTCGTACCCGCACTTAGGCGGATGGCTTGGGGTTTGTCGTAACTCTCTTTTAGGATTGGATATCCGACGTCGATTTCGACGGGTCCAAACGGCGATCTCCAGTTGATCGCAATACCGGCTGAAGCCCGCAGCGCCAAATCATCTTTGCAAGCGGTCGCTATACTACAGCCGGAAATCGACGACTGCAGATTCTTGCTGCGCACCAAGCCCAACGTACCGAAGTCGCTGAAGGCGGCGAGCTTAATCCCATAATCGGCCGGGAAAATGTCCGGCAGACGAACCTGATATGTGCCGATCAGATAAAGCTGTCCACCAACGGCCGCATCGCGGAAGGTATCGCGCGGACCGATACCGGCAATTTCAAAGCCACGGAATGAAGGGCCGCCTTTGAAGAAACGCTCGTTGATCGGGACGTTGTTGTTGGGATTATCCGATCCGCCATAGCCGCTGATGTAGCCGCCATTGAACGAGATTTCGCCGGTCAACCCAAAGAAGAATGGATGGAAATATTCGACGCCCGCGACGGAGCGCAAATATTTCAAATCGCCGCCAAGACCCGACAAATCCTGACTGACGGCAAAATTCCATCCCTTGGTCGGCAGCATGGGATCGTCGCGCGTGTCATAGGTGTAGGTGTAGCCGATCGACGATGCCGAATAGGGCGCATAACCAACCGATGAAATGGTCGATATCTGCGTATAGGCGTAATTGTAGTGCGGTGAGATGCGTCCGAATTCCGACACCGGGAAGCCGAATTGCAGGCCGGTTGCCGTGACGTCGGAAATGTAGCCTATCTGGTCTGTAAAGTCGGTGATGACCTTGTAGACCAGAAAGCCTGCGGCCAGCTGACGACCCAGGAAATAGGGTTCCGTAAAGCGGAAATCGTAATCCTTCTGGTACGTGCCGATAGACACGCTGGCGCGCAGGAATTGGCCGCGGCCGAAGAGATTGCGTTCCGTGTAGCTGAAATCCAGCAGCAATCCCTGTTGCGAAGAGTAACCCGCGCCGAGCGCAAGTTCGCCCGTGGGCTGCTCGGTGACGGTCACGGTCAGCACCGTACGATCGGGCGCCGAACCTGGGTCTTCCTGAATCGTGACGTCGCGGAAGAACCCCAGCGCGCGGATACGGGTGCGCGAGCGGTCGGCCAGAACCCGGTTGAATGCATCGCCTTCGCTGAGCCGGAACTCGCGGCGGATGACTTCGTCGCGTGTGCGCGTGTTGCCGACGATATTAATGCGGTCGATATAGACGCGCGGCGCGTCATCGATTTCGAAGAACAAATCGATGGTCTTCGTTTCGGGATTGCGCTGAACCCGCGGACGAATGTCGACGAAGACAAATCCGCGCGTGCCTGCCGCGAATGTCAGCGCTTCGACAGTCTTGTCGATCTGCGTTGCATCATACACATCGCCTTCATTGGTCAGCACCAAAGGCTTCAGATCGTCCGGATTGAGATCGTGAATGCGCGAATTGATCTGGATTTTTCCGAAGTGATAAAGCTCGCCTTCGTCGACCGTGAAGGTGACGTAGAAATTCCGCCGGTCGGGCGCGAGTTCCGCCACCCCCGAAATGACACGGAAATCGGCATAGCCGCGCGCCAGATAAAAGCGCCGCAATTGCTCGCGGTCGAATGTCAGACGGTCGGGATCGTAGTTGTCGTTTGTGGTGAGAAATTTCCACCACGCGCTGGTGGTGGTCGCGATCTGCTCGCGCAGATCCGTATCGCCGAAGATTCGGTTGCCGATGAAATTGACGGCGGCGACGCCTGTCGTCGGACCTTCGTTGATTTCGAAAACAAGATCGACGCGGTTTTGCGGACGCTGGATAATTTTCGGCTCTACAGTCGCGGCAAACCGGCCGGAGCGGCGATAGAGTTCGATGATGCGCTGGACGTCGGCTTGCACACGGGCGCGGGTAAACACCATACGCGGGCGCACCTGTACTTCCTTGTTCAGGTCCGTATCCGACAGGTTTCCGTTACCCTCATACACCACCTGGTTGAGGATGGGATTTTCGACGACACGCACCGTCAGCGTCGATCCGTCGAAATCCATGCGCACGTCGGAGAAAAGCCCGGTGTCGAACAGCACCTTCAGCGAGCGGTCGGCTACGGCGGGATCGTAGGCCTGCCCCTGACGCAGCAGCATGTAAGACAGCACGCTATCGGGTTCGATGCGCTGCGTGCCTTCCACGGCGATTCGCTGGACAGTGCCCTGCCCCGGCGGCGCAGGCATCGGTGTGGTCACGGGCGCAGCCTGGTCGAGCGTCATCGCCGGACCGGGCGGTAATGGCGCCTGGACAGGCGCCTGCGCCGGCGCAGGCATTTGCGCCAATGCGGCCTGGGGCGCCAGCGCGGCCACCGAGCACGACGTCATCAAGACGAACGCAACAGACCGGGCACGCCGGGCGAAAGGGTGGCCAGTTAAGGTCATCGACTCGCCTTTGATTTTCGTGGCTCCGCTTTTAGCGGGGCGGGAATGCGATTCAAAAGAGGTTTAGGCGGACGAGGTCGTTAAATGTCGCAAGCAACATGAGGCATAGCACAAACGCTAACCCCAGCCTGAAACCGACCTCCTGCGCGCGTTCCCCTAGCGGCCTTCCTAAGACCGCTTCGCATGCATAGTACAGAAGGTGCCCGCCGTCGAGCACCGGAATGGGCAAAAGATTCACCAGACCAATGCTTACGGACATCAGCCCCGCAAGCCCGATCAGCGCGCCGAAACCGATACGGGCAGCCTGATCGGAAACCGCTCCGATGCCCAAAATGCCGTGCAACTGATCGGGGCTCTCGCGGCCCGTCAGCATTCCTCCGAAATAGGAGCCGGTCTGCGCGACAATGAACCACGTCTGCTCCGCACCACCCTTGACGGCTTCGGCGAACCCGACCGGAACGGTTGCGTCCCGAATTCCAAGGCGGCCGATAATGCGTTTTGCGCCCGAACCATCAGTAACTTCGGTAGCCATCGGCACGATGGAAAGCGTCATGTCGCGGCCGCCGCGATTGATCACAATGCTTAGAGGCTTGCCCGCATTCCCGCCGACGATACGCTGCAGGTCGGCGAAAACATGGATGGTTTCTCCGCCCACGGATTTAATCTTGTCGCCGGCGGTCAGGCCCGCGGCTTCCGCCGCAGAACCCATTGTGACCGCCTCGACAATCGGCGGCTCGGCAGGCTTACCGACAGTCAGATTAACACCGGCAAAAATCACGATGGCCAAAATGAAATTTGCGACAGGTCCGGCCGCCGCAACCGCCGCGCGCTGATACAGAGGCTTGAAGTGCAACATGCCCTTTCGGGCCGCATCCGATCCTGCATCCGCCATCGTCTGGCGATCCGGACGGCTTGAAGCATCGGCATCACCGAGAAATTTGACATAGCCGCCAAGAGGTATCCAGGAAAGCTTCCAGCGTGTTCCCCGGCGGTCGGTGAACCCGACGACTTCGCGCCCGAAGCCGATGGAGAAAGTTTCCACCGCCACGCCGCACCAGCGCGCGACGAGAAAGTGACCCAGCTCGTGCACGAACACGACCAGCGTGATCACAAACAGAAACGCAGGCAGACCCACACCCATCCACGAAAAGAAATCGGCAGCGACGGCTGGCATGCTTATTCGAACTCCTCAGTCAGACGCGTGGCGGGTTCATGCGGCTGCCACTCCGCACATTTCGCGGGCCCTCGCGCGCGCGGCGCCATCAAGGGCCAGAACATCGTCCAGACTGCTCGGGGCCGGACCGTTCATCTCCGAAGCGAGCCCGCTCAGCGTCCGCTCCACGGTCCGCGCAATCCCGAGAAAGCCGATCCGGCGTCCCAGAAACTGCTCCACGGCAACCTCATTCGCCGCATTCAGAATGGTAGGAGCCGCGCCCCCCATCTGCAAGCAAACTCTCGCAAGTTGAAGACAAGGAAAGCGTGACAAATCAGGCTTTTCGAAGGTCATCTGGGTAAATTCTGTGAAATCCAGCCGGCGCGAAGGCGAGGCGACGCGGCGGGGCCAACCCAGAGCGTGGGCGATGGGCGTGCGCATGTCGGGCGCCGAAAGATGCGCCAGCACCGAGCCGTCCGCATAGGCCACCAGGCAATGGATCACCGACTGCGCGTGAATCACGACGTCCAGCTTTTCCGGCGGAAGACCGAAAAGAATATGCGCCTCTATCAGCTCCAAGCCCTTGTTCATCAAGCTTGCACTGTCGACGGAAATCTTGGCGCCCATGGACCAATTGGGATGGCTGACGGCCTGCTCGGGCGTTGCCGTTGCCATGCGATCAAGTGTCCATGTGCGGAACGGGCCGCCGGATGCCGTCAGCGTGACCTTTTCAATTGCATGCGCCTGCGCGAAGTCCAGCAGTTGGAAGGCTGCATTGTGCTCGGAATCCACGGGCAAAAGGACACCGCGCGAATCTTGCGCTGCCCGGCGAAACACCTCGCCGGCCGCGACGATGCATTCCTTGTTGGCAATCGCCACGATGGCGCCGCGTTGGACGGCGGCCAGTGTTGGAGCGAGCCCGGCAGCGCCCACGATTGCAGCCATAACCATCTCAGAGGGCTCGCGTCCCGCATCCAAAATGGCTTCCGCTCCCGCTGCGACACGGATGCCTGTACCCGCCAGGGCTGCGGTCAGGGCCGCCTTCAGGCTGCGATCGCCGATCACCGCCAGCGCCGGGCGCAATTCCAAGGCTTGCGCCGCAAGCAGTTCGACATTGCGTTGCGCTGTCAAAGCCTGGAGCGGATATGACTCCGGCCCGTAGTGACCGCGTGCGAAACGGACGACGTCAAGCGTGGCCGTTCCGACCGAGCCGGTGCTGCCGAGCACGGTGAGTCGCCGCCCCAACACGGGTGCTAAATCAAGATCATGGAACGGCTGCACCAAAGGCTCGGTCATGAGCTCACGACGAACGGATTCAGTTGCGAGAAGAACATCAAACCTGTGCAGGCGGGCGCCGCAAAGAGAACGCTGTCAATCCGATCGAGCATCCCACCATGACCCGGAATCAAGCTGCCGGTGTTCTTGGCGCGGAATTGCCGCTTCACCCAAGACTCAAAGAGATCGCCGCAATGGCTTGCAAGAGCGAGAATAAGTCCCAATACAATGGCCCGCATGAGGCTTCCGCCGACGATGCCAGCGTAAATCGCCTCGGCAACCGCCGCCGCAATCGCACCGCCGAGAAAGCCGGCCCATGTTTTATTGGGCGAAAGAATCGGCGCCAATTTCGGTCCGCCGATCAGCCGGCCAACGAACAGCGCCCCCGTATCCGTGGTCCAGACCGCCACGAACAGACCGCCCACAATGGCCGCGCCGCGCGGTGCATCCCGGAGCAGCACAAGCGCGAGCACCGGTAAGCCGATGTAGACGGCGCCAAAGGCATGCCAGGGGATTGGCCAACGCTTTGCGTCCGCGCGAAGGGCTGAAAGCAACGCTGCGCCTCCCGCGCCCAGCAGAATGGCGGCGACTGCTATTCCGGGTGACGCGCCAAGACGGATAAGCGACACGGCGGCGATCACCGCGACACCCGTGGCCAGCATCTCACGGGCGAGTCTTCCGCCATTAATAAGCCGGTGCCATTCCCGCAAAGCGGCGACCGCAAAAATAGCGGCAAACGCAGCGAACAAAATACCGCCGGCAGCGAGGGCCGCCACCGCTGCGGCTGCCAGCACAACGCCCGATGCCGTCCGCGCCGGTAATTCGAACCGGGCCGGCATGGAGGGTTGAGAGTCTGTCACGTGGGGAATTCCGGCGTTTCAATCAGACCCGAAAACTTCGGAGGCAAGCGTGCGCAAAGCGGTCTCGGCCAGGGATGTCCGTCCTTGAGGCTTCTCCGCGGAAACACCGCCGAAGCGGCGCTCACGCCCCGCATATTCGGCAAGCGCGGCCTCCAAATCTGCTTCCCCGAAGTCCGGCCATAGTTTGTCCGTGAAGACAAATTCGGCATAGGCGGCCTGCCAGAGAAGGAAGTTGGAAAGCCTGCGCTCTCCGCCGCTTCGTATCACCAGATCCGCGTCCGGAATGCCGGCGCTCTGCAAGCTGCCGCCCACCATTTCCGGCGTGATGCTCTCGGGATCAAGCTGGCCCGCCGCAGCTTTACGGGCGAGCGCGCGCATACCCTCCGCCAGTTCTTCACGGGAGCCGTAATTGAAGGCGAAGGCCAAATTCAGCGCGGTGTTGTTCGCCGTCAGCGTTTCGGCATGTTCGATCAACTCGGCGATGTCGGGGGCGATACCCGAACGGGCCCCGATGAACCGCACACGGACATTATGCCCATGCAGCTTCTGCACGTCTGCGCGGCAATAGCGCCGGAACAACCCCATTAAATGGCGCACTTCGGATTCCGGCCGCCGCCAATTCTCGGTGGAAAAGGTATAGAGCGTCAGATATTGCACGCCAAGTTCGCGCGCGGCCCGCACCACTTTTCGGACCGCCGATATCCCTTTGACATGCCCAGCCTCGCGGGGCAGCAACCGGTTCTTCGCCCAGCGGCCATTGCCATCCATGATGATGGCGACATGCTTTGGCAGCCGCCCCTTGGGGGGCGTTTCAGGCGACATAGTTTCCAGCACCGGTTTGGTCAAACGCAGCCCTTTCTTAGACGTCCTCGAGAATGCCCCGCACCGAAAAAACATTGCCCTAAACGTGCATAATCTCCTGTTCCTTCGCGGTAAGGGCCGCGTCGATTTCATGCACGCTATCGTCCGTCATCTTTTGCAGCTCCTCGGCCAGCTTGCGGTGCTGGTCTTCGCCGATCGCATGATCTTTCTCCAGCCGCTTCAGATGATCCATCCCGTCCCGCCGCACGTTGCGCACGGCGACACGCGCCTGCTCCGCATATTTGTGTGCGAGTTTGGCCAATTCACGGCGGCGCTCTTCGTTGAGTTCGGGAATCGGAATGCGGATGAGCTGGCCGTCGAGTTGCGGATTAAGGCCCAGGCCGGCATCGCGAATGGCTTTGTCGGCGGGTTTGGCCAGTGTCTTGTCCCAGACCTGAACCGTCAAAAGACGCGGCTCCGGCGCGTTCACGGTGCCCACCTGCGAAAGCGGCATGGTGCTGCCATAGGCCTCGACCATGACCGGGTCGAGAATCGTCGTATTGGCGCGCCCTGTCCTCAGCCCTGAGAACTCGTGCTTGACCGTGGCGACAGCGCCCTTCATTCGGCGCCGCATGTCTTCTTTATCGAATGGTGGCAATTGAGCCATTTCTGAATCTCCCTCGAAGCGGTTAAACCAGCCGCCGCGCCCGCAATCTCATTACCGGTCGGCGATAACCGTACAACGTCCCTCGCCCTTCAAAACCGCCGCCAAATTTCCCTTTTCGTGAATGGAGAAGACGACGATCGGAATTGCGTTCTCGCGCGAGAGCGAAATGGCCGAGGCGTCCATCACCTTCAAATCACGCGATAATACCTCATGATAGGTAAGAAAATCATAGCGTTCGGCGTTTTTCACCCGCTTGGGGTCATCGCTATAGACCCCATCCACCTGTGTCGCCTTAAGCATCGCGTCGCAGCTCATTTCGGCAGCCCTCAGCGCCGCAGCTGTATCCGTGGTGAAGAAAGGATTACCGGTACCGGCGGCGAAGATGACCACGCGGCCTTTCTCCATATGCCGGATCGCCTTGCGCCGGATGTATGGCTCACTCACGGACATCATGGGTATAGCGGACTGCACGCGCGTGGGCAGCCCTGCCCGCTCCAGCGCAGCCTGCATGGCGAGCGCGTTCATGACCGTCGCCAGCATGCCCATGTAATCGGCTGTCGCGCGATCGATACCAGCCGCAGCGCCAGAGAGGCCCCGGAAAATGTTGCCCCCGCCGATCACGACGCAGACCTGACAACCCGATTCGGCCGCCGCTTTGATATCGGAGGCGATGCGCTCCACCGTGGAGACGTCGATACCATATTGCTGGGACCCCATCAGCGCCTCGCCGGAGAGCTTCAGAAGAACCCGGCGGTATTTCGGGGCGGCGGCCATGAAAACTCCTTACGGGCAGGCAGATGGGTAAACGAAGGTAACCTATCCTTCGGTGAACAAAAGGCCGAAGGCTATTAATACTTTGCCTTGGGGAGAGGCCCCCGGTCAAAGCAAGCGTCAGACACGCAAAAGCCGGCCTTGAGAGGCCGGCTTTTGCACAATCCAAGACAAATCAGATGCCCGCGGTCGCTTTGACTTCGGCGGCGAAGTCCGTCACCGGCTTGTCGATGCCCTCGCCCACGGCGAACCGCACGAAACCCGCGACCGCCACCGGTGCGCCCATATCTTTGGCAGCATTCTCAACCACTTTGCCGACCTGAGTCTCGCCATCGACGACGAACACCTGCTGCAGCAGAACCGATTCTTCGTAGAACTTCCGCAGCCGGCCTTCGATCATCTTTTCGATGACGTTTTCGGGTTTGCCCGACTCGCGCGCCTGATCGGCGTAGATCGCCCGCTCACGCGCGACCACATCGGACGGAATCGATTCGACATTCAGCGCAATCGGATTGGCCGCCGCGACATGCATCGCGATCTGCTTGCCCAGCGCCGCCAGCTTGCCGGCATCGCCGGTGGATTGCAGCGCCACCAGCACACCGATCTTGCCCAAATCAGGCGCAACCGCATTGTGTACGTAAGAGACGACCACGCCCGGCTCCACCGACAGAGCCGCGGAGCGGCGAACCGACATATTCTCGCCGATCTTGCCGACGAGCGCCGACAGCACTTCAGCCGTCGTCCCGCCGCCCTCGAAGGCCGATTCAAGCAGACGCTCGAGGTCGCCTTCGGTGGCCCAAGCCCGCTGCGCCGCTTTGCGGACGAAATTCTGGAATTCATCGCCGCGGGCGACGAAATCGGTTTCGGAATTCACCTCCACGACCGCGCCACGGCCGCCTTGGGTGGAAATGCCGATCAAGCCGTCAGCCGCAATGCGGCCGGCCTTCTTGGCGGCTTTCGCAAGGCCTTTCTTGCGCAGCCAATCGACCGCCGCTTCCACATCGCCCCCCGTCTCGGCGAGCGCGCCTTTGCAATCCATCATGCCTGCGCCCGTTTTGTCGCGCAGGTCTTTCACCATACCGGCAGTAATGTTCGTCATCGGAGTTTCCTTTCGCCCCAAATACCAAGCTTCAAAAGGCGCGAAAATTCAGCCCAGCGGGCTGGCTTCCACGACTTCCGGAGCGGCGGGCGCGATAGCGATGTTTTCCGCCTCGCCAATGTCAATGCCGGAAGCGGCCTGGCCTTGGGAGAGCCCGTCGATGACCGCGCGTGCAACCAGATCACAGTAGAGTGCAATGGCGCGAGCAGCGTCGTCATTGCCGGGGATCGGATAGGCGATGCCGTCGGGATCGGAATTCGAATCCAGAATTGCCGCGACCGGAATATCAAGCTTGCGTGCTTCCGCCACCGCGATGGATTCCTTGTTCGTGTCGATCACGAACAGCATGCTGGGCAAGCCGCCCATATCCTTAATGCCGCCGAGCGAGCGTTCGAGCTTGTCGCGCTCGCGCATCATCTGCAGCAATTCTTTTTTGGTCAGACCCGAGGTATGCGCGGCGCCGAGCGTTTCTTCCAAGCTCCGAAGCCGCCGGATCGAGTTGGAAATCGTCTGCCAGTTGGTGAGCGTGCCGCCCAGCCAGCGATGGTTGACGAAATATTGGGCGCAGCGTTTGGCCGCTGCGGCAACCGGGTCGGACGCCTGGCGCTTGGTGCCGACGAACAGAACACGTCCGCCGCCCGCCACGACATCGCGCATCGTAACCAGCGCCTGGTGCAGCAGCGGAACGGTCTGCGTAAGGTCCATGATATGGATGTCGTTACGCGCGCCAAAGATATAGCGCCCCATCTTGGGGTTCCAACGTTGCGTGCGGTGACCGAAGTGGGCGCCCGACTCTAAAAGCTGGCGCAAATTTAAATCCGGCAATGCCATTCTTATGCTCCTATTTTCCGGTTCAGCCTGGCGCGGGGGTGATCCGAAAGGATTTCTCCTGACGAACACCGGAAGGGCTCCAACCATGGAAGGCCCGGCCCCGCGTGCGGGATGGCGCGGCTTATAGGTACTTCGGGCAGCTTGCGCAAGCGGGCCCGCTTGCGGCCCATGCGCCGCAGGCGATCACTCTATTTTCAGTATAATTTTCGTAAGGTTCACCCTATATCCCGTGCCAGCGAAATTCTGTGGTGCGGAGGGCATGCCCTTCGCATTTGGGGGCGTTAGCCGAACGAAATGCTGCGATTTGTGTCCGCGCTGTCCGGCGTTCGGCTAAGGGGTATTCTGTGTGCCGCACTCGCCGGGGCCGCAGCCCTTGCCATGGCCGCACCTGCCATGGCGGCGGAAGTTCCCCAGCCACAACCCCATCCACAGCGCGATTTCTCGACGTACCAGCCCTCTGCCAAGGCGACGCGTATCCAGGCCGGCGAAGCCCCAAGCATTGACGGGGACCTGAGCGATCCGGTCTGGCAGAAGGCCCAAGCGATCGACGAGTTCTACCAACTCGATCCCGGCACCGGCGAGCCAGGCACAGAACCGACCGTTGTTCGCTTCCTCTATGACGAGAACAATCTCTACGTATCTATCTACGCCTATGACAGCCAGCCGGACCTTCTGGTCGCGCGCAACAAAAGTCGCGACGGCAATCTCGGTGTCGACGACACGGTGCGCATCTATCTCGATCCGCAGAACACGCGGCGCAATTCCTATTATTTCGAAATGAACGCGCTGGGCGCGCGTGTCGATGCGCTGATCCAGAACAACAGCGACTACATCAAGGAATGGAACACGATCTGGAGCGGTCGCGCCATGAAGACCGAGAACGGTTTCTCGGTCGAGATGGCCATTCCGTTCCGCGATCTTGCGTTCGACCCGGCAAAACCCGACTGGGTACTGGAGATTTCGCGCAATATCCGCCGCAAGGGCGAGCGTCTGCGCTGGACGTCTATCGCCGCGGCAACAACCTTTTTCGACATCAGCAATTCCGGCACGCTGATGGGCATTGAGGGCGTGAACACCGGTCTTGGGCTTGATGTTCAGCTTTTCGGTTCGGCACGGTATCGCTTCGATTGGCAGCAGCCCAAGCGCGAAATCACCAGTCTGCGCGCCAGCGGCAACGCGTTTTATAAGATTACGCCGCTTCTGACCGGCACGCTGACGGTCAATCCGGATTTCTCCGACGCCCCGCTCGACCTGCTGCAGGTCAACACCACACGCTTCAACCTGTTCCAACCGGAAACGCGCAACTTCTTTCTGCAGGATGTTTCGACGTTTGAATTCGGCGGCCGCGGCTATTCGTCGACTTTCAACTATTATTATCCGCAAGATAATGCGCGGCCGTTCTTTTCACGCAATATCGGCTTGGCCAATGGGCTTCCCGTCAGCATCGTATCGGGCGGAAAATTGTCCGGCGAATATGGCGGCTTCGGCGTCGGCGCACTGTCCGTCCTCACCAACGGCACAGGGCTGACCAAACATAACCAAGTGCTCTCGGTCATGCGTGTGACGCGCCCCATGGGAGAATCGAAAGCCGGATTCATTTTTACCAACGGCGATCCAACCGGTATCAGCAAGAACAGCGTTGCCGGCGTGGATTACCAGTTCCGCAACTCCGATTTCTTTCCCGGAAAAATTCTGCAGTCGGATTATTTCTATCAGCGCAGTTTCTCCGACAAGCGTGGCGATGACGACACGTTTGGCTGGGCCCTTACCTATCCGAACGAACCCTGGAGTCTGGAATCCCACAATAAACAGGTGGGAACGAATTTTTACCCGGCGTTGGGTTTCGTCAATCGCACGGGCATCCGGCAATATGACGGCAAGTGGATGTATCGCCGTCGCGACCTCGGGTATCGCTGGGTCGATCTCAACACGACCTGGTACGTGGTCACCGGCCTCGACAACCGGATTCAATCGCGTGAAAACGGCATCCTCGCCGGTTTAAGCCTGCGCTCGACCGACGAAATGTATATGCGGATCGTCAACAGCTTCGAGGCGGTCCCAGCCACGTTCAAGATAGCGGGGCGTGTGCCGGTGCTCCCAGGCCGCTACACCTGGACGAATATCAATCCGACATTCAAGACCAACGAGGCGTTTCCGATCTCGTTCAAGGGCGATATCCAGTGCTGCAGCTTCTACAACGGTGACTTCTTCCGTTTCGATTTGCAGACGGACTGGCGCGTCAGCACGTTTCTGCAAATCCTGCCGAAATATACATTCACGCACGTCTATCTGCCAACGGGGCGCATCAACATTCATCAGCTCTCGACCGATTTCCGGATCAACTTCACGCCTGACATGCAGGTCTTTGCGCAAATTCAATTCGACAATATCAGCCAGAGGCTGGCCCTGTCGTTCCGGTACAGTTGGGAATATGAGCCCGGCCAGGAATTGTTCGCCTCCATCGGCCAATCCGCCGTGATCCCGGGCGAGCCCACGTTCCAACCGCAATCGACCCAGGCCACCGTCCGGCTTGGTCACACCTTCCGGTTTTAATTCGCGCCCCGGTTGAGAAGTCCGCGCCTATACGCAATTGAGCGATTTGCTGCTGCCTAACAATCAGGCATAGTAGATCTACAAAAAAAGGACGGGTTATTCCGTCCCGGGGGAAACGTTGTTTTTTCGCTTGGCCGCAAGAGACGCCTGCGCGGCGTCGCTTTTCGTTTTGTGTACCTATGCGACCTCGGTCGCCGCCGCCCAGCAACCAGCGCCGGGCGCGGCGCCACCTTTTGTGCGCCCGTCTCTCGCCGTCGCCCGCATCACCCCATCGGAAGCGCCAGCGATCGACGGCGATATATCGGACCCCGCCTGGGCCAAAGCCGCCATCATCGACAAATTCATCCAGAAATCGCCGATTCCCTACAGTGAGCCGACTGAGAAAACCGTCGTCAAGATCATGTACGACGAGGATAATCTCTATATCGGCTTCTACGCTTATGACAGCAATCCCGACGCCATCATCGCCCGTTCCATGCAGCGCGATGGCCCTTTATACACGGCGGACTCTTTCGTCATTTTTCTCGATCCGAGCCTCAGCCGGCGTAATGCCTATTCCTTCGAACTCGGCGCATCAGGCGGCCGGCGCGATCAGCTTGAACTGAACAACACAACCGAGGCCACCGAATGGAACGCCATTTGGGCCGGCAAGGTTAAACGCGTTGCCGATGGTTACACCGGCGAAATGGCGATCCCCTTCCGCAGCCTGTCCTACGATTCAAATCAAACGACCTGGGGTTTTGAACTTCGGCGCCGCATTCGGCACAAGAATGAAAATGTCTTTTGGTCCAGCACCAATCCGGCGCTCGACTTCACGGACGTCAGCCAATCGGGCGATCTGACGGGCATTTCGGGTATCAATCGCGGCATCGGACTCGACGTTCAGGTCTACGGCGCGCTTCGCTCCAAACATGATTGGCAGGTCAAAGGCGACGGGGCGGGAGTCAACTTCACGGCCGGTGGGAACGCCTTTTACAAGGTGACGCCCGCGCTCACCGACACGCTGACGGTCAATCCCGATTTTTCCGATGCGCCGCTCGACATAAGGCAAGTGAACACGACGCGATTTTCGCTGTTCACGCCTGAAACGCGCGCTTTCTTTCTGCAGGATGTTTCGGCGTTTGAATTCGGCGGACGCAATTTCGGCCGCAATAATCAAGACCGCGTCTCCAATAACGGGCGGCCGTTTTTCTCACGCAATATTGGGCTGTCGCGCGGAACGCCTGTCAGCTTGATCGTCGGCGACAAACTGTCGGGTCAGTTCGCGGGGTTCGACGTAGGCGCGCTCAGCGTGCTCACCGACCGCACCCCGACCTCACCTGGACAAGTGCTATCGGTGCTCCGCATGACGCATCCCGTGCTGGAGGAATCCAAGCTCGGATTTATCGTCACCAATGGCGATCCCACGGGACTGACGCGCAACACGGTAGCGGGCGTCGATTTCCAGTACCGCGATTCCAATTTTCTGGGACGCTACATTCTTCAGTCGGACGCGCTTTACCAAAAGAGCTTCTCGAATACCGCCGGCGATGACGATTCGGCGGCGCTCTCCCTGAACTTTCCCAACGAGCCTTGGGGGGGAGATTTCATCTTCAAGCAGATCGGAAAGAATTTCACGCCCGCCCTCGGTTTCGTCAACCGTACCGATATCCGGATCTATGACGGAACGGTGTTCAATCTGAAACGCTATCGCAACAGCTTTCTGAACCAGCTCGACTACGGCACCGATTTCGATTTTGTCACCGGCCTGAACAACGCGTTGGAGTCGCGGTCGAACGATGTCTACGTTCATGCCCAGGCATTCAGCGGCGACGAAATCACCGCCAAGGTGGTGAACCTATACGAAAGCGTCCCAACGAAATTCTTCCTGCCCCGCAATGTGCCAGTCCAATCTGGCCGGTATAATTGGACCAATCTCGATGTGCGGTTTCGTTCCTTCGATGGGCGGCCTGTGCGCCTTGATTGGGAGGTTATGTGCTGCAGCTTTTACAACGGCCGGCAGATCTACAGCAAAATGCAGATCGCCTTCCGCCCGAACCGCTTTTTCGAATTCGTGCCGACCTGGGAAGCGACATTCATCCACACGCCAACCGGTAGCGTCGACATCCACATCCTATCGGTGGATTCCGTGGTGAATTTCATTCCCGACATGCAACTCGCGCTGCAAGCGCAGTTCGACAACATCAGCCGCGGCTTTGGTTTTTCAGCGCGCTATAGCTGGGAATACGAACCCGGCAATGAACTCTTCTTCGCTATCGGACACGCCGCCATCATTCCCGGCACGCGATTTGAGAGATTCCTGAACAAGACCACCCAGGCGACGCTACGGGCCGGCCACACCTTCCGGTTTTGAAGCCGTTCGGAATGAGCGGAATGATGTGTCTTACGTTGGCCGGTCTCCCTGCCCGGTCTAGGGTTCCCTTAGTGCGGTTTCCCAAGTGCGTGCTACCGGCTTCAAGAGGTAGTTCAGGACGGTGCGGGCACCGGTCTTAACATCGACCTCCGCATCCATGCCCGGCATGATGCGGTTGGCTTTGGGATCCAAGCCCAGATAGTCACGATCGAGAAGAACCCTGATTTTATAGAACTGGTGACCGTCGCGGTCTGAGAACGTCGCCGCCGAAATTCGCTCGACCTTTCCCTGGAGTGTGCCGAACTGCGAATATTCGAATGCCGACACGCGTATGTCCGCCTGCTGCCCCACCGAAAGCCGCGCAATGTCCTGGGGTTGCACGTCGGCCATAACAACCAGCGGATCGCCGGTGGGCACAAGCTGCATCAAGGTGTCACCCGGCCGCACGACCGCGTTGACCGCCCTGATAGTAAGTCCCGTAACGACCCCTGACACCGGAGCGGTGATATTAAGGCGGTTCGCCCTGCCCCGTTCATTGGCGAGCGAAGCGTCGACCTCCGCAAGTTCCGCCATTTGCTTGGAGATCGCCTCCTGCGCTTCGGCGCGGACCTTCGCATCGGCATCTGCCAGACGGCGCTCATATTCGGTGAGTTCACTTTGTGCCCGTGTAAGTTCGTCACGGGTGCTTAGGAGTTGCTTGCGATGATCGGCTACATCGCGCTGCAAACTGTAATAACGGTCGCGGGTGGTCAGTTGACGTTCAAGCAATTGACCGCTCACCGCCAGCTCGCCCTCGGCCAATTGCGCGTCATGCTCAAGAATGGGAAGCTGGGTCTGCAGCCGTTCAACGGATGCGCGGCGTTGCGCTATCTGAGCGGAAATGACCTTTTTCTCTGACGCATGCGCCTCAATCCTCTTCAGATACAGAGCTTGCTGCTCAGCCGTTTGTTGTTCAAATCCCTTACCAATGCTGCCGAACGCGGGCGCGCGGTCTTCAATGATAGCGCGCTCACCCTCAATGGCTAAAAGGTGAGAAACCCGCTTTGCGGCAAACTGATCGACACCGCCTTGGGAATCCAAGGGAACCAGACGCAGAAGTGTCTGGCCCTTCTCCACATGGCCGCCTTCGGAGACGAGGATATCCGATACAATTCCCCCCTCAAGATATTGCACAGCGACAAGCTCTCCCGCCGGCGTCACCTGCCCATGGGCATTCGTCACGATATCGACATGCGCGAAAGCAGCCCAGGTAAGACCGGCAGCCACCAAAGCACAGACCGCAAACACAAGCTGCGACACGCTTCTGGCGGGCGGACGCTCCTCCAACTCGATCGCTTGGTTGAGCGCCATCACACCAGGATCGAACAGGAGTCTTACCTTAAGCGCCGTCTCTTTGAGTTTGTAGGCGAAAGCGTCACTCATGCCGCAATACCGCTTTTTTCAATTCCCAACATTTTTTCGATGGCGCCGTCGGGGTTACCGCCATACTCGATTCCCGACCTGCGCATAAAAATCGCAAAATCGGCCAGCCGGATATAACTTGGACGGTGGCTTACGAAGGCGACCGTGCGTGAACCACGCAGACGCTCTAGAGCTCTGCCGACCAAGAAAGCGCCCTGATCGTCGAGCATGGACTCCGGTTCGTCGAGCAAGAGAATCGGCGTTTCGCGTACGAGCGCGCGGGCGATAATCAACTGGCGCTGAAAGCCCGGTGGCACGTTAGATGTCGAAATGTCACCGAGGCGCGTTTCAAAGCCACGCGGTAACGCAAGGATTTCATCGAGAATACCGGCAATATCCGCAGCTCTATGCAACGCAGAATCGTCAGCGAGAGGATCTGAAAATCTTAAGTTTTGAGCGATAGTGCCATAGAAGAAATGCATCTTCTGAGGCGCGCAGGCGATGGATCTGCGGAGCACATGAGGCGGAATTTGCCTGATGTCCGATCCCTCGATTGTCACCGTTCCGCTCTGGGGCTGGTAGAGACCCTGTATCAAACGGAGGATTGAAGATTTTCCCGCACCGTTCGGCCCGGCAATGGCGATCATTTTTCCAGGGGGGATTGTCAAATTGATATTCGAGATCGCCGGCTCACCGTCCTTCGTGTAGCGCAAACTTACACGGTTGAACGCAATCCGGCCTTGCTTAGGCTGGCGCGCCAGATTGGTCGCGGACGTATCGCTTTCATCCGCAAGGCTCAACATCTGATCCATGGTTCGGATCGAAGAGCGAAGGCGGCCAATTCGCGCAAGCGTTTGGAACAATTGTTGCGCCGGACTTAAGATCCGCCATGTCAACGCCATGGTGGCGATCAAAGCGCCGACCGTAATTGCTCCATTCATGACCATCACGGCGCCGGAAACAAGAACGCCCAGAGCCGCAGCGCTGCCCAGAAACTGACTGAGCGCCTCCACGAAGGCCGAACGCGTTTGCAGCCGCATCATCCTGGTTGCAGACGCCGCGGATTTCAGCCGGAACCGGTGCAGCCAAACCTTTTCGCCACCCTCACGCTTGATCGATTCCTGATGCAGCGTGGTGTCGGTGATATGATTGAACAATTCCGTCGATGCGACACTCTGAGACCGCTCGTATCTATGAAGCCACTTTGAGCCCAGGAAACCTATGAGCGCGAAAATTGCGCAGGCGATGATCGGCGCAAGCACCAGCCAGCCGGCAACCATGGCAATAACGGCAAGAGCAATAATCGAGAAGGGAAAATCGATCATGGCTGTTGCGGCAGGCCCGGCAAAAAGATCCCGTACCGATTGAAATTCGCGCAGCCGCGCCATCTGAGAGCTGATCGAGGGCCCGTCCGTGAAGCTGAGAGGCAAGCGAATGAGTTTCGCAAAGGTGGCGGTAGCGATGAGGTAATCCACGCGCATAGCCAGCGCGCCCAAGAGATTTGCGCGCAAGGCTTTCAGATAGATATCCGTCGTCATAACGATCAAGATACCGATGAGAAGCATGGGCAGCGCGTCGAGCGAGCGGTAGGCGATAACTCTGTCGTAAATGGTCATCACCAACAGCGGAATGGCGATGGAAAGAAGGTTCGTCAGCGCAGAAATCGCAAGCAGCTGCGTGACCACACCCTTAAAGCGATGCAGCAGGCGCTTAGACCACGAAAGGCCAGCAGCAGCCGGATCGCTCAAATATGGTTTGAGAAAATAGGCGTTGCCTCTCCGCTCCGCCTCGGCCTGCGACAATTCACGTGTCACGCCCGACGTGTAAGCCTCGATCGTATCGCCAGAACGGCCGAGTAGTACAATGACCTCACCGGTTTTCGTGCATTCGTGCAGACAAGGCAGAAGATGATTATCTATATCGCAGGGACGTGTACGGCGAGGTTCGGTCGCATAGCCAAGATTGACAAGCGCCGCGCGTAAATCGGCAACGTCCATCGCATCGCGGAAATGCGGCAGCGCCTCAAACTTCCTAAATTCTCCGCCACGGTACCCACGCGCTTTCAGCAAGGGCGCGAGGCAGGCAGCCGCTTCATGCGTGCGCTCCCGGCCATCAGGAGGACTTTCGATTTCCGCTTCAGCGTAATTAAACAAAGCGTTCCAGAACCCCGAAAACCTGCCATGGGCAGGCTCGGCTTGCGCATCGGAACCGGGACCGGGCGTGCTGGGCGGGACTAATTGTGAGGCCATTATCTTATCCCGCCGATTTCATAAGCGCTGCACGATCGCCGCTACGCTCGCACAGTTTTCCGTCGGCGATCTCGTAAACAACGTCGCAAAGTTTTAGATAGGAGGGGCGGTCGGTAACAAAAATGGCCGCACGTTTCCCTTTTTGACCCTTGAAAAACTGGAGCAGTCTGAGATCGGCGTCGTGATCCAGTGCGGCATTGGCCGTATCGAATAAGATTACGCGCGGGTTTTGCGCGAGCGCCCTAACGATGCTCACGCGTTGCGCAATGCCGATTGGAATGTCGCCAGAGCCCGTGACAAATGTTTCCAAACCGCGACTGAGATTGGCCACATAGTCCGCCAAACCCAGCACACGGCAAAGCGCAAGCGCACGCCGCTTGACCGGACCATCTTCGAATGAGGTGATGTTTTCCAGAAGAGTGCCGACATAAATCGTTGGAGCGGTCGGCATCAAGGCGATATGCCGCCGCAATTCACCACTGTCATAGAGGCAGACCGGCACGCCATCATACCTTACGCTTCCCTCGCACGGGGTAAGCAACCCGTTCATGAGTTTTAAAAGCGTCGAGCGGCCGGACGATGTCTCGCCGGTAATCCCGATGTATCGCCCTGGCGGCACTTCCAAGGTAAGACGGTCAAAGATGTCTCTGTTGCCGTTCGGATAACGGAAGGTCACCCCATCGATCTTCAAACCCGCTCGCGGGCGTTTGGGAATCGGTGTGTCCCCTTCAATTTGCAATGTCAGTTTTGACATGCGTTGGATTTTTTCTTCAGCCAGCCTGATAAGCGGGTAACGTGACAAGAGGCCGAGCCCTTTAAGCACCGGTTGCAGCAGGCGCCCGGTCAATATTGTGGTCGCGGCAAGCCCGCCGATGGTGAGCGCACCTTCCACCACTGCCGCAGCGCCAATCATCACGGTTGCGATTGAAGCGGCTTGCGCAAGTGTGCCCGCAACCGCCTGCGTCAGCGCGTTCACACGCGCCATAGCGCCAAATGCTTCCGCGGCATCCTCCGCCAGCCTCTCGTGGCGGCGTTGCAGAAGCCCTTCGGCGGCGAGCGATTTCACCGTTGAAATGCCGCCCAGACACTCGACGAGAAAGTTATGACGTTTGATATCGGCACGATCGCGACGATCGGTCTGCACGGCGATGTGACGTGTTACCGCTAAGCCAAACACGGAGAACAGGACCAGCAGCGCGACCGGAACGGCGGCCATCCAGTTGGCTATGACCGCAATCAAACCAATGAAGATCAAAATGAATGGGATGTCGGCAAGAAGGCTCGCGGCCTGGCAATAGTACGATCGCACGGATTGAATGGCGTGGAAGAGATCTGCATGGACGCCGGGAGAGTCTTTTCTGAAGCTATCGATATCGGCGGCGAGAAGGGTGGCAATGGTTCGGCAATTCTCCCGATGGTCATAACGCGCACCTTCTTCTGCCAAGATGCGTGCGCGTAGACTGCGCAAAGCAACTTCCAGGATGAAAGCCGATAGCGTCAGCCCTGTCAGAACCGCAAGGGTGCTGAGAGAATGGTGCCGGATCACCCGGTCATACATTTGCAAGATCGTAAGGGGCAGTGCGAGCGCAAGCACATTGATGCCGAGCGATGCGGCCATTACGTCCCACCGCATCCAAATGCGATGGAGCGATCTCGTGTGATCTTCCGAAACCATGTTGGGTGTGCGTGTGCTGCGATTCATCCGCAGCACGTTTACCCATCTTCGCTTACCAAACGCTTAAATGGCGACCCACCTTTCCTTGCAATTCTGTTCGAATTCACCGGGAATTGTTTCCAGATTGTTCACCTTCATAAGGAACGCTTTTAATTAAGGAATTCGCTTAGGGATCAGCTTACTTCTCCACGGCATTGTCGCACCCTACAAAACCTCATCCCGGTGCAGATGTCTCATGTCCGACACTAAGAATTCAGAAGAGCCGTCCGCGTTTTCCTCGCCCGATGCCGGCAACACGGTCGAAAGAACACAACCCGATTCCGATGTTTTGCAGCCGCCGTCTCCGCCCTCGTCCGGCCCAGCGGGATCGTCTGGCGATGGCTCACTTTATCTGCAGAATGCCCATTACGGGACACGCACCGATGCCGGACAGACTGTTGAGCCAACGGATGACCCTGGCACCGAGACGGGTGTACTGGGCATTAGCCAGAGCATCGATGTCGCTGGCGCCAATGAAGCGCCTACCGGCATTGCCCTCTCTAATGCATCGGTGGCGGAAAACGCTAAAGGCGCCGTCGTCGGCACGCTGAGTGTCAGCGATCCGGATGCCGGCGACAGTCACAGTTTCGTGGTCTCGGACGACCGCTTCGAGATTGCCGATGGACAATTGAAGCTCAAGTACGGCGTGTCACTCGATCACGATGCCGGGCCGGATGTCAGCGTCACCGTCACTGCCACCGACGCGGGCGGCCTTTCCACCAGCCAGACCTTCTCCATCGTTGTCGCCCCCATCAACCATGCAGCCACAGGCATCGCGCTTACCGGTACATCCGTCACCGAGAACACACCGGGCACTGTCATTGGGACACTGACGGTCACAGATCCCGATGTGGGAGACAGCCACACTCTCAATGTCTCGGACAATCGCTTCGAAGTCGCCGGCGGTCAGCTGAAGCTGAAGGACGGCGTGTCGCTCGATCACGAGGCCGAGCCTCATGTCAGCGTTACGGTCACCGCGACAGATGCCGGAGGCCTCTCCACCAGCCAGACCTTCTCCATCGATGTCGCTAACATCAATGAAGGTCCCACCAGCATCGCGCTCTCCAACGCATCGGTTGC
>CANJBZ010000034.1 GCA_947473475.1 Alphaproteobacteria bacterium
CATAAAGTTCCACTGTGAACATCCTTCCAGCCCCTCCATGCCCTTCAAGACATAAAGACGGCCTAGCAGGACCGGTACACTTTGCCGCCGCCTTCCAGCAGCCAAATCAAAGCCGGTTCAGTGGTACACTTTGCTCCCGCGATTTATACAATGACAGCCAGCATGTTATTGAAATCATGCGCGAGGCCACCCGTCATTTGGCCGAGCGCCTCCATTTTTTGAGCCTGGCGCAGCTGAGCGGCAAGCTTGCCTTGTTGCTCTGCCTCGACGACCAGCTTCTTATTTGCTTCGAGAAGATTATTGCGACCGGCCATGACGATACTGAGTTGTTGGCGAATCCGGGAGAAGGAGAGATAGGCGAGACTGACAATGACTATGAAGGCGGCCAATGCACCATCGCGCAACAATTCGGCGCTGAAAGTGGCCAAATGAATTTCCTTCGTTGCGTGATCGTCCTGCGACACAAGCAACGCCTGCATTGAGACTCGAATGCCATCCATGATGATCCTACCTGAACCTGCCACGACGATGGCAAGTGCTTCATCGGCCTTTCCAGTCTCACGCATTTCTATGATGGAACTGGCCACCGTGAGTTTCTGGGCGATCAGGGCGCGAAAAGTTGCGAACTCTTTCTGGTCGCCCGGGCTTTTCTCCATGGCAGGGGCCAGGAATTTCAAGTCACCAGTAACCACGGGCAATGCGTCTTCATAGGGCGCCAGGTAAAGCTTGTTTCCTGTCAGCAGGTAACCGCGCTGACCGGTTTCGATATCCTGTATCGCGCTGAAAACACTACGCAGCTTGTCCTTCGCTTCGACTGCTCTCTGGATGTTCGCATAGTATCCCGACTGCGCCGCCACGACGACGAAAATGCCCAAGAGCAACGCGCTGAGAACCAGAAACCCGGAATAGAGCATCGCGGTGCTGTTCATCGCATTCTGCGAACTGAAAGAAGCCATCAGACGATATACTTTGCTCGACCTGCCGGGACGAGGATCAGTCTCGTTATTCACTATCTGTATTCCCTTCAGTTCTTGTCGCAGTCTGCGGCAGTTCAATCTGGCCAGATCTATGGTGCGGGAGTGGTTGCGGCAGATAGGAGTTCGAATCCGCGAGGAAAGGGCGGAGATGCAAGACCGGAAGAGAGAAGCTCGGTGACGATCTCTAAACTTCGCACAAGTTCCACATCTCGAAACGGCTTGGCAAGGCGGGCGTGACCATCGGTGGCCGTCAGGATAGTTTGCGAGGCGCCGGTAGTGTACAGGACACCAAGGTTCTTCATCTCGCTGAGCTGCGCTGCGATCTCGGTGCCGAGCCCATTATTGGCAAGACGCAGATCGATGACCGCAAGGTCCGGCTTGTGTGATTTTGCGAGCGCAACCGCTTCGGCGACCGTGCTCGCGATGCCACATACTTCGTAGCCATGGTCGACCAGGGTCTCTTCCGTAAGCATCGCAATCATTGCCTCATCTTCAGCAATCAAAACCTTGAGCACTAATGAATCCTTTTAAGGGAGAAACTCGATATTTAAGACATGACCGGCCGTTTAGCAGGTCATTGGAGTTATCCTCGGACAACCTTTCTATTGGCCAAACTGGACGATTTTGTTGTTAGTGCCCATAGACCCCGTATCGATACGCACTAGCTGCTAGAAGGTTCCAAGGGCATAAGAGAATTTCGGCGGCAAAAGATGAGGCGATAGCAGCCCGGTTGGGGGGCGCCCAAAGTGCCGCTCGCTCCAGACTTACCTATAACCCCTCTTCCTGCGGGGGCGAGGGAGACGGCGACAGCGTCAAAGCACGCACGCTTTACGAAGCGGCTATTTCGCCAGCGCGGGCCAATCGCCGATTTTCAGCCGCGCCACTTCAGATGCGCCGCCTTTGCCGTCGGGTTTGAAGACCATCGTCTCGCCGGCCGCAGCGTCGATGCCGAACGCGCCTTTGATGTTCGGGGCGTGCGTCACAACGATCGTGTTCGTCTGTGCCCGCGGCGCTTCCGCGGTTTTCGCTTTCAGCCAAGCAATACGCGCGGATTCCGGAATGGCCTGCATGCCGGCCGCGCCCTCATCCAATTCCGTCACATCTTTCTGCTGGCCTAATGCAGCATAGGTGACCGTTTCATGCGCGCGGAAGGTGGGGCTCGAAAACACCTCGCCAATCGGAAGGTCTATCTTTTTGACTGCCTCCCCCATCGCGCGAGCGGTGTCGCGGCCTGTTCCATCGAGCTGCCGTTCCAGATTCACGTTCTTTGGATCGGCGTCTTGCTTTGACGGTGGCTGCGCCGGGGAATTTGCGTGGCGCATGACCAAAACATATCCGCCCTGCTTGAGCGCGTTGACCAGCTCGACGCCAGAGAGCGTCTGCGCATGCGCGCCCACCGATAAAATCGTCATGGCCGCCACAGCCGCCAACCGGAAGAAAACCCCCGTCTGTCTCGTCTGCATAGCTGCATCCTCCGCATCATCTAAAGACGGATGTTCAGCGCCTCTGCCCGCCCCAGGCCGGCCTGACATAATGCCCGGCCTTCCTGCGCGCTGGCGAGATCGGGGTTCAACCCGAGCGCCTTTTCGTAGCTCGCCAGTGCGTCCGAGAACCGCTCAAGCAGCCGCAACGCCAAGCCACGCGCCGCGAACAATTCGGGAAATTCCGGCCCCAAAGCGGCAGCGAGATCCAAACTGGCAAGCGCGTCCAGCACAACGCTTTGCTCAGGGCTACCAGTTTCCCGACTCAATCTTTCCAGCTGCTCGAGCACCAGTGCCGCGCGATTGTAATGCGCTTCGCCATAGTCGGGATCGAGCGCGATCGCCTTGTCGAAATCGCGCAAACCTTCCGTCAAGCGGCCCATGTTGTACAGCGCAAGACCGCGATTGTTGTAAGCGCGCGCATAGGCGGGAAGAATCGCTATCGCCCGGTCAAAGGCGCGAGCGGCGTCTTCATGGCGGCCGTCAAAGGCAAGGCCGATCCCATAATCGTTGAAAAGATCGGCGTTGTCCGGCAGCAGAGGAACGCAGGCTTCATAGTCCGCGATCGCTTCCGCCAAACGTCCCAGATCGATGAGGACGCACGCACGCCCATAATACGCTTCGCCGAAATCGGCCTTGGCTTGGATCAGGTCGCCGTAAGCGGCCAGCGCCTCTTCGCTGCGCCCGAGCCCACGTAACACAGCCGCATAATGCAGTTTCGCATCGACGGACGCCGGATCGAGCACCAGCGCGCGCCGCAGGAATTCTTCGGCGCTCTCGAATTCGCCACGCCACATCACGAGGATTCCGAGCAAATGCGTCGCGTCGAAATCCTCCGGACGGGATTGGAGAATGGCGCGGCATAGACGCTCGGCCTCATCGACCCTGCCGCGGCGATAGAACTCAAACGCATCCTTCGCTTGGAGGGCTGGAGCGGTTTGCGGTGAGGCCATCGTGGTTTCCTGTTTTGCCGCGCCGTCATTCGCACGGCGGATAGGGTATGACAATGTGCCGTCCCGGCGGAAATCACGCTACACTGAGAGCATGCTCAACAAGCGGTCCTTTTCCATTGCCGGACACCGCACCAGCATCGCGCTGGAGGCGGAGTTCTGGGCCGTCCTGGATACGGAAGCTAGCCGCCGGGGATTGGCGCTGGCAGCGTTGGTGGCAGAGGTGGACGCCAACCGCGGAGAGCGTGCCTTGGCCAGCGCCCTGCGTGTGCATGCCCTTGATCGCGCCTCGGTCCAAGCAAACGGCGGCTAACCGCACTTCACATAGGTGGTCTGGGTGTTGTCCTTCCCGAGCACCATGACGTGCATGGTGGCGCCGCCGATATCGAGGTCGCCCAGCAGTGCATCGCCCCACAGAAAACGCGAACGGGGTTCGTCACGCCAAGCGTTGTCTTGCCAGCTAGCATAAGAGACGAAACGCACGACGATGCGCGCCTGCTGCGCCGCCGTAACGTTCATCTTCTTGAGTGCGGGAAAGCGGCCGCGATCATCCTGCTTTCGCTCCGCCAGGACGAACACCCCATCGGCACGGAACATGGAAATATCGCCATGCGACGCGCCTTCGGCGGGGAACAGCGCCTCCAGCATTTTGTCCGGCCGCTGCGGATCGATCATAGATTCGTCGCAGCGGATCATCGCCGCGTCGACTTCGGTTCCATTCGGCGGGCGGTCGAGCGGCGCAGCGGTTTTCACCCAGAGGCCGGTTATAAACCCCTCCACCTGACGGTTCATTTGGACAAATTGCTGCGCGTCTGAAGCCGGCGCTCCCGCAAGCCCAAACACCAGCACCGTGGCTCCAGCGATGTGCAAAAAACGCAAGGACGCCGCCTTCAGATTGTTGTCTTCCGCATCGGACATGAGAACGCCGCCGAGAGCAAGTTGTGCCTGACCGCGGGACCATGCCAGTCTGGCGCCCCTTTGCGCCAATCCGCGAGACGCCTATGCGAATTCCGGTCCTTGTCATAGCCGCGGTCCTGACAAGCCTTACGGCCTCCGCGCAGACGCAAGACATTTGGATGTACTGCAAGGACCCGCATCCGCAGGTTCGCCTCGCCGCCTGCTCCGTCATCATCGAAAGTGGACGCGAGACCGGCAAAGCCCTCGCCGATGCCTATTCAAGCCGCGGCACCGCCTACAGCATCACAGGCGATCAGGATCACGCGATTGACGATTTCGACCAGTCGATCCAGCTTGATCCGACACGCACGCTCGTCTTCGGCTTTCGCGCTTCAGCCCATCTTGCACGCCAGGAATACGCACTCGCCATTGCGGACTACACCAAAAGCGTGGAACTCGACCCGCAGCACGTCGATGCCTTTTACGGCCGGGGCAATGCCTATCGCGAGCAAGGCGACAACGCGCACGCGATTTCCGATTACACGCACGTCCTGGAACTCGACCCGGATTATCTGGAGGCGCTCGCCTATCGCGGTCTTTCGTATCAGGCCGAGAAGGATGTGGATCGCGCCATTGCCGATTTCGATCATGTCATTGCGCTAAGTCCCATGAGCGCGGAGGCGTTCGACCTTCGAGGCGCCGCCTATCTCGACAAGGGCGACTTGGACCGTGCGAAGGCCGATTACTCTGCCGCAGCCAGACTCGATCCGGCCGACGAAATGGCGGTCCGTGAATTGAACCGGCTGCGCTGATGGCCGAGATCGTTAACCTCAGGCGGGCGCGCAAGGAAAAGGCCCGCGAGACCAAGGCCGCCGAAGCGGGGCAAAACCGCGCCCGGCACGGAACGCCCAAGCATATCCGCGATCTCGCAAAGGCTCGTTCCGAAAAGGCGGATACAGCCCTGGGCGCACACCGGCTTGAACCCGATAAAGACCTGAAAGACTGAAGCTTTCCGGGTTATTTACGGCTTACCCAATTTATGGTGAGGCGGACTGTTTTCGGCGCGGCAGCGCTTCCGCCGAAACGCTCTCTTGTGTATTGTCGCGGGTTGAAATTGCTAAAAATTTCACCGACCACAAAAGAGGGATCGATGTCCGGGAAGATCATAACGACGCTTTTGTCCGCTGTCGCGGCGGCCGCCTTGATGAACGTGGCGGCAGCTGAGGCCCAAGCCCCAGCCGCGCTCACCGGCACCGTTTCTTCCGCCCAGGAAGGCAACATGGAAGGCGTCATCGTCACGGCCAAGAAGGCCGGCTCCACGATGTCCATCAGCGTCGTGTCGGACGACAAAGGGCGTTATGCGTTCCCAGCCGACCGTCTCGAAGCTGGCCGCTACACGATCCGCATTCGCGCGGTCGGCTATAACGCGCCCGGCCGTCCTGCCGCGGACGTTGCTGCCGGCAAGACCGCCACCGTCGATCTGAAGCTCGCCAAAACCGACAACATCGCGCCGCAACTCACGAGCGCCGAATGGATGGCGAGCATGCCGGGCACCGACGATCAGAAGGCGTTCCTGCAGGATTGCGTCGGCTGCCACACGCTGGTCCGTCCGCTCTCCAGCGGCTTCACGGCAGCGGATTTCATGAAGATCATTCCGCGCATGGGCACCTATGCGCCGGGCTCGCAGCCGCAGCGTCCGCAGATGCTTCTGCCGGGCCCGCGCGGCAATCGCGGCCAATTCCAGCCCACAAAGGATGACGAGGGTCCTGGCGCCGCGACCAGCGGTTCGCCGCTTGCAAAGGCCGCGAACTATTTGGCCAGCGTCAATCTGTCCAAGGGCGACAACTATTCGTACAAGTTGCAGCCCTTTCCCCGTCCGAAGGGCCGCGCCACGCATGTGATCTATACGACGTATGACCTCAACCGTCCGGAGGCCATGCCGCACGACGTCGTCTTCCACCAGGGCAAGGTCTACTACACCGACTTCGGCAGCCAATATGTCGGCGAGCTGGACCCGAAGACGGGCAAGCTCACCGATCACGAAATTCCGGTTCTGAAGCCGGAGCAGCCGCGCGGCGTTCTGGAACTGAAGCCCGATCCGGAAGGCAATCTGTGGGCCTCAATGATGTATCAGGGTGGCATCGCGCGCCTGAACACCAAGACGGGCAAGGTCGACACGTTCAAGGTCCCCGACAAGTGGCAGGGCCCGAACACCCAGGAATCCATGGTGTCGCCGGAGCACTGGACCGTCGATGGCTATGTCTGGACCAACAACCAGGAAGACCACTCGATCCTGCGCGTCAATGTGAAGACCGGCGAGTGGGAAAACCTCGGCGTCCTCAAAGACCCCAAGGGCCGCTCGATCAACGGCTATGACATCCCGACCGACAAGGATAACAATTTGTTCCTTCTCGAATTCGGCGGCACCAAGATCGGCAAGATCGACGCCAAGACGAAGAAGCTCACCACCTGGGATCCTGATCTGCCGCACGCGCGCCCGCGCCGTGGCCATTTCGATACCAATGGCAATCTGGTTTACGCCGAGTACGGCTCGAACGCCGTCGGCGTGTTCGACACCAAGAAGGAGTCGATCACCGAGTGGCAGATGCAGACGAAGTGGCAGATGCCGTATGACGCCCTGGCCAACAAAAAGGGCGACATCTACACCGGCTCCATGCTGTCGGATCGCGTCGTGCGTCTGAACCCAAAGACGGCCGAGCAGATCGTCTATCTGCTGCCCAGTTCAACGAACATCCGCCGCGTCGATTGGGATGAAGGCGGCCAAGCCCTTTGGGTCGGCAGCAATCACGGCAATTCCATCGTCAAGATGGAACCGTTGGATTGATCGATTGGGGTGCTGTTCGCGTTGGCATGCGGAGGCACACCATCATTTCGAGAGTGAATGTGCGAAGCTTCAATTTGAGTTTGCTTTTGGGTGCCGCGGTTCTTGCCGCGGCACCTGTCGTTTTGGTGGCAACGGATGCCGGCGCCCGGCAGCCAGTCGATTACGTCAAGAAAGCCGCGGGCGCCTTTAAACGCGACGCCACCGTTTCATCGGCCCGTATCCCCGCTTGGCTCGATAATGACGGAACGGTCATAAAAAGCGTCAACGCTTCCGTGCTTGAAAACGACAAGCATCCCATGACCATAAAAGACGGCGTTGCCACGGCGTCGTTGGTGGAACGCAAACAACTGACGTGGATGGCGAAGATGGTCGCCATCCCGCCCCAAAGCAAAGCCTGCACGACGGTCTATCTGAAATTCCACGACGACTTTAAGCCCGGCGACGGCGGCAAGCTTCCCGGCCTCTCGAACACGGGCATGGGACGGCCTGTGGGACGGGCAAAGCCCGAAATGGTCGATGGCATGCCTTACCCCAATTCCGGCTGGGGCGGCCGCAAAGCCGATGGCGTGCATTGGTCGGCGCGCACGGGCTTCGGCGGCTGGACAGAGACGATCGGGTGAGCATCCACAGCTACTTCTACGCAAATATGGACGACGGAAAAATTCGCCACTCCCGTCCGCTCGGGTCGCTCAAGAAAGGCACTTGGACAGCCTATGTCGAGTGCCTGAAACTGAATACGCCGGGCCAAGCGGATGGTGGCCTATTCTATGCTACTGCCGATGACGGCCCTGTCCTTTCGGAGAATGACATTCCCTGGCGCGATAAGGACGTGCCCGAAAGCATGATCCGTGAGATGTGGATAGACGTTTTCTGCGGCGGCACGAGTTGCGGACCCAATCCGCCCGGCACCATTTCCTTTGCGGGGGCGACCGTCACCAAAGGCTTGCCCGATATGAAAGATATCAAGGCAGAGATCGCCCGCCTCAATCGCCAATCCTAGAGCGCAATCCGACGAAGTGGACGCCGGTTCGTCGTTAGATTGCGCGCCAAACCAAGGAATCTAGAGCATGATCCGATTCATTTTGATCGGATCATGCTCTAGGCAGGGTAATCGGGTGAACGGGATTTCCGGCAAGATTCGAATTCTGGCGTTCTTGGCGATGATTTTTTCGAATCCGCAGGCCCGGTCGGCTGAATGAAAAGAATCAAAACCCTCGTTCACCCGATTCCCCTGCGTGCAAAACAAAAAGGCCGGCGGTGAGGCCGGCCATTTTGCTTCGAACGAATAGGTGCGTGTCAGCTCTTCTGGGCGCCGCCGTTCGCAGGGGCTGCGGTCAACTGCGCGGTCTGCCGTTTCAGGTCGTCCGTCAGCGCCGCCACGCTGCCATTGTGCTGTTGCAGGAAGGCGGTGAAGTCGGAACGCTGCGAGAGCGCCAGCCAGATACCTTCCACCTGCATGTCCGTGATGATGGGCCGCCCGTCCATCGTCTTGCGCACGCGGAAGGCGGCCTTGAAGGTCGGGGTATTGGCCGCTCCGGGGGCACTCGTCACATCGGCATTCACGACGACGTCGTCTGCCGCGCGCTCCTGCGAGCCCGTCACCTTCAGCGTCTGCCCTTTGTATTTGCTCAGCCGCGTTTCATAGACCGCGACGGCGTAATCGGTGAACGCATTGGTGAAAGCTTCCACATCCGCCTTCGGCGCGCTGTTGGCGTATTGGCCGAGCGTGAACGTGCCGATGCGCTTCGTGTCGGTCAACGCCAGCATATAATTGCGGAATTGCGTGCGGCGCTGCTCATCGGAAAGCTGCGTGCTGTTGAGGATGGTATAGCCTTTGTCGATATTCTGCTGGATGAACGATTCCGCCGGATTGGCCGCTGCCGCGCGGGCGGGCGCCGCCACTGAAAAAAGCGTCACGCCGAACGCAAGCGCATAGGCGATCCGGGCAGCCCAATTGCGCAAAGTGTAACCGATCATTGCCGTCTCCTTGGCCGCTCTATGCCGGCCTTAAAGTTCCAAACCGCGAACGTGCAGCATGCTGCATCGTTCCTTTCCGCAAATCCCAGACCGAGTGCCGGTCCGCGCCGTCCGATGCCCTAAAAATCCGGCAAATCCTGGACTTCCGTCGCGCCGTTGCGAATCTCGTTGTTGCGGCTCTGCCGGTACAGGCTGCGCACGGACGCGTAGAAGTCGAGTGAACTTTTTTCCAGATCGTCCAGAGTGTCGATGTTGCGGGCTCGAAGATCGGTAAAGTCCACCGCCGTCTTGCCGCCCAGCCAATAATATTTGCCGTCCCACTGCGCATAGGTGAAGGGATCGAACGCCAGATCCACCGCCCAGCCCAGAATGTCGCGCGGATTGGCCGGTCCGATCAGCGGCACGAAAATATAGGGGCCTTCTCCAATGCCATAGACCGCCAGGGTTTGGCCGAAATCCTCGTAATGGCGCATGTAGCCCATGCTCCCCGCCACATCGAAAAGACCGGCCAGCCCGATCGTCGTGTTCACTCCGGCGCGAATCAGGGTGGTTCCGGCGCGGTCGGTTTCGCCCTGCAGCACGTCGTTGGCGAAGATGAGCGGCGAATCGAGGTTGTTCAGGAAATTGCGCACACCATTCCTGACCGGGGTCGGCACGACGCGCCGATACACAATCGCAACGGGCCGCAAAATGCCCTTATCAAAGGCCAAGCTGACGTTGAAGCTGACCCGGTTCGCGCCTTCCAGCGGGTCATTGATGGTCTGGGGGCCGTCGACAGCGGGCATGGTCGCGCATCCTGTAACCAGGAAGCCCGCAGCCAACATCGCCATTAGTCCTTTGTAGATACGCATATTCTCAAAATCTATCCGTATGAATGCCGTAGCCCACGCCAGCAATAGAACGCAGGAGACCCCCAATTGGTAACTATAAAATACCACAGACACGACGCCCGTATGTTTAACAAACTTGTAGGGCGGCAATGCGGCATTGCATAATGATATAAAGATATGTTTATATGATGTCGAGATAGGGAGGCGTCATGGAGAAGCTTCTGGGCATGCTGCGAGCGGCGGGCGATGCAACGCGCCTGCGTCTGCTGCTGCTTTTGACCAAAGCCGAACTGACGGTAAGCGAGATCACCTTAATTCTCGGTCAAAGCCAGCCCCGGGTCAGCCGCCATCTGCGCCTGCTCTGCGAAGCGGGCCTGCTGGAACGCTTCAAAGAGGGGGCGTGGGTTTTCTACCGCGCTGCCGACCAAGCCAAAGCGGTAGAGCTGGCGCGTGCCATCTCAGCTTTGGCCGACGTCGAGGCCGATCCCGTCCTGGTCGATGACCAGCGCAGGCTGGCGGAGGTGCGTACGCAACGGGCACAGGAAGCCGCTGCCTATTTCCGCGCCAATGCCGCGGAATGGGAGCGCATCCGCTCGCTGCATGTGCCGGAGCAAGAGGTGGAGGCGGCGATTGTGCGCCTGCTTGGCCGCGACCGGCTTGATTCGGTGCTGGATGCCGGTACCGGCACAGGCCGGATGCTTGAACTGCTTTCTCCTTATATCCGGCGCGGCATCGGCATTGATGGCAGCCCGGAAATGCTTGCGATCGGGCGCGACCGCTTGGGCCAGGCGAGCGCGTTCAACTGCCAAGTGCGGCGCGGCGATGTGTATCGCCTTCCCTTTGGCGACGGCCAAGTGGCCAACGGCTTCGATGCGGTGCTGTTTCACCAGGTGCTGCACTTCCTCGACGATCCGCAGGCGGCGCTACGCGAAGCGATACGGGTTCTAAAGCCGGGCGGGCGCATTCTGATCGCCGACTTCGCGCCGCATGCGCTGGAATTTCTGCGCACCGAACATGCGCACCGGCGCTTGGGCTTTTCCGATGCCGAAGTGCAGGGCTGGTTCAAAGCTGCCGGACTGAAAACTCTGGCCAGCCAATCCTTGGTTCCTTCCGACACGGAAGGTTTGACCGTGATGGTTTGGCTTGGCGAAACCGTGGGTGCCGTTGTCCGCGAGAAAACGATAGAGGCCGTTCCATGAATCTGAAGCGTCTCATCACGCCGGCCGGCGCCGGAGCGGTGTCGTTCGAGTTCTTCCCGCCGAAGTCGCCGGAGGCGGAGACACTGCTTTGGAATGCCATTCGCCGGCTTGAGCCGCTGAAGCCGAGTTTTGTTTCCGTGACGTATGGTGCGGGTGGTTCCACGCGCGACCGTACGCACGCGACCGTTAAGCGGCTGGTGGACGAAACCAAGCTGAAGCCTGCCGCGCATCTGACCTGTGTCGGGGCGTCCAAGGAAACGGTCGATGCCGTGATCCGCGATTATTGGGACGCCGGCGTGCGCCATATCGTGGCGCTGCGCGGCGACATGCCAGAGACCGGACAGACATATGCGTCCCACCAGGAAGGCTATCAGACCACCGCCGAATTGGTGGCGGCCATCCGCGCCATCGCGCCGTTCGAGATCAGCGTATCCGCCTATCCCGAAAAGCACCCGGATTCGCCCTCGCTCGAATGGGATATCGACGTGCTGAAAGCCAAAGTGGACGCGGGCGCCACCCGGGCGATCACGCAATTCGCCTTCGATACCGAGCTGTTTCCCCGCTTCCGTGACCGTGCGCGCCGGGCGGGCATCAATGTTCCCATCGTGCCAGGCCTTATGCCCACGACCAATTTTAGAGGGGTTGCGCGCATGTCCAAACGTTGCGGCGCCAGCGTTCCCGATTGGCTGGCCGATCTTTATGACGGTCTCGATAACGATCTGGAAAGCCGCAAGCTCGTAGCGTCCGCCGTGCTCATCGAGCAGGTGCGCGAGCTTAAAGCCGAAGATTTTCACGACTTTCATTTTTACACGCTCAACCAGGCCGAGCTGACCTTCGCTGTCTGCAACATGCTCGGTATCAAGCCGGTTGCGCAAAATACGGTGGCTGCATGAATCGCGCGCGTACCAAACGCCTGGAATGGCTGCATCAAACCGCGCGCGAGCGCATTCTGCTCCTCGATGGTTCCTGGGGCGTGATGATCCAGAATTACCGTCTTAGTGAGCGCGATTTTCGCGGCACGCGCTTTGCGGATCATGCCTCGGACCTGAAGGGCAACAACGACCTTCTGGTGCTGACCCAGCCGGACATCATCCGCGAGATCGGACGCGCGTATTTGAGCGCTGGCGCCGATATCATCGAAACGAATAGCTTCAATTCCACCGCCATCAGCCAAGCCGATTACGCGCTGGAATCGACGGTCTACGAGTTGAACGAAACGGCGGCGCGGGTTGCGCGCGAAGTCTGCGACGAATTTTCCACCGCTGACCGGCCGCGCTTCGTCGCCGGTGTGCTCGGCCCCACCAACCGCACGGCATCGCTGTCTCCGGATGTGAACGATGCCGGTTTCCGCAATGTCAGCTTCGACGCGCTGACGGCGACATACAGAGATGCCACACGCGCGCTGATCAAAGGCGGCTCCGATCTGATCATGATCGAGACCATCTTCGATACGCTCAACGCCAAAGCCGCCGTCTATGCGATCGAGGAAGTGTTCGCCGAAATGGGTGAGCGCCTGCCGGTGTGGATTTCCGGCACGATCACCGATCTGTCGGGCCGCACGCTCACGGGGCAGACTGTTGAGGCGTTTTGGCATTCGCTTCGCCACGCCAAATCATTTGCGATCGGGCTTAATTGCGCGCTGGGGCCGAAGGAGCTGCGGCCCTACATCGCCGATCTTTCCGAGGTCGCGGATACGCTGACCAGCGCGCATCCCAATGCCGGCCTTCCGAATGCGTTCGGTGGCTATGACGAGACGCCCGATTCCATGGGCGCTTACATTGGCGAGTTCGCCCGCGAAGGTTTGGTGAACATCGTCGGTGGCTGCTGCGGCACGACGCCGGAGCACATTCGCGCCTTTGCCGACGCGGTCGCCGGTGTGCCGCCCCGGAAAATTCCGGAGAAGCCGAGACAGTTGCGGTTGTCGGGATTGGAGCCGTTCACGCTCACGCCCGAAACCAATTTCGTCAATGTCGGCGAACGCACCAACATCACGGGATCGGCGAAGTTCCGCAAACTGATCACTGCCGGAGACTATGACGCGGCGCTGGACATCGCGCGCGGCCAGGTTGAAAGCGGCGCCCAGATCATCGACATCAACATGGACGAGGGGCTTCTCGACTCCGAGGCCGCGATGGCGCGGTTCTTAAATCTTGCCGCCGGCGAGCCGGACATTGCGCGGGTGCCCGTGATGATCGATTCTTCCAAATGGAGCGTCATCGAAGCCGGGCTGAAATGCGTGCAAGGCAAAGCGATCGTTAATTCCATCAGCCTGAAGGAAGGCGAAGAAGCGTTCGTTGCTTGCGCCGAAAAGGTGCGCCGTTATGGCGCGGCGGTCGTGGTGATGGCATTCGACGAAAAGGGCCAAGCCGACACCGCCGACCGCAAATTCGAAATCTGCCGGCGTGCCTATAACATTCTCGTCGACCGCGTCGGCTTTCCGCCGGAAGACATCATTTTCGATCCGAATATTTTCGCGGTTGCGACCGGCATCGAAGAACATAACGATTACGGCCGCGCCTACATCGACGCGACGACGCGCATCCGCCAGGGCCTGCCGTTCTGTCATGTGTCCGGCGGTCTGTCGAACTTTTCGTTTTCGTTCCGCGGCAATGAACGCGTGCGCGAAGCGATGCATTCGGTGTTCCTGTACCACGCCATCAAGGCCGGCATGGACATGGGCATCGTCAACGCCGGTAACCTGCCGGTCTACGAAGACATACCGACGGAATTGCGCGACGCCATCGAGGACGTGCTGTTCAACCGTGGTGTCGATGCGACGGAGCGTTTGCTCGGCTTGGCGCAGAAATACCGCAGCTCGGGCCAAGAGGCTGACCCGGCCGTTGCACTCGCGTGGCGCTCGCTTCCGGTGGGCGAACGGCTCACCTATGCGCTCGTCCACGGCATCGCCGATTTCGTGATGGACGATGTGGAAGAGGCAAGGGTGCTTGCCAAGAAGCCGCTGGACGTCATCGAAGGTCCGCTGATGTCCGGCATGAACGTCGTGGGCGATCTCTTCGGCAGTGGCAAAATGTTCCTGCCGCAGGTCGTGAAATCCGCGCGCGTCATGAAGAAGGCTGTGGCTCACCTGATCCCGTTCATGGAAGCGGAGAAGCTGGGCGCCAAACGCGAATCCGCCGGACGCATCATCATGGCGACCGTGAAGGGCGATGTGCACGACATCGGCAAGAACATTGTCGGCGTGGTGCTGCAGTGCAATGGCTACGAGGTGGAAGACCTTGGCGTCATGGTGTCCGCGGCACGAATTCTCGAAGCCGCGCGCGAGAAAAACGCCGATGTTATCGGGCTTTCCGGCCTTATCACGCCCTCGCTCGACGAAATGTGCCATGTCGCGGCGGAAATGGAACGCGAAGGCTTCGACATTCCGCTGCTGATCGGCGGGGCTACGACCAGCCGCATTCATACGGCCGTCAAGATCCATCCCAACTATTCGCGCGGACAAACCGTCTATGTGACGGATGCTTCACGCGCCGTGGGCGTGGTTGCGAACCTGATCTCTAAGGAAACGCGCGCGTCCTTCATCGGCAAATTGCGCGATGAATATGCCGCTATTATTGCATCGCATGACGCGAATCGCGGGCCGCAGCGGCGCCTGACGCTCGGGCAGGCGCGCGCCAACCGCTTTGCGCCGGATTGGGCAGCCTACAATCCGACCGCGCCGCGCTTTATCGGGACGCGTACGTTCGAAGCGTATGATCTGGGCGAACTCGTTCCCTATATCGATTGGGCGCCCTTCTTCCACGCTTGGGAGATGAAGGGGCGCTATCCCGATATTCTGAACGATCCGAAATTTGGAGAAGCGGCACGGCCGCTGTTCGCCGACGCGCAAGCCATGCTGAAGCGCATCGTCGATGAGAAATGGCTGACCGCGCGCGCGGTAATCGGTTTCTGGCCGGCGGAATCGGAAGGCGACGACGTCATCGTCTATGAGGGCGAAGACCGCAAAACCAAGCTCGGCGCCTTTCACACGCTGCGTCAGCAGGTGGCGCGCGAGCGTGAGACGCCCAATCTGGCCTTGTCGGATTTTGTTGCCCCGGCGGGCGCGGGCAAGAACGATTACATCGGCGGCTTTGTCGTCACCACCGGCCATGGCGAAGACGCGATTGCCGAGCGCTTTAGGGCCGATAAGGACGACTACAATGCCATCCTGCTTTCGGCATTGGCCGATCGTTTGGCGGAAGCCTTTGCGGAACGCCTGCATCAGCGCGTGCGTAAGGAGTTTTGGGCCTACGCACCGGACGAGGCGCTCTCAAGCGAGGAACTGATTGCCGAGGGTTACGACGGCATCCGGCCCGCGCCCGGTTATCCGGCGCAGCCCGATCACACGGAAAAGGGCACGCTGTTCCGTCTGCTGGACGGAGAAAAGAACAGCGGCGTGAAGCTGACCGAAAACTATGCCATGTGGCCGGGATCGTCCGTATCGGGACTATATTTCAGCCACCCGGACGCGCGGTATTTCGGCGTCGGCAAAGTCGAGCGCGACCAAGTGGAAGATTACGCCCGGCGCAAGAACTGGACGCTGCAAGAAGCCGAACGCTGGCTCGGGCCGATCCTCAACTACAACCCCCGCAAAATCGCGGCGGCTTGAGGGTATTCAAATATCACCTCCCCACAAGGGGCAAGGCTATCGCATGTACGGAACAGACCGAGAAACTTGGAGGCTTTGTTCCCGTCTCGATTCCAGTTTGTTCCCGGTCCGATTCCACAGATTTGCGAACATGCGATAGCCCTGCCACAAGGGGGAGGTGATGGATCGTGGCCTATAACGCCGTTCGGTCGATCCAGGTGATACGCACGTTGATGCGCTCCTGCGTGCTTCGAGGCGTTGCTGCGCAACGCACCTCAGCATGACGCAATTTTCTGTATGCCACCAAATCTTCGTCATGGTGAGGTGCTTCGCGTAGCGCAGCCTCGAACCACGCACGCCATCAGTGCGGCCTACAACGCCGCGCCGTCCACCCAGGCGATGCGCAGCTTGCCGTGGTCGACCAGTTTCAGCGTGTAGCCGGGGCGGCCGTTCTTTTCTTCGGCGCGCACTTCCATCGCTTTGCCGCCATCTTTTTCGGCTTTGTCGATGGCTTGGTGAACATGCACCTTCATTTGCGCGGTCACCTTGGCGTGTTCTTCCGGGCTGCCTTCAAACAGTCGTTCAAAAAACTGGCCGCCAAATTCGCGCCCGAAGCCTTGCTCCTTGCGCGGCTGGATTTGCTGTGTCGCGGCATCGACGCTGACCATCGACAATTTACTCCCGATCAGCACCGTAACGTCGTAATAGCCGGCGTCGCGCTCCAGGCAGCCCATTTCGCGCACTTGGCGATAGGACCCATCGATGGCTCGGCCGCCCTCGGTTTCGGCAGCTTCGACCGCATCGCGCAAGGAAACTTTAGCCTGCCCGAAGCAGGCAACTTCGCGATACGGCTCAATCTCTGCCAGATCATAGGCGCAACTGCTGAGGAAAACGGCGGACGCCATCAGCAACGCAAGGGTGACAGGACGCGTCATGGCTCGCTTCTCCTTCAAGGAAGCCTCACCAGAGAGCAGATGCGCGGCTGAAGCTTTGATTCTAATCAAGCGAGCAGGTGAGGGGAATCCCTTAGACTAGGGGAGCCATTCGCGCCAAGCGGACCATCCGTCGATCAGCTTGGCCCATTCCGCATAGCCGGCGGCGGAAGGGTGGGTGCCATCTACGCCTTTCACGCAGGGCGTCCAGGTCGGCGACGCCAGCAGCGGCGTGAATGAGTCGAAATAGGGCACGTTCAGCTCCGCGCACAATTTCGCCAGGTCCGGCAGCAAAACCTTCACGCGCCCGTTGCGGGCCTCGTCGCATCCAGGCGGCGGGCCGATCATCAGTGTCGGCTTCCACTGAACGGCGGCGGAGAGAATGCCCCGCGCGGCGGCCAGCGATTGTTCGGGTGTCAGAAGCGCCTTGCCGTTCACTTCGCGCGCATCGTTGACGCCGAATTCGAAAACCAGGCGGCCTTCCTGCTGCGGTGATTGACGCGGCTCGGCCTCCGCGCGCCAGCGCCGCGCGATCTGCTCGCTGGTTTCGCCGCGAATGCCGAGATTGTACGGGCTGACATCATGGCCGCGCTTGCGTGCGCTGGCGGAGATGCGCCCGGCCCAACCCAGACATTCCTCGTCGAAGGCGCCGCTGACGAAGCTGTCGCCGATGAAACAAATCCGCATTGCCTTGCCCATAAATCACCTATGTCGCGCGAGAGCTATGTGAAGGAAAAAGAGGTAACACAAAGGACACGAAGAGACACAAAGAACACAAAGATTATCGGCGTGCTTTGCGCGCCAGAATGCGCGGCAAGATCGAGCGCGCTAGCGCACGCAGGGAACCCCTTTGTGATCTTCGTGCCCCCTTCATGTCCTTCGTGTAACCCCTTTTTGTTGTCTCTTAACAACAAACAAAAGGGCCGGAAGCATCGCTCCCGGCCCTCAATCCCTTCCCGCCAAATCTTCGCTTAGAAGACCCCCATGACGATTGCACCAAGGAATAAAAAGACGAAACCGACGGTCAGAAGATGCAACTCCCGAACCATGGAAACCTCCGTAAATCCTTAGGGACGCGCAAGTGTGGACACGTTCCCGCAGGCCTGCCAAGCGCAAAATTCTGTTGCGCTGCGTCATGAATTTTGGAACCTATCGAAGGCGCACACGGCCGTTCTAGCTTTTGCGTGCGCGCGACGCTGCTTCCGCCATATCTTGTTGGCCTCTTGCCGCCAGCCTTGGCGTCTTAACCTCTCCCGCCCGCGAAAGATCATGCGCTTTTCTCATCTTATGCTTGCGCTTCTTGTCTGCGTCGCCTGGGGCTTGAACGCCGTCGCAGCGAAGATCGGCGTGACCTACATCCCGCCGGTGTTTTTCACCGGCTTGCGGTTCATCTGTGTGCTGACTGTTCTGTCGCCGTGGCTGAAGGCGGTGCCCGGCAAATGGAGCGTGCTGCTCCCGGCTGTTTTCTTCATGGGTGGGTTGCATTTCGCGCTGATCTTTTCGGGCGCGAAATATTCAGACGCGTCGACCATGTCGATCGTCAATCAGCTCTACGTGCCGATCTCGGTTTTGCTCGCGCTGTTGTGGCTCGGTGAAACCGTTCCGGTTCGGCGCTGGATCGGGATTGGCGTCGCCTTTTGCGGGGTGGTGGTGTTCAGCCTGGATGCCAATCACACTGCGCATTTCCTGGGCGTGTTCCTGCTGATCCTGGATGCGGTTGCCATGGCCATCGGCACGGTGCTGTTGCGGCGACTGACGGGCGTGAAGCCTTTCGTCATGCAGGCATGGATGGCCGCGATCGGCATCCCCTTCTTGTTCATGACGAGCGCGGCGGTCGAAACCGGTCAGTTGCAATCCATCGGCGATGCGCCGTGGCAGGCCTGGGCCGCGCTTGCCTATACGGTCGTGGGCGGCAGCCTGATCGGCCACACGTCCTATTACATTCTGTTGCAGCATTACGAAGTGTCGCTTGTCGGCTCGGTCCTGCTGCTCGGGCCGGCCATCGGCGTGCTAGGCGGCATCCTCCTCTTGGGCGAGCCGCTGAGCCCAATGATTATCGTCGGCGCGATCCTGACTCTCTCCGGCGTGGCTATCGTTCTCCGCCGCGCCCCGTTACGGGCGCTTGAACCGGCGGAGGGCGTTTAATCGGGCGCCCATCTTGATTGATGGTTTATTGATGTATATATGATGTTCGTGGTTTCAGCCTAAGGAGGTTGTCATGGCCAAGTTTGGCATCGGCGTTGGCGAGGAATTTCCGGTGAATGAACCGCCTGCCCGCAATGCTTCGGAAAGCGACGCGGATTACGCGGAGCGCCGCCGTTACTGGCGGCATCATCATTATCTTCACTTGGCGATGCGGCTTGCCGTCATCGCGCTGATTGTCTCTTTCATCGTCTGGATGTTCATCCCGCATCCTCCGATGCCGATGCCCGGCGGAATGCATGGGCCTTACGGTTTCCACCACCATTTCTTCTTTCCGTTCCCGCTGTTGCTGATCGTGCTGTTCGTGCTGGCGTGGCGGGGCTTCGGCCGCCGCCATTGGCATCATCATCACCACCGGCAGGGCGGGCCGCCCGGGCGCGACGATCCGCGCTCTTGGCGCGACCGCGAGGAGGCGTAAATGCACGGACGTCATCATCACCGCTCCGGCTGTGCGCCAGAGATGGCGAGCACCGAACGCTCGACCACGCGCGTTCAACTCGAAATGCCGCCGCAAGCGATGGAGCGATTGCAGCGCCTGAAGGAAAGGACGGAAGCGGCCTCCTATGCGGAAGTCATCCGCAATGCGTTGCGTGTTCTGGAGGCGTTGGTCGACGAGCACGAAAAAGGCTCGGAATTCGCGCTTAAACGCCCAGACGGCGAAACCATCGCGTACAAAATTTTCGTCTGACGGCGGTGCTTCATGGAGTGCGTGGCCGCGCCGTCTCCCAATTTCGATGACCGTCCGCCCAATACGCCGGTCGACATCCTCCTGATGCATTACACGGGGATGGAGACCGGCGCGGCGGCGGTCGCGCGGCTCACTGATCCAGCCGCCCGTGTCAGCTCGCATTACACGGTCGATGAAGACGGCACGATTTACGCGCATGTGCCCGAAGACAAGCGCGCGTGGCATGCGGGCGTGTCCTATTGGGCCGGCGCGCGCGACATCAACGCGCGATCGATCGGCATCGAGATCGTCAATCCCGGCCACGAATTCGGCTATCGCTCGTTTCCCGATGCGCAGATCGCGGCGGTGATTGCGCTGTCGCTCGATATTCTCTCGCGGCATGCCGTGCCGCCGGAACGTGTGCTCGGTCATTCCGATGTGGCGCCTGCCCGCAAGACGGACCCCGGCGAGTTCTTTCCCTGGCGTGCTTTGGCGCTGGCGGGGATCGGACTGTGGCCCGAGGGCCGCGAACGCCATCTGGATGTTCCGTTCACGGATGGTCTGCGTGCCTTTGGGTATGGGCTGGCCCCCGACATGGAGGTGACGGACGCTACCGTCATCGAAGCATTCCAGCGCCATTGGCGTCCGTCGCGCATAGACGGCGTTGCCGACGGGGAATGCGAAGCGATTCTGGCCGCGCTGCTTAAAGCGATGGATTTCTCCTAAATGTCATCCCGGACGGCGCGTTCAGCGCCGATCCGGGACCCTCCAAGCCGTTTGCGCCGTGGGTCCCGGGTCGCGCGCCCCTTGCGGGACGCTGCCCGGGATGACAGTTTGTAAAGTGTCAGATGGCCGGATGACCGCCCGTCTTCGCCCTGCGCGATACGATGCGGCAAGCTCGAATAAGGGCCTGCCGCGACGTAGCGCGTAGCGCGAAGGCGGGAGGAAAGTCCGGGCTCCACGGAAATACGGTGCCGGATAACGTCCGGCGAAGGTGACTTCAGGGATAGCGCCACAGAAATCATACCGCTAACCGGCCAAGGTCTTCGGACCTTGGCCGGCAGTAAGGTTGAAATGGTGCGGTAAGAGCGCACCGCGGGTTCGGCAACGAAACCGGCACGGCAAGCCCCACCGGGAGCAAGACCAAATAGGGACGGCACGTAACGCGTTTCCGCGTAGCCGTCCGGGTAGGTCGCGAGAGGCGTTCGGCGACGAACGTCCCAGAGGAATGGTCATCTCCGCGGCAACGCGGAACAGAACCCGGCTTACAGGCCATCTGACATTTATTTTCCGGATGTCTGGGGGCACACGTGATGGATAGCGATTTTGAGAAGGAATACCTTTCGCAACGCGTAGCACAGTTTCAATCTTCAGATGGTGCGATATCTATGAATGCGGACCAGTGGTGGACCAGCATTCCCGTTTCGCCTGGGGTTTACGTAGTCTACGAAGACGGAAAAGTCATTTACTGCGGCGAGACGGCAAGTCTCAGGGCGCGCATGAAGGACTTGAGGGATACGAGAAATCATACCCTCCGCCGCAGCGTTGCCCGCCACAGATTGACGAAGTCTGAGGGATTTGCCGAGGCGAATCAAAGCCGAAAATTTCCTCTGCACATCGAACTGATTTTAAATGAGCACATGTCGAAGTTGATGGTTAAGGCTGTTCCGATAAGCCTTGGTCGCAAAGAAATTGAGCATGAACTCATTAAGCTTCACGATCCGATTTACAATAGAGTTTCTCGTCGGGGCGGCCTTTAAATCCATCGTCTTACGTGGTGGAGATAGTCCGTGTACGCATCGCCGTGCTGGGCTTGCATTTTCGCTTCTTCGTAGGGGATGAAGGCGAAATTGCAGAGCAGGAAAACCAATACGGGGACGGCGAGGAACGGCAGCGTGCCTTCGTAAAACGCGATGCCGAGCGCGATCAGGACGACGCCCACATACATCGGATTGCGCGTGAAGCGGAATGGTCCGGACGTCACGAGTTTCTTGTTGGTGCGCGAGGCCGGCATCACTTCGGTACCGGCCTTGTGAAAAGTGCGTTCGCCCCAAAGCCCCAACGCCATTCCGGCGATCGCCAAGACAACCGTGAGAGGAATCGACCGCGCATAGACAAGCGCGGCCCACGAAAAGCTGTTCTGGACACAGTAGGCATCCAGGAACAAAAGCAGCATCCAGACCGGCGGCGGGATGCGGTGATACCATCGGGCTGGAACCGGCGCGGCGGCAATCATCGCTTAAGCCTCGAACAAAAGAGGAACGCTCTAATGGGGGGATTCACTAAGGCGATTACTACCTGTATTCTCAGTTTTTGATTTGTTCAGGGCGATTTGTAGTCAAGGGTTAAGGAAAACCTAAATATAGCACAGCCAAGTCCATAATTTATTTGTGCTTTTTCGTTGACGGGGCGGATTTTCCCATGATATACCACGCTATCCCATGCTTTTGTGCATGGCGGGATGGCCGTGTTCGATGGCGTCGCATGGGACCCAAGGGGGCGAAAGCGCCGGACCGTGCAACCGTTCATCTCCACTGTTGTGAACAAGCTGGACGCAAAGGGACGCGTCAGCGTTCCCGCGCCCTTCCGGCAGGTGCTCGCACAGCAGAGCTTCCGCGGCTTTTATTGCTTCCCGTCTTTCGTCCACCCGGCCCTTGAGGGCTTCGGCGAGGACATGCTCGCCGAGATCCAATCGCGGCTAACGGGCGACCCCTTCTTCAGCGACGACTTCGACGCCCGCGCCCAAGCGATCATCGGCGAATCCCAGCTGATGAACATCGACGAGCAGGGCCGCATCAGCCTGCCGGAAGAATTCATCGCCCATGCCCGCATCAAGGACCGCGTCCTGTTCACGGGCATGATCAAGAAATTCCAGATCTGGGACCCGGAAGTGTTCGAGCCGATCCGCACGGCGCGGATTGCGCGCGCGCTGGCCAGCCGCACCGCGGGAGAAGCCGCATGAGCGCCGGCCATGTCCCCGTGATGCTGGAAGAGGTGATGGCGGTCCTGCAGCCGCGCGACGACGCGATTTATGTCGACGGGACCTTCGGTGGCGGTGGCTATTCAGCCGCGCTGCTCGACCGCGCCAAGTGCCGCGTCTTCGGGATAGACCGGGATGCGGACGCCATCGCGCGGGGCCGCGCCATGGCGGACCGGTATGACGGACGGCTGACGCTGATCCACGGCCGCTTTTCGGACATGGACGCTCTGCTTGGCGCCCAAGGCGTCGAGAAGGCGGACGGCGTTGCGCTGGATATCGGCGTTTCGTCCTTCCAGATCGATCAGGGCGAACGCGGCTTCTCCTTCGGCGCGGACGGTCCTCTGGACATGCGCATGGATACCTCGCAAGGCGCGACGGCGGCCGATCTCGTCAACACGCTGCCGGAGAGCGAGTTGATCCGCATTCTGGCCTCTTACGGCGAAGAGAATCGCGCCAAGGCCGTGGCCCGCGCCATCGTTGCCGCCCGGCCGATCACGCGCACGGGCGAGCTGGCCGGCGTCGCGGAACGTGTTCTGGGGCGGCGCCAAAAGATTCATCCGGCGACACGGACGTTTCAGGCACTGCGTATCGCCGTCAATGACGAGCTGGGCGAGCTCGAACGCGGCCTGGAAGCGGCGGAGCGCGTCCTCAATCCCGAAGGGCGTCTGGCCGTCGTTGCCTTCCATTCGCTGGAAGACCGCATCGTGAAGCGTTTCCTCGCCGAGCGCAGCGGCCGCATGGGCCAAGGCTCGCGGCACCTTCCGCAGCGCCCGGCCGGTCAACCGCCGACGTTCGACACGCTTAAGACCGGTCCCCAAACACCCAATGAGGATGAAATCCACGCCAATTCGCGGAGCCGTTCCGCGCGTTTGCGTGCCGCCGTTCGCAACCTTGCCCCCGCCTGGAAGCCGACGGCCCCAATCCGTGGAGAGTACGTATGATCCGCACCCTGAACTTCGCTTTCGTCGCCATCACCTGCGTGGTCTGCCTTGGCGTGTACCGCACCGCTGAGAAGGCGCGCGTCGAACAGGTTGAGATGACGACGACCCGGGCTGAGATACTCAAAGAGACGGCGGCCCTAAATGTGCTGGGCGCGGAATGGGCGCGGGTGACGGAGCCGAAACGGCTGCAAGCCCTCGTCGAACATCATCTGGATTTGACGGACAAGCCGGGTCGCGCGCTCACCTCCTTGTCGGAATTGCCGCTGAAGAATCCGCCGCTGGCGCCGGAAGGCGATATCCGCAGCATCAAGGACGTGGTCCCGCAGACGCCGTTGCCGCAAGAACCTGCCGCCGTGTCGCAGCCCGCGCCGAATGCGGCGTTCGCGACCACGCATACCGGCACCTGACCATGGCAAAGCGGCCGGTCCAACCATCGCTTGTCCGGAACCGCATCGCGCTTGCGGCGATATTTTCCGCTGTCTGCTTCAGCGTCATCGCGGCGCGGTTGGTCGATGTGATGGTGTTGGGCGCTGGCGTCACGGGGGCGATCACGCCGGTTATCGTCCATCCCATGCGCGCCGATTTGGTCGATCGCAATGGCGTGCTGATCGCGCGCGATCTGCCGGTGAGCGACGTCTATGCATCGCCAAAAGTGTTTTGGGACGTCAGCGAAGCGGCGCACGGATTGGCTGAGGCCACCGGCGCCGAAGAAGGGCGATTGCTGGCGGCGTTTGCACCCAAACGCGGTTACATCCCGGTGCAGCGCGGTCTTTCGCCCGACCGGCGCGAGGCGGTCATGCGGCTGGGTTTGCCCGGTCTCACCTTCGAAGATGGTTACAAGCGCTTCTACCCGAGCGGCCGCATTGTTTCGCATGCCGTCGGTCAGGTCGACACCGACGAAAACGGTGTTTCGGGCCTGGAGCTTGGACTTGAGAAGCACCTGAAGGGTTCGAAGGATGGCGCGCCCGTTCAGCTCTCGCTCGACATGCGCGTGCAGTATGTGCTCGAGCACGAAATGGAGGAGGCACAACACGCCTTCAACGCCAAGGCGACCGCTGGACTTGTGCTGAACGTGCGCACCGGCGAAGTGCTGGCGCTCGCCTCGCTGCCCGATTACGAGCCCAATGCCCGGACGTTGAGCCCCGGCGATTCCATTCGTAACCGCATGACCCAGGACGTGTATGAGCTGGGCTCGATTTTCAAAATCTTCGCCTTCACGCTGGCGATTGAAGAGAAAACCGTCCGGTTGGACGAACTGATCAATGTCGGCAAGCCGCTGAAACTCGGAAATCATTACATCCATGATTTCGAGCGCCTCGGCCCCCTGATTCCGGCTGCGATGGTGTTTGCCGAGTCTTCGAACATCGGCACGGCGCAAATTGAGATGCGTTCGGGACCCACAAAACAGAAGCCGTTCCTGAAAAAGCTTGGCCTTCTCGATCCTCTGAAAACGGAACTGCCGGAAATGGCATCGCCGCTTTATCCCCGTCACTGGGAAGAAGTGGAAGCCGCGACGATTGCGTACGGCCACGGCATCTCGGTCAACCCGTTGAGTTTTGCCGCCGCCGCAGCCTCTGTTGTCAACGGTGGAACCCGGGTCCGCCCGACCTTCCTGAAAGACGAGAAGGTTCAGGACGGTGAGCGCATCATCTCGGAAGAGACCAGCCGTACGATGCGCCAGTTGATGCGCCTCGTCGTCACCGACGGCACCGGCAGCAAAGCTGATGTGCCGGGTTATGATGTCGGCGGAAAGACCGGAACCGCGGAGAAAGCGGAAAACGGGTCATACGCGCATCATTTGCTGATTTCATCCTTTTGCGGCGTGTTCCCGATCTCCGATCCGCAATATCTGGTTTTCATCATGCTCGACGAGCCGCATGGCAACAAATCCACTGGCGGCTTTTCCACCGGCGGCGCCGTGGCAGCGCCGTCCGTCGGGCGTGTCATCGCGAAGATCGCGCCTCTGCTGGGTGTTCGCCGTACCGATACGGTTGCCGCTGCAAATCCCTGAGTTCTTCACAATGGAACCATAATCAAAAGCGAGTGTTGGACGAGTGGGAGAGGCAGCCGTTGTGAGCAGAAACGTGCAGGAATTCCGGGGGCTCGCGGCGGACAGCCGTGAGGTTAAGCCCGGATTCTTGTTTGCGGCGCTCGCGGGCAGCAAGACAGACGGCGCAAAATTCATTGCCGATGCCGTTGCGCGCGGCGCGGTGGCGGTTTTGGGCGCACCCGACATTGCCGCACAGGTAAACGCGCTGGGCGTGGAGTTCATTCAAGCGGCCAATCCGCGCCGCCGCCTGTCGCTGATGGCGGCGGAATTTTACGGCGCGCAACCCTCTGTTGTTGCGGCGGTCACCGGGACAAACGGAAAGACCTCGGTTGCCTGCTTCGTGCGGCAGATTTGGGCGTATGAAGGCACGGCTGCCGCGAGCCTCGGCACCATCGGCATCGACGCGCCGTCGGGGCATGTTTCGCTCGAGCATACCACGCCCGATCCGGTGCGTTTGCACGCCGAACTGGCGCGGTTGAAAGCCGAAGGTGTGGATCATCTGGCGATGGAAGCGTCCAGCCATGGGCTCGATCAGTACCGCCTCGACGGCGTGAACGTCTCAGTGGCCGGTTTCACCAACATCACGCGCGATCATTTGGATTACCACGCGACGTTTGAAAATTATCTCGCCGCGAAGCTGCGCCTGTTCAGGGATTTGGTCGTGCCGGGCGGCGCGGCGGTCGTGAATGTCGATGCAGAGGGCGCCGAGCACTTTGTCGCGGTTGCTAAAACGCGCGGTTTGAAGCTCCTGAGGGTTGGTTTGAACGGTGAGGAATTACGCCTTCTCTCGCAAACGCCCAGTGAGCGCGGACAAGATATCGTCGTGGGCTACGAAGGCCGCGAGCATAAAATTGCATTGCCGCTGGCCGGCCTGTTTCAGGCATCCAATGCGCTGGTTGCAGCGGGCTTGGTGCTGGCGTTGGGCGATCCGGCGGAGAAAGTGTTCGCGGCGCTGGAGACGCTTAAAGGTGCGCCGGGCCGCTTGGAACTGGTTGCACGGACACGCGCGCAGGCGGCGATCTTTGTCGATTACGCGCACACGCCCGATGCGATCGAAACCGTGCTGAAGGCGCTGCGCCCGCATGTGAAGGGACGGCTGCACATTCTGTTCGGCTGCGGCGGTGACCGTGATCGCGGCAAGCGTCCGTTGATGGCGCAAGCGGCTGCCCGCTTTGCCGATTCAGTGATTATTACCGACGACAATCCGCGTTCCGAAGACCCGGCGGCGATCCGCCGTGAGGCGCTGGCGGGTGCGCCCACTGCCACGGAAATCACAGGCCGTGCCGAAGCGATCGCACAAGCTGTCGCGGCGCTCCAGGAAAACGATGCACTCGTGATCGCCGGCAAGGGACACGAGGATTACCAGATCATCGGCGGCGACGTGCTCCACTTTTCCGATCGCGAAGAAGCGGTAAAGGCGGCACGCGCGCTGGGCGGTTCGGCCGCAGGCGGGTCCGCATGACCGCGCGCGATCTTTGGACTGCCTCAGAAGCCGCGCAAGCCACCGCCGGCACGGCGGTCGGAAGCTGGTTAGCCAGTGGCATCTCGATCGACACGCGCACGATCAAATCCGGCGATCTGTTCGTCGCGCTGAAGGGTGAGCGTGATGGCCATGAATTCGTTGCCGCCGCGCTCGGTAAGAATGCCGCCGCGGCCATGGTCAGCGCGCGCCCCGCAGACGTTTCCGCCGATGCTCCCTTGTTGCTGGTGCACGACACGCAGACGGGTTTGGAAGCGTTGGGCCGCGCCTCCCGGCAGCGTTCGAGCGCTAGGATTGTTGCGGTAACGGGTAGCGCCGGTAAAACGACGACCAAGGAAATGCTGCGCACGATGCTGGGCGCGGCGGGGTCCGTGGCAGCGTCTGCGGCTTCGTACAACAATCACTGGGGTGTGCCGCTGAGCCTGGCGCGGATGCCGCGCGAGACTCAGTACGGCGTGTTTGAACTTGGGATGAACCACGCGGGCGAAATCCGCGCGCTGGTGAAACAAGTCCGTCCTCATGTTGCGATCATCACCACGATTGCGGCGGCGCATCTGGAATATTTCGGCACGCTGGAAGCCATCGCTGACGCGAAGGCCGAAATCTTCGAAGGCATCGAGCCGGGCGGCACCGCCATACTTCCCGCCAACAATCCGCAATTCGAGCGCCTGAAAGCGCATGCTGTGGCAGCCGGCGTTGCACGTCTTCTGACCTTCGGCACGCGCGCCGATGCCGATGGCCGGCTGATGTCGTCCGAGTCTCATGGCGATGGACAGAAGATCACGGTGTCGCTTCGCGGGCAGTTCGTTCAATGTGTCATCGGCGCAGCCGGTGCGCACATCGCGATGAATGCCGTCGCGGCAATGCTGGCGGTTCAGGAACTCGGCGTCGATCTCGCACCCTGCATTGCGCCGCTGGCGCAATTTTCAGCACTGAAGGGACGCGGCGCGCGCATTGCGATCAATGGGATCGAACTGATCGACGAAAGCTATAATGCCAACCCGGCCTCGATGGCGGCGGCGCTCGACCTGTTGGGGCAGACGCGTCCCAAGGCAAAAGGCCGTCGGATTGCCGTGCTCGGCGACATGCTGGAATTGGGCGAGAACGCGGCCGCTCTGCACCACGGGCTCATTGAGCCGATTACCGCTGCGGGCGCCGATCTTGTGTTTGCGTGCGGTCCGCACATGCGCGCACTGTGGGATGCCGTGCCGCAAAACCTTCGCGGTTCCTACGCGGAAAATTCCATCGGACTCGCCTCGCAATTGCTGGCGCTGTTGCGGGATGGCGATGTCGTTCTGGTGAAAGGTTCCTTCGGCAGCCGCATGGCCGTCATCATCGATGCGCTTAAAACGCGCAACGCCGCAGCGGCGTAGGGGGCGAGTGTGTTCTATCATTTCCTGGTGCCTTTGGCGGACGAGTATCGGATCTTCAACGTGTTCCGCTATCTCAGCTTTCGCACCGGCGGCGCGGTGATGACGGCGCTGTTGATCGCTTTCGTCTTAGGCCCGCGATTCATCCGCTGGCTGAAGCAGACGCAAGGCAAGGGCCAGCCCATTCGCGCTGACGGCCCGAAGCGCCACATTATTGAAAAGCAGGGCACGCCGACCATGGGCGGCCTGCTTATCCTGGTGTCGCTCGTGCTCTCGACGCTGCTGTGGGCCGATCTATCCAATCTGCATGTGTGGGCCGTGCTGATGGTGACGCTGTCGTTCGGGCTGCTTGGGGCAGTAGACGACTATCTGAAGGTGACCAAGCGGTCATCGGAAGGCGTCAGCGGCCGTATGAAGCTGCTGTTCCAGTTCATCGTCGCGGCAGCCTGCATTGTATTTCTCATGCGTTTGCAACCGCCGCCGCTGACGGGTGCGGTTGCGGTGCCCTTTTTCAAGGGCGTGCTGATCCAACTGAGCTGGGGGTTCATTGTCTTCGGCGCTTTCGTCGTCGTCGGTTCATCGAATGCCGTAAACCTCACGGACGGCTTGGACGGTCTTGCCATTGTGCCGGTGATGATAGCCGCGGGTACATTTCTTTTGATCGCCTATCTCGCCGGGAACATCCGGTTCGCCGATTACCTGCAGATCAATTACGTGCCCGGCAGCGGTGAGCTGACAATTCTGTTGGGTGCGCTAATTGGTGCGAGTCTTGGCTTCCTCTGGTTCAACGCGCCGCCCGCCATGGTATTCATGGGGGACACGGGTTCGCTCGCGCTCGGGGGTATGTTGGGTGCAGCTGCCGTTGCCGTGAAACACGAGATCGTTCTGGTGATCGTCGGCGGCTTGTTCGTGATGGAAGCGGTGTCCGTCATGGTGCAGGTGGTGTCGTTCAAGATGACGGGCAAGCGCGTGTTTCGCATGGCGCCGATCCATCATCATTTTGAGCATCTGGGCTGGAGCGAGCCGACGATTGTGATCCGGTTCTGGATCATTTCCGTGGTCCTGGCCCTGATCGGCCTTTCGACCTTGAAGCTGCGGTAGGTCCATGATCGAGGCCGTCGGTTTCAAAGGCAAAACGGTTGGGGTATTCGGGCTGGCGCGCTCCGGCTTGTCGGTCGTTCATTCGCTCAAAGTGGGTGGCGCTTCCGTTTTTGCCTGGGACGACAAAAAGTCTGCGCGTTCTGCGGCACTGGCTGCGGGCGCGGATGTGCAAGCCATCGAGAATTGGCCCTGGGATACGATAACATCGGTTGTCCTGAGCCCCGGGGTTTCGCTGACGCACCCGGCCCCGCACGCCGTGGTACGGCGCGCACGCGAGGCCGGCGCGGAAGTCATCGGCGATGTGGAAGTGTTCGCGCGCGCCATCCGCCCCGCCGGCAGCGACAAAGCCGCAGCGCCAATTATTTCCATCACCGGCACGAACGGAAAATCCACCACCACCGCGCTGATCGGGCACATCCTGCAGGCCTGCGGCTTCGATGCGCAGGTCGGCGGCAATATCGGCAAGCCCGCGCTCGACCTTTCGCCGCCGGACGGCAACACCGTCTATGTGCTGGAAGTCTCCTCCTATCAGATCGACCTGTCGCCGGGACTGATTTCCGACGTGGCGCTTCTGACAAATCTGTCCCCCGATCACATCGACCGCCATGGTTCGATGGCGGGCTATATCGCTGTGAAAGAAAAGCTTCTGCAGCAGGCCGCGTCCAATGGCCAAGTCGCCGTGGGCGTGGACGATGCCGACTCGGCGGTCCTTTACACCAAACTGGCGGCGGCGCGCGGCCCCGGTGCCGTGCCCGTAGCGGTCGGCAAGGTGCTGGGACGCGGCATTTTCGTGATTGATGGAAAACTGTACGACGCCTGGGATCAACCCGCCGCGCTCGCCGGCGATCTGAACCAGGCGGCGCATCTTCCAGGCAGCCACAATTGGCAGAACGCGGCGCTGGCTTACGCCGCTGTGAAACGGCTGGTTCGCGATCCGCACCGTGTATTCGCCGCGATCACGCGCTTTCCAGGCCTTGTCCATCGCATCGAGGATGTCGGGCGCATCGGGAAGGTCCGCTTCATCAACGACTCCAAGGCGACGAACGCCGATGCCGCGGCGCGCGCGCTTGCGGTCTACTCCGACATCTTTTGGATCGCGGGCGGCAAAGCCAAAGAGGGCGGCATCGCCGATCTGGCGCCGTTCTTTCCCAAAATGCGCCGCGCTTATCTTATCGGCGAAGCGGCTGGTGCGTTTGGACAGACGCTGGCCGGCAAAGTCGGTATTGTGCAATCGGGCACGCTCGCCAACGCGCTGGAGCAAGCGTTCCAAGATGCACTTTCCAGCAATGCACGCGAACCCGTCGTGCTGCTGTCGCCGGCTTGCGCGTCGTTCGATCAGTTTCGCGATTTCGAACAGCGCGGCGACATCTTCCGCGACATGGTGAAGACAATGATGGAAATGCACGGCGCGGCTGCGCCGAAGGATGGCGGAAAATGAATCTGTCGCGCGCCGACACGTCCGGCTTTGCCCGCTGGTGGTGGACCATCGATCGCGTCAGCCTGACGGCGGTTCTTGGCTTGATGGCGATCGGCCTGCTGCTGGCGTTTGCGGCAAGTCCCGCCGCAACCGATCATGGCAGTGCGGCGGGAAATTTCTCGTACGCCATCAAACAGCTCGGTTTTGCCGCGACGGCTCTGGGCATCATGATCGGCGCCTCGTTCCTCAACTACCGCCAAACGCGCATGGTGGCAGCGGCGGTATTCGCCTTGGCGTGGGTCGGCGCCGTGATGGCGCTGTTGATCGGGCCGAACGTCAATGGCGCGCATCGCTGGCTCGAATTTGGCAGCTTCCGGCTGGAGCCGTCGGAATTCCTAAAGCCTGCGTTCGGCGTGTTGGCTGCGGCGTTCCTTGCCGACAAAATGAAACGCGGTTTTCCCGGCGAGGCTTGGACGCTGGGTTTTCTTGCCCCGGCCGTCATTATTCTGCTGATGCAGCCGGACGTCGGACAGACCGCGTTGTTATCGATCATCTGCGTCGCCATGCTGTTTTTCGCCGGTCTGCCCTATTACTGGATCGGTGCGCTGGGCGTCGGTGGCGCTGGGTTGGCAACGCTGGCCTATTTCATTCATCCGCATGTTCGCGAGCGCATCTCGCAGTTCATGAATGATGGCGGCTACCAGACGGGCCTTGCCATGAAGGCATTCGAGGCCGGTGGTGTGACGGGCGTTGGTCCCGGTGCGGGCACAATCAAATACCGGCTTCCCGATGCGCATACCGATTTTATTTTCGCGGTCGCGGGCGAAGAATTCGGCGTCTTTCTCTGCGTTCTGATCGCGGTGTTGTTCGGCGTCGTTACCATTCGCTTGATGCTGCGCTCGGCGCGCGCGCGTGAGCCGTTCCCGCAGCTTGCGGGTGCAGGACTTGCACTCGCTATCGGCTTGCAGGCCTTCATCAATATGGGCGTGTCGCTGTCGGTGCTTCCTGCCAAGGGCATGACGCTGCCACTGATCTCATACGGCGGTTCATCGTTGTTTGCCGTGGCGCTGACTTTGGGGTTCGCGCTCGGCCTGACGCGGCAGCGTCCGGTTCTGCCGGAAGAGGCGAAGCGATGAACGCACCGTTCGTCCTCGCCGCTGGTGGCACCGGCGGTCATCTCTTCCCGGCACAGGCGCTTGCGGGCGAACTCGTTCGCCGTGGGTGGCGCGTCGTCGTGATGACGGATGGGCGCGGGCACAATTACAGCAGCGTCTTTCCTGGGGCGGAAATCCAAACCGTTCCGGCCGCGACATTTGCCGGACGCTCGGCGCTCGGAAAAATCGCGGCGTTCGGCGTTATTGCGCTCGGCGTTGCGTCGGCGTTGCTGAAGCTGATGAATTTGCGGCCGCGCGCTGTTGTTGGATTCGGTGGCTACCCCAGCCTGCCGGTGATGCTGGCTGCTTCGCTGGTCCGTGTGCCCGCCGCGCTGCATGAACAGAACGCGGTGCCTGGGCGAGTCAATCGCCTGCTGGCGCCTCGCGTGAAGAAGATCGCCGCGACATTTCCGTTCGTACGGCTGGCCCCGGCGCATCCCGAACGCGTCGTCTTCACCGGCAATCCGGTCCGCGCGGAAGCGGTTGCTTTGCGTGCAGCACCTTATGTAGCGCCCGATGCGAGCGGCCCAATCCGTTTGTTGGTGTTCGGCGGCAGCCAGGGCGCGCGCGCGCTGTCGGAAATCGTTCCGGCTGCTTTGGCGCAACTGCTCCCGGATTTGCGGGCCCGGCTTGTGATTACGCAGCAGTGCCGGCAGGAAGATTTGGAGATGGTGCAGAGCCTATACCGTGCCGCGGGCCTGCGGGCGGAAGTGGCCAAATTCTTCACCGATCTGCCGCGGCGCATGGCAGACGCGCATCTGGTGATTGCGCGCAGCGGTGCATCCACGCTTTCTGAGCTGACCGTGATCGGCCGGCCTTCGATCCTGGTGCCCTATCCCGCGGCGATGGACGATCATCAGGCGGCGAACGCCGCGGTGCTCGAAAATGCCAATGCCGCGTGGGCGATCAAGCAGGATAAGCTCACGCCGCAAGGATTGGCGGGCTTGCTGGCCGAAATCCTTACGCATCCCGATATGCTCACGGCCCATGCCGCCGCCGCCAAGGCTCTCGGTCACCCTGATGCGGCAGCGAGGCTCGCCGACCTGGCAGAGTCGCTGTCGGAAAGCGAGGCCGCATGAGCAAGCCCCAAAGCCTCGACACCCAAATGCGCGTGCCGTTGTCCATTGGCGCCATCCATTTCATCGGCATCGGCGGCATCGGCATGAGCGGCATTGCCGAAGTGGTGAAGGACCTGGGCTATCGGGTGCAGGGCTCGGACGCTTCGGAGAACGCGAACGTAAAGCGGCTGCGCGAATTGGGCATTTCCGTCGCCATCGGCCAGCGGCCGGAAAACCTCGGCGATGCGCAAGTGGTGGTTTATTCGTCAGCCGTGAAGCCGGACAATCCGGAGTTCGCGGCAGCGCGTGCCGCTGGGCTGCCGATTGTGCGCCGCGCGGAAATGCTCGCCGAGCTGATGCGCTTGAAGCGGTGTGTCGCTGTTGCGGGCACGCACGGCAAAACGACGACTACAACCATGGTCGCGGCGCTGCTGGACGCGGGTGGGCTCGATCCGACTGTGGTGAATGGCGGTATCGTCAACGCCTACGGCACGAACGCGCGGCTCGGCTCCGGCGATTGGATGGTGGTCGAGGCCGACGAGTCCGACGGGACTTTCCTGAAACTGCCCGCGACTGTGGCTATCGTCACTAACGTCGATCCCGAGCATCTGGATTTCTACGGCGATTTTGACCGCGTTCGCGCGGCGTTCCAAAGCTTCGTGGAAAATCTGCCGTTCTACGGCTTCGCGGCGATGTGTATCGATCATCCCGAGGTGCAGGCGATGGTCGCGCGCATCCGTGACCGGCGTGTGATCACTTACGGTTTCAGCCCGCAGGCCGATGCGCGCGCCGTCAATGTGAGCTTCTCGCAGGGTGCTTCTCATTTCGACGCGGTGTTTCGCGACCGCCGCAAGGGCACGGAAACGACGATCGCCGATCTCGTTTTGCCCATGCCGGGCGAGCACAATATCTCCAACGCGATTGCCTCGATTGCGATTGCGCGCGAGCTGGGGGTCGGCCCGGACGCTATTCGTACCGGGCTCAATGGCTTTGGCGGCGTGAAGCGCCGTTTCACGCGCGTCGGCGAATTTAACGGTGCGGCGATCATCGACGATTACGGGCACCACCCCGTGGAAATTGCCGCGGTGCTGAAAGCCGCGCGGCAAGCCTATACCGGGCCGATTGTCGCCATCGTTCAGCCGCATCGCTATTCGCGCCTGCACGATCTGTTCGATCAGTTCTGCACCTGCGTGAATGCCGCCGATACGGCGATTATTGCTCCGGTCTACGCGGCAGGCGAAGCGCCCATCGAAGGCATCAACCGCGATGCGCTGGCGGAAGGCTTGCGCGCGCACGGGCACAAGCATGTGCTGACGATGAACGGCATGGAAGATTTGCCCGCGCTTGTTGGCCCGCTGGCCAAGCCCGGCGGCGCGATTGTCTGTTTGGGCGCCGGGTCGATCACGCAATGGGCGGCTGGTTTGGAAGCCGCGCTTAGGGAATGGGAGGCGAAGCGATGAATGCTGTCGCGTCGCTTCCCGTCGTGCGGGGTAGTTACACCGAACATGCGCCCTTGAAAAATTTGGTGTGGTTTCGCGCCGGCGGCGCGGCGGACATTCTGTTTCGCCCCGCCGATCTGGAAGACCTTTGCGCTTTCGTCGCGGCCAAACCGGCCGATCTGCCGGTGACGGTCATTGGTGTCGGCTCGAATTTGCTGATCCGTGACGGCGGAATTCCCGGCGTCGTGATCCGCCTGCCGTCCTCATTCGGCAAGATCGAGAAGATCGACGGTACGCACCTGCGCGCAGGTGCGGCTGCGCTGGATGCCGCGGTAGCCCGCGCGGCGGCCGATGCAGGCATTGCGGGACTGGAATTCCTGCGCGGCATTCCGGGCACCATTGGCGGCGCGCTGATGATGAACGCGGGTTGCTACGGGACCGAGACAAAGGACGTCTTTGTCAAAGCGCGTGCCATCGACTCCACGGGCAAGGTCATCACCCTTGGCCCCGATGACATGGGTTTCACCTATCGCCATTCCAAGCCCCAAGGGCTCATCTATATTGACGCCGTGCTGAAAGGCACGCTGGGGGAACCGGAGGCGATCCGCGCGCGGATGGAAGCTCTCGTTACGCAGAGGGAGAGCACGCAACCGGTGCGCAGCAAGACCGGCGGCTCCACCTTTACCAATCCGCCGGGCCACAAGGCGTGGCAGCTCATCGATCAATCGGGATGCCGCGGGTTGATGCACGGCGCGGCTCAGATGTCGGAGAAGCACTGCAACTTCCTCATCAACACGGGTGACGCCACGGCCACTGACATTGAGGCGCTGGGCGAGGACGTGCGCGCTCGCGTGAAAGCCAAATTCGGCGTCGCGCTGGAATGGGAAATCAAACGCATCGGGCGGGCGAAGGAGACGGCTGAATGAGCACGTTCCAGCGGATCGCTGTATTGCTGGGCGGTTTGTCGACCGAGCGCCAAGTGAGTCTGGTCTCAGGCCGGGCCTGCGCGAATGCCCTGCGCGAAGAAGGTTTTGACGTCACCGAGATCGACGTTGGGCACGATCTGGCTCAGCGTCTCGCTGAGGCCAAACCCGACGCCGTATTCAACGGCCTGCACGGGCGCTGGGGCGAAGATGGCTGCGTTCAGGGTCTGCTCGAAGTGATGGAGATTCCCTACACCCATTCCGGTGTGTTGGCGTCGGCCATCGCCATGCACAAGGAACGGGCGAAGGTTGCGTTCCGTGCGGCGGGACTGCCGGTCGCGGACAGCATCGTTGTGGATCGCCGCATTGCAGGGGCGACGCATCAAATGAAGCCGCCTTACGTGGTGAAGCCCGTCAATCAGGGATCAAGCGTCGGCGTTTATATCGTCCGCGAGGGCGACAACCGGCCGCCCGCCGCCCTCGAAGCCGCCGATTGGAATCTCGGCGATACCGTGATGGTTGAAGATTACGTGCCGGGGCGCGAGCTGACCGCCGCAGTCATGGGCGACCGCGCGCTTGCTGTGACCGAGATCATTCCGAAAATGGCGTTCTACGATTACGACGCAAAATACGCGCCCGGCGGCTCCGATCACACCATCCCAGCGGTTATTCCCGACACCGTGCGCGATGAAGCGATGGCGCTGGCGCTCCGTGCGCATGAGGCGCTCGGGTGCCGCGGCGTTTCGCGCACCGACTTCCGTTATGACGATACGAAGGGTACGAATCGGCTCATTGTGTTGGAGGTCAACACGCAGCCCGGCATGACGCCGACATCGCTTGTGCCCGAGCAGGCTGCCTACAAGGGCATGAGCTTTCGCGCGCTGGTGCGATGGATACTGGAGGATGCCTCGTGCGACAGGTGAAGGGGAAACCACCCGCAGCGCGCCGCGGCGCGAAAGCCCCGGTGCGAACCGAACGCGGTGCGCGCAAACCCGACGCGGGGCGCAAGACGCGCTTGCTCCTGCAGCGGCCGATTTTGGGGCTGACGCTCGGCTTGGTCATCGTCGTCGGCGTGATTGGCGTTTTCGCGGGCGGCTATGTGGCCCATGCCATCGGCCGCGCGGAAGCGGCGGCGATGGAACCGTTCACCGAGGCGGGCTTCGCGGTGCATAATGTTACGTTCAGCGGCTTGGAGCATACGCTGCGTGCAACGGTCGCATCGGCCGTTGCGGTACCCAATGGCGAATCCATCTTTGGCGTCGATCCGGATCAGGCCCGTGCGCGCCTCTTGATGCTGCCCTGGGTAGCAGATGCGGAAGTGCGGCGGCACTTTCCCGACAGGGTCAGCGTACACCTTATCGAGAAACGCCCCTTTGCGCTGTGGCGGAATGGAACCGCGCTGATGGTTGTGGAACGTTCGGGCGCCATCATCACCAAAGTGGCTGATGACAACGGCCTTGCACGGTTGCCCGTGATCCTTGGAGCCGGCGCACCGGAAGCGGCCGCGCCGATTGTTGATGCGCTGATCGGGCAGAAGGCGATTCAGGCGCGGCTCGCGGCGCTTCAGCGGATATCCGGACGCCGCTGGGACCTTCTGCTGTCTGGAAACGTCACGGTCCGGCTGCCGGAAGACGGCTGGGAGCGGCAGATCGCAGAATTGGAAAAGCTGATCGTCGAAAAAGGCGTCCTGGAACGCGATATCGAGATGATCGATCTTCGCTATCCCGACAATTATGTGTTTCGATTGCATAATGGTGATTCGCGCCCGGTCCCGCGGGAACGGCGCGCGTGGAGATAGAACTGGACCGGCCCATGGGGGACTCATTCCGCACACGGAATAGCAAGGCGAATAGCGTGCGCGGCAGTCATGCGCGCAGTGGGATCGTGGCCGCGCTTGACGTGGGCTCCTCGAAGGTCGCCTGCATCATTGGCCGCGCGGAACATGGCGGCATCCAGGTGCTGGGCTCGGCGCTGCACGAATCGCTGGGCATCCGCGCGGGCGCCATCACCAATCTGGATCTCGCCGAGCGCAGCATCCGTGAGGCGGTCGATGCCGCCGAGCAATTGGCGGACATGCGCATCCAGGATGTCATCCTGTCGGTGCAATGCGGCCAGCCCAAAAGTCTCATCGGACGCGCCGAAGGCACGACGGATGGCGAACTGGTCGGCGATACGCATCTGCGTCAGTTGCTGGGCGAGGCGAAACGGCGCTGCCGCGAAGACGGCTATGAGACCATCCAAGCCGCCCCCTCGGGCTATGTTGTCGATCAGGCGCGCGGCGTGTCGGACCCGCGCGGCATGTATTGTGAACGGCTGGGCGTCTCCGTACACGCGGTTGCCGTCCGCTCCGGCACCTTGCAGAATCTGCGGCTGGCGGTAGAGCGTTGTCACCTGACCATCGCGCGCCAGCTTTATGCCCCTTACGCCAGCGCGCTTGCCACCCTCACGCCGGACGAACTGACGCTGGGGGCAACCCTCGTCGACATCGGCGGCGGCTGCACCTCTGTGGCGGTCTTCATGGAAGATTCGCTCGCTTACGTGGACACCGTCCCGCTCGGCGGCGCGTCCATCACGGCCGACCTCGCAAAGATGCTGTCCGCGCCGCTTTCGGCCGCCGAGCGCATCAAGACGCTGTACGGTTCGGCACTCGGCGAACTCGACGGCAGCGGCGATCTTATCGAAGTCCCCCTGATGGGCGAGGAAAGCGATCGCGGTAGCGACCGCGTGCGCCGCTCCGTCGTGACGCGTATCATCCAGGCCCGGCTTGAGGAAATTTTCGGCGAAGTCCAGTCGCGGTTGAAGAAGAGCGGCTTCGATGTCGCCGCCGGACGCCGTGCGGTGCTCACCGGCGGCGGCGCCCAGCTTTCCGGCACGCGGGAAGTCGCGGCGCAAATCCTGAACAAGCAGGTGCGTATCGGCCGGCCGCAGACGTTCCCAGGGCTCCCGGCGGCAACGGCAGGGCCGGCTTATGCCACCGCGTTAGGGCTTCTCATTTCGGGCGCGACGAGTCCGCCGGAAACCAACGATCCTAACCCGTCGCAAGAACCGGAACGGCAGCGGCGCGGCGTGGTGCGTTGGCTCAACGAGACTCTCTTCAGATGAAATCGCAAGGACACGGCTCAATTTTTGGAGGCACGGACATGACCATAAATTTCAGGGCGCCCGACGAACTGGACCTTTCACCGCGCATCACAGTGCTCGGCGTCGGCGGGGCGGGCGGCAATGCCGTCAACAACATGATCAATGCCAAACTGGAAGGCGTGAGCTTTGTCGTCGCCAACACCGACGCGCAGGCGCTGATGCAATCCAAGGCGGATCACAAGATACAGCTCGGCACGAAGCTGACGGAGGGCTTGGGCGCCGGCGCAAAGCCAGAGGTTGGACGCGGCGCCGCCGAAGAATCGCTTCCGGAGATTCTGGAGCGTCTCTCCGGTGCGCACATGGTGTTCATCACCGCTGGAATGGGTGGCGGCACGGGCACGGGGGCGGCGCCGGTTATCGCGCGCGCGGTGCGTGAGCTTGGTATTCTCACCGTCGGTGTGGTCACCAAGCCGTTCCACTTCGAAGGCGACAAGCGCATGCGGGTGGCCGAGCGCGGCATCGAGGAGATGCAGAATTACGTCGATACCCTCATCGTAATCCCGAACCAGAATCTGTTCCGGGTCGCGACCGAGCGCACGACGTTCGCCCAGGCCTTTGCCATGGCCGATGACGTGCTGCATTCGGGCGTGCGCGGCGTGACCGATCTGATCGTCATGCCAGGCCTCATCAATCGCGACTTCGCCGACATCAAAACGGTTATGTCCGAAATGGGCAAGGCGATGATGGGCACGGGCGAGATGGACGGCGAGGGGCGGGCTCTGCGCGCGGCCGAAGCCGCCATTTCCAATCCGTTGCTCGATGACGTGTCCATGAAGGGCGCGCGCGCGGTGCTGGTCAACGTGACCGGCGGGCCGGACCTGATGCTGTTCGAGGTGGACGAAGCAGTGAACCGCATCCGGGCCGAAGTCGATCCGGACGCCAACATCCTCTTCGGCAGCGCGCTGTCGGAAAACATGGAAGGCCGCGTGCGCGTGTCGGTCGTGGCGACCGGCATCGATGCGGAAAGCATGATGCGCGCCGGCAACAATGTCGAAACGCTGAAGGTCCGTCGCAGGGCTATCGATCTGGATGCGTCCGTCGCCGCTGCTGCCGCTGCCAATGCGCCGCTTACCAACGCATTGGCGCGGGCGCATTTCGAGCCGCTGACGTCAAGCTCGGTGCATCAGCACGTCGCCAATCTGACGCAGGAATTCACGCAAGCCGCGGAGGAGCCGCTGCCCGCGCCGGAAGAAGAACCTCTGATGCTCGGCGGTACCGATGCTCCCATCGTCGAGGAACGTACACCGATGTCGTCCAATATGCGTGGCTATGCACGTGAGGCGGCGCCGGCGCCGGCGCCGCGCCGCGGCATGTTCGGCGGTCTTTTCGGTGGACGTAAACGCACCGAACGCGCGGAGCGCCCGGAACCTTCATTGGAAGCGCCGCGCAGGCAAGCCGCCCCGCCGATGCCCGTTCAGCCGGTTGCCCCGCCGCAGGCGATGCAACAGCCCGCAACGGCGCGTGGCGAACAGCGGCCGCAAGCTCCGGCGGACGATTTGTTTGCCGGCGTGGAAGATGGCGACAAGTTCGAAATTCCGGCATTTTTACGCCGGCAGGCCAAGACGGGTTCTTAATGGCGATACGGCGAACGCTCGCGCGCGAAGTTTCCGCTACCGGCGTGACACTTCATGCGGGCGTTCCCGTCCAAATGCGATTGTTGCCGGATGCGGCGGGAGCGGGAATCCGTTTCCGCCGCATCGACGTTTTGGGGTCTCAGCCGGTTGAGGCCCTCTGGTCAAATGTGACGGAAACCCGCCTGGGTACCGTGCTGACCGGGCCGGATGGCGTCAGTGTGGGGGTGGTCGAGCACCTGCTGGCGGCCCTTGCCGGTGCGGATCTGGACGATTGCCTTATCGAACTCGATGGTCCGGAGCCGCCCATCCTGGATGGCGATGCGCTGTCTTTTTTGGACGTGATCGACAGGGCGGGCGTGCAGGAGGCGCCCGGCGACCGGCAGGCGATCCGTGTCCTTCGGCTGGTTGAAGTCGAGGCTGGGCAAAGCCGCGTGGCCTTGCGGACTGCATCCGAGCCGCACTTCCAGGCCGAGATCGATTTTACCTCGGCCGCCATCGGCCGGCAGGAATTCGCGGTTGCGTTCACCCCGGACAATTTCCGCCGTGAGATCGCGCCCGCCCGAACCTTTGGTTTTTTTCACGAGGCGGAACAGCTTCGTAAGGCGGGCTATAGCCGGGGGGCCGATTTGAGCAATACGCTTGTGATCGACGGCGACCGGCTGATGAATCCCGAGATTCTGCGCTTCCCGGACGAATTCGTGCGGCACAAAATTTTGGATGCTGTGGGCGACATGAAGCTCGCCGGAGCGGCCCTGCTGGCACGCTACGAGGGCCGCCGATCGAGCCACACCCTGAATAACGCGCTCTTGCGGGCGCTTTTCGCCGACCCAGCCAATTATGAAATCCTCCCCTGCGGAGCGTAGCGCAGCGGGGGAGCGACTGTCTTGTTGGTCAAGCTGTTTTCCATGGTGATTTGTCTCTGAGCATGGCGTTCAGGATGGTTAGTAGTTTTCTGGCGACCGCGATGAGAGCGACCATTTTGGGTTTTCCGGCAGCGTCGAGGCGCTGA
>CANJBZ010000035.1 GCA_947473475.1 Alphaproteobacteria bacterium
AGCCTTGCTCCCCACGGGCTCGAACCCTGGGGGGAATCGGTCTTCCGCCCGCCACCGCATCGGACAGCTTATCCGATGACGACGATTTCAAGTTACAAGGGGGACCATGCGAAGCATGGTGGAGGGGGCGGCTGCAGCGCGGATTCCCTCCCGTTAAACTCAAAAGCTTAGTCTCTATGGATGATTGCGCGGTGGCCGCCCCCCTCCACCGCTTCGCGGTCCCCCTCCCCCGCTGCGCTTCGCTCCGCAGGGGAGGAACAACTAATTCAACCCGTTGTCCGACGCGGTCTTGGCCAACTGCGCTTGCGCGTCGGCCTGACTGGCGAACACCGAGCGCGCCTTTGCCAATGCCGCCACCGCTTTGGGCTTGTCGCCCAGCACCGAATAGGCCCGGATCAGCATCATCCAGCCGTTCAGATCGTTGGGGCTGGTCTCCAGCCGCTGCGCCAATTGCGCGACCATGGCCATCGGATTGGGCGCCGCGCCGCCGGTTTGCGCCTTCAGCGCCGCCACTTGATTGACCAGATCGCTCCGCCACGGCGTTTCGGGCGGCGCATCGGCAAGCACGCCTTCCCAAATCTGCAGGGCCGCCGCCTTGTCGTTGCGCGTCGCAAGCGCCAGCCCGACGTAATAGCGTGCGACGAGATCGCGTGGATTTTCGCTGAGGGCTTCGCGGAAAACGGCTTCCGCTTCCTTGGTGACCTGACCGGCGGATTCAGTCATCGCTTCCCCGTAATTGGACAGCAAATCCGCAGGGGCATTGCCTTGAATGGCTTTGGCGGCCTGAACCGCGTGCGCAAACGCCTTTTCCGCCTGAGCCGTATTGCCGAGCGCCAGATAACCGCGGCCCAACAGGCTCCAGCCCTCGATATCGCCCGGCCGCTCCGGCATACGCCGCGCCAGCGTGGCGATCAGCGCGCGATAGTCGGTGCGCGACGGCCCGGTCAGTTCGGTCAGCGCGATTTCGGGCGCGCCCACATAGGCATAAGCGCCGAGCCCGATGGCCATTGTCGCCAACCCGGCGGCAACGGCGCCCCAGGCGCGGCGCGGGGCCGCCTCGGCTGCCGGCTCGCGCGTCCGCAGCATGGGCAGCACAACGAACGCCGCCGCCGCGAGCGCTACCAGACTGAAAACGAGGATGAGAACGGCAATCATGGGGCGCAACGCCTATCATGCTTCGGCCCCGCCTGTCACAGGTTCGCCATAGCTTCGTCGCGGGCCCGCATCACGCCTGCTTGACGGCTTGGCGGGGGGATATGGTTAGCAAGTGGTGTTCATCATCTCTGCAAATGTCGCTACCCGCCCTCGCCCTCCCCTGCCACTCTCTCGGACGAGACAGAGCGGGTGAGCGGACAATGAAACGGCAATGGATCGCAGCGGCATTTGCGGGCGTGCTTGCCATCAGCGGAAGCGCGGCGGCTTACGGGGCGACAACGCTTTCCGCCGCCCAGATCGATCCCGAGACGCTTGAAATCACCGGCCTGGGCGATGCCCACACCACGCCAGACCGCATGAGGCGCGACGTGCTGCTGAAGGCGGCCGAGGAAACCGAGAAGCGCGGCTTCGACCTGTTCCTGATGGTCGACGCATCGGGCGCGGCCCCCGCCGGCAGCGCGGCGCGCCCGGAGGAAAAGGTGCTCCTGATGCTCTTTAGAGGCAGCAAGCCCACCGGCGGCCCAGCCAACCTGTACCGCGCCAGCGACGTGCTCGACCGCTTCGAAGTCCCCTGCCTGACACCCGCCACCGGCTGCGATTGATCTTCCGCGACGGGCGCATAGCTGAAGACTCTTTGAGCTGGGTTACCCAGCCCTCGTCATCCTGAGGTGCGAGCGCAGCGAGCCTCGAAGGACGCAGGCCCGCTTCCACCTCGTGGAAATCGTAGGCTTAAAACTCCGCGCTTCACCCGCTATACAGAATTACACACGCGAGCGGGCGTGGCGAAATGGTAGACGCAACGGACTTAAAATCCGTAGGGTCGAAAGACCTGTGCCGGTTCAAGTCCGGCCGCCCGCACCATGTTGCCTTCGCATTGACCAGCAGATTTTCTTTTTGAGAAATTCGTGGACAGCACGCTCGCGCTCGATCTTCCGACTTTCCTCCGCATGTTTCAGATGCGTAAGGGACAGATCATGTGGCTGCTTGGCGCGGGTGCTTCGCGAGCAGCCGGCATCAAGACCGCTGGCGACATGGTTTGGGAATTCAAGCACAAGCTGTATTGCTCAGAACGTAAACAGCCATTGACAGTAATTGCTGATCTGGGCGACCCGATCATTCGCAGCAAATTGCAGTCGCACTTCGACGCGCAGAAGACACACCCGCCACTTAACGCGCCTGAGGAATACTCGCATTATTTCGAGCGCACCTACCCAAGTGCCATGGATAGACGCGCCTATATCGAGGCGCAAATCCAGCAGGGCAAGCCATCATTCGGGCATCATGCGCTCGCGCTTCTCCTTAAACACGGCTTCAGCCGGTTCATTTGGACAACGAACTTCGACCGCACCGTAGAGGACGCCGCATTCCATGCGCTCGGAGGCACCGGAAAGCTTGTCGTTGCCGACCTGGGGAAACCGCAAGTGCTAGCGCAGGCCATTAGCCAACAGCGTTTCCCTATCTATGCAAAATTACATGGAGACTTCCAATCGGAGGACATCAAGAACACGTCCGCGGAACTGAGCAAGCAAGATCGCGAAATGCGCGCCGCCTTGACGGGTGCCTGCGCGACCAACGGTCTCGCCATAGTTGGTTACAGCGGCCGTGACGCTTCTGTCATGGATGCGCTCCGCGATGCGCTCAACGCAGAGCATCCATTTCCGTCCGGCTTGTTTTGGTTCAAGCGGTTTAACGAAGAACCATATTCCGCGATTCTGGCATTCATGGAGACGGCTCGCGCGAAGGGTGTTTCGGCTCACTTCATCGAAGTCGAAACATTCGATGAGCTCATGAGTGATATTGTTCGGTTCCTTCCGGAAACTGAACCAGAAGCAGCGAAGATCGCCGATCCAACCAAGCCCCGCCTCAGTCATGTCGCCATTCGTGCTCCGGGCATTGGCTTCCCAGTCATCCGTACCAACGCAATACCCGTTCTGTCCTTTCCGGCGATGGTCCGATTGGTGAAGTGCCAAATCGGCGGGTGGGAGGAAATCGAGAAGGCAATCGCTACAGCCAAGACCGATATCGAAGCGCAGCGCACGAAGGCGGGCGTTATCTGCTTCGGTCGCGATACGGATATTCGCAAGACCTTTGAGCCATACAAAATCGAAGGAGCCGACACGGTAGCCATCTTTGATGGGCAGCTCAGAAGGCCAAGCGGAACGCGCAATCTTGTGCAGAACGCACTCATGCGCGCGATAGGCAAACGCCCGGGACTCATGTTGCAGGTTCATAAGGGCAAATACCAGCTAAGGACTGACGACACAGTTCCGGCTTCTACCTTCACGTTGGGTGATGGCAACGCGCTCGCTTCACTGAAAGGGAAGCTTGGCGGCGGCATCGAATGGACCGAAACATGCCGGGTCCGCCTTGATTACCGTTTGGATAAACTATGGATCCTTTGTGAACCCCGAATCCAGCTCGTCATTCCTGACACCGCAACGCCCGAGGAGGAAGAAGCGGCGCGTGAGTTTCGACGGGAAAGGCGCGCCGCGCGTCGAAACAAAGACGTCAATGCGCTTCTCGATGGTTGGGTGAAACTTATCGCCGGCACCACGGACACCATCCGCATCAAGGCATTTAACATCGGTGACGGCATAGACGCTGAGTTTGAACTTTCTCGCGTTACTGGATTCAGCGGGAGGGCGGCATGAGCTCAAAGTCTTTTGAGCTACCGGGGCACGTCATATTTGATGAGCCTATGCTCCGCTTCGGCGGTGACCCACTGGTTGCGCGCGATGTGCATCCGCTTCGTGGCCTTTTAAACTATGGGCCGTTTACAAAGGACAAGCTGGCCGCCGTCCCCGATCCAATCCGGGTCGCGACAATTTTTCCTGCGAGGCAGAGAGAGAAGCTAATTGGCCTTCTCCGCGAACTTTATGGCCGACACACGCCGCGTGAGCGCCGTGCCTTTCTTTTGGAGTACCCGGGTTTCACTAAGATTTTCGAAGTAAAAATCATTCCCGCCGGGGACGCGACGTCCTACGAAATGGGCTCGACTCTTACCGCTGACATGGCAGCGGCAGAACGCCCCCATGCGGTTTTGGCCGAGGCCATCACGCAAGGCATACGTGCATTACGCAATGTTCGGAACCAATTCGACGTGGTGCTTATTCTTCTCAGCGAAGAGTGGGAAGCCGCGTTCAAGGAGACCAAGGTCGAAGATTTCGATCTTCACGACTACATTAAGGCGACGGCCGCCGCCGATGGCATCCCGGTCCAGATCGTGAAGGAAAGCGGCGCCATGAGCTACTATTGCCGATGCAGTGTCATGTGGCGGCTATCGACTGCGCTATACACGAAGGCGGGCGGAATTCCTTGGGTGCTCGCCGATCTTAAGCCGGGTACGGCTTACATCGGGATCGATTACGCACTTCGCCCTAATCCCCAGGGCGAAAGCCGTTTTGCTATCTGTTGCAGTCAGGTCTTCGACGCCGAAGGCTCTGGGCTAGAATTCATTGCTTACGAAGCCGATGGCGTTCGCCTATTCGGCAAAAACCCCTTCTTGCGGCGCGATCAAATGATGAAGGTCGTCGCGCGTAGCCTTGCCATCTATCAGCGCAAACATACCGGAACTTTACCGACGCGCGTGGTCATCCACAAAAACACGGAGTTTAAGCCGGAAGAAGTGGACGGTTGCTTTGACGCGCTTATGGGCGTCAAAGACATCGAACTTGTCCAAATCCAACAAGAGTGCGGCTGGCGTGGCATCCACATCAGCGGCAAACATCAGCCGCACGGCTATCCGGTTCTACGAGGATCATCGTTCCAGCTTGGGCCACAAGAAACTCTTCTCTGGACACAGGGCAATCTTCCCGATGTGACCCAAACTGGCCGAGGCGATTACTACAAGGAAGGCAAAGGAATACCGGAGCCGCTTCTTCTTTCACGCTACGCTGGTTTCGGCCCAACCGACGACCTTTGCAAGGAAGTGCTAGCCCTCACCAAAATGGATTGGAATAATGACGGACCTTACGACCGCATTCCCGTCACTTTGAGCTATGCTAAAATTCTGGCAAGCGTGGTAAAACGCATGCCGAAAATGGAGCCACATTCCTACGCCTTTAGATTGTTCATGTGACATGTCGTCGTTCTCCGACAGGTACAATCATCAGCCAGCGGACGCGGAAATTACCGTTCGCGAGGATGCACCGCGCGAAATGCGCTACGCAGTCCTACATCTCGCAACGGACAACGGCCTGAGTCCTTCCGTTTTGCGAGACATCGCTTGCGGCATCCTTTTTGTTAGTCCAGACCGAAACAACTGGTCTGAGTACCCCAACGTCTGGGACGAAGTGCAACGTATCGTCGACGAAGCCCCTTGGTACCGCGTTTACGATATTGCCGAAGCTATTTACCAGCGTGTTCGTTTTGATAAACAACGTAACTACGGCGATGCGCTGAACCGATATTTCAGACAGGCCGGAATTGGCTGGCAGATGACGCCGGAAGGTATCACGCATCGCGGTGATGAAACTTATGCTGCCGCCGTCCAGAATGCGGCGCAGACCCTCTCCGAGACAAACCGACAGAACGCGGCGAGTGAAATCCGCGAGGCCATTCGTGACATTTCTCGCAGACCGCAGCCCGACACAACGGGCGCTATCCAGCATTCAGTCGCGGCGATGGAGTGTGTCGCCCGCGATGTGCTGGGGGAACGTAATGCCACACTTGGCGCGCTTGTCCCACGATTAGGCCTGCCGCGCCCACTCGACCAAGCGATCGAAAAGTTATGGGGATTTTCCAGCGACCGCGCTCGTCATATTCGCGAAGGTGAAGTCGTGACCGACGACCAAGCCGAACTTGTAGTCAGTGTTGCGTGCGCGGTTTGTGCCTTTCTGGCAAAGAAAGCGGGCCGCCCATCGTAAGTCTATAAAGTTGTCGACTTCTCCTTTGAAGCGCGATGGCGCATCCATTTAAATACACACCCTTAACTCTGGCCGGACCACTACTCACGCAATGCGTCCCAATAAGTGCCAGCATGTCCTGGCGCAGCGTGGTTCTTCCGCGGAAGCCGTGGGAAATGGGGTCAGGGTCGATAGCTAAGTGCCGGTTAAAAGAGCAGAGCATCGCACGGATCCACGCAACGACGGGCCATTCGCCCAGCTGGGGCGCTCGCGCGATTCACGGATGGCGGTGGTGTTACGGTTTCTCCATGGGCCGCACCTTCCAAGGCTTCCTTCATGTTCGGCGCGCATCATCTCGCGTGTTGCAATTTGAGAGGAGAACTTCATGCAAATCGCAAGTATGGGCTCAGCGCCCCCTGTCGCGGCATTGAGCAAGCCGCCGGAGAAGGCCGAAGGTCCTGGTCCGGATCATGACGGCGATGCCGATGACAAGGGTGCGGTGAAATCCGCCACCGCGCCGGGTGTCGGTTCTGCCGTGGATATCTCGGCTTAGTCACGCACGGCTATGACCGCCTGCTTAACCGCCGGCGGTCATGGCCGTTCCATGCTGCTTCCGTCACTGCCGCGCCGCGATGAAATCCAGCATGTCCTGACGCAGCGTGGTTCGCCCCCGAAACCCTGGCGCCAGCGACAAGATGATCCCGACATGGCCCACACCGGGATAGGTCTTCACCTCCACGGGACTTCCGAACGACCTTAGTTTCTCCGCCAGCCTTGCCGTGTTTCCGGGTGATACCGTCTCATCAGCCGTGCCCGTCGCCAGAAGCATCGGGGGCCGCTTGCCGTCGATATGGTTGATCGGCTGCGTTTCACGCACGTTAGCGCCACCGAAAATGGTGACCAGGTTCGGATCGCGTAAGGGGAGAAAATCATACGGCCCGGCAATGCCGATAACCCCGCGCACCCAAGCCGGGTCGGCGCCCGCCGCGCGCAAGTAAGACCAATCCGCCGCCAGCATCATGGCGATATAGGCGCCCGCCGAATGCCCCGTCAGAAACAGCCGTGACGGATCGCCCCCATATTGCGCGACATGCGCATGCAGATAGGCAAAGGCTTGGGCCCCGTCCTCCACAAAGGCGGGATAGCGCACCTGCGGGTAAACCCGGTAATCGGCGACGGCGACAATGATGCCCTGGCTCGCGAACGCCTGTCCCAAAGCGAGATACAAATCCTTGCTGCCGTCCTGCCAGGAGCCGCCATAGAAGAACAGCATCGCCGGCGCGCCCGCCGCCGCCCCATCGGGCACGTACACATCCATCTTCTGGCGCGGGTCTGGCCCATACGCCACATCGCGCACAGCATGAAAGCCGCCGCGCGGCACCAGCAGATTGAGCGCGGCCACCGGCGAACAGGCCGCCGCCACCGCCGCCAGACCGAGCGCTCCAAACGCCAGCAGGGCTGTCCACATTTTGGGCATGCTGATAATCACCAGGATCGAGGACTTACAATGATCCAAACGCACAACTTGGCCGTATATGAGGCATGGCACGCATAGCAATTATCGGCACGGGGATTGCCGGCCTTTCGGCCGCCTATCTGCTTCATCCGCATCACGACATCACGGTCTACGAGAAAGAGCCGCGCGTTGGCGGCCACAGCCGCACCGTCACAGTGCGGCACGGCGACCGTCACATCGCCGTGGACACCGGCTTTATCGTCTTCAATCCCCGCAATTACCCCAATTTGACGGCGCTGTTCCGCCGTCTGGGCGTGCCCACCAAGAAAAGCGATATGAGCTTCGGCCTTTCGGTCGACGGGGGCCGGCTGGAATGGGGGGCTCGCGATTTGAACTCCATGTTCGGCCAGCGCATCAATCTGGTGCGGCCGAAGTTCTATAAGCTTCTATTCGATGTCCTGCGTTTCAACGCCGCCGCCGCCGCCGAGGCGGAGCGCTCGCCAGACCTGACGCTAGGTCAAATGCTGGCCCGGATGGGCTTGCACGATGGCTTTCAGCGGAACTTCCTTTTGCCCATGGCGGGTGCGATCTGGAGCTGTCCGCCGCAGCAAATTCTGGAGTTCCCTGCCCGCAGTTTCGTCCGCTTCTTCATCAATCATGAGCTTATGTCGATAAAAAGCCGTCCCCAGTGGTGGACGGTTGACGGCGGCGCGCAGGCCTATGTCGAGCGCCTTTCCGCGCCCTTCGACGATCGCATTCGGACGGGCTGTGCCGCTGTACGCGTCTGGCGCAAACCTCGGGGCGTCGAGATTTTAGACACCAATGGCTGTTTGGACCGCTATGATGAGGTGGTGTTTGCCGGTCATGCCAACGACACCCTTGCCATTCTGGCCGATCCTTCGCCTGAGGAGCAAAAGGCGCTGGGCGCCATCCGCTATCAGCGCAATGAAATGGTGCTGCACCGTGACCCGTCCTTCATGCCGAAGAACCGTCGCTGCTGGGCAAGCTGGGTCTATCATTGCGAGGCGCAAGACGATGGAGCCGCGCTGTTTGTTACGTATTGGATGAACCGGCTACAGGGCATCGACGATCGCTATCCCGTGTTCGTGACACTCAACCCTGCGCGTCCGGTTGCCGAAGCAAACGTGTTCGATCGTCATAGCTTCATGCACCCGGTGTTCGATTTTGCCGCCTTCAAAGCGCAAGATGAACTGAAGGCCATGCAGGGCCGCCGGAACAGTTGGTTCTGCGGGGCGCATATGGGTTACGGCTTTCACGAAGACGGCCTGGTCAGCGCGATGCGGGTTACTGAACAGTTGGGAGCGCGCGCGCCCTGGCTGGATGAGACGGCGGACGAGCCCGGTAAAGCCCATGTTCTCACCGGTGCTGAAAATGAGGCGCCCGCGGTTCCTCTCGAGGCCGCGGAGTGATCCGCCTTCTCAGCGCGCGCATTTTCCACTGCCGCCTGAGGCCGCGCGTGAACCGTTTCCGCTACGGCGCGCTTTACGTCACCGTTCCCACGGAAGCATTGGCGAAGCCCAGCCGCACCGGGCTGTTTTCCGTCGATCGCGCCAATCTTTTCAGCGTTCGCAGTCGCGACTATGGGGACGGCACAATAGCGCCGCACCTGTGGATCCGGCAGGTGTTGAACGAATGGGCCGTACCGCAGGCCGACGGCGAGATCGTGCTGATGACCATACCGCGCGTGCTCGGCTATGCGTTTAACCCCGTCAGCTTTTGGTGCTGCTTTGACCGCGAAAAGCGGTTGCGCGCGGTGCTGGCGGAGGTGAGCAACACCTTCGGCGAGCGCCACTCTTACCTGTGTTTCCACGAGGACCGCCGGCCTATCCTTGCCGATGACACGCTGAAGGCCAGCAAAGTGTTCCACGTCTCGCCCTTCATCGACGTGGCGGGCGAATATGCGTTTCGCTTTTCCATGACGCCGGAACACATCGCTATTTCCATCACGCTGTCCGATGACAAGGGCGTGCTGCTGCAGACATCAGTCGCGGGGGCGACACAGCCGTTAACCTCGGCGCGGATTTTGGTCGCGTTCTTAGGCAATCCGCTTTATGCGCTGAAGATCATCAGCCTCATCCACTATCAGGCCGTCAAACTGTTCCTGAAGGGCATCGGCCACTTCCGCAAGCCCGCGCCGCCGGCGAGTACCATTTCCCACTGATGTCACACGCTTAGGCGTGCGCGAATTCCAGCTGCGCGACATCGGTTCTGCCGACGGCGAAAGCGGCAGCGCACATCGCAAGATAGAATTGCCAATTGCGCAGGAAGCGGTCGTCGTGCCCAAGAGCGCGTATTTCGGCTTCCTGTGCCTTCATCCGATCCGACCAGTTGCGCAGCGTGCGGGCATAGTCCTGCCCGAAGCGGTAGACATCCACCACCTTTAGCCCTGCGCGCATCGCTTCTTCTTTCATGCGCGCCAGTGAGGGCAGCATGCCGCCGGGGAATACATAATGGCGGATGAAATCACTGCGCTGGCGATAGCCGGGGAACAATTCGTCCTGCACAAGGATCGCCTGCACGACAGCGCGCCCGCCGCGCGACATGCGCTCCGCAATGCTTTGGAAATAAACCGGCCAATAGCGTTCGCCCACCGCCTCCACCATCTCAATCGACACGATGGCATCGAAGGTCCCGCGCACCTGCCGGTAATCCTGCAACCGGATGTCGGCCTTGCCGCCCAACCGCGACGTCGCGAAGGCGTGCTGCGCCGGAGAAATCGTCAGCCCGGTGACGTCGTGTCCGGTCTGCACCGCCTGCTCCGCGAAACCGCCCCAGCCGCACCCGATCTCCAGAACAGAGCCTCGGTTTTTTTCCAGCTTGGACAAAATGCGTTCGTACTTTCGCCGTTGCGCGGCGGGCAGCGGATCGTCTTCTTTGGCAAACAGAGCCGACGAATACGTCATCGTCTCGTCCAGCCACAATTTGTAGAAATCGTTGCCGACGTCGTAATGGGATTCGATGTTGCGCTTGGCGCCGCTTTCACTGTTGCGGCGAACGAATGCGTTCAACGCACGGAAGGCGAGGCGATTTAGGAAATTGCCGTGCGCAAATCCTTCGAGCTCGTCGAGGTTGAGCAGAAAGAACACGATGAGCGATTCGAGATCGTCAGTGTCCCAGGCGGCGGCGATATAATCTTCGCCAAGGCCGATATCGCCGCGCGCGACCAGGCGTTCGAGGACGCCGAAATCATGGATGCGGAAGGTTGCGTGCGGACCGGGCTCGCTGCCTTCGAAGCGATGTTCATCGCCGTTCGGTGCGGCATAGACGATGGACCCGCGCCGGGTGCGTCCCAACGCCGAAAGCCAACGATCCTGAAGGATTGATTTTGGTATCAAGCTCATCGACGGCATCCCTCCCCTCGACACCCACCCATTCTACGCCAAATCGCGCAAAATAGATCACCGGCAGGCAATCCAAACCGCGATTCTATTCGTACTGAGCGGGTAACCATCGTGGAAACGCTGACATGGCCCATCCGATCCCTACCCTTTTGATGGCCTTTGCCATGATGACGACCCTGTGGCCGCTGAGCATCCGGCTGAAAGATGTCAGCATTATCGACATCTTATGGGCGCCGGCCTTTGCGGTTCTGGCCTGGCTTTCGGCCGGGCTTGCGCCGGATGTGGGTGCCCGCGGCTGGATCGTGCTGGCGCTGATTACGGTGTGGGCGATCCGCCTGGGTACCCACGTCTATGGCCGCTGGCAGCGGCTTGGGCATGAGGATTACCGCTACACCGCCATCCGCAAGCAGCGTGGCGGCAATTTCGCGCTGACCAGCCTGTGGTGGATTTTCTGGATGCAGGCTCTTCTGCTCTGGATCATTTCCTGGCCGCTGCAAGCCGCCTTCGATGCACCCGAAACACCGTTGGGCATGCTGGACGCATTGGGAATCCCCTTTGCGGCAGGCGGTATCGTCATCGAAGCCGCCGCCGATGCGCAGCTCACCCGGTTCCGAGCCAACCCTGAGAACCGCGGCCACGTGCTCGACACGGGACTGTGGGGTTGGTCGCGGCACCCCAATTACTTCGGCGACTTCGCTTTGTGGTGGGGTCTGTACCTGATCGCGCTGGGCGCGGGCGCGCCCTGGTGGACGGCTCTGGGTCCCATCGTCATGAGCGGACTGCTGCTACATTATTCCGGCGCGAGCCTTATGGAAGACACCATCGTGGACCGGCGGCCGGCCTATGCCGATTACATCCGGCGCACCAGCGCCTTCTTTCTCTGGCCGCCAACCCGCAGCCCCCGCACGCAAGGTCCAAGCACATGACCAGCTATGCCATCCGCTATGTCACGGTTCTATTGGTGCTCGTCATCGGCGATGCCGCTTGGCTGAGCTTCTTTGCCCGTACCATGTTCCGCCCAACACTCGGCGACATCCTGCTGGAAGACCCGCGCTGGGTCGGCGTTGCGATATTTTATCTCCTGTTTACGGCGGGCGTCCTGGTTTTCCCGCTGCAGCTCGGCTTGCGCGGCCAAACCCCGTTGGCCGCGGCGATGTACGGCTTCCTGTTCGGCTTCTTCTGCTACATGACCTATGACGCGACGAACTACGCCACCATCAAGAACTGGACGGCTCCCTTGGCGTTCATCGACACGCTCTGGGGCGCCCTGCTGACGGCCGCGGCAACAACGGCGGCCTATTTCGTCGCGAACCGGGTCTGAACGGTTAGACCGAAATCCATTCAAGTGTGCGCTCGTTTTCCAGGTTTTGGAGGCGGTCGAACAGGCGCAGCATCGCATCGCGCGGGAAACGTTTGGTGAGGAGCAGGAATTTTTCCTGCAGCCCGGCGCGGTCCAGAGGCCGGGCCGGGGTGCCGGAAAATTCCGTCACTTTGCGCTCCACCACGCGCCCGCCCTTTAGCGTGACGGCGACGGTGGACGTTAGGTCTTCGCGCTCTTGTCCGGGCGCGGCCACCATTTTGACCCGCCGCGCAAGCGCGAGAATCTGCGCGTCCTTGTGCACATTATCGTCGAACGAGTCCGGATCGATGGGATTGCGGTACATCGATAGGGCCACCGAGAAGGGAATGCTGTATTGCGCCAGCAGCACGTCCGGCGGCGCGGGAATGTTGTTGGTTGTCGCCATGCGCTGATTGCCGGTGATGGTAATCGCTTCGATATCGGCCGCCGTGAATTTGTATTCGTTCTTCAGGTCCAGCATGCCTTCTACCGGCCGGTGCGCCGTGATGTGACAGGCAAACCGTTTCATCATGATGTCCATGCACGCATAATCCGTACCAAGACCTTTGGTCAGCTCTGCCGTGTCGCGGTCGTTGCAGAAGGCGTGCAGATAGCCCGCTTCGCCTTCCAGCACGGTATCGGGGCCGGTAAAACCGTCAGACGCCAAGCTTGCCGCCAGCACACCGGATTCGGCGGCGCGTCCCAGATGCAGCTTCTTCACCATGGCGCCCGTGTTGGAATGGGCGAACTCCAGAAGGCCGCTCGACAGCGAGCCTGCGATGCCGAGCGCGTTGGACATTTTGCCGGCATCGAAACCCATGAGCTTGCCGCAGGTCACCGCGCCGCCGAACGGGCCCGTAGTTCCGGGGGCATGGAAGCCGCGCGGCTCCAAGGTGCCTTTCGCGGCCCGTCCGACGCGGATCATCACTTCGCCACCCGCCGTCATGCCGGTGATGAGATCGCGCCCGCTGGAGCCGCGTTCCTGAGCAACCGCAAGCCCGGAGGAAAACATGGCCGCGCCCGGATGCGAGCCGGAATCGGGGTTGGTCAGATTGTCGAGTTCGAAGGCGTGGGTCATGGCGCCATGCGCCAGCGCCGCCGACGGCGCATACACGGTCATGCCGCCGGTACCGAGGATGTGGCTCTTACCGCCCGCGCCGCTGCGGTGCGCATGGGCGATGACCATCTGGCTCCACGGCAGCTTGCCGCCATAAATGATGACCGCAACGGTGTCGGTGATGCAGTCTTTGACGCGCTGCCGGACTTGCGCGGGGATGTCTTCGTACTTCAGACCTGCTGCATACGCCGCAAGTTTGGGCGTGTAACCGCGTTCGCCTTTGGGCGCGGGTTCCGCCGCTTGCGCGGGCGCCGCACCGGTCAGAAGTTCCGGCGAAAGCGCGCTCGCGCTGGCCGCCAAGGCGACCCCGCTCAAAAATCCGCGCCGTCCAACAGTGGCTTTATCTTCGGCCATGGTTCCCTCCCCAAACTTTCGGCCAACCTAGCGAAAAACTCCGCTTTTGCCGAGAGAGCGCCGAGGAACGATTTGTGCCCCCCCCGCGGACGGTTGCGAGGGGCTGTCAGATATGGAAGCCTGCATGACTTGCAGCGCCTGCGCGCATAGCTGCTGCGCAATGGCTTCTTAAGGAACTCGAATGGCCGAACTATCGCGCTGCACAATCATTCCCACCCTGCGCTATCGCGATGCGAATGCGGCCATCGAATTTCTCTGCAACGCATTCGGCTTCGACCGGCATCTGGTCGTTCCAGGTCCGGACAACACCGTGGCGCATGCACAGCTTCGTTTCGGCAACGGCATGATCATGCTGGGCTCGGCGTCGAATGAGGGCGATTACGGCAATTACGTGCGCCCGCCGCAGCCGCCAGACCGCATCAACACCCAAGGTTTGTACATCGTCGTCACCGACGCGGACGCACATTGCGCACAGGCAAAAGCGGGCGGCGCGGAAATCCTCCGTCCACCGGCGGATCAGGATTATGGCGGCCGCGACTACACTTGCCGCGACCTTGAAGGCCACATCTGGAGCTTCGGCACCTACGACCCCTGGATGTGACTTTTCCTCCCCTGCGAGCGCAGCGGATAAGGTGGACCGTGAAGCGGTGGAGGGGGCGAGGTTCCACGCCGGCGCCCCGCAATACGACCGCTTAGTTCCAGGAACCGCTCCCGCGCCACCCGCGTTCTCTATGTCGGCAGCCGGACGCATCCGCATCCGGCTAAGAATTATGGCCGTCCCCGTGAACGATGGGGAAGCATAGGAGGCGAACATGTCAAAGAAATTTGCAATTGCGATCGGTGCGATGTTGCTGGCGGCAGGTGCCTCGTTGGCCCCGGCTCAAGCCGCGGGCATTAAAGTGGGGGTATTGACCTGCAACGTGGATAGCGGCTGGGGCTTCATTCTCGGCTCATCGAAGGATGTCCGCTGCAACTATGTGCCGAACAAAGGCTTTGGCGAGCACTATGTCGGCAGCATTTCCAAAGTCGGCGTCGATATCGGCTACACCAAGGGCGGCGTTCTGATCTGGGATGTGATTGCCCCGTCGTCTGACATGAAGCCCGGTGCGCTGGAAGGCGGCTATGGTGGCGTGTCGGCGAGCGCCACGGTTGGCATTGGCGGCGGCGCCAATGTCCTCCTCGGCGGTTTCGACAAGTCGGTCGCGCTGCAGCCCATCAGCCTGGAAGGCAACACCGGTCTGAACGTCGCCGCCGGCATCGGCGCTTTGGATCTGAAGTTCGAGAGAGGCTGAGTTCGCCGTAAAAGGCGATAACCGCTTCTTTCACGAAGAGCCCCGCGGTCAAACGCGGGGCTCTTCGTTTTTACGAAAGCTTTCTTCCCCCGCGAGCGGGGGAAGTGGCGCGCGTTAGCGCGACGAAGGGGGCGCGGCGGAGCGGGGTGTTTTCCTCGGCAGCAACTGGATCCCCTTCCCTCGCATCGCTCACGCGATGCTCGCCGGGGATGACAGCCTTCGGCTGTCACATCTGCATCGTCCAGCCGTCGACGCCCATGGCGGCTTGGCGGATGGCTTCGGTGAGCGTGGGGTGCGCGTGAGAGGTGCGCGCGATGTCTTCGGCGGAAGCTGAGAACTCCATCGCCAGCGAGGCTTCGCCGATCATGTTGCCGACGTCGGGGCCGATCATATGGACGCCCAGCACGCGATCGGTTGTCGCGTCGGCAAGTACCTTCACAAACCCTTCGGTCGCCATGTTCGCCTTGGCGCGTGCATTCGCGGTGAACGGGAATTTGCCGACCTTGTACGCGACACCCGCCGCTTTGAGTTCTTCCTCGGTTTTGCCGACGGTCGCGACTTCCGGATAGGTGTAGATGACCGACGGAATCGCATCGTAATTCACGTGGCCCGCTTTGCCCGCGATACGCTCGGCGCAAGCAACCGCTTCGTCTTCGGCCTTGTGGGCCAGCATCGCGCCTTCGCGGACGTCACCAATGGCCCAGATGCCCGTCACGTTGGTTTTGAAGTGCTCGTCTGTGACGATGCGACCGCGCGCATCGCGCTTCACGCCGGCCTCATCCAGCCCCAGCCCATCCGTGTACGGACGGCGTCCGATGGCCACCAGGATCACATCCGCGTCGAAGGTTTCCCGCGCGCCGCCTTTGGCCGGTTCGACGGCGACCGCATAGGCGTCCCCCGTCTTCTCGACCCCAACCACTTTGGAACCGAGCTTGAATTTCATGCCCTGCTTTTCGAGCAGCCGCTGGAATTGCTTGCCGACTTCGCTGTCCAGCCCCGGCACGATGCGGTCGAGAAATTCCACGACCTGCACGTCGGAACCAAGACGCCGCCACACCGAGCCCAATTCCAACCCGATCACACCTGCGCCAACGACGAGCAACCGCTTCGGCGGGCTCTCGAGTGACAGCGCCCCGGTCGATGACACGATCTGCTTTTCGTCGATGGTGACGCCCGGAAGTGGCGCGACATCTGAACCCGTCGCAATCACGATGTGCTTGCAGGTCAGCTCGCGCGTGCCGTCTTTGGTTTTGACAGAAACCTTGCCGGGTCCCGTGATCTTTGCCTCGCCGACAATGCCTTCGGCCTTGTTCTTGCGGAGCAGAAATTCCACACCCTTGGTCAGCTCGCCGACGACCTTGTCCTTGTGAGCCATCATGGTTTTCAGATCGAGCTCGTACGTGCCCTTGATGCCGAAGCGGGCGAAATCGCTTTTAGCCAGATGATACAGATCGCTCGCGTGCAGCAGGGCCTTGGAGGGAATGCAGCCGACATTCAAACACGTGCCGCCGAAGGTTCCGCGCTTGTCCACGCACGCCGCTTCCAGCCCAAGCTGCCCAAGCCGGATCGCGCAATTGTATCCGCCCGGCCCGCCGCCAATGACGACCACGTCGAATGCATCAGCCATGATTCAATCCTCTTACTCGACATCACCTCCCCCTTGCGGGGAGGTCGAAATGCCGGAGCGGCATCAGCCGCGAGGCATTTCGGGTGGGGGGATGGTGCCGGATAGATCCCCCCACCCGAAATTGCTTCGCAATTTCGACCTCCCCGCAAGGGGGAGGTGATCGCAGGGCTCAGACGTCCAGCAGCAGGCGCTGGGGGTCTTCCAGATTTTCCTTTACGCGCACCAGGAACGTCACCGCTTCGCGGCCGTCCACCAGGCGATGATCGTAGGACAGCGCCAGATACATCATCGGACGAATCTCGACCTTGTCGCCGATCGCCACCGGGCGGTTTTGAATCTTGTGCATGCCCAAGATGCCGGTCTGCGGCATGTTGAGAATGGGCGTGGACATCAGCGAACCGAACACGCCGCCATTGGTGATGGTGAACGTCCCGCCCAGCAGCTCTTCCAGCTTCAGCTTGTTGTCGCGCGCGCGCACCGCAAATTCGTTGATCTGCTTTTCGACACCGGCGAGCGACGCGCTGTCGGCATCGCGCACGACCGGCACCACCAGCCCGCGTTCGGTCGAGACCGCAACGCCGATGTCGTAGTAATTCTTGTAGACGACATCATCGCCGTCGATTTCGGCGTTGATGGCCGGAATTTCTTTCAGCGCGGCGATGCAGGCTTTGACGAAGAAGCCCATGAAGCCAAGCTTGGTGCCATGCTTCTTTTCGAAGCTGTCCTTATACGTGCTGCGCAGCGCCATCACGTGGGACATGTCGACTTCGTTGAACGTCGTCAGTTGCGCGGCAATGTCCTGGCTTTCCTTCAGGCGCAGCGCAATCGTCTTGCGCAGCCGCGTCATCGGCACGCGTTCTTCACGCTCGGCGCGCGCACGCGGACCGGAGGGCGCCGCCGGAGCTTTCGGCGGCGCGCTTACGCGGGCCGATTCGAGAGCGGCCAGCGCATCGGTCTTGGTGACTTGGCCATGCTTGCCGGAACCGGCGATCTTCGCGGTGTCGAGTTTTTCTTCTTCGGCGATGCGGCGAACCGACGGCGGTGGCGGCGGTGCGGTCACTGCCGGAGCGGCAGGCTTGGCTTCCGCTTTGACCGGCTTGGCGGCAGCCGCAGCGCCTTCCGCGACGGCGCCCAATATGGTGCCAACGCTCACCGTGCCGCCTTGCTGCACGTTGATGTATTCGAGCACGCCCGCGGCAGGAGAAGGCACCTCGACGCTGACCTTGTCGGTCTCCAACTCGACGATGGGCTCATCTTTTTTAACGGAATCGCCTTCGCGCTTCAGCCAGCGCGCGATCGTCGCTTCGGTAACCGATTCCCCCATGGCGGGCACTTTGATTTCGATACTCATGTCAGCGGACTTTCGGATTAAATCGTGAGCGCGTCGTCGAGGAACGCCTTCAACTCGGCCAGGTGCAGGCTCATCTGGCCAACGGCGGGAGACGCAGAGGCTTTACGGCCCGTGTAGCGCAGCGGATTTTTGCGGCCCAACTGCTCCATCACGCCTTCGATCATCGGGGCAATGAAGCTCCAGGCGCCCTGGTTCTTCGGCTCTTCCTGACACCAGATGATTTCGGCATTCGGGAAGCGGGTCAGCTCATCGGTCAGCGCCAACCCCGGGAACGGGTAGATCTGCTCGACACGGATCAACTGAATGCGGTTTTCGTTGCGTTTCTCGCGTTCATCGAACAGGTCGTAATAAACCTTGCCGGTGCAGAGCACGACGCGCTTTATCTGCTCGTTCGGCGCCAGCGCGATGCTGGATCCGGGAACCGATTCCGCATCGTCCCACAGCACGCGATGGAAAGATGATCCCGGCCCGAACTCGCTCAGCTTCGACACCGCGCGCTTGTGGCGCAAAAGCGATTTCGGCGTCATCAGAATAAGCGGCTTGCGGAAGTTGCGGTGCATCTGCCGCCGCAGCACATGGAAATAATTGGCCGGCGTCGTGCAGTTCGCCACCTGCATGTTGTCGTCGGCGCAAAGCTGCAAATACCGCTCCAGACGCGCGGAGGAATGCTCCGGCCCCTGGCCTTCAAAGCCGTGCGGCAGCAGCATCACCAAGCCCGACATGCGCAGCCATTTCATTTCGCCCGAAGCGATGAACTGGTCGATGAGAACCTGCGCGCCATTGGCAAAATCGCCGAATTGCGCTTCCCACAGCACCAGGGCGCGCGGCTCGGCAAGGCTGTAGCCATATTCGAACCCGACCACGGCCTCTTCCGACAGCAGCGAGTCGATGACTTCGAATTCGCCTTGTCCCTCGCCCAGATGATTGAGTGGCGTGTAGCGATGCTCGGTTTCCTGATCCACCAGCGAAGCGTGACGCTGCGAGAATGTGCCGCGCGAGGAATCCTGGCCCGACAGACGAATGAACGTGCCTTCGTCCAACAGTGTCCCGAACGCGAGCGCCTCGCCGGTTGCCCAATCGATGCCCTCGCCCGTTTCGATCATTTGATGCTTCTGCTGCATCAAACGCTGAATCGTGCGGTGAGCATGGAAGTCTTCGGGAATGCGCGAAATCGCAAAGCCGATCCGCTTCAGCGTGTCGAGGTCGACATCGGTGGTGCCACGGCGGTCGCCGCGCGGCGCGGTTTCCATGCCGGTCCAGCGGCCGTCCAGCCAGTCGGCCTTATTCGGCAAATGGCCCTTGGCTACTTCCAGTTCGTCTTCCAGCTTTTTCTGGAAGCCGGCGACCATGTCGGAGACTTCCGTCTCCGTCACCACGCCTTCGGAAATCAGCTTTTTCGAATACAGCTCCAGCGCGGCCGGGTGATCCTTGATCGCCCGGTACATGATCGGCTGCGTGAAGGATGGCTCGTCGCTTTCGTTGTGACCGAAGCGGCGATAGCAGAACATGTCGACGACGACATCTTTGTGGAAAAGCTGACGGAATTCCGTGGCAATGCGGCAGCAGTGGACGACCGCTTCCGGATCATCGCCATTCACATGGAAGATCGGCGCCTGCACCATCAGCGCCACATCGGAGCAATAGGGCGAGGAGCGCGAATATATCGGCGCCGTCGTAAAGCCGATCTGATTGTTGACGACGAAATGGATCGTGCCGCCGGTGCGGAAACCCTTCACGCCCGACATCGCGAAGCATTCTGCGACGACGCCCTGTCCGGCAAACGCCGCATCGCCATGCAGCAGCAGCGGCAGCACGGAGGCGCGCGTGACCTTGTCGTCGTTTTGATATTGTTTGGCACGCGCCTTGCCCAGCACCACCGGATCGGCCGCCTCCAAATGCGACGGATTGGCAGTGAGCGACAAATGCACATCGTTGCTGTCGAACGAACGGTCCGACGATGCGCCCAAATGATACTTCACATCGCCCGAACCTTGGACGTCGGACGGCTTGGCGGAGCCGCCTTGGAATTCGTGGAAGAGCTGCCGGTAGGGCTTCGCCATCACATTGGCGAGCACGTTCAAGCGCCCGCGATGCGGCATGCCCAGCACAATGTCTTTCACGCCGAGCTGACCGCCGCGTTTGATGATCTGTTCAAGGCCAGGGATCATCGACTCGCCGCCATCCAAGCCGAAGCGCTTGGTGCCGACGAATTTCACGCCGCAGAATCGTTCGAAGATTTCGGCTTCGATCAGCTTGTTGAGAATGGCCCGCTTGCCTTCACGCGTGAAGGTTATGTTTTTGTCGGGGCCTTCGATCCGGCGCTGGAGCCAATCCTTCTGCTCCGGATCGTTGATGTGCATGAACTCGTAGCCGATATTCCCGCAATAGGTGCGCTTGAGAATGTCGGTCATCTGGCGCGGTGTCGCCGATTCCAGCCCCATCACGCCGTCGATGAAGATCGGCTTGTCCAGATCCGCTTCCTGGAAGCCGTAGAACGACGGCTGCAATTGCGGATGTGGCTTCTTCTTATCAAGGCCTAACGGATCGAGATTGGCTTCGAGGTGACCGATCACCCGGTAGGCGCGGACAAGCTGGATGGCCCGGATGGATTCCTGCGGATCGCCGCCTGCGACGGTGACCGCCGGAGTGGCAGACGCCGGCGGTGCAGCCGCTGCTTTGGGACGGGGGACGCCCCAGTCGGCCGTCAGCGCCGAAATCAGGTCACCCTTCTCCAGGACCGGCTTGGAGCCGCGTCTCCAGGAGGGTCCCGAGCCCAATTGGGTCGCGTTCAGGCCCTTTTCGCCGAGCGCCTCGAAAAAGGCGCCCCAAGTGCCGTCCACGGAAGACGGATCGCTCAGATACTGGGCGTACAGGCCTTCAATGAAGGCTGCATTGGTCCCGAACAGAAAGGAGGTGGCATCCAGAACCTCGTTGGGGGAGGTTCCTTTGGGAGTACGATTTTCTTTGGATTCTGCAGTCATCTCAAACGCTTGGCTTTGGCCTCGGCAGGCGGTAGGCGCGCCGGAAGGAACGCTTGCTTGGCGGCGATTCACCAAACGCGCCAAGCAAGGCTTCTGGGTAGCGCAGTTTGCTTAATATTACATGGGCAAATTTAAGAACCCTTAAGCAGTTCTACCAGGGTCGTCCCCAGCGCCGCCGGATTGGGCGAAACGCGGATCCCGGCCGACTTCATGGCCTCGATCTTGGAACCCGCCCCACCCTTGCCGCCGGATATGATCGCCCCGGCATGGCCCATGCGACGGCCGGGAGGGGCGGTAACGCCCGCGATGAACCCGACGGTGGGTTTCTTGATCTTGGAGTGCTTGATGAAATCCGCGGCGTCTTCCTCGGCCGAACCGCCGATTTCGCCAATCATGATGATCGACTGCGTTTCCGGATCGGCCAACAGCATTTCCAGCACATCGATGTGCTCGGTCCCTTTGACCGGATCGCCGCCGATGCCGACGCAGGTGGTTTGGCCAAGCCCGACCGCGGTCGTCTGGGCGACGGCTTCATAGGTCAGCGTCCCGGAGCGTGAAACGATGCCCACGGAACCCCGCCGATGAATGTGCCCCGGCATAATGCCGATCTTGCACTCGCCCGGCGTGATGATGCCGGGGCAGTTCGGCCCGATCAGCCGCGATTTGGAACCGCAGAGCGCGCGCTTCACCCGCACCATGTCCAGCACCGGAATGCCTTCGGTGATGCAGACGATCAGCGGCACTTCCGCATCGATGGCTTCCAGAATGGCGTCGGCGGCGAACGGAGGCGGCACGTAAATCGCGGTCGCATCGGCGCCGGTCGCTTCCCTTGCGTCGCGCACGGTTTCGAACACCGGCAAACCCAAATGCGTCGTTCCGCCTTTGCCCGGCCCGACGCCGCCCACCATTTTGGTGCCGTACGCGATCGCCTGCTCGGAATGGAACGTGCCCTGCTTGCCCGTAAAGCCCTGGCAGATCACGCGCGTGTTTTTGTCGACAAGAATGGACATTCAGCGCCCCCTGACGGCGGCGACGATCTTCTGCGCGCCGTCCGCGAGATCGTTACCGGAAATAATGGGAAGCCCCGATTTGGCGAGAATATCTTTGCCCTGCTGCACATTCGTGCCCTCAAGCCGCACGACAACGGGGACCGACAGCGACACTTCCTTCGCCGCCGCCACAATGCCGTCCGCGATGATATCGCAACGCATGATCCCGCCGAAAATGTTGACGAGAATGCCCTTCACGTTCGGATCGGAGAGAATGATCTTCAGCGCCGCCGTCACTTTTTCCTTCGAGGCGCCGCCGCCCACGTCCAGGAAGTTGGCGGGCTCTTCGCCATACAGCTTGATGATGTCCATCGTCGCCATGGCAAGACCGGCACCGTTCACCATGCAGCCGATCGAACCGTCGAGCTTGATGTAGTTGAGATCGTATTTGCCGGCTTCGAGTTCGCTTGGATCTTCCTCGTCGGGGTCGCGCAGTTCCTGCACGTCCTTGTGGCGATACAGCGCGTTGTCGTCGAAATTCACCTTGGCGTCCAAGCAGATCACCTGCCCGCTTTTGGTCACCACAAGCGGATTGATTTCCAGGAGGCTCATGTCCTTCGCGACAAACGCCCGATAGAGGCTGTCGATCACAGCGCCGGCCTGTTTGACCTGGTCGCCTTGGAGCTTCAGCGCCGTCGCAATCGAACGCCCCGTATGCGCGCTCAAACCCGCGGCGGGATCGATGTGGAATGTTTGGATTTTTTCCGGCGTATGCTTGGCGACTTCTTCGATATCCATGCCGCCTTCGGTCGATACGATGAAGGCGATGCGCGACGTCTCACGGTCGACGAGCGCGGAGAGATAAAGCTCCCGCTCAATGGCGGAGCCGTCCTCGATATAGAGGCGGCGAACCACGCGCCCCTGCGGTCCCGTTTGATGCGTGATCAGCGTCATGCCCAGCATGCGCTCGGCTTCGCGCCGCACGTCCTCGATGGACTTAACCACCTTGACGCCGCCGCCCTTGCCGCGGCCGCCGGCGTGGATCTGGGCTTTCACCACCCAGACGGGGCCGCCCAATTCTTTCGCGGCGGCAACCGCTTCTTCAACGGTGAACGCCGCCTTGCCTTTTGGAGTCGGCGCCCCGAAGGCGCGCAAAACCTCTTTGGCCTGATATTCGTGGATGTTCATGCGATTCCCGAATTTGGGCGCGAATTCGCCTGCTGAATAGCGGGGCTCTAGCCGCTATGGCGCGCGCTGTCCAGCCGAACCATCGGTTCCCGCTCTAACTCGTGAGTTCCGTGGGGCGGCCCGCCGTCTCCCCCATGGTCGGTTCCGCGCACGCGGCTTGTACTTGCGACAGGAACTCCGACGCAGAAACCGATTTGGGCTTCAAAGCGCAGGCGCGTGAGGCGTAAGCCATCGCCTCTTCTTTACTGCCTCTTTTGAGGGCAAGCCGGGCGAGATTGTGTAAGCCGAGGAACTCGGTGTCGGGCTGCGCCAGCATGGCTTTGGACGCCGCTTCTTCCCGGACCTCATCGCCGATCAGGCGGGCGGCCTCGGCCTTCAGCAGCAGGCTGAGCGGCTGCGTGCCCAATAGTTTCTCCACTTGATGGGCAACGTGCTCCGCCTCGCCGGCCTCTCCGGCCGCCGCAGCGATCAGTCCCTTCGTCAGCGCGTGATAGGCGGTGCGAGCCCGCCGCGCGGCGAAATAGGCGCTGAGCTTTGCCGGCCCCCGAACGATCAAGCGGATGAACGTGTAAAGCCCCGTAAACACGAGCAGCAGCAACACGGCCGCAACGACCGCGCGCATGCGGACTTCGTATCCCGCGATCTCCAGCAGAACCATTCCGTCATGATTGACGAGCCAAATGGCGGCAGCTGCGGCAAGCCCGGCAACAATCAGGATTGAGATGAGACGTCTCACGGCGCAGCCTTTACCGCAGCCAGCGCCTGGATAATGCGGGCGTTCACATCCATCGCGGCGCTATCGACGGTGAGGCGCGCATCCGCGTCCCGAAGCCACGATCCGAGCGGCGCGGCCGCAGGACCGCTGACACTTCGCGCTTCCTTGATGGCGCCGGAAAGGTCGCCGCGATCCAGATCGGCCTGCGCCCGCGCCAGCCGGTCCTCGTTGCTATCACCGCGCGCGTCGCCGACGCGCCGCACCGAAATCAGTTCGCGCAGGCGCGCCCACAGACGCCCGGCAAAATTCCCATTCGCGTCCACGGCCGCATCGGCGGTGAGGGACGCCCGGGCGGCCTCCGGAAAGGCCGCAAGCAGCGCCGCATGCGTCGGCACCACGACATCAGCAAACGGCTGCAACGCGGCAACGGCAGGATCGTCGGGCGCTACGGCGCGTAAGGCTTCCCATTCCGATTTGAAGCTGGGCGAATCTTGTGCAGCATGAACCAGTCCGGCGCGCGCGAGGGTCGCGGCGGCCACTTTCAGCATTTCGCCGGGGCTGCCGCTTTCGACCCGCGCAATCCGCGTCTGCAACGCCGTGATCGCGTCGCGGTCTGGCGCTTGAGACAGCATGCGCTCCGCTTCGGCAAGCCGCATTTCGACCGCTGCCAACTGGGCGGCAAGATCGGCCGCGGGCGTAGATTTTTCCAGCGAAGCCACCCTGGTATCGAGCGCCTGCACATCGGTTTTCAGCGCACCTAGACCGCGCGCAATCTCAGCAATCTGCGGCTCCAGCACGAGCCGCTGCGTGACCTGCTGAAATGCCAGAAAGCCCGCGCCGGCCAGCAGCACCAAAACCGCCATGGCAAAGAAGACGGGAAACAGCCGCCGCCGGCGCGGCGGCGCCACGCTTGCGGGATGCGAAGGATTTTCCGTCTCGCTCAATCGGGTCTCCGCGATGGGCGCAAAGCGCAATTCTACCGGACGGGCTCCGGTCCCGGAATAAGGTCCAGTATTGCGCCTTGATTGGGCGTCCCCGCAACCGCAACACGCGAAAACATCAGGGGCGTCAGCGCCTCGGCGGTCGCCGCGCTGATGCAGAAAGCCACCAGCCCTACGCATTCCTCGCCCAGCTTCGCCTGTTGCACCAGTGTCGCGAAGGTCTTTGCGCTGCGAGGGGAAAAGAGCAGAACCCCGTCCAAGGCGCTGTTCTTAAGCGCCTCCAGTGCGGCTTCAGGCAATTGGGTGGCGGGCAGCGCCTCGTACAGCACGACCGTTTCAACAGCGAACCCGCGCGCGGTCAGCGCCTGCTTTACGCGCCCAGCCGTCTCCGCACCGGCCGCATGCAATAGCACGCCGTTCTTCGGATCGGCTTGCCCGGCCACCGTCTCGACAAGCTGCGCGGAGTCCCCCGAAGCGTTAATGACCGGGACAAACCCCGCCATGCGCGCCGCTTCCGCCGTCTGCGGCCCCACTGCATAGACGGTCAAATCGCGGCGTTCCATCCGCTGGGCCAGCGCGCGGATTCCATTGGCGCTGGTGGCAAGAACCGCTTGCACGCCCTGGCAGGTGAGCTGCGCGCCCGGAATGAAATGCACCTCCATGACGGGCGCGATGATGGCTTCGTGGCCCCGGGCGCGCAAAAGGCCCGCGAACGCTTCCGCGTCATCGCGAGGCCGGGTCACCAGAAGGCGCATGGTCTTGGTCTCGGCTCAAAACCGGGGAAGCTTGCTTCCCGCGTTTCGCATGATCTCGTGGGCGGCATCCTGTCCGGCCGTGTAGGCGCGTGCGCGAGCGTGTTCTCCGGCGGATTCATCGATCCTGATATCGCGCGAAGCCTGCCAGGAGTTCCGGCCATCTACCGTCAGCACTTCGCCGCTGAAGCGCAGATGGCCTTGATCAACCTCGGCCAAACCGGCAATCGGCGTGCGGCACGATCCATCGAGCGCCGCCAGGAAGCCGCGTTCGCAGGCGACGGCGAGATGAGTCGGTGAATCGTCGATAGCGGCAACGAGCTGGGCGGTGATCCGGTCCTCGTTACGGGTTTCGATGCCGACGGCGCCTTGGCACAGCGCGGGCAGCCAATTGTCGAATTCCAGCAATTCGCCATCGGGCAGGTTGAGCTTCAGCCGCGACAGACCGGCACGCGCGAGCAAGGTCGCATCGGCCTCGCCGCGCGCCAGCTTCAACAGCCGCGTTTCGACATTGCCGCGTAAACCGACGATTTTCAGATCGGGGCGCAGCCGCAGCGCCTGCGCCTGGCGCCGCACCGAACTGGTGCCGAGCTTGGCGTTTTCCGGCAGCTTGTCGAACGGCTGGCCATCGCGGGCGATAAAGACGTCATGCGGGTCTTCGCGCGGCAGCACGGCCGTGATCGAAAGGCCGGGCGGCTGCAGCGAAGGCACATCTTTCATCGAGTGCACCGCGATGTCGGCCTCATCGTTCAGAAGCGCTTCCTCGATCTCCTTGACGAATAGGCCCTTACCGCCCGCCTCGACGAGCGGACGATCTTGAATGCGGTCGCCTGTGGTCTTGAGGATCAGGATGGGACAAATCTCGTCCATCTCGTCAGGGTCCCAGCCATGGGCTTCCGCGAGGGTCACGCGCACCATATGCGCTTGTGCCAACGCCAAAGGCGACCCGCGCGTCGCCAACCGCAACACCGCACTCATATCGATCCTCCCCTGCGGAGCGATAGCGGAGCGGGGGAGGGGGACCGTCGAAGACGGTGGAGGGGGCGACGAATGTTGGACATGAGCTGCCCCTTAGCATAGATCGGCCCCATGCCGGCAAAAGCTTTAACGGTCTTAGGCATCGAAACCAGCTGCGATGAAACCGCCGCTGCGATCGTGCGGGGATTCCCGCCCGGACCGGGCGAGATTTTGTCCAACGTCATGTTCAGCCAGATCGCCGCGCACCAGCCTTATGGCGGGGTTGTGCCAGAAATCGCCGCCCGCGCGCATGTCGAGCTGCTGGATGGCATTATCTCGCAGGCGCTAAGCGAGGCGGGACTGACGCTGGGCGATGTCGACGCCGTGGCGGCCACAGCCGGGCCCGGCTTGATTGGCGGGGTCATGGTGGGACTCGTTTCCGGAAAAGCCTTGGCGCTGGCCTCAGGCAAGCCACTGGTTGGCGTGAACCATCTGGAAGCGCACGCTCTCTCCGCCCGGCTGGCTCAGGGCGTCGCCTTCCCGTTCCTGTTGTTGCTGATATCCGGCGGGCATTGCCAGCTGATGGCGGCTGAAGGCGTTGGGTGCTATCGCCTGTACGGGGCCACGATCGATGACGCGGTCGGCGAGGCCTTCGACAAGACAGCTAAGCTTCTGGGCCTACCCTATCCCGGAGGGCCCCAGATTGAAGCCGCGGCCCGCTCAGGTAATCCCAAACGCTATCCGCTTCCCCGGCCGATGATCGGGCGGGAGGGTGCGGACTTCTCTTTTTCGGGGCTTAAGACCGCGATCCGTTTGATTGCGAAAGAGGAAACGCTGACCGGACAAGCGGTTGCGGACCTCGCGGCGAGCTTTCAGGCTGCGGTGGTCGATGTCATGGTCGATCGCGTAGCCTCGGCCATGCGGGAATTCCGAACGGAGTTCGGAGGAGTAAATCAGGAGCTTACCTTGGTAGCGGCGGGCGGGGTTGCCGCCAACCGTGCCATTCGTCAAGGCTTAGAAGGGCTTGCAGGCCGCGAGGGTTATCGCTTGTCTGTTCCGCCGCCGGCACTCTGTACCGACAATGGCGCGATGGTCGCGTGGGCGGGTGTGGAAAGGCTCGCCGTCGGATTTACGACGCCTCTTGACGCCGCCCCGCGTGCCCGGTGGCCCTTGCAGGGCCTGGAGGATTCAGTTCACTTACTCAGTGGGTTAGGTACGCCGCCACTGGAGCCAGCGACAGAAAGCCGGACATCGCAATCACCACTGAAGTGATGACCCGGCTGCTGAAAGAGGAAACTTCCTTGCTTTCGGCAGGGTGCGCAGCCCTAAGGCTCAGATTATACATGATATTCTCCGTTGCAGTGCGGCACGTATTGTGCACTGCAACATATATAGGGACGCAGGGTTAAAGAACCAATAATGGCATCGCTAAAAATCGCGACCTGGAACATCAACTCCGTCCGGCTACGGGCGAATCTCGTGCGGCGGTTTCTGAGGGCTCACGAGCCCGACGTGCTCTGCCTGCAGGAGACAAAGGTCCCCAATGAGCTTTTCCCGGCCGGTGCCTTCGAAAGCATGGGCTACGTCCATCAGGCGATCAACGGCCAGAAGGGCTACCACGGCGTGGCGATTCTCTCGCGTGTGCCGTTTCGCAAAACCCATGCGCTGTCCTTTTGCGGCAAGAACGATACCCGCCATGTCGCCGCGCAATTCGAGTCGGGCCTCGAACTGCACAATTTCTATGTGCCTGCGGGCGGAGACATTCCTGACCCTGCGGTGAATCCGAAGTTCGCGCACAAGCTCGACTTCCTGCGCGAGATGGAATCGCGCTTCGCGGCGGAATCCCATCGTAGAACGGACCCCATGGTTCTGGTGGGCGACCTAAACGTGGCGCCGCTGGAACACGACGTCTGGGGTCACAAGCAGCTTTTGAACGTCGTCAGCCACACGCCGGTGGAAACCGAATTGCTGAAGGCGGCCATCGACTCTTTCGACTGGCAGGACGTGACGCGGCTGTTCGTGCCTCACAATGAAAAGATCTATTCCTGGTGGAGCTATCGCGCCCAGGATTGGGAAGCCTCCGATCGCGGCCGGCGCCTGGACCACATCTGGGTCACCCGCCCGCTACGCGACGCCGTCTCCAACCACGAAATCCTCAAAAAAGCGCGCGGCTGGATGCGCCCCTCCGACCACGTGCCGGTCCTGGCGACGATTAGCCTTTAGAGCTTTGCCGGTGTCTTACATTGGGCGCGCGTGCTGACCGCGTTAGAGGCATAATGACTGCGCGCAGCATCGCCCGGACATACCGCGAATGGTTTCAGCAAAATGTTTCGCCTCCGTGGCCGTCGCGTTTGTCTCGATGTCTATTGTTGAGCAGCCGGCACACGGCGCCGGCATCCCCAATTTTTCGGGCCTGTGGGGACGCGACACGCTCCTACTGGAGCCGCCGGAGTCGGGACCGGGTCCCGTTGCGCGGATAACGCGCAACCCCGATGGGACGAGGACTCCCACGGGCGTGTGGATCGGCGATCATACCAATCCCATTCTGAAACCCGCGATTGCGGAGATCGTCAGGAATCGCGCCGTGGGATCTTTGAGCGGCACGGTCGTACCGGATATGCACAATTCCTGCTGGCCCGAACCTCCGCCTTATGTCCTGGGTGTGCATTTCGGTGTGCAGATACTGCAGCAGAGAGACGAAGTCGTCTTGGTCTACCTGCTCCACAATACGGTGCGCCATGTGCGCCTGAACGCGTCCCATCCCAAGAACGTCACGCCGAGCTGGCAAGGCCACTCCGTGGGCCGGTTCGAAGGCGACACGCTTGTGGTCGATACGGTCGGGATCACGGTGGCGCCAATATCGACCGTCGATACGCTTGGCACGCCGCACAGTGAGGCGCTGCATGTCGTTGAGCGCTATCGCATGATCGACGGCGCAGCCGCCGCCGAAGCGCAGCGAAAGAAAGGGACTATCGCCAACCTTAACGCCTACGGCCGTGGCGACATCGATCCGGACACGGCGAAAAAAGGGCTACAGGTCGACGTCACGGTCGAGGATGCGGGCGTGTTCACCACACCCTGGTCCGCGCGCGTCACCTACCGCCCCCTGATCGGTCAATGGCCCGAAGTGGTCTGCGCTGAGAATCCATTTTATCTGGGGACAAGCGAAGCAATTCCCGCTGCCGGCACGCCGGATTTCTGACGGCTGTGCGGCAATGGTCACCAAGAAGAAGCCCCCTGACGGAAACTCCCGCGACGGGCCTTATTTTTGGCTCTTGAACATCAGGAACATAAGGGCCAAGCCGACCACGGGTATCGCCACCAAAGCAGCCTGCTGGGCTAATTCGGCTTGCCCTTCATCTGTCAAAAGCAGCAAGATTCCGTCAGCGACTACAATAATCGCAAGGCCGATAAACCAGGGAAGATACCTATTGCGCTGCATAAAAATCTCCATTCTCTAATAAAATGAATTCCGGCGCAGCCCGCAGATTGCGTGCTGTGGCGAAGCCTCGAACCAAGAAAGAAAAATGTCTTGGTGTGAGTGAGAAAATATTGCTCACCACTTATGCCGCCTGAAGGTAGGGAAGATACCTATTGCGCTGCATGAAAATCTCCATGCTCTAATAAAATGACTTCCGGCGCAGCCCGCAGATTGCGTGCTGTGGCGAAGACTCGAACCAAGGAAGAAAAATGTCTCGGTGTGAGTGAGCAATATCGCTCACCTATGCCGCCTGAAGGTGATGCTTACTCCGTAGGAAAATATGCCCTTGCGTAACGCTGCGGCGCTGCGAGAGTTCCTCCTAAGACGAACTATATTTTTTAGGGCGTTAGCGCGTTGTGCGCGCCGCTCAATCTTTGTTAGCGCCCATCAGAAGCATTTCGCGATGTAGCGAACCTGCGTCCATTCGCGCTAAGTAGATTGAGATGTCCAACGATCCCTCATCGCCTTCATCCGCCGGCCCGATTCGCGGCCTTAGCGAGACTGATGCTCAGGCCCGGCTGAAAAGCGAAGGGTACAACGAACTCCCCAGACCCGATCGGCGCACACCGTTTCGGATCGTTCTTGAGGTGCTGCGCGAGCCGATGCTGGCCTTGTTGCTCGGCGGCGGTGTTGTCTATCTGGCGCTTGGAGACCTGAAAGAAGCGCTGATCCTGCTTGCTTTCGCGACCCTTTCGGTCCTGATCACCGTGGTGCAGGAAACGCGGACCGAGCATGTCCTGGAAGCTCTGCGCGAACTTACGAGCCCGCGGGCGCTGGTCATTCGCGACGGCGAGCGCAAGCGAATCGCAGGCCGGGAGGTCGTCCGCGGCGATTTCATCGTGCTGGCGGAGGGAGACCGGGTGCCGGCCGACGCCATGCTGGTCGAAAGCCGCGATCTGCAAAGCGATGAATCGCTGCTCACAGGCGAGTCTGTACCGGTGCGCAAGATCGCCAATGACCCTGGCGCCCCTTCGCACGCCCGCCGGCCGGGCGGCGATGATCTACCCCACGTTTTTTCAGGCTCGCTCGTCGTGCGCGGGACAGGGATAGGTGAGGTATTCGCAACCGGCGCTCGGAGCGAAATCGGCAAGATCGGTCAGTCGCTGAGCACGCTGGAGACAGAGCCGCCACGGTTGCAGGCTCAAACCCGCCGCCTTGTCCGCTGGTTCGCGATAGTTGGGGGAGCGGTGAGCATTCTCACCGTCCTGCTCTATGGAATTTTCCGCGGTGGATGGCTCGATGCCGTGCTTGCCGGCATTGCGCTGGGCATGTCGATGCTGCCCGAAGAATTTCCGGTCGTGCTCACCGTATTCATGGCCATGGGAGCTTGGCGCATCTCTAAGGCGCGCGTTCTTACGCGGCGTGCGGCTGCGGTCGAGACGCTCGGATCGGCGACGGTGTTGTGCACGGACAAAACCGGCACTCTGACCGAGAATCGAATGTCCATCGCCGAGCTGCGGCTCAAGAATGGTCAAACCATTCAAACCGGCGAAATCTCAGGGAAGAAGATGCCGGAGAGCTTCCGCGACATGGCCACGTTCGGCGTTCTCGCCAGCGCGCAAGAACCTTTCGACCCCATGGAGAAGGCGTTCCACGCACTGGGCCGCCAGCAACTGACCGGCAGCGAACAGCTGTATGGCGCGGGATGGAAACTGGTCCACGCCTATGGTCTTCGTCCCGATCTGCTGGCGATGTCGCATATCTGGCAAACAGATGAGTCCGGTCAGAAATTCATCGTCGCGGCGAAGGGCGCCCCGGAAGCCATCGCTGACCTTTGCCGCCTTAGCGCCGCCGATCGCGCCGCAATGACCGAGGCGTTGAACGCCATGGCAGCGGAAGGTTTGCGCATTTTGGGTGTTGCCCGCGCTTCCTTTGCGGGCGGGAAATGGCCCGAGTCGCAACGCGATTTCGCGTTCGAGTTTTTGGGTCTTGCCGGTCTCGCCGATCCGTTGCGTGCAGGCGTCGTCGATGCTGTGCATGAATGCCGTTCGGCCGGGATCAAAGTGGTGATGATTACCGGGGACTATCCGGCAACCGCCCGCGCCATCGCGCGTCAGGCGGGATTTGACACCGAAGATTGCGTATCCGGGGACGAACTCGAGCGGCTGAGCGAAGCGGAGCTGGCGTTGCGGGTGCAAGCCACGACGGTATTTGCGCGCATCATGCCGGAGCAAAAGCTCCGTATCGTCAACGCGTTCAAGGCGAATGGCGAGATCGTCGCGATGACGGGAGACGGCGTCAACGACGCACCCTCACTGAAGGCCGCACATATCGGCATCGCCATGGGCGGACGCGGAACCGACGTGGCGCGTGAGGCGTCCTCCATCGTGCTTCTCGACGATGATTTCGGTTCCATCGTCAAAGCCATCCGGCTCGGCCGGCGGATTTACGACAATCTGCGCAAGGCGATGGGGTTCATCTTTGCCGTCCATGTACCGATCGCGGGACTGGCGTTGCTGCCGCTGGTGCTTGGCTTGCCGATTATCTTAGGACCCATGCACATCGCGTTTTTGGAGATGGTGATCGATCCCGTGTGCTCGCTCGTCTTCGAGGCCGAGACAGAAGAGGACGACGTCATGCGCCGGAAGCCGCGTAAACCGGAAGAGCCTCTGTTCTCCGGGCCGCTCATCGGTTGGAGCATCCTTCAGGGAGCCCTCGCGTTTGCGCTTGTTGCCACTATCTTCATCGTGGCGTTCGAGCGCGGCATGCCGGAAGCCGAAGTGCGCGCGCTGGCCTTCTTTTCGTTGGTCCTGACGATTGCCAGCCTGATCTTCGTCAACCGCTCCTTCGGCACGTCGCTGATCACGGCGCTTCGCCGGCCCAATCGGGCGCTTGCCTTCGTCCTCCTTGCCGTCGTGGCCATGCTGAGCCTGACGCTGCTGTGGCCGTTCGCCAGAGACCTCTTCCGCTTCGGCCCTTTGCACCTGGGCGATCTCACCTTGACGTTTGGCGCAGGCGCTCTTGTGCTTGTCCTTCTCGAAATCCTGAAACCACTGTGGCGCGGACGGTTCGGGGCGTAGACGGTGCGGGCCGCGGCTGGCGTCTGAACCTGCCGGCGAACCAATGAGCCGCCGTTTCAGAAGTCCGGCTTGTTTGCGACCGGAGCGTTCTTTTCCACGCCCGCCGATTGCGTTACGCTTTCGGCGCAGGTCATTTCCGGCCAGCCGTTTGCGGGCCGGTAGGTGAGCAGCCCCTTCCAGGGCGCGGCAAACATTTTCGGATCCTCTACCGTGACTTCGACCTGCAGACCCTTCTTGCTCATATCGGTGTCGAATTCCGAGCCGTAGATGCCGAAGCGCGGGATGGCGTCCGCTGTTGTAAAAGTACGCCGGTGTTTGCGCATCGCCACCGCCGCTTCTTCTCCACCGATCAGGCGATAGCGCTCCACGACATGCAACGCATCGCTGTGCGGGGTGCCGTAGCGGTCGATAACGGGCCACGCGCTCGGCTTGATGGCGATCGTATCGATGACCAGCGTGTCGCCTTCGTAACGACCAACGGAATCCCCTGACAGAGTTGGCTTCACGCGCGTGGGATGCTGCGCGTTCATGCGAACGTGGCGCACATTCTGACCATTCACATAAATCAGTGTCACCTCGTCCTTGCGCTGCAGCAACAGAACCTCGACCTGAATGGTCAGCGTGAAAGGCGGCGGTTCGGGCCAGCATTGGTTGTGCGGGTCGGAAAGGGCCTTTCCGGTGCGGGAAAGTTCGCCGTGCTCGCGCAAAATCCGGGCGCCTTCGGGTGTGAGAATCGGGTTGGAGTAATCGCCGACACGAGCGGTGTCGTCATCGATGGTGCCGTCGGGTTTCTTCAGCGTGTTGGCGATAAATCGCGGCCCCGAATCCGGCTGTTCCAGATTGAAATTGGTACGGCTCCAATGGCCGGAGAGGTCGGGAACGGAAGCGGGTTTCTCCGCGCCCGCCGCCGCGCAAACAACCATAGCCGCCGAGACAGCCCCGCAAGCCGCCAACCGCACACGCTTAGCCGAAACAATCCGCATCGAAGGTTCCCATACAGCGGCCCCGGCCAGTCTAGGCGATTGGCAGGCGGGACAGAAGATGCAGACGGTCTACACGGTCCAGAACGGCTCTGTCCTGGTGAAGCGCTTCCAGCGCTTCTTCGCCTGTTCCCAGGTCGGCTCGATCCGGCTCTGGTGCCAGCCGTCGACGAACGCGGCGGCTTCCAGAAGTTCGGGGCTGCTGCGCTCGCCCGCGTGCTCGACGATGCGCCGCGAAATCGTTTCCACGGTCGCCGAGTCGTTGAGCGCGCCGAACAGGTCCTGCAATTTGCTCAGGCGCGCCAGAAAGGTGGCGACCGGTTTGGCGGGATAGAGCGGGGCGAACAATTCCGCCGAATAACGCAGCTTCTTCAGTGAAATCCGCAGACGATGGCGCTCCTGCACATTCAGCGACGATAAATTCTTTGCCCGCTTGCTGGCTTGTTTGAATCGCTTCTCTAACGTCGCCGAAGCCAGGGTCTGGGCGGCACACTCGAACGCTTTCAATTGCGCCTGCGACGGGGCTTCACGCCACACGCGCGTCTCCACCGCTGCACCCAGATCAAGCAGGAAACCCGTGAAGTCGTCCGATTGCGCCAGCCCAGCCGTGCGTTCCCAGGATTCCCGGCGCAGTTCCTCAAGCAGCAAGCGCAATTGCGGCAAGCCGGCGCGCTTGCCCGCATTCTCCACCGGCGTCAACAATTCGATGGCAAATACATCGAGGTCGCGCGTGACGCCGAAAAGATCGGACAGCGTCTTGGCCCGCTCCCGCAAACCTTCCAGCGTGCGCACCCGGAAAGCATCCCCGCAGGACGAGAGCGCCGCCCGAAGCCGGCGCAGTCCGACGCGGATCTGATGCACTCCTTCCGGCAATTTCGCCTGCGACACCGCCGTTGCGTTGCGCGCGAGGTGCCGCAAGCAGTGCAGAACCGTTGCCTGAAACGCTTCCTCTGCCGTGGAGTCCGGCGTCAATTCCACCCGTCCGGCCTTGTACACACGCAAGCCCCCGCCCTCGAGCGCGCGAAAACCGCGTTCTGACTTGCTCTCAATGGCTACCGTCAACGGCGTCTTGCGGGACAAGCGGCGCGCAACATCGTAGAGCGCCGCCCGCGCGCCGGTTTTCAGCTCCAACTCAAGCTCGCTGATGGGCAGCGGTGCGTGGCCGTTCGCAAGAATGCGGATTTCACCACGGTCGACCGCAAGTTCGATCTCATCGCCCAGCGGGCTTTTCACCGCACGGGTCGTACGTTGAATATGGGTCTCCAGAACGGGCGCTACCGGCGAGTCCCCCGCAATCTCCCTAAGCCGTTTGCGCAGATCTTCGTCGGGAACCAGGCTCAAATCCGCTTCTGCGGATTCTACCTCGCATTCACACTCGTTGCGCTCCGAGGCGAGCGAGCCGGAGCTTTGCTCTTTGACGGTTTGCACGAAGCCATGGCCGTTCTGGCGCACGCGTAACGAATAGCCGGCCTTAGCAAAGCACCGCTCCGGCGTGTCGAAATACACCGTCTTCAGATGATGGGTGACCGCCGGTCCAAGCTGAAAGCCATGCAACGCCGAGGAGCGTGCAATGCGTTTCAGTTCACGTTCGGGGGCGGCGAATCGTATCTCAATTTCCTGCGGCATCGGGCCAAGGTGCGGGTGAAGGCCCGCATCTTGGTCAGAATCGGCGCATGTATCAATCGCGGCCGCCGTTCGCGTTCCGTACTATACCGATGCGAGCTTTTGAATCTGGCTGTTTGCCAAAGCCAGTTTGGCGATCGAAGCGTCCCCGCCGCTTTCCAATTCGGCAAGGAAGCTCAGCGTCCGCTCGATGTCGGCGGCGCGCTGCTTGGACCAAATGTCCGCCGCGCCCGCGGGATTTTCCGGCGTCAGCTTCAGCGCATCCGCCGCAAGCAGCCGTTGCGCCGAAAACAGATCGTCGTTGATGCGCCGCAGCGCCAGGCGATCCCAATGGTCGGCCGTCACAATCCGGCCGGCCAGGGCGCGCAGCCGGTCCAGCCCAATCGAAGCGCCGACCGCAAAATAGGTGCGCGCCGCGTCTTCCGCCGGCACGTTCTGCCGGTCCGCCAGTAGCACGATTTCCGGAACGGCGGCCAGCAGCGGCAGCACGGCGACGTCTTCGGCCACGTCCTTCGGAACGCCCGCCGCCGAAAGTTTGGCGATGCGGGCTTCGACGGCTTCGGCTTCGATCCGCGATACCAGCCCTTCGAACCGTCCCTTGAGCGATTCGAAACCGGCGCGGTACCGGGCGATTGTGCCCGCAATCCCGTTCGGTGACGGTTGCACAATGAACCACAGGCCCAAACGGCGCAGCAATTCGCCGATGTCGTCCATCATCGCGCTCTGCACGTCGGCAGGCACTTTCAAATCCAGCGCGCAAATCCGCGCCTTCAAATCGGAAAGCGCGAAAATGCCGTCCGCCAATGCGAAAGCGCGCACCGCGCACCATTCGGGCGCGTTCGACAGCTCCCGCATGCGCAACGGATAAAGCGGCCCGGCGAGATTGATGGTCTGGTTCGCCAGTTCCGTCCCTATGATTTCCCGCGCCAGCGCATGCCGCTTTAGTTCGCTCTTGAACCGGTCCGCCGCCGCAGGCGGGAAATAGCCGGCCAGCAAGCCGTCGAAATACGGGTCGTTCGCCAGCTCGCTTTCGTTGATCTCGTGGAACAGATCGAGCTTGGAATAGGCCACAAGAACGCTCAGCTCGGGCCGGGTGAGCCCCAGCCCATCGCGCTGCAAAGCTCGCATCGTTTCGTCGGCAGGAAGGAATTCGACGCTGCGGTCCAGCGCACCTTTCTTTTCCAGCTCGCGCATGAAGCGGCTGGCGGCATCGATGTCGCGCGGGGCGTTGCGTTCGGCGACCGACAGAGTGAGCGTCTGGTCGTAATTGTCCTTCAACACCAGGCGCGCGACGTCGTCGGTCATGGCGACCAGCATGCTCAGGCGCTCGGCTTCCGACAGTTCGCCACGACGCAGCGGCCCGCTCATGAGAATTTTGAGATTGACCTCATGGTCCGAGGTATCGACGCCCGCGGAATTGTCGATGGCGTCCGTGTCAATACGTCCGCCCTTCGCGTCCGGCCCGCCTGACCGCGCATATTCGATGCGGCCCAATTGCGTGACGCCGAGATTGGCCCCTTCGCCGATCACGCTTGCCCGGATCTCGCGCCCGTTGACGCGCAGCGCATCGTTGGTGCGGTCGCCCGCTTCGGCATTGGATTGCGTCGCCGCTTTGATGAACGTTCCGATGCCGCCGAAAAACAGCAGATCGACTTTCGCCGTCAGCAAGGCGCGAATGATTTCGGCTGGGGTAGCGCGGTCTTTCGACAGCCCCGTCAGACGCTGCATTTCCGCGCTAAGCGGAATGTCTTTCGCGGTGCGGGCAAACACGCCACCGCCCCTAGAGATCAGTTTCGGATCGTAATCGGCCCAGGTCGAGCGGGGCTTGTCGAATAGGCGCTGACGTTCGGCGAACGACGTGCGCGGTTCCGGATCCGGGTCGATGAAAATATGACGGTGGTCGAACGCCGCAACGAGCCGGGTCGTTTCCGAACGCAGCATGCCATTGCCAAACACATCGCCCGACATGTCGCCGACGCCGACGCAGGTGAACGGCTCGGTCTGTATATCGCGGCCAAGCTCGCGGAAGTGACGCTTTACCGCTTCCCAGGCGCCGCGCGCGGTGATGGCCATAATCTTGTGGTCGTAGCCTTGGCTGCCGCCCGATGCGAAGGCATCGCCCAGCCAAAAGCCGCGCGAAACCGCCAGCGCGTTGGCGATGTCGGAGAACGTCGCGGTGCCCTTGTCGGCAGCGACGACCAGATAGGGATCGTCCCCATCGCGGCGCAGCACCTGCGCGGGCGGAACGATCCTGCCGTCGGGTCCAATATTGTCCGTCAAATCGAGCAGCGCGCCGATGAAAGTCTTGTACGCCGCAATGCCAGCAGCCTGAATCGCTTCGCGGCTGCCTTCCGCGGGGAGCCGCTTCGGATGGAAGCCGCCCTTCGCGCCCACCGGCACAATCACGGCGTTCTTCACCTGCTGCGCTTTGGCGAGGCCCAAAATCTCGGTACGGAAATCCTCCGCGCGGTCCGACCAGCGGATGCCGCCACGGGCGATTTTGCCGAAACGCAAATGCACGCCCTCAACGTCGGGCGCGTATACGAATATCTCGTATAGCGGCCTTGGCGCGGGCAAGAGATCGAGCCCTTTGCTCGCGACCTTGAATGCCAGATAGCAGCGCGGCTCACCTGCAGCATCCGGCTGAAAGAAACTGGTTCGCAGCATGGACGCGGTGACCGCAAGCATCGCCCTGATAATGCGGTCGTCATCGGCGCTCGGCACATCGGCCAGCGCTTCTTCGATCTCAGTCCTGATTTTCTCAACGGCGTGGGCACGCGCCTCATCCGCCGAAAATGCAGCCGGATCGAATAGCGTGTGGAACAGCCGCACGAGCCGCACCGCAAGGCCGGGATTCTTGTTGAGCGCGCTCTCCACATAGGTCTGGCTTAGGGAGAAGCCCGCCTGTCTGAGAAACTTGGCAATCGCACGCAAAATGACCACGTCGCGCCACGGCAGTTCGGCCGCGATGACGAGACGGTTGAAACCGTCGGATTCCGCCTGCCCGTTCCAGACAGCGTGGAAGGCGTCTTCCAACAATGGCCGCAATTGCTCAATGTCGGCTGGATTCCCGTCAGCGCGCTGCGCGAGAATGTTCTGCACCGCGACATGCTGCGGAGCGCCGTCGCGCGCCAGCGGAGACAGCGAGAATGCGTCTTCGGCAACGACCTTCAGGCCCAAATTTTCAAACACGGGCAGGCATTCCGACAGCGGAATGAAATCCCCATGCACAAAGAGCTTCAGATTGACGGCATCCTCTGCATCACTCTGTTGCGCGTAGACATGCGCCAGAAGCCTGCCTTCGGCGGCGGGTCCCTTCCCGCTCAGGACCGTCTCGATGCGGCCAATATCGTCCACGGCTTCGCCCGGAGAGAAGCGATCGCGATATCCGGCGGAAAACGCATTGGCATAACGGCGCTGCAGGTCCGGCGCTTTTTCGCCATTGGCGGAACGGGCGGTATCGGCAAGCACATCGTCCCAGGTGCGGATGATCTTGCGGATTTCCGCTTCCAGCTGTTTCACATCCGGGTCCGGCCGTTCGCCTGGATTGCGCCCCACAATGAAATGCACCCGCGCCAGCGCCTCGTCGTCCAGCATAGGCATCGCGGCGGAGGTGCGTCCGTTAAATGTTTTGGCCAGCAGCGCGTGAACCCGCTCGCGCACCTGCGCGCCATAGCGTTCGCGTGGAATAAAGGTCAGCGCCGAAACATAGCGGTCGAAGCGGTCGAAGCGCAGGAACAACCGCACCTTCGGCCGCTGGCCCAGATTGAGAATGCCCAGCGCCGTCGCCAGCAACTCGTCTTCGGAAATCTGAAACAATTCGTCGCGCGGAAACGTATCGAGAATATGCTGCAGCGCCTTGCCGTCGTGGCTGGACGGCGGCAAGGCCGAACCCGCCATGACGTTCGCCACTTTGCGGCGCAGCAACGGAATTTTCGAGGGCAGTTGGCTGTAGGCGGTAGAGGTGAACAGGCCCACGAAGCGCCGCTCGCCAATCAGCTTGCCTTTGGTGTTGAAAATTTTGACGCCGACATAATCCATGTGGACATGGCGATGCACGGGCGAACGCGTCGCCGCTTTGGCGATGATCAGCGGCGCGGGTTGCGTCAGGAACGCTTTGACGTCCGGCGTCAGGCTGGAACGATCGTCGCCCCGCCGCACAACGCGCAGATCGGTGTCGGCCAGCAATCCAAGCCCGCTTTCATAGACGGGCTCCAACCGTCCGTCGCCGTCGGTGGAGAACACGTAATCGCGGCAGCCGAGAAACGTAAAAGTGCAAAATCCGACCTGATTGAATCGGGGGCTCCGGAGCAGGCCCGCAGCGATGGTGGGCGGATGTTCTCGCGCCGTATTTCGCAGCGGCAAACGCAACAGCTTCCTCAATCTTCGTAGCATCGTTGTCGCCGTCATAAAGCTCATCGATATTGTGCTGCTTGATCCAGCGCCTGCGCGCGCTCCCGATCATATAGCCCATGACACCCGGCTCTGCGGAGCATCTTCGTTACTTCCAGCGGTGTAGAGGCCGTGGGGTGAACCGTGCGCGCGGGCCTTGCTGGCAGAAATGCCATCTTGACGGCAAAGGGGCGGCGGTTCGCTGCCGTCAGGGCGATTTTTCTGGGTTACTACCCCGTGCAATCCGCTGAGCCGCCGCTATTGTAAGGGCGGGGCATTTCAGCGGCTTTCGTTGGTCAATCGGCGACGGTCCTGACTTCTCGCGCGAGTCTCGCCTGTGTCTCGACACTGTCCGCCACGGACCGTGGCCCAATAACATTGCTGGGCGACGGCTACGTGGGGATCATGAACGCTCATAACAAGCCTGGGGTCATTGTTTGAAAACCGATCAGAGACGTCCGCTATCCCAAATCGACACAACGACCCAGACGCTGGGATGCCGGCATTCCAATCCGGACATTTGCAGAAATCACAGCACTGAAGGGAAATGCGCCTTCGTGAGGAATGACAACATCTGTCTGATGGTGCCGCGTTCTTGGGCAAAGATATTCGCGGCGCTTAAGCGGACTGAGGCAAAGACATGAGTGGCGACCACCTGATCGGTATCGAGAAGTTCGAATCCGGCCTTTGGAAGATCGCCGACAATCTGCGGGCGAACTCGCATGAGGCGATGGCCAGATACGGCAAACCAGAAATCTTCAACACCGACCAGGGCAGCCAATTTACCAGCATAGACTTCACGGACGTGCTTAAGGACGCGAAAGTCACAATCTCCATGGACGGGCGTGGCCGCTGCCTGGACAACGTCTTCATCGAACGTTTGTGGCGCTCGATGAAATACGAGGCCGTCTATCTGCACGAACTGACCGACGGCTTCGTGGCCCAGCGCGTCATCGACGAGTGGATCAGCTTCTACAATACCGAGCGGCCTCACTCGGCCCTTGACGGCAAGACACCCGCGGAAGCCTACTCAGCCGACATTTCCCATATGGCCAGCCGATCCGGCCACCGCTGCGGTAGAGTAGGGCTGCCGAAGACGATTAGGAAGCACGAAAGCGCCATATTTCGCCCCGGTCCACCTCGGCCCACCCCCAATCCATGTTTGCGCCGTTGGAAGC